>NZ_JBCGUH010000001.1:0-410187 GCF_039822605.1 Paenibacillus wenxiniae
AACCAGAACCAGAACCAGAACCAGAACCAGAACCAGAACCAGAACCAGAACCAGAACCAGAACCAGAACCAGAACCAATCAAATGGTGACGTTGTTCATATATAATAGCAATCAATATATGTTTGCATAGCTGCTCGGCTGGGCACGTACAGGTGCATTGCTCGATGTCATCGGCTAGATGAACGATATGGTCATCGCTGAGTGTACATGTTACAGTTCCCTGCTCTGTCCACTCGTATTGTGCAGTTATGCCTTTGTCGATATCTTTGTTTGCCCGATTATAAAGCCCTTTGTTAGCATACCGGATCAGATAATCCTCTGTACAACCAGCGATAAAAGCGCTCAGACGTGTCGCAAAGGACTCCATTTTCACATCCACCTCCAGCGTCGATTACTCTGTCTGTCCAGCTGCGCGCAAAATATCATAGATCGTTTCACTGAACATACGTGCAGGCACGTCTTTTAAAAGCAGGCCGGTATCGTTGGAATAGTCTTTATACCATGTTCCTTTATCTGTGGTACGAATAAATCGTAGTGCTTCCAGCGTAATATCGTCCAGTTCTCCATAATAAGAAATGCTTGTACCGCTGAACTGCAATTCGGCAACGATACCATCATACTGCTTAAACAGCTCGTAATAAAAGCCGCCATCCTCTGCGCGCCCTTTATACCAGCCATAGCGCTCCAGCGCACTCGGGAAACCTGTAGGCGAGTATTCTTCCTGTGGCAATGCTGCCCATTCTCGCTGATTCTCTTCTTCGTCGCTTGGCTTATACATGCGGCGCTCTAACTGCTTGAACGGTTGTACAACCTCATAATCTTCCAGCTGCGTTTTCCAAGCAGTAATTTGCTCCGTCGACAGCTCTAGCGGATGCACCAGACTAATCTGCGCCCCATCCATGAATGCATATTCATCTTCATCAACGGTATTAAACGTTCCATCTTCCATGTAGCGGAATGTATCTGTAAGCTCACCATTTGCATATACACCCCATACCAGACCAATCGCAAACTGACGCATAATGATATTATCGACAAACAGCGTCTTCCACTCTGCTCCCGTCCACAATCTGCGTTTGGATAGCGACTCTTCCAAACGCTGCGATTGCAATGCGACCATCGTTTTCAAATCTTTTTTAAGCTGTGTGAAGGTAGCCTTTGCTGCTTTTGCCAGGCTAGCATCATCTTTTTGATTGGCAGCAGGCAGACTTTTCGCTGGTTTGCCTGTTTCATCATTAATGACTTGCAGTTGCAGATCCATCCCTACTTTTACGGTAAACGAACGCTCGCCATAGCTTAACTGCATTTCGCCCTTTTCATCCAGACCAAGCGTAGTCACAAGACGATCGGCAAGCTGCTCTGGCGTTAGGTTCATATTTTCCGCCGCAAGCTGAAGCGATTCAGTCGCCGCCGTTTTGACCTGACGGTTTTTGATCGTGCGGGACAGCTTATCGATAACCATTAAGGCAGCAGGATCATTTAAATAGGCGAGTACACGCACCGATTCTGCGGCAATCGCACCACGACTATTCTCCGTCCATTCCTTAATCTGACCACCTAGCAGATTAATGATGCGGCGGTCGCCGAACATGCTCGCCAGATAGAGCACCCATTTCTCCTTCGCTGATGCGCCTTGCTGTAACCATAGTTCTACCAGTGCGGCAGACAGATCTGCCAGCGATTGTGCTGACGCATACTGCTCCACCTCGCGCAGTCGTTCATTAGGCGAGCTATTATAATCAATCGATTGCAGCAATAGATAGCGCTTCAGATCGTCATTGTTCGCCAGCGTTTCACCGCTGGTAGAGCTCAGCTGAGGTAGCTGTTCCACTGGCAACCACTCGATCTGTTTCAACTTTTTGGCATCTGCACGTTCTGCCAGCGCAGCATGAGCGATTTCTGGACGTTGATCAGCTGTATGGATCAACACTTCCAGCAACGAACGGAAAGCGTCAGATTTTTCTTTTTTCAATAATTCTTCAAATAGAGGACGTGCATCCGGCAAGCTACGAATCGCATTCAGCACCATTTCTTTGATGCCTGCTTTCTTTTCCTGCGTATAAATAGCGGTATATAGCTCTGCATTAGCAAGACGGGCAAATTCCGTCCGGGCAAGGCTGCTGATGCGCTTAGAACTGTCGCCCATACCCAGACTGAGCACCTGAGCCAACCGCTTTGTGTCGAGCGACTCGTTCAACAATGTTTCGATAACGAGTGCACGTCCATCTACCATCAGCTTATTGTACTGCTTCAGCACCTGATCAACATCACCTCGAATCAACGCACGATATTCCAGCTCTGGAATCGAAATATAGTAATATTCCTGATGCCCTTGTAGCAGTAGCATTTCATTTAGCATATGCTCCGTATTGATCTCTGGATCATCCCCATACACTTCCAGCACCTGACTTCCTTTGAAAAAGGGAGAGCGGTACAGATTGGAGAGTACATTCATCGTGCCGAGATCCAGCTGTGCCACCAGCATGAGAAAACGACGCATGAACTCGGATTCTATCGGCAAATACGAAAGCACATACATCATTTTGAACAGCTTTGGGTCCGAGTTTTTACCCGACCAGATCGAATGCATTTGTTGATCACGACGCATACTGTCTACCCTAAATTCGCCGCGCAAGTACTTCGCCAGCTTATGAGCAGTACCATTGCTCTCATACTTGTCTTCCAGCACGTCCAACACATATTGTTCCAGCAATGCGTCATTGCGCTCTATCTCACCGCTATCCATTAATATTTTGACAATCAATACACGGATAAAAGAGCTTTTACTAATCTCATAAGCACGTTTAGCATGTTCAGGATGGGCTGCAATCGCAGATTGAATCGTTCCCCAGGCAACACTACGACCGAATTGCGAACGAATCAGCTCGATTAACCCAAATGGTTCATCCAATGGTAAAATGCCTTCTACAGCCGTATCCGCATTTCGGTTACTTGAATCTAGCTGTGTCAACGATTCCCGAATTTCTAATGGCAATGCTTCATGCAACGCTCGTAAGGTGTTCAATACAGCCGTTACTATACGATTATTCTGTTCCAACAGCTCTGTTTTACCGCCATATAATTTAAGCAAATAGAAAAAAGCGATATTGACATAAGCAAGCTCACGATAACGATCATCACGGCTAATACGCCCGGTCGCCTGGGCAAACGGCTGATCGGGAAAGGTTTTATTCCAGATTGCTTCACGCCTTGCAAGCAACCAGTCTTCTTTCAGGTCAAGCTCGCTGGCATTGTCCTTCGTTTGTGTCGTTGTTGGCAAAAGGAACTGCAAAATGTTACGGAGTTCATGTTCTAATGCATCCCCATCATGTTTTAGTAAGGCTTGCAGTAGTGGGGGGAGTGTATCTATTAATGTGTTTATGTAAACCGGATCATGCTTGCTGTAAAAGCGCATCATTAGCAGTAACTGTATGGAATGATCCAATCTTGCTGCTGTCTCGGATCGATGCTTGGGCTTCGCTCCAGATGGCTGTAGATAACTGCTAGATAGCAGTGCTTGAAATGCGCGATGTATAACGTCCTCACCGCTATAACGAGAGATCAGCCCTAGCACCTGTTCGGCATGCTGTTCATTTAATTCGGAAGAAGTGCGACTACTTAAAGTCATCTTTTCAATGCTAGATCCGAGCATCTGCTCCATCACATACCAGTTACCAAAATAATATTGCGTCCAATTGTTCGATACGTACAGGATAAGGGAAGCAGCGCGATAAAAAGCGTCTGTATGTTTCTTTTGAGCAAGCTTATCCAATGTATCCATCGTGCGATACGAACGGTCGTTAGAACCACGCAGCACATCAGGCAGTTGATCGGTCACACCTGTAATAAAATCAAGCACTTGCTTAGAACGGTCGGTCGTTTTGGAATATTCATCCGAGAAGTGGGTAGCAAAGCGTTCTAACAAAGGATCAATCGTTTGGCTAATAGACATTATAATTCCTCCTGTCGTTGCTAAAATAAGGGGCAAGCACAGTTAGCATCATTACATCGTATCGATATGGTATTTAAGTTAGGATAGCGATATCGCCCATACAGCTACACATGTAAACAGCTACTTATTCCGTTCAAGACAATTGTTCTCACTAACGAATAATCTCGCCAATCCAGTCCGCTAACCGATGAGGTGTAATCGCCGCTACATCGGCACCCATATCCGTCAGTCTGCGAGCAGCGTTACGATCATAGACCGCTGTACCTTCATAATTTAAAGCGGGCAATACGATCAGACGGCTTCCGGCATCAAGAATATCTTTGCATGCTGCATACATGCTCTGAATCGGATAGCCCTCTTCCAGATCACTCACGAGCACGACGATCGTTCGTGCCGGATGGTCGATCAATTTTTCGCTATAGCGCAGCGCTTTGGCGATATGGGTACCGCCGCCAAGCTGAACACTCATAAGCAGATCTACTGGATCTTCCAGGCGTCCGCTCAGATCGACCACCTCGGTATCAAACAAAATCAAATGCGTGCGCAGCGTCTCCAATCGGTAGAAAATACTCGCCATGACCGCGCTATAAATGACAGAATCAAGCATACTGCCGCTCTCATCGACTAGAATCACAATATTCCAACGATTATGCTGCTGTAGATTGCCGTCAAAATAAAGCTTGTCGATGACCAGCTTGCGCCGCTCACGGTCATAATTTTTCAGATTGCGCTGAATCGTTTTTTTGAAATTCAGATTGCGGATCGAGCGTGTCCGGCTCGCTGTGTAGCGATGACGCTTACCGATAACGCTAACTCGTACATCCTGCTCCAGCTGACGACGCAGTTGCTCCACCACCTGTCGCACAATCTCGCGTGCGCTACGCAGCACGTCGCCTTTCATCCGACCTTTGAATTGCATAATATTTTTGAGCAATGCCATATTCGGCTCCAGTGATTCCAGCACTTTTTTATCGAATAAAATCTGACTCAGTCCGTACCGATCGAGTGCCTGCTTTTCCAAAATTTCGACCGTTTCGGCTGGAAAAAGATGCCGTACACGATCCAACCAGCGAGGGACCGTTAATTGGGATGCACCGCGTCCACCGCCACTTCCCCGTTCTCGATAACCTTGATCTTCTCCATATTCACGGTCGTACAGATAACCAAGCACTTCATCCAGCTCCTGATATTGAAAATGATCGGCATCAGAACGACTTCCACCCGCCCCGCTTAACGATTGCTCTGCTGCTTCACCAAGCAATAACCGCCAGCGATTCAATGTTTGGCGATCATGCTGTGCATCCCCCTCCTGATGTGATCGGGTATCCTGCTGGTCAGCTTTATGCTCTACTCCATCATGCTGTTTATCCGTTTCATGATCTGCTTCATTATCCATCTTGTGCCTCCTTTCCCCCGGAATCGACTACTATCACGAATCGACTGTTCACGGATCGGCAGTTCATACAATGACTGTTCATGGATCGACTATTAATTGTTCGACGCACGTTCATTGTTCTCGATATCATGCTCATTATCGCATCTACATCAATCCCCAGCGTACTAGTTCTTGGCGAATCGCTTCATCTGTCGCTCGCGCATGCAGCAATACCGATTCATCAACGCCTTGCTCATCCAATACGTCCTGCGCGGAACCGAATAAATCGGCTGCGCGCGTTGCAATCGTCCTCGTCTCCGCTGGGGTGAAAAAAGTAAACGCCATTCGCAGCTCCGGAATCATACGCACAAAATCTTCATGCGACAAACGAGACAGCATACCATTCAGCTCACTCAACAACTCTCGATCATACAAAAAAGCGTCCCGTGCTGCGGCAAATACGCCTTGCAAATATGCTGCTGTATACGCCATCTGTTGCGGTGTTCCGCGCATATAGCCTTTTGCGCGCTCTGTAATTTCCGACATAGGCAGTATACCTGCTCGCGATAAAATAGCTACCGATACGCCTTCTAAGGCAGCTGGTAATCCAGTGCGCTCCAGCAATTCTTGCAACCGATCATATAACGGTTCCGTTGCAAAGCTGGCTGAGCCTGTCATCGCAAGCATATGCAACTGCTTCAGCGCCTGCACAACTCCTGCCTGATCATCTGGATGCACATGTTCCAGCGTGTCCATTGCAGCTACCGTATGTACATAAGCTTCTTCCAGTAGATCCGGTAAGCCTGCATCTCCATCTAAACCTAATAAACGTCGATGCTGGGTCATGCGTTCTAATAATACAAGCGCCCCTGCAAGCGACAAAAAGCTACCATCCTGACGCAGTGCATGCCGTGTATGCTGAATCAACTCGTCCGCACTGTGCTCTAAACCCATCAGCAATGCTCGTAATAACCAGCGAGCCGCCTCTCCGCTATGTTGCTCTGGTAACTCTGCCGCAATCTTTTCCAATCGTCTCGTCGCTGCCGCTACAATGGTACCGCCGTAGATCGAATTTTCAATCAGACGGGCTTCGGTAAACGAAGAATACGAGTAAGTCCACGTTTCACGCATCAGATTCATATCACGATAAGCGACCCAATCCGGGCCAGATTCAAACACGGCAAGTTCCGTCCCAAGAAAAGTCATACAATGAAACAAGCGGCTCATCTGCCGATGCTGTGGACGTGTATACAGATCAAGCATCTTCTTATGGCGTCCGGTAAATTGTAGTTTTAATTTACAAGCGTTTGCCTGCTGTTTAAAGTCCTCGACAATCGGTACAGCAAATGGATTGCTTGCCACCTCGCCGATTTGATTACCGGTTAACAGCTGTTGCAGTCGCTCCACCGGTTGCACCGATGTAAGCGTACTTTCTCCTTTGATAAAGCAGGATGTTACACCATCCAGCAGTTCATACACACTACCTTCTGATTTACCGCGAAGTACAGCCAGACCTTGCAACATGCTATATGCCTCAATCGCATCACTGGTCGATACTTCCGCTTCTGCACGGCGCAGCTCTCGCGTTAATACAGATAACAAGCGAATCGCTGCCTGCTGGCCAGGCTGCTGAATACCCTTTTGCATCATCGTCCAGACCTCGTCGTAATAAGCAACATATGGCATTCCGCTTGCATATCCATTAAGCCGATCCGCTTCTTCAAACGTGTACACCATCGGATAAATTTGCTCCTTGAGCGGCTTTTCTGCCTTGTTGCGCTGCATACCTTGCTTATGTGATGCTCCAGTAAATATCGCTTCGTTCGCCCACTCCTTTGATCCGGCTGCACTAGCTTTAGACAGGGTACTAGGTTCCTGCTGAAGCTCAAGCAAACCTAGTGTATGAAAGCCACCAGTAATCACAAGCACACGGCTATATTGCTGACGCGCCGCTTCGATATGCTTCAGCATATGACGCTCGCGCGCCAGCGTCCCATCCCGCTCCAGTTGCTCGGTCGTATAACAACGTCTGGACAGCGAGCAATACAAAAAGATTTCTTCGACATAGCGCTCTGTCACCGCATCCACAGCTCCTGCTTCAAACCAGCGATCCCATAATTCATCAAAGCTGCGACAATGAAGCGCAGCGCACAGCCGATTCATAAACGAAGAACCGGTTAACAGCGTCTCATCCTGATAAGAGCTTCCCTGTTCAGTTCCCTGTTCGTTCGGTTGATCCTCCTCTGATGATCGCTTCTTATGTACCGCTTGTGGGGCACGATAATTCAGATCGATAAACGATGCAGGTATGCCGCGCCTTACTGCTTCACAGATGGCAATATATTCTGGTGAATACGCAAGCAATGGAAAATAAAATGCACCTCGTTCTTCTCCCTGCTCATATGTATAGTATAAACTGACAGGTGTACGAGTCGCTGGATCAGCCAGTACAGAGAGGAGTGGATTCCCCGCTTCCGGGCCTTCAATCAAAATCACCTCTGGCTTATAATCGGCAATCGTGCGTAGCAGATGGTACGCACAGCCCGGACTATGGTGGCGAATCGGCATATACAGCACACCTGCATCTGCATTAAACACCTGTTGCCGAAACAACGCCTCCAAACGTTTTCGTTCATCCGCAGAAGTGAGATCATGATCGATCATGTCCTGTTTCGACTGTAGCTTGTCAGGGGCATCTTTCACCGATTCCAAACGATCATCCCGTACAGACTTATAGACCTGCTGAGATTGTAAGCCATCCATTCGCATTCACCTCCACCTTACGATCCATGATCATAATGTACATTTTTCCCACTACGATTGTATTTTCCGAAGACGTAGTTTCAGATATATAGCTGTCTGCTTATGATGATTAGATCATCCAATCATCTAATCAAACGATACATCGTTTATATATCTGTTCCATATGGATACATGAGATCCATTTCGATATATTCGATCCATATTTGATACATCAAATCCACTTTTTCGCTTCATAATAAGCAGCCCACATGGTATCCTGTCCGGCACGTTCCTTCACAACTCTGGAAAAATACGTTTTAAGTGCGCCCAGATCCTTTTCATCTTCTTTAGCTACTGTACCGAGCATATTTTGCACAAGCCGATCCATCGTTACTCCGCCATCCTCATAATAGTAAGAAGTCATAGCGCTCTGCACATAAACGGATACCGCTTCCGCTGTACTCATTACCGATTGTGGAATATCGATCTTATAACCTTCTTTTGTTTTACCTGTACGTAGCTCCATAAAAGTGGTTGCCAGTAACTCCACCACTTCACGTTCAATCGGAATATCGATACCGCTATGCAGTAGTAAATTATGCGCCTGTGCTGCGATAATCTGCGCTTCCATTTTCACATTGCCAATCGGCTTAATCGTCTCAAAGTTAAAGCGGCGCTTAAGCGCGCTACTCATCTCATTGACACCTTTATCCCGAATATTAGCTGTGCCGATCACATTAAAGCCCGGCTTCGCAAATAATACGCCGCCTTCCAGCTCGGGAATATTCATCACTTTATCACTTAACATACTAATCAGACTGTCCTGTGCTTCAGATGGACAGCGTGTAATTTCCTCAAATCGGGTGATGACACCATGTTTCATACCGTGATACAGGGGAGAGGGCACAAGCGCCTGTTCAGAAGGTCCTTTGTCCAGCAGTAATGCGTAATTCCACGAATACTTGATCATATCTTCGGTCGTCCCGGCTGTGCCTTGAATCGTATTCGTGCTTGTACCGGAAATTGCCGCTGACAATAGCTCACTTAACATCGTCTTCGCTGTACCGGGTTCACCGACCAGCATTAATCCGCGATTACCCGCCAGCGTAACAATCGCGCGTTCAATCAAAATATCGTTACCGTAAAACTTACGTGTGATCGGCACCTGCTCGCCATTCAGCAGCGCAGGTCGATCTCGTCCAATAATAAAATCTCGTATGTATGGGGGCGATAACTGCCAGTTCGGTGGACGCTTCCCCTTATCTTCCTGACGTAATGCGTGTAATTCCTGTTCATACAGCACCTCTGCCGGCGGCTTCATCATCTCGTTCATGATCACATTCCCCTCCAGTAACAAGATCATATGTTCCCTTTTTTGTTCTTATTTTATCATATCTAACATGGCAAAGCGAATAACCGTCCGCAGTCATGGCAAAAATAAGCCGAAAGACCTGAGCTATTTTTTTATTTTATGTTCCTATTAGCTGTTCACCTCTCATGATTCATTGCTCATGGCTTACTTCTAATGGTTTACTTTTTACTTTTTACTTCTTACCTGTCACTTCTACTTTTCCCCATTCATCCTCATTTCCTGCTTCATTAACCTCAGCGCTTACTATGACCCGTATCGACGATTTAGCTCGCCCGCTCCAAAATCAATTATTTGCACTACGCAACATACTTAACTCAAAAAGGCTATCGAGCGCTCCCGATAGCCTTTCCCATATTTACATCATTTTGTACTGTCTTTCCAAACGCTATATCATCCCGTTGATTCGGCACGCTCTGCTGTATGTCCAGCAAATCGTTTCTCCAAACCAGGCACATACATAACGAGAAACAGAGACCGCCCAACCGCAAACAGTAGAAAGCTTACCCACAACCCATGATTACCATACAACGGCACCAGAATCAGACAGGCTACGATATACAGCAGCAAAGCGAGCAGCATCGAGTTACGGACGGGCGCTGTTAACGTCATACCTGTAAATATTCCGTAAAATACTAGACCGAAACCGGCACAGATCGGAAATAGCAACAGCCACCCATTATAAGCAAGCGCCAGACGAATCACAGCCTCATTATCGCTAAATAAACGAACAAATAATTCACGGCCTGCACCATAAATGAGCGTAAGGAGCAGCGCTGTTAACAACGTCCATGTTCGAGCAAGTTGCACGCTCCGACGCAACAAACGTATATTTCCAGCCCCTTTGGCACGCCCCGCAAAAATCGAGCTTGCATTAGCAAAACCGTCATAGAAATAAGCCATCATATAATGAAGCTGAATCAAAATTGAATTGGCTGCCAGTAGCTCCGGTCCAAAAGCGGTACTTTGTGCAGTGAAAATATTAAACATCGCCAGCAAGCAGATCGTTCGCACAAGTAGATCGCGATTCGCGCGGAACATAGGCAGCAAACTGCTCCATGCAAATAACCCTTTCCAGCGTACAAATGCCAGCTGCATATATGGAGAACGCCATACAAACCATAATCCTACCAGCAACGCAATGCCTTCAGCAAATAACGTCGCCGCCGCTACCCCTGCTACGCCAAAATGTAAGCCCTGCGCAAACCAGATCGCCATTAGCATATTCAGCACATTCATCGAAATCTGTGTAATGAGTGTTTGACGAATATGCGCCATGCCCATCAACCAGCCGATTAACACATAGTTAAGTAGTGTAATCGGTGCGCCCCAGATACGAATGTGGAAATATACCCCTGCCCAGTGTGCCACATCAGCATCCGGACGCATTAACAGTAAAGCCCCTTTAAAGATCGGCACCTGCAATGCAATAAACATCAATCCAATGACGAGCGCAATCGCCAGCGGTCTTAGCAAATCATCTGCTCCTGCTCGAAGATCATCCTTGCCTCGTGCCTGTGCCGCAAACCCGGATGTACTCACACGCAAAAAGCCGAATAGCCAGTACATCGTATTAAAAATTAACGCCCCAATCGCAGTCCCACCTAGATAAGCAGGATCAAACAGATGTCCAACTACAGCGGTATCGACCAAACCGAGCAACGGTGTCGTAATGGTCGATACGATCAGCGGTAAGCTAAGCAGCAAATAATCACGATGTGACGGTAATTGGTGTGTAGTTATCATATCCAGCTCCTTTTTTTATATCTATGTAAACAAACAATCCATATCGAGTATACCTGATTCATTTTCATTCGACAAAAGTATATGTCATACTTTAAAAATTAGACATGGATATACAAAATGTTACAATTTGTTAACTAAAACTATACACTTTCTTTCCGCCACACCGAAATATAAACTAATCGTAAACTGCATTCCATAATAAATAGTTATAAAGTCTTGATTCTTATTAACTAGTGTCGTTTAATAATTATGGCTACATCTTCAATTATTTAGGATATTTTAGACATAACAACGAATGGATAACACCGATCTATATCCAGAAAGGAGTTTAATGATATTGCTTTTTTATTCTAAAACTGGAGTTGATCATCATTGAAAAATATATCCGTCCGAACAAAAATCGTAACCTTTATCGTTATCAATCTACTCATTATGGCAGTGTTAGGTGTCAACAGCTTTACTTCCACAAGTCGTATGGCTAATCTTGCCTCCGATATGTATACCAAGCATTTATCTTCGATCGTGCTGTTTGATCAAAACATTACTAATTATGGTCTAAATGAAGTTCGTCTTTTGCGGATGCTGGATGGTTCCTTTGATGAAGATCAGTCGGCGTTAATCCAGAGAATTAATTCAACTACTCAAAACACGGACCAAACATTCGCGATTCTGGACAGTATGTCTTTTGATGCAACCAATAAAGCTCTTTACGACATAGTAAAAGCAGAAGATGCGCGCTTTGATGCCGCTCAACAAGCTATAGTGGACGCAATCAACAACAATCAGATCGCAACCGCACGTCAAGCCTATGCTGAGCTGCGCAAAATTCGTATGGAACTGAGTACAACTACAGATAAACTTCGCCAAAATATGGTAAATGGAGCAAGTGAAAGCAAGGCAGATGCGGATGCTACCTTTGAACGTTCTCTGATTGTAGCAGGTATTATTGTGGCAGCAGGCATTATTCTCGCACTAATTATTGGAATCCGGATCATCCAATTGATCGCCAAGCCGCTTCGTCATATTCAGGAACTAATGGCGCGTGCTGCCGATCGAGACTTTACCGTGATGTCTACGTACCAGTCCAGAGACGAAATTGGTAAAGTATCCGCTGCATTTAATATATTAATGACTAACATTCGTAACTTGATCAAAAATATCGATGAAAGCGCAATGACATTATCTGCTTCCTCAGAAGAACTAACGGCTAGTGCCGATCAGACAGCACGTGCTTCTTCGCATATCGCTTCCTCATCCGGCGAGTTGTCTACTGGCTTTAATTCGCAAACAACTACCGTTATTCAGGTGAATGAAGCGATCACACAGATGGCTACCCGTATGAACAATATCGCTGGAGCGGCTTCCCGTGTAGAAAGATTGACCGATACGATGAAGCAGACTGCTGCTCATGGACAGCAGGAAGTTAGTGGGATTCAAACGCGTATTCAGCAGTTATCCAGCGATATTCATGATACACTGCACGTGCTGACCAATCTGAATGGCAAATCGGAACAGATTGGTCTCGCTTCCTCTACGATCCAACAAATCGCTCGCCAAACGAATTTACTTGCACTCAATGCCTCGATCGAAGCTGCACGTGCAGGCGAATCCGGTCGTGGTTTTGCCGTCGTGGCTGATGAAATCCGTAAACTTGCTGAAAGTGCGGCTGATGCTTCGACCATGATCAGCGGACTGGTGGAAGATGTACAGGTAGAAAGTAAGCAGGCGGTAGGGCAAATTCAGGAATCGGTAGAAAGTGTACAGGCAAGTGTCCACAGCAGTCAGCAGGTGAGCGAAGCATTCACAGCGATTGAACAATCGGTTCTGCATACCGCAGAGCAGGTAAATACAGCAGGCAAACTTATTCACGATACGAACTATCAATCCCAATCGATTGCCGAAGCGATGGAACATCTGAGTGCACTGTCCCAGCAGGGCGCTGCTGGTATTGAGGAGATGAATGCGGCGAGTGAGGAGCAACTGTCCACGATGGAGGATGTAGCTTCGTCTGCGCGTCATTTATCTACACTGGCTGAACAGCTGCAACAACTTGTAGCTAATTGTAAAATATAATAGTATGAACCCCTTCATGCAGACGATATTTTTTTCAATAACGATGCTTAAAGTTAAAAGCCTGCTTTTAACTTATTTACAAGTAAAAGCAAGCTTTATCTTTATATTATATTGAATATCCATTCAGCTTCGCTCGTATTTGTAGGCGTTTTATACGTGCCTTTGCATATTCATGTAAATGAATTTAGATAGAGATTAACGCAACTCCCCTATACTATTAATTATATGTAAAAATAATTAGTTAAAATTTAGTAACCCCTGTTTACTATCTCGTCAAACGGGTAATAAACAGGGAAATCATGTTTCTTATTGATGAAAAATGTAGAATTTTGTCGTATCAACAGAGCATATCAACTAGAGCGATAACTCAACTTAATGAAGTAAGGAGAATGTCAAGTGAAACCAGCCATTCAGGAAGCGATGCATAATCAAACTCCGTTACATGTTCATTTAATTAGTGGGGAAACGTATATCGGCATTTGTGAAACTCATGATAATCCAAACTTCTTCGTTATTCATACCGATTGCGGTGATCTTACTTTTCCATATTGGACCATTAAACGTATTAAAACCGCAATGACTCATTGATCACCGGCGGAAGCAACATCCAGTCCTTCATAGACAATCATTCGATTTCTGCCGGTTTTTTTTGCATGATATAAGGCGGAATCCGCCTGCTCCAACAGCTCCTCCATACTACTCTCATCCCCATCGTACAGCGTCATGCCAAGCGACACCGTTACCGACTCACCAAATGGAGTAGGGGATTGTTCAGACACCCTCCTGATCTGCTCACCTGTCTTCATCGTCATCATTAGATCCGTTTCAAACAGTAAAATGACAAATTCCTCTCCACCGTAACGAAAGCACAAATCTGCCGATTGAATTTGTCCTTCAATTAGCGTGGCTGCTCTTCGAAGCATTTCATCACCCATCGCATGCCCATACGTATCATTGATTTTTTTAAAATAATCAATATCCAGCATAATGATCGCAAATGGATACCGATTGTTCAGCCAGTTTTGCATAATCGCTCGGAGCGCACGTCGATTTAACACGCCGGTTAATGCATCATAATGAGCTTCCTGCTGTAACTTCCGTTCCTTTTCCCGCGTTTGCTGTTCCAGTGTCATAATTGCATAGTGCAGTTCGTACGCTTCATAATTCCACATATTTTGCTCCGGTCGAAAAGAACCCTTCGATTCGCCTGCGATACTATGTGCATAATCCGCCAGTTCTTCTAACGGACGAGATAAGCGGATCGACAGCTGATATATAATCATCAACATTAAAATAATGACCGGGATCAGGTAAAAGAGCATACTTTTAATCAATTGTGCCGAAAAGATCGTTGTATTGTACACTGGCGTCTGAAAAATTACCCCCCAGCGAATACCCGGTATCGACGCAAAGCCCGCCAGCATCTCTTGATGTTCCAAATTGATGACTAATCGTTTGCCACTTTTGCCATCATGCAGCTCCCCAATAATCGGGTTATCTGCATCGGTAAGATGTCGCCCGATTCGTTTAGCGACAGGATGATAGACGATATTACCTTCATTATCAACCACATAAAAGTATGAACCGTCTTCCTTTTTGCTTCCTTCTCCAAACAACTCGCTCAGGCGGTTCGCTTCTTCCAAATATAAAATACCTGCCAGAATGCCGCGATAATTCCCTTGATCCGTAAACAGTGGATAACTAATCATCAGTACAAGACGATGGTTCGTATCCCGATACGGTTTTGAAATATACGCTTCACGCTTTTGCAATGCCGTCTCAATTTGAATCGTTGTTGGCACTGCACCACGTTGATAACTACGGAGTGGTGATGCCATCCGTACAGTGCCTTTTTCATTCACAATTACTACCGCATTAAAAAAGCTATTCGATTGGCGAAAATAATCCAATACCTGTTGACCAGCCTCCTCGCTCGCTTGATCCTGATTAGCCATTATGTATTTTGATGTGCGTGCAAGCGAGGACTGCATCGAATAGATAAGCGTTTGAGCGATTCTGCTCAGTTCCTTCGCATGAATTTCATTTAATTTTAGTGTCTGTTGTTCGATCGATTCCTTTTGACTCACATAGCTAATCAACAGACAAGCAGTAAGAATTAGAAAAAAACCACAAAAAGCCAGGCCACAGGTTAATGTCGACAGCTTGTATTTACTAGCTTTGTGTTTCAAAAAAAACTGCATCGCATACTCCCCTTGCTTTACGTCGTCGATTTATATATCGGTTAGTGTAACTTAGTTTATAAGTTATTGGACATGTAATACAATATTGTAATTTTTGCCCTTTTCCAAAATTATTATAATTATACAGTATACGACACCAATTCTTATATTATCGCTCATATACAGGCGCAAGTCAGCCCTTGATTGTAACCATTTTATGTACAACAATAGCTCCGGTAGAAGATACCGGAGCTATTGTACGTATAACGTATTACATTTTAGTATTGGGACACGGTAACAGGTGAGTTGTCGCCGAGCAGGGCGAGATTGTTCTCCGCTACACGATCACCGCTTTTCAGACCGCCTGTGATCAGTGCTTCTGAGCCTGCTTCTGAACCGATCGTCACTTCTTTACGAACAGCGTGACCATTCGTCACAACATATACATAGTTTTTGTCGCCCTCTTTTTGAATTGCTTTGCTTGGGACGATTAATCCTTGCTTCGCATCTTTGCCTACAAAGCTAATATCAGCCAGCATACCCGATTTTAATTTACCATCCGTATTGGATACGGTCACTTTGACCGGATACCCATTACCGCTAGAATCCATTGGACTGATACTTTTTACTTTGCCGCTCGTTACGATATCAGACGATGCTACACGTACCTGTATTTGATCCCCTGTTTTCACCTGGTTGATCTCGTTAGCCGGTACATAAATCAGCATGTTGACCGTACTCAGATTAGCGATCACGATCGATGCGGCGGATGGACCTGCCATCTCGCCCACTTCTGCATTTTTCGTTGTCACAATACCGTTGATGGGCGATTTCACTACCGCATCATCCAGCGCATTTTGAGCAATTTGTACGTTCAACTTCGCTTGCTCCAGCTTTTGCTGACTTGCCTGGATGCCTGCTGTACTTTGAGACACTTCAAGCTGACGTTGTGCATTACTATAACCCGAATTTGCATTGTCATAGCTGCTTGTTGCATTGCTGTATGCTTCTTTGGCTGTGGACAATGCCGTTTGTGCTGTTTGCAGTGACTTTTGCGCGCCTGCCAGTTGATCTTGCGCATTAGCTCTGGCATTCACTGCATTTTCATAAGCTGTTTTCGCATTAACAGTAGCCGCTTGCGCCTGTTCCAGCTCTGCCTGTGTCGCAAGTGAATTGTCGAACAGCGATTGTGTACGAGTCAATGTTTTTTGGGCATTGGACATTGCTTCCTGTGTTTGTTTAATCGTATTGGTAGCTGTCGACACAGCCGTTTGTGCTTGTTTGACACCAGTTTGCGCCTGATTCACTGCGCCCTGTGCAGAGTTAATATTGCCTTTTGCCTGTGTGATCGCGCTCTGGGACGAAATAATTCCGTTTTTCGAGCTAACGACACCAGAGTTGGCAGATACCATACCAGATTCACGGGAATCTTTCGCTGTATTCACACCGGCAGAAGCTGCATCCACATTCGATTTGGCAATATCCAGATTGTCGCGAATATCGCTATCTTCCAGCTTGAGCAGTACCTGTCCTTTTTTCACTTCGGTGCCGACATCGACAGCGATAGCGGATACTTTACCAGAGATTTTCGGCATAATGTTCACCGTTTCAGACGGTGTAACCGTACCGGTATAAATATCGCCCTGACCGATCATGCCCTGTTGCGCACTGGCGACTTTTACATTTACGCTCATTTCCTGAGCAGCTTCACTGCCTGCTGTAGAGCAGCCGGCCAGCATAACCGAACTGAGCAGCAAAGCGCTGGCGGTAACTTCCCATTTTCTAATTTTCATTGCATGTTCCCTTTCTTTCATGAGAATTTCGATTCGTCGCGTTTGTCTAGCGAAGAAGGCTTAGACTTTCGTTTCCTGTAATACTTGCTTTTTGCGTCTAGTAATAAACAGGAATACAAACGGAATGGAGCAGAATAACGGGATCGAGGATACAAGGAATGTATCGGCGATACCACGTGAGTAAGCATCGAGTGTGATCAGACCGGACACCGTCGATGTCCATGAACCGCCCAGCATCGCTTGAAACGATTGTGCCGCATCCGGCGTGATCGATTCCGAAATTTGCTGGCTGTGCAGTGCTGTACGACTTTGCATCAGGAAGGTTAGAATCGCAATCGCCATCGAACCGGCAATGGTACGCACTAGATTGGATGCGGTCGAAGCTTTACCGACCTTTTCCTTAGGTACAGCGTTCATGCCGACCGTCGATAATGGCATCATACAGATCCCGATTCCCATCCCACGGAACATAAGCACAATTTGCAGCCACAGATGCGGCGTTTGTGGTGTCAGTGTGTGCAGATGATACGTCATCACACTGGTGAGTGTCAGACCGACCAGACCGATCGGCACAATACCAATTTTGTCAAACAGCTTACCGGCAAATGGCATCATGACCGCCATCGCAATCGCCTGTGGCAATAGGATAATCCCGGTGTGTACCGGAGATACGGACTGGATGTTTTGCAGGAATAACGGCGACAGGAATGTACCCCCGTACAACCCCATCATGACAAAACTGGACGTGATCACACTGATCGCAAATTTATAATTTTTAAATAGTGAAATATCGATAACCGGATTTTCCTGTCCGCTCTCTACAAAGATCAGGAATACGAGCGCCCAGAAAGCGATGAAGAATAGTCCGACAATTTTGAACGAACCCCAGCCATCCGTCGAGCCACTGGACAGTGCGTATAGCAGTGTACCCGCACAGGTTGCTGCTAACAGGAAGCCGAGTAAGTCGAACTTGACCTTAATACCTGGAGGCGGCTCTTTAATTAGCAAAATCACCATCAAAATCGCAAACAGAGCAACCGGCACACAGACGATAAACAGGAAGCGCCAGTCAAACCATTCGATCAGATAACCACTCAGTGTCGGTCCAATCGCTGGTGCGGCCATAGCGGCAATCCCCCAGATGCCGAGTGCCATCCCGATTTGCTCACGCGGGATAATTTTGTACACGATCGTCATACTTAGTGGCATAATTACGCCACCGCCCAGACCGGCGACAATACGTGCAGCGATCAACGATGTATCACTCCACGCAAAAATGCAAAAAACGGTTCCGAGCGTAAACACGCTCAGTGCGGCAATCAGAAACTTTTTGTACCCGATGCGCTGTTCCATAAATCCCGTAATCGGTACGATAATACCGGAAGCGAGCGTATAGCCAGTAATGACCCACTGGATGCGCGACGTTGTCGAGCCCAGATCGGTCGTCAACTGCGGAATCGCCACATTGATCAGACTGTTATTCAGGATCGCCACGAAGGCGCCCAATACAATGGCGAAAAAGGCAAGCCATTTCTCGCGGGGCGAATCAGCAGGAGGAGCAGCGGCAATAACTTCGGAAGCCACCATCGACCCCTCCTTTAATTAAGATGTGTGAATTTTCACTTCAACGTTCGTACCTGGAATAAGCGTCATGCCGTCTGGCACGTTCAGCGCAATTTCTACTGGAATCCGCTGTGTAACTTTGTTAAAGTTACCGCTTGTATTTGTTGCTGCAATCAAAGCAAAGACGGAGTTAGACGCCTGTCCGACTTTACGAACTTTACCTTGAATGACATGATCTCCGTCTGCATCCAGCGTAACGTCGACCAGCTCGCCTGGTTTGATTCGGTTAATGTCTGTTTCTTCAATATTCGTCGATACATACAAATTTTTCATATCTGCCACAATTGCAACCGCAGAGCTTGGTGCAGCAATTTCATGTTCTTTGGAATAAATTTTGATCACCGTACCATCAATCGGCGCACGCAGGACGGATTTGCTAATCACACTAGAGTCGAGACCGGATACGTTTTGCTCCGCAATCGGCTCATTGCGCTTCAGCACATCGCCTTCCTCGACATCGATATGATCAATCTCAGCTGTAATTTGCGGCATCACTTTATATTGATCCGCAGTGATGCGTGCATCGTCACTTTTCACATAATGAGCGCCTTGATACCAATAGTAGTAACCGATCGTTCCGCCGCTTACGACGAGCAGCACAACCAGTATCGACAAAATAATCTTTCTTTTCAACGTACTCCACCTCTGCAGTTCTAATAAAATGGGCCAACCGGTAAAACCATATTGCTGTTGCAACTTCACATATAGATAGCTGCACAAAATAATACAATGCCAATTTCTCAAGTTCGAGAGATCAGGCACAAAAAAAGTAAGGAACGGTACGCAGACACATGGCAGTTAGGGGACGCTTGGATCGCGCGCAATAGCCGCCGGTCTTTCGCTCCTTACGTTTCGTTACTCTTTGAGGTATATAAGCCTCTTTTTAACAATTCCAGTTCCAGCCTGAAGCTATGCAGCACTTCTTGCTCATCCGCTTCTCCGGCGAAAAACTGAATAAAGTTCTGAATTAGAATCGCACGTAAAATTTTGATCAAGTGCAGTAGCTCTTCCTCACTCTGGATATTCAGACCGCTTGTATCGATCACACCCATATAGTTGCGGTAAAACTCACGAATCCGTTCTCTCGTCGTGGGGTTTTTCACATCGAGAATCAGCTTGTACTCAATCTTGTAATTCATATTGAGAAAAATGTTACGTGCAAACTCGCGGGTCTCGCTACGCTCATCATGGATATAGCGATGCAGCGTAGTTTCAAAAAATTCTGCCGATGAGGTGAACAGATCGCCTTGATGCTTAATCGCTAGCACCATCATTTGCTCACGATTACGGGCGCTGTGCTCCTCCAGAATGTAGAAAAACAAATCCGCCTTATCCTCAAAGTACTGATAAAAGCTGCCTCTTGGAATGCAAGCATCCTTGATAATATTCGCGATCGACGCATCTGCAAGCGAAGCACGCGAAAACTCGCGTAACGCTGCATCAATCAAGTTTTGCCGCTTTTCCTCGGGCAGGTTAAAAAAGGTTTTTGTTGGCATACATTCACTCCATTGCCCTCCTGCAACCTCGGGCTATTGATTGACGTTGAGATGTGAGTATGAACGCTAGTACGAATAAAATACAGCTCTCAGATGTAGGCAGGCTTGATTCGTTGTCAAAAGTTACATAGAGAATTATATGTGACACGGTGTCATGTGTCAATCTTATTATTAAAATTTATACATATTTAGTTTCAGTCTATTGTTAGTTGAAACGTAAGCCACTACCGAAATGACGACTTGAAACGCAAAATAGGCCTGTACGCGTCTCCTTGAAAGGATAAAGCGACAGACCTAAAGGGATAGGGTTAGCAGTTATTCATAGCAGTCATTCATAGCAGTCATTCATAGTCGTTATTTATAGTAGTCATTTATAGTCGTTTTTTCACTCCGCGATCTTCAGACTTTTTCGTCCCATGACTTTCAGACTTTTACATACATGCACTTGGATATTTGATACGTATGAGCATGATGTAGTATGGCAAACATATATTTATAGTTCCCGAATAAGCAGCTCGTGCTTCTGGCGCTGTTCACGTTTACGACGATACATATCCTCATCTGCCAAACGCAGCAAGGTGTTGCCATTTTCGCCATTCGCAGTGTACACACTCATCCCAGCAGCAAACGATACCGTAATATCGCGATCGCCATACCAGAACATCTGACCATCTAGTAAAGTCAGGCGATTCTCCACCAGCTCAGCCGCGCCAACATAATCTGGAATGCTGAGCAGTAAAATGAACTCATCGCCCCCGATGCGTCCGACCACATCGCCCGGCTTGTGCATCAGTCCTTGCAACAATTCGGCAATAAACTTCAAGTACATATCTCCGACTGCATGTCCATACGTATCATTGATCGGCTTAAAATGATTTAGATCGATCATAATGACAGCAAACGGCTCGGTGCCTTCTGTCCGTACACGTAGCTCTTCTTCCAGTGCAGTGCGATTATACAATCCAGTTAACGGATCATGGTAAGCACTATGCTTGTAGTTTTGCTCTGATTCTATCAATCGCCGCTCCGTGTCTTTGAGTGAAGTGATATTGGTTAAATGCAATACAAACAAATCCTCATTCGCTCCCTCAATCCGATCGATGCCTACGATCAAATCCAGATGCTCTTGGCGTGAATCATGCATGCGTACTTCCCAGTGCGACTGTTTACGAGGCTGAGCAATATAAGATGAAAGCAAGCCTTGCAGCCCCTTGACCTGCTTGAACTCAAATTGCTTGGGAATGTCTGCGGCGGGTATGCCTTCAAACCAGCTCTGCGTCCGTGGATTCATCTCTTTGACCTCTCCATGCGCATCCAGCAGTAAAATAGCGTTGGGCGCTGTCTCAAACAACAATTGAAACAGCTTACGATAATCCGGCATAATATTATATTTTCCAATCAAATGACGCAGTCGTACTGCCCAGATCAAATATCCAATAAAATAGCAGATCATCGCCACTCGCGTTACGATCACACCCGCTTGCAGCAATGTCGTAATCAGCGCAAAGCTGCCAAACAGCAAAAAACCGCTGGCGAGCAATGAACGTAAAATCGTCCGTTGCCTGCGTTCTCTAGCGCGCAACCAACCGAAAGCGAGCAATACGACCGCCAGCAAAATATACCCGATCACAAACACAATCGTGGCCAGCAAATAGGTCGGATGCAGCGGACTTCGTCCATCTGTAATATGCACATCATACAGTATATTATGATCCCATGTGACGATAAACCATAACCACAGTGTATAAGGTGCCACATAAACGAATGGCAGTAGCCGTTTAAACGGACGGGTGACCTCCCCACCGAACAATGTACACAAATGAACGAGCGTACTAATAAACAGCAGCAACGATGGTGCACTTCCATATAGAACGAGCTGCATCTGATATTCCGGCAGCAATGATGTTTTCAAATATTCAAACATAAAATAAAGCACAAGTGAACCCATGAGCAATGCCGCTATACGATTAATCATGCTGCGTCGATTGCGATAAATCAACGTGATGGCCATATAGAAGAAAAAATAAGTGGGCAACTGGATCGTTATAAAATCCATAAAAAGTGCATTCATCGGCAAGGTCCTCTCCAAATTCAGGTACATTCCACGTAAAGCCTATACCACTTTCCGATTTACACCTTAATTGATGCCACTCGTAACAACGACAGTATAAGTTCCAGTACTCTTATCGTAAGAAAATGCGCCTCATTTGACAACAGAAAATAGCGAAAAATGACGAAATTTGAAATATTTTTTATGTAAACTTATGATTTTGACCTCTTGTAGCAAGGAATAAACGTTTTTAGAGTCTATTTTCACACAATATAAACCCCCTATTTCTCTACTGTAGAAGAGAAATAGGGGGTTGTAAATAAGCGATTATACTTACATATAATTATTTTTTAAGAATTTTGTGGAATATGTTACAATATTGACCATTTCACGCTATCGGAATGGTTTTCGGTTGCCTATTATTTTAGTTGCTGCATGATCATCTCTTGTATACAGGCTCCATTAGCTCTGCTGGCGCAAGCTATCAGATAATGCGGTGAAAATAACACCCAGTGCATGCGCCCCAGCATCAGGATAGCCGAGACTACGTTCGCCCACCGCTCCAGCTCGGCCCATACGAGCTACAATATCGGCTGTGCCTTTCGCTCCTGCAACGGCTGCCTCTGCACCTTTACGGAATGCAGTCCGCACATCATCACCAGCCTGCGCACTTGCTGTCCAGCTATCTGCACACGGAACAAGTGCATCGATCAATGTTTTGTCCCCGACGACGGCACCACGTCCGAAGGAACGTTCGCCCGTTGACTGAATGCCTGCTACTGCCGCTTGCAGCATATCGGCAAATTCACGTACCTTCACTTCGGTACGCTCCCCTGCCTCTTTGCCTGCGGCACGGAATGCCGAACCCCAGATTGGTCCGGATGCACCGCCACACGATTCCATAATGATCAGCGACACATCATGCAGGAAACTACCTATCGTCAGCGGTTCATGCGCCAGCATCGTCTTCCATTCACGCTTCAATTGTCGGAAGCCTTTTGCAACACTCATGCCAAAGTCGCCATCACCAGCATGTGAATCCAGTTCACAAAACGGAACTTCATTTTCAATAATGACTTCGCTCATGCGATCAATCAAATAGATCAGATTGTCGAGTGTAATCGTTTCGCCGCTCACAACAGCCGCTGCTTCATCGGTCTCCACCGTATAGGATACGTCTGCCTGTGCCTCTGTTTCCTCCGTAATCTCGCGATATGGAACGGATTCAACTGGACCGGAAACTTTAAATGCAGGTGTATCGCTCTCACGAGATAGCAATTCTTTTAATTCATCATCCAGCTTCATCAAAGTTACTGACAATCCGGCCATGTCGATACTCGTCATATAGTTACCGACAAAGCTACGATGCACGACAATACGGTGCTCGGCTAGCTCACGACTAACCGCATGATGGAACAAATACAATTCTTGCTGCGGTGTCGCGCCAAAGCCGTTAATGAGTACAGCTACTTCGGCATGATCGCCCTCCAGCTTCATATCTCGCCGCAAGTCGGCAATCATACGATGGGCAAGTTCATCTGCTGATATCAATTCGATACGTTCTATACCTGGCTCACCATGAATGCCTACACCATACTCCATCTCATTTGCACCGAGCGAAAAGGTCGGCGTTCCTTTAGCTGGCACTGTACAGGAGGTGAGCGCAAAACCGATACTGCGTACGCTAGCAGCTGCCTTTTCGGCGGCGGCTTTTACGCTTTGCAGGTCGCGTCCTTCCGCTGCGGCTGCACCCGCAATTTTATGTACCAGAACCGTTCCAGCTACACCACGACGTCCTACCGTGTACAGGCTGTCTTCCACTGCAATGTCATCATCAACTTTCACATAATCTACTTCAATGCCATCCTCACTGGCAAGATGGGCGGCGTTTTTGAAATTCATCATATCCCCGCTGTAATTTTTGATGATCAACAGCGCCCCTTTTGACCCAGCGGTTGCCTTGATCGCCTGATACACTTGAATCTGCGAAGGTGATGCAAAAACATCACCACATACAGCAGCGTCCAGCATCCCTTTGCCGATATAACCAGCATGCGCAGGTTCATGTCCGCTACCGCCGCCGCTAATGAGTGCTACTTTGTTAGGATCGATATGCTTGCTTTTAATAATTTTATATTTCGGAATCAGCTCTAATTCAGGATGGGCAAGCACCATACCCTTCGCCATTTCCAGCACCATATCTTCCGCACGATTCATTACTTTTTTCATCCGTCTTCCTCCTGTTCGCAAGGTATAGGATTGTTCGGTTACATCCCGTAGTTAACCATATTGATGCTTGCGCTAATCAGGTTTGATGATCACGGCGACTTTATCAGGCAGGCGAACGGTATAGGTTATAACGTCATATAACGTCCGTATTGCGCCAAATATCGCTCCTTTTCCTTGTAATCCGGCATCAAGCTACCGACCTTACGCCAGAATGAACGATCGTGATTCATATGCAGCAAATGGCACAGCTCATGCACAATCACATAATCGATCACTTCGACCGGTGCCATCGCCAGACGATAATTAAACGTCAGCTTTTTGTTGGAGCTACAGCTTCCCCAGCGTGTAGTTGACTCCACAATCTCGATACTGGCAGGCTTCACGCGTAGCTGTTGCTGATACGAAACGATACGCTCATGGATAATACGCTTGCATGTTGTAAAATAGTAGCGTTTCAACCGTGCACGCAGCTCCTGTTCATCTGCATCGTTCACATCGATCAGCTGTTGCAACGGTTGCTCTTTGCCCAGCAGCATAAACGTACCATAATCGTCGTATGCTCTCGTTTCTGGTACAGAGCGACGATTGGCAAGACGTTGCTGTTGCTCGGTGATCCAGTTACGATGGCGCTGGACAAGGCGTATAATATCTTCTTCTGTCGTTCCATTAGGCGCTTTGATCGTAAGCAGTCCATTGCTTTCCAGCTGGATCGATACTTTACCGCGGCGCGAATATTCGATATGACAGGCGATAGTGTGATCGCCGAGTTGGATGTTCATCATCGTTGTGGGATCTCCTTGAGTTCAATAAGTGTTAAGTGTTGATTTAATTATACTACAATACTCTATACTACCTACTGCTTACCTGCTGTTTACCTACCGCTTACCAACCGCTTCCCTAACACTTACCTGCTGCTCAAAAACCTGCGTTTCAATGATCAAAGCCGCTCAAGCGTTCTATTGGATTTTATTGGATCGTAAATGTATAAACGGATGAATAAGCGAATTGTAATGAAGTAGTTTATATAAAGCTGCATGTTTGTTTAGTCTTACAACCGTTCCAATAGCCCATCGTATACATAAAAACCGTATACATAAAAAATCACTTTTACTATGAATAAAAAAGGCAGCTTTGCTCGTAGGATCGCGAGTAAAGCTGCCTTTGTACTATATTTTACCGACATGACTTTGCAAATATTCTATCTAGGACAGCATGAAATTACATTCGTATACGTGTACGCAGTACAGGACAGAGGGAAAGAAATAAAGATAAGGGTGACCTATAATCTTAGCGGTCTTCTCACACGATGTTCAATAAAAAGTAATTTTTACGAAATAAAATATTGTACGGGTTACGAGCATGGTAATCTAGCCTGTATTCCGACTCTGTAGATTTCTGTACGAAACTAGAGTCCATCCTCTTATTTCTTTCTGGAGTGGAATATGCGCCAGCAAAAACCGTTTAAATACATGCCCTAGCGCACAGATTGTTCTTGTTTGTCTGCTGTTGGCTCGATCGATGGAGCTGAAATCGGTAGGATTGGAATGCCTGGTTGATGGTTGCGTGTCCATGTGCTGCGGGCTGGGATTTTGCTCCAGTCGGCACGATGGGCGTAACCTTTGGCGATGCGAGTCACTTCTTGCAACAAGCCTTCGTTTAGTGTAATCGGCTGTAAGCCGTGGGACAGAAACAATTCATTTCGTACATGCAGATCATTTTCCGCTGCTTCTTTGCGCGGATTGGATACATAGGCAATCTCGGCGCCGGTCAGCTGACTGACGAGTGCGGCGAGATCACGGATACGATGGGTTTCAGTCATCTGATTGAAGATCATCACACGATCTCCATGCACAGGCGGATGCTCCAGTGCCAGCTGGATACAGCGCACAGTATCTTGAATATGGATAAAGGCACGTGTTTGTCCGCCTGTACCGTGCACAACGATCGGATGTCCAACAGCTGCCTGCATTAGAAAACGATTTAGCACCGTTCCATAATCGCCATCATAATCAAAACGATTAATTAGTCGCTCATCTAGCATCGTTTCATGCGTATTCGTGCCCCAGACGATGCCCTGATGCAAATCGGTAATGCGTAATCCATCATTTTTATTATAATAATGAAATAATAGTTGATCCTGTGATTTGGTCATATGATAGATCGAGCCAGGGTTAGTCGGATACAAAATTTGCTGTTGTACACGTTCGCCTTGCTCGGTCTGCACTTCGATATCCAGATAACCCTCTGGTATTTTCATACCGGATGTGCCATAGCCATACACGCCCATCGTACCTAGATGCAATAGATGAATGTCCAGTCCAGATTCAGCGATGGCGCACAGTACATGATGAGTCGCATTCAGATTGTTGTTTACCGTATAACGCTTATGACGTGACGATTTCATTGAATACGGGGCAGAGCGCTGCTCGGCAAAATGGATAATCGCATCCGGCTTTTCCTGTAGGATCAGTTGCAAAAAGCGTTCATATTCCAGCGCCAGATCCAGTCGTTCAAAGTTAATGTTGCGCCCACTCCACTGCTTCCATACGTCCAAACGAATGCCAAGCGGTTGAATAGGTGTTAAGGAGTCTGCTTCCAGTTCAATATCGATTGTACGGCGGGACAAGTTATCGATAATGGTCACCTGATGACCGAGACGGGACAGATGCAAACTCGTTGGCCAGCCACAAAAACCATCTCCGCCCAATACAAAAATCTTCTTTTCCTGCCCGTTCCACGCCTGTCCAGATGTAGTGTTCAATAGAAACCCACCTTTTCCGTAATGTGATGCTGTCCATCGATACGTCATTGTTATACTGAACAGCAAACCCATTTCTATTGTAAAACTACACTGTCAACGCAATCGTAATCTATAGCCCTATCTTATGTAAAAATAAGCCAGCGTGCACAATGGGATCAATCCCATTGTGCACGCTGGCTTTGTTTAATTGTTGGTTCATACGATTTATACGAGTGTCTGCAATGCTTCACGACTGAACATCTGGATATCATCGCTACGCTGATCACGGACTTTGTTCGGCCATTCTGGATCGCTAAGCAGTGCACGACCGACTGCAATCAGATCAAACTCATTTTGCTCCAACTTGTGAATCAGCTCCTCCAGATGAGCCGTTGGATCGGTTTCCTCCGTCTGACGCGCACCTGGTGTAAATTCAGCTTGCAGTCCAACCGAACCGACTGAGATGGTTGGTTTGCCTGTCAGCTTTTGTGTCCAGCCGGCTAAGTTTAGCTCAGAGCCTTCAAATTCCGGCTCCCAGAAACGACGTGTCGACGCATGGAAAATGTCCACGCCTGCATCAACGAGCAGACCAAGCAATTGTTCAAGCTCTTCCGGTGTTTGAGCCAGACGCGCCTCATAATCGTACATTTTCCATTGCGAATAGCGGAAAATGATCGGATAGTCTTCACCGACAGCGGCACGGCATGCACGAACGACCTCTACAGCAAATGTAGCCCGTCCTGCCAGATCACCGCCGTAACGATCAGTACGCTGATTCGTCCGTTCCCATAGGAACTGATCGATCAGGTAGCCATGAGCACCATGTAGCTCGATCGCATCAAAGCCAAGCTTTTTCGCATCGGAAGCTGCCTGTGCATACGCTTGAATCAGATCAGCAATTTCACTTTCGGTCAGCGGCTCACCGATCTTCTCGCCTTTTAGATCCAGACCGGAAGGGCCTACAGGCTGAGCGTCCACATTCGGCTCATCTCCAACTTTGCGTGCCATACCGACATGCCATAGCTGAGGAGCAATTTTGCCTCCTTCAGCATGTACAGCATCGACAACCTTTTTCCAGCCAGCAAGTGCTTCCTCACCGTGAAAAACAGGAATGGTCGCACCGCTAATCGATGCCGGATGATCAATTCCTGTTCCTTCGGTGACGATCAAGCCTACGCCACCAGCCGCACGGCGGCGATAATATTGTGCCACATCGTCGCCTGGAACATTACCTGGAGAAAACCCACGTGTCATCGGTGCCATCACGACACGATTATCAAGCTTCAACTTATCGCTATGAAACGGTTGGAACAAAGGTGCAGTATTCATAAATGAGCCTCCTCGTATATGATGTACTATTTAATTATTATTCGTAACGACAATACTTTAACATAGTAGTCTGTTCAAATCAAACTGGCACCCGTTCCATTGCAGTACCGGTCTTGTTGAACGTCAACCGATACACGTCCGGATTGGTTAGTCTCTCCCATTCTGTAAAGCCGATCCGTGTGTCATATGCACGCAGCAATAAAGAGATCAGATTTCCGTGAGAGACGAGTGCAGCATGTTCTGCCTCACTTGCTTGTAATTCATAAATAACAGCAAGGACGCGCTCGGTTGCCTGTCGACTTGATTCTCCTCCTGTATAGCATAGTTCCATATCGTCAGCATGTCGCGCCATTCTGGTTCATTCGTATTGCATAGTACGCGTTCTATCAAGCGTTCATCGGTATGTATAGGGATCTGAATCTGATGCGCTAGCGGTTCAATCGTCTTGATCGCTCGTACATACGGGCTGGAAACGATCCGATCCAGCGGAATCGAAGACAATTGCGTAGCAAGACGCTCTGCCTGTTGCCGTCCCAGCTCGGTCAATGGTGCATTCGGTTCCTGCCCTTCGGCCTGGCAGTGACGGATGATGTATAGCTCTTTCATATGGATGTGCTCCTTTCTACATTCGTGATACTAAAATATGTACACAAACGATTTGGCTGGAACAGACCCAGCTCCGAATTACAACTATACGAGTTTTCGTACAGGCTCTAAATGGCTATAGCTAAAAAAAGCCTTGCTAAATTGTCTCATGATTTACACGTTAACTGCAAACTTGGAGCCGAGCAAACTCAGTACTACTAACGCTATCGCTATCACTATCACTATCACTATCACTATCACTATCACTATCACTATCACTATCACTACTAAAATTATCTACAACTCATCTGCCTGCAATACATGTAAATATTCGGATAAGCTTTTACTTACCATATAAGTAACTTTTACATCAAGACAGGATTACGTTATGATCAAACATAACTTAAGATGTTCCAACATAACCATCCGCTTCACAACAAAAACAGATAACTATCACTGGAAGTTGGAGGAGATATAATGGATCAACACGAATACGAATGGATCAGGCAGACACGCGCCATTCTACTTGATTTTTGCAGTGAGCTAAGCCCACACGATTTCACTCGTTCGCATGGATTTGGATTTCAAAGTATTCGAGATACGCTCGTTCATATAGCAGACTGTTATTGTGCGTGGATAGGCTCCTATCTATTATTACAAACCAGGACACCGATTACTGCAAAAGAACACTTATCAACAATGGACATAGACCGTATCAAGCATCGCTTTGCACAAGTCGATCTTTATGTAGCTGAGGCATTGAATAGACTACAACAGCAGATGGATGAACCTATTGAACGACCAATTCCCTGGAGAACAGGCGGAGAACCGATATCGATGACACCTCGTAAATTGCTCTTACATACGATCACTCATGAATTTCATCATAAAGGACAAATTATGGCTATGGCACGGCAAACGGGACACGAACCGCCAAATACAGATGTATTAGGTGTATGAGATGACATCGTATGAGATGATATTAAATGAAAAAGCCCGAACCATGCAGCTTATGCTGCTCCTGATCCGGGCTTGATTTGATCCGATGTTAGTTCGTTCAAGTCTAGTATGCTTGACTAATAATGAGCACAAATTCAACAATTGAAGTGAATTTCACATCGTATCGTTCTATTAAAGTTAGCGCATCAGCCTGCACATATGCTTGCACTCACACTCTTATGGATGATCGTACACGATCACCGATGTGATGCCAGATATGCTCGTTACGGTGTTGGCATACCACCGTTAGCATTCAGCGTTTCGCCGCTCACGTAGCTCGACTCCTGACTTGCCAGATATACGTATGCGGAAGCCATTTCAACCGGTTGACCCGGGCGACCAAGCGGTGTTTGCTCGCCAAATTCTGGCAGTACATCCGCAGGTTGTCCGCCGACGATTTGCAGCGGTGTCCAGATCGGTCCTGGTGCTACAACGTTAACGCGGATACCTTTTGGTGCTACCTGTTGAGCCAGTGCTTTACTGAATGTGTTAATTGCCGACTTCGTTGTCGCATAATCCAGCAAAATTTCAGATGGGCTATATGCTTGAATGGACGACGTGTTTACAATGCTGCTACCCGGTTTCATATGCGGAATAGCTGCTTTGCACACCCAGAATAGTCCATATACATTCGTTTTAAATGTGTGGTCAAATTGTTCTGTCGTCAGATCGGCGATATCTTCTACATATTGCTGTTTACCCGCAACATTAGCCAGAATATCAATACCGCCCAGCTCACGAACTGCCGTTTCAACGAGCTGGATGCAGTATTGCTCGTCTTTCAGATCGCCTGGTACGGCTACCGCCTTACGGCCTTCTGCTTCGATTAATTGAACTACTTCACGTGCATCTTCTTCTTCCTCAGGAAGATACGCCAGCACAACGTCTGCGCCTTCACGTGCATAAGCGATCGCTGCTGCGCGTCCGATCCCGCTATCTGCACCAGTTACGATTGCTTTACGCCCTGTAAGTCTGCCTGTGCCTTTGTACGACTCCTCGCCGCAATCCGGTACAGGTGTCATTTTCGTTTGCAAACCCGGCTCGGGTTGTTGTTGCTTGAATTCCGGACCTGCCTTTGTAAATTGTGTTGTTGGATCTTGCATTGTGTATTGATCTGCCATGATGAATATCCTCCTCTTGTGTAGATGGATGTGTACATGCTGTTCTTGCATCAGTCCCAACTCTTTTTATGTAACCGAGATTTGTGCATTTTAAACGAACATGCTTTATAGGACATCTTATCGTTCCATATGAGCACATTATGTTCTGTAACTATCCAATATCAAAAACACCAAAAAGCCTAATCTACCGAATACGCTGTAGATCAGGCTTTTCGTGTTCTTTTCCATTGTTAAGTCGTTACTATCTTGGAATATGACGATCAGAACATTGGCAACAGATATTTGATCACAAACCACAATACGATGGCCAGAATAATAATATAAGCTGCATATTTAATAAATGTCGAAGCTACCATGCCGGAATCCGATTTGCGTTCTACCCGTACTTCCCGTTTATCGACATCGACATTACGATTTTCGTTCATGATCTTTCGCTCCCTTTCAGGCATTATGCCTCTGGTTGTTAAGTGATTTGAGTGTTATTAAACGGTTTTATTACTTGTGAATCGCCTGGAATCTGGAATGGGCTAATTATTAAAATAGAGCTTAAACCGTGCATAATGGAACGATACCTATGCTTCCAAGTTGATGCTACACGTAAAATCTATTATGCTTATCGCAAGACTGCACATATAGATGATGAAACCATTTACTACACTAAGTTAGACGATGGAGTACAACCAAACTACATATTATTGCACAGGAGCATCGAACATGAAACAAACCCAAATCGAATACGATCTTTCTACATTACCGTCTTCATTATTAGCCTATTTGGATGGAGCAACTATCTACGATAGCAGTTCATCAGCACAGGCCAAAACGCTTTTTATCGATGGTGCTCAGCGCTTATTTCTGAAAATCGCTGCCGCGCATACACTGGAACGCGAGTATCGGATGAATGCCTTTTTGCATAAACATGAACTTGCACCTTTATCACTAGTGTACACTACCTACGGTGAGCAAGATTATCTGCTCACCGTTGCGGTGTCCGGCGATGATGGGATTGCTGAGTCGTTCTTACAGCAACCTGAACGTCTTGCCACAGCATTGGGTCAGCATCTGCGCAAATTGCATTCGTTACCATTGCATGGATGTCCTTATCGTGAGCGGAGTTCAGAAATTCTGCTTGAAGCCTCTCCTTCAGTGCAGATCGAGCTACAAACGGACACACGGTATCAGCCTGTAGATAAAACGATTATTCACGGCGATTATTGTCTACCTAATGTGATGATGAACGATTTTGAGCTGTGCGGCTTTATTGATAATGGCGATGGGGGTATCGGTGATCGGCATTATGATCTTGCATGGGGGCTATGGTCGTTGCAGTTCAATTTGGAGACCGATCGCTATCATGATTATTTTCTAAATGGGTATGGAAGAGACGATGTCGACCCAAATGGGATCGTCTATTTCCGTCAAATTATTGATAGTCTCGATTTCTAGCTACTGCTAGTCTCGATTTTTAACTACTGCCCCGTTGCTACCTTGCTACAACAAAAAGCTATACTAAAAAAGACAAGCCGTGTGATACAGACACAGCTTGCCTTTTTTTAATTCGAATAGGCTACTTCCTATTACTGAACTACTCGCTCCTGCTGCTTCACTCAAGCGAGCGGATACCTAATCTCTGCAATATCTTCCTGTAGTTCTGCCCACTCTAGCTCATTATTCAACTGCTCTGCCAGTTCACGTGTAAGCGGCTCCTGCTGAAATATACGTTCTACGAGCGTATAATCCAGCTCTATTTCATAATATTCCTTTGCCCATGTATGATAATAGGCAGCACCTTCCAGCAACAGTCGGAACCATTCACTGCCCGCCTCCTCCTCTGCCCCTATGGCATGCCAGTGATTAGCCGTACGCTCACGCCAGAGCAGACAGGTCACTTCCTCGGTTATAAATGCAGGCTCGCTCAGAAAATGGGTCATGGATTCCGGTATTTGTTCCGCCGCAGCTTGCATTCCCTGCTGCATATGCGGATGGATGATTCCACCCTCAAATATTTTGATCATCAAACCATTAATCGTAAACAGCGCAAAATAATGATCACCTTCGCCATCTCGCATCGATGCCATTTCTTCTCCAGCATCCCAGTGCGCATTGTACGAGTAATAACGATATTCCCATTCGGGCATAATCATCGCATCCAGCATGGCTGCTGCTCGCAACCGTTGCTGACATTGCTGGATAGATGGTAATTGAGGCAGTAATGTTGTTGCATTCATACTGTATCGCTCCTTGTCTATACTTCATATTCGCTAGCGTTGGTATACAATACTTGTGTAGATGTGTAGATGATATGTATAGAGTCGATTGGAGCAGAATGTCCAGACTTTACTCCTCATATGGACATTCATTCCATTTGTTTAGAAATTCTAATAGATTAGAAATTATAATAGAAATGTTGGTTTAAAAGTAATTTAGAAACGATACAAAAGTAATGAACTAAACATATTGAAAAGGCTCCGCTAACGGAGCCTTACTTGAACTGCTCCCATTGCTCAACCCATTTCATTTTTAAAACGAATACTTTCCAAATACAAGCCTTCTGCATCTGCCATACCGCCAGTTTGTGAGCGATCTTTGCCCAGAATCAGACCGGGCACGTCATGAGGTTGCTTGTCGCCAAGTCCTACCGCGATCAGTGTACCGACCATTTTCCGCACCATATTGTAGAGGAAACCGTTGCCTGTTACACGCAGCTCAATGATCCCATCCTGTTCGCGCAATTCCAGCTGATGAATCGTGCGTACCGAATCTTTTTTCTTCGACTTCGCATTCGCATAGGCGGTAAAATCATGTTCCCCAATAAAATGAGCTGCTGCCTGCTTCATTTTCTCCATATCCAGCGGCTTCACCACATGCATACTGTATTTGCGCAGAAAAGGCTGGCTGTATTCACGATTCCATATTTTATACAGGTACGTCTTATCAGTCGCATGGAAACGCGCATGAAAACGCTCGTCTACCTGCTCCACCTCGATCACGCTAAGATCTGGCGGCAAATAATGATTCAAAAAGCTCATGATACGTTCAGTCGATAGCTCTTGTGATGTTTTAAAATTGGCTACCTGTTGCAATGCATGCACACCAGCATCCGTGCGACTGGAACCGATAATCTCGATCTGCTCGCCGGTCAGCACAGAGATCGCTTTTTCAATTTTACCTTGAATCGTGCTGTCACTATCGCCTAGACGCTGCCAACCTTTATACCGGTTGCCATCATATTGGATCGTTAATTTGTAATTGTTCATCTACTTTGCTCCCGAATTGGTAAATTAAGCGGTGGTACTGAAATGAATTGGAGGTTCGTGCTTGTCGTTATATCACTATGGACGAAGTTGCCAATTCTTTGAGTGGACTGCCTGTTTCTTAGCTTAACAAAAATGGGATTTGAATGATAGCGTAAGGGTAGAAAATATACTTCATTGGGATAGGAATAGTACAGCTTTGTTAAAAAGCTCAACGGTTTGGCTAAACAAAAAGCCAGCCTTGTAATAAATTACAAGAAACTGGCTTAAGTTTATTTATATTGCTGGTGTAGAAACTTATTCCTTGCCTTCGCTATGTGCTCCTCGCAGTAGTGTATATCCGAATCACCCTATATGCCTGCTTCCATACATCTCTGCACCTTAGCTCTCTCCCCGTTTCACTTCTGCACTGTCATCCGTTCATCTCGCTTTTCACCTTTGCCGATACGGAAAGTAAAGTAGCCGATTATCACGATGCCGATAAATACCGCTCCTACGATCAGCGGAACACGGGTGTCTGGATTGAAGCACATGCCGATTAGCACGCAGATCAGATAGATAATAACGATATAATTGCTGACCGGGAAGAAGAAAGATTTGAAGGTATGTCCGCTGAGTTCTTCGCGGTTTTGGCGACGGAATTTAAACTGGCTGATCGCGAGTGCAAACCAGGGAATCATCCCTGGCAATATGCTGGCGCTGTAGATGTACAGGAACAGCTTGGAATCCGGGAACAAATAATTGAAAAGTACGCCGATGAGCAATAGCGCAATTGTAGTAATGATACTGTTGCGTGGCACACCCGTCTCAGCCGATACTTTGGCGAAAAATTTCGGTGCCTGTCCATTTTCCGCCAGTGTATACAGCATGCGTCCGGCGCTATAAATACCGCTGTTACAGCCTGACATCGCGGCAGTGAGCACGACAAAGTTAATAATACCTGCGGCGGCTACGATGCCGACTTTGGCAAAGGTGAGCACGAAGGGGCTACCATTTTGCCCAACTTCATTCCACGGATAGATGGTCACGATCACGAAAATTGCACCCGCGTAAAAAATAAGAATACGCCAAATAATATTTTTGATCGAACGGCGTAGTGTTTGCTTTGGATTTTCGGCTTCACCGGCTGTAATTCCGATCATCTCAATGCCCTGATAGGCAGCGGTGACGATACAGAGCGCAAACAGGAAGCCTTTTAATCCTCCGGCGAAAAATCCGCCGTGACTGTAAAGGTTCGACAATCCAATCGGTACGCCCCCATTACCAAGACCGAAGAAGATCATAGCGGTACCGAGCACAAGCATCGCTACAATCGCGACGATTTTGATCATAGCGAACCAGAATTCGAATTCACCATAAAATTTAACTGCCGCTAGATTAGCAGCAGCAATGATCGCTACGCCTGCCAGCGCAGGTAACCATTGTGGAATATCCGGGAACCAGTAGTTCACATAAATTCCGATAGCTGTCACTTCGGCCATGCCGACCGTTACCCACAGAAACCAGTAACTCCATGCAGTGACAAATCCAGCCAGCGGCCCGATATACCGATGGGCAAATGTAGCAAAAGAGCCTGTGACCGGCTGCACAATCAACATTTCCCCCATAATACGCATAACAAACAGCATAATGATTCCAGCCAGCAAATAAGCGAGCAATACCGATGGCCCTGCCCATTGAATCGTGCTGGATGAACCCATGAACAGACCGACGCCAATCGTTCCGCCCAATGCGATTAGCTCAATATGCCGCGATTTTAATCCCCTGTTTAATTGCTTTTGTTCCACAACAAGCTCCCCTTTATACGAACAACTTTCGTTCTGACAATCAACCGCGTTAATGTAATGCAGAACGACACTGTGCCAGTGTAATGTAAACGTTATGTAATTTCAATAGTATGCGATACACTCCACTGGAGACGGATGTACCAGCTGTTCGGACACTGTTTTTATGGGGTGGACATCGTATTTTCTTTTTATACGTTACTATATATTAGATACCAGAGCATCGTTTGAGTTGAGTATTCATTCCATTCTGTATTTTTACATTTTTTAGCGTATATTAGAACAATACTCAGATTAAAATAGACCCTTTTTTATTCTTAATTGTCATATTATTTGTAGTGAAAATATTTCGTAGTTACAAAATCGTATGTTCCGAAAGGAACTTGTCCACTACATACGGACTTTTTGAACAAATTGTGACAGAGTTCATTAAAGCGTTTTACTACATTTGTCTATCTTGTATGAACAACCTGCCATCGTGATGTTGGTTTTATGCTTACATTGCTTTAGTCTGTACATGTCATTCGATATGTATCATGTTTTGTTAACGTAACGAAGGTGTGTACGCAAACTTTTTTGATGGCACATACACTACGGTGGCTTGCATATGTATACGAGTTGGCATCCATGTCCTAATACTTTGATGGGATTAAATATTAATTGTAATCGTGTAATGATATCGCTATAGTTTAGCTTGGATTACCCGACTCACCAATCTGTACAATGCAAAAAAGGATGCATCCGCAGATACATCCTTTGCTTCTATACCGATCCACTTTACCTATCTGTTTTCTACTTTACCTATCCATTTGCTGCTTATTTTGCTGTCACACCTGTCTACTTTAAAAGTAAATGATAACATTCCATACAGCCTCAGCTTCGTATCCTGCATCATGTTCATTATACACTGATCATCTTCATCAACTTATTGCAGCGGTAAAATCACAATACGCTTAGCCAGCGCTACGCCTTCTTCATACCAGATCATCACAATATCGCCTGCTTTAAGTTCTGCCTCGTTTGCAGCCATATCGCTACCTGCTGCACCTTGTTCATGTTGCGTGCGATCTGATAAAGAACCGTCACCAGACGTATTGCCAGGCACGCCACCCGTCGGATCACCTGGCGTAGCTGGATTGCCGGTACTCCCCATCACTCCCGTACTAGCTGGATCGTTGGCATTTCCCTGCTGACTCGTTCCTGTAGCTGATCGGTCAGAGCGAGAACCTCCACCGATCCAGTTACCGCCACCTGCACCGTCCGCACTTCGATCCATGCTGCCGCCACGACTCGAACGTTCCATTAACGTGGACATTTGAGTGATACGAACGCTATCTGCCATTGTGATCGTCTTACGCTCACCTGTTGCGGTATAGTCTGATCCATTTGTTCCTCTGGTAGCTGTATCGGATGAACCTGGCGTTCCTGTAATAGTCGTATCACTGTTCCTATTCGGTGTCGTTGAGTTGTTATTCGGTGTCGCCGAGCGTGCCTTATTGGTGCTCGACTCCAGCAGTTCTACTTTCACCTTTTTACCATCGACCGATACCACGCGACCGATCAGATCGGGATTGGCCAGCTCGCGCATGCCTGCATCACGTATTCCATTCATTGGTCTCATCATGCCAGCACCCGTACCTGAAGCGGCTGCGGCACTTAATTTAATATTTTGTGATGTGATCGGGTTACACGCACTAAGCAGGACTACACTTCCGAGCAGCACCGTTATCATTGCGAGTGTACGCCTGCGAGCATGCACAATAGTAGAACAAGCTGGCCGAATAGACTTTTCGCCACAGCTACTTTTACCTGTGCCATGATGATAAGGTGAAGGATTTTTCATGTCTGGTTGTGAGCGATCGCTTTGGTGTGGATACATCATTGTTCACCTCTCTTCGTAGGCTGCGTTACGGCAAGAAATGACCATCCTTTACGATGCAGCAGCCATTCGTACACATCCCGAAAGCCCATATACGACAGTATAATAAGCAGCGGATACACCGGGAATACATACCGTGATTTAATTTCCCATAATAGATAAAAACCGATAAAGCCCAGAATCACAAGCACCAGCGATACCTCTTCATAACGCTTTGCACGGAAGCTGCCAATTAATCGAATTAGCATAAACACATACATCAGGAAACTGATCGTATAGGCGATCCAGAGTACGCCCAGACGATAAGGCGAATTGCCAGCAAATAGCTCGGTAATCGGATTGGTATAGCTGTAGCTACCCATAATGCCACGCATACGAAGTCCATCCGCATTCGTGCCATCTGTACCTATGCCATAACGTTCCAGCTGATACGTGCCTTCTGTCCATGTCCAGATGAGCTTTTTGTAATACATTTCCGCCAGCTGTTTAGGTGTAGCGTCAGACAGCTTCTGTTCGATCGATTGCTTGTACAGTTCCGCACTTTCTGCCTTATTATAATCGGCCTCGCGCTGATAAATAATATAGCTCTCCATATTGTCCCAAAAGCCAAATCGCTGCAAATTGATCCCCATATTCAGCCACATATAAACAGGTGCCGAATTCGCAGTGACCGAGCCGGACACTTTACCGCTACTCTGTAACCAGGCATTTTGTGCCCATGACGGTACATTGAACAGCGCACCCAGGATCACGATACTGAGGATGAGCTTTTTCCACCCTATACTCCGCAATCGCAACAGCAGTGTAATGACAATCGCAATCAGGAAAATAACGCCGATTCCGCGTAAATAATTGCCCAATGCTAGCAAAATCGCCGCCAACACAATATGCTTCACTTTCGGTTCTCTCATAAATCGTAGCGCAAAATAAAATCCACTGATCAACAGCGATGTTCCCACCACATCGTTGTAGATCAAATTGTTCATAAACAGTGCTGGAATAAATGTCGCTGCAAACACAAGCACACCATAATCTCTACGTGGACGCTGTGGATTTAATTGCTTATAGATCAGGTAGATCATACACGTCGTCAGCAGCATAAATAAAATATTAAATAGCTTAATCACAATATAATTATCCGGGAAGATCGCCAGTAGTGCTTCCAAATAGAGCACAATCGAATAATTAAACGGGAACATATGCAAATAGCCACCTGGTTGGAAACTGGAATAGTCACCTTTATACAGCATACTGAGCGCCAGTCCTACTACAGTTTGCGAATCATCGGTTGGCTGACGCGGGAAAATAAAAATAATTGCCAGCTGAATGATAAAAGAACCGAGCAGGACAAGTGGAATAATCGTGCGCGGTCGGTAAGCTTCCAGCTTCAGACAAAGCCGATACAGTACAACAGCTAACACGACCAGTACAATGATAAGCGGCAAGAAAACGAGCCACTGCTGCTGTTCCAATAGCGGATTATCCGCATACACCGCATAAATATACTCTGCTCGTATAAAAAAGCAGGACACAATAAAGAGAGCTGTAAAAAAGATCAGCAGCCCATATAGCATTTTCTGAAACCAGGTTTGCATGCAAAAACCCCTTTGCGTAGTATAATGTTTGCCAGCTGTGCAAGGAACCGTATATCGATGATGTGAGATCGTAAAATCGGGGCAGATCGCTTATTTTCTATCGTCTCTGTCGATCTATCGCCGCTATTATAAAGGGTAAACATGAAAAATGCCTGAAAATCAGCACAGAAATGTATAAATTTTATCGCTAGCTTGCTTCAAGTCGCTGAACCAATCGTATTATTCACATCAAAAATCCCTTATGTGTAAGGCAAGTGGCATTCTCTACTCGTTGCTAGAAAATGCTGCCATCACATAAGGGACACTGTATCAAATTATCGTTTTAAGGTGTTGCGATCCAGCTTTATTTCGATACAACTCATTCCATACAAACCGTTCATGAAATCGATTATTTTACCGAATGAACAGCAGCCAGCAATTGCTCACTGCTAATCGGTTGTTGTACCGACATCGAGTACGTATAACCGTTCTGCTCCCATGTTGCCAGTGTGAACCGTTTATCATTACCTTTAATCGTAATCGAAGCGCCATTCTCCGTCATGATACGTGTATCGCTATAATCTCCATAATCGCCGCTAATATCGCCGCTACCTGGCTGCATACGGAAGGTTAGCACGTTATTGCTGCCTGTATAAACTAGTTCTGCCAGCTTGTCGCTTAATGAATATTGCGTTTGTTCAGACTTGAATGGCAGTGCGTTAACCTGTTTCACATGATAGCCTGCTGCCTTCGTCAGCGCTGCCAGCGAATCATAGCTCTGTGCACCTGTAATGATCATAGCACGATCAGATGGGGCATTTGTGCTATAAGGTGTTTTCATATCAGATGCTTGGGGTGGTACAGAAGTTCCTGATCTAGGCGCGGTTTGGTTCGTTTCTGGGGCATTCAAGCTTGTACCAGCTTCCTGCCCTGTACCCGGCGCAAAACCATGCTGTGCCGCCAGCACACCTGCCAGTACGACAATCATACTGGCTGCGGCAACCATATATTTTTGATAACGTGTCCACAGCGATGGCTTCGCCGGCGCAGTATTTGCTTTGGTGATGTCCGCTGTGCGAATGCGTTCCATAATGCGCTCATGCATCTCAGGCGTGACCTGAATCCGCTCCATAATCTCATTGTATTTGTTGCGCTTACGCGGCTCACTCGTCAAAGTCATACTCCTCCTTCAATACTTGCTTTAGCTTTTCCCGTGCACGATGCAGTAAAGAACGCACGGTCGTTTCCTTTTTGCCAATCATTTCTGCGATATCCGCTGTAGGATAGCCTTCCTGATAAAACAGGTGCATCACCTCGCTGTACATTTCCGGCAAGCGCTGAACCGCTTCCCATACAAATTGAAGTTGCTGCTCCCCATCGGCGATCAGTCCTTCATCCAGCTCGCTCGTCTGGCGGATCCGATTATAACGAATTTTATTTTTACATAGATTAATAGCTACCCGTAGTAACCACGCCTTCTCATGACTTGGACTGTTAAATGCCGGAGCGGATCGCATATAACGAATGATCGTATCCTGCACCATATCTTCCGCTTCCATCATATTGTGCAAGTACGAATACGCCAGCCGTAAAATAGAATTACCGTATTGCTCTAACACCCGTTCTGCCTGAAGATTCATTTCTTCTCGCCCGCTATGCGAACGATCCAGCGTAGCTACATTGTCACGAGTCGACTCATGACGCAAGCTATCGGATTGTTGCTCTTTATCAGTCACTGCTTTCCAAACCGACGCAAGCTTTGCGACCATCTGCTTCACTTTACCTTTTAGCGCTTGAAAAGGATTATATATAGAAGTACCTGTCTCAAACAAAAAATGACCCCCTACACGACAAATTAAGGATTGATGTAACACTCGAAATGGAATTACCAGGGAATATAGCAGTAGATCCAACATCCGGTCTGTACAAACCGCCTGTTTGTTGCTTTTACAACTCCCTTCATTATACGTGATTATACGGATACTGTCGTCATCGTTTTGGATGTAAGGTACTGTACCTAGTACACAATGACAGAGGAATTATTGTTGCGCTATACCTCGGATTTATACTTAAAAAGAGTCTAACCGATCTGGCCGTTTTTCCTGTAAAATAGGGCCTGAATGCCGTATAGATACATGTTTTATGCCTATGTGCTCTATAAGTACTGCACCTACGGATTCTGCATGTATATGCTTTTTGAGAGCGGACTGTAAAACATTACTAGTTCAAAACATGAGCCACTACAGACAGGCAAAAAACATCCCGAAATAAGGTTCGGAATGCTTTTTGCCTGATACTAGCATCATCTTAGTCCGATAATTCGTCCTATGATCGGCTGCTGATGTCAGCTTTTATTTTACATGAACGGTATAGATGATCGTTTGCACCGGTTTGTCGCCTTTTTCCCATTCACGCTCATACGTAAACGTGATTTTGTATGTTCCTGGCTTGGTCGCTTTAAATGTCCATGTTTTGTTTGTAGGTGCACCAACGATTGGATCGCCATCTTTGCTTTTACTGTTGGAAGCGGTCGCCTGTTCTGCTGCTTTGACCAGTTCAAGCTGTGCATCGGCTTTGTACGTCCAGGAATAGCCAGTCGAATCGTTTTGTTCCAGCTTAATATTGAATGTTTTACCTGCGACAGCTTCGATCGTTTTGTCCACTACAGTCGATTGATCGGCTGCTTTTTTATCGCTTACTTTGATCGTGTAGATGACGGTTTCGGCTGGCTTCGCATCTTTTTTCCATGCTGGGCCATAATTAAACGTTACTTTATACGTACCTGCCTTATCCGCTTTGAATTTCCATGTTTTGATCGTTGGTTTGGTCATTCCGTCCTGTCCTTTTGGAGCTTTTTCAGACTTGGACACGAATGTGATGCCTTTGTCGGTAGTGTATGTCCAGGAATAACCGTTTGATCCAATCTCTTCGTGATTGATCGTAAATGTTTGACCTGCTGCGACTTCGATCGTTTTGTTGGTGACTTTGGATGTCGTAGTTTTTTGCTGTTCTGTAGTAACTTTCGTCATTGTCACTGGTGCTGCATGGATAACATTTGCTCCTACACCGGTTCCAAGCAATCCGAGGCAACCTGCTGTAAGTGCGATTGCTTTCCATGCTTGACGACGTGCTGTTTTTTGTACAGGTTGGTTATTTGTCATTTTTTTCATTTAAATACACTCCTTGTCAACCTGCTGTTACAGGTTGTTGATTGGGTTTGTTTGACTTCATTGTAAGTTGATCTTGTTGCTCTCTTGCTTCTATCCTATATACACCAGCCGCTTAGCTATTGTTGCAATGTGGACAAATATTCTCATTATTTTATATTTCAATTGTTCATTGTTTACGCAGTGCATATGCGTAGCTTGTTAATTTTGTGCATGGGTGAATGGGGAAAGAAAAGAATTACTTGACCTGAACAGTGTAGACTACCGTTTCGGCTGGTTTGTCGCCTTTTTCCCATTCACGCTCATACGTAAATGTGATTTTGTATGTTCCTGGCTTGGTCGCTTTGAATGTCCATGTTTTGTTTGTAGGTGCACCAACGATTGCATCGCCATCTTTGCTTTTACTGTTGGAAGCGGTCGCCTGTTCTGCTGCTTTGAGCAGTTCAAGCTGTGCATCGGCTTTGTACGTCCAGGAATAGCCAGTTGAATCGTTTTGCTCCAGCTTGATATCGAATGTTTTGCCTGCGACAGCTTCGATCTTTTTGTCGACAACAGTCGATTGATCGGCTGCTTTTTTATCGCTTACTTTGATCGTATAGATGACAGTTTCGGCTGGTTTGGCATCTTTTTTCCATGCTGGGCCGTAATTAAACGTTACTTTATACGTACCTGCCTTATCCGCTTTGAATTTCCATGTTTTGGTCGTTGGTTTGGTCATTCCGTCCTGCCCTTTAGAAGCTTTTTCAGACTTGGACACGAATGTGATGCCTTTATCGGTAGTGTACGTCCAGGAATAACCGTTCGATCCGAGTTCTTCGCGATTGATCGTAAATGTTTCCCCTGCTGCGACTTCGATCGTTTTGTTGATGACTTTGGATGTCGCAGTTTTTTGCTGTTCTGTAGTAATTTTCGTCATTGTCACTGGTGCTGCATGGATGACATTTGCTCCTACACTAGTTCCAAGCAATCCGAGGCAACCTGCTGTAAGTGCGAGTACTTTCCATCCTTGACGACGTGCTGTTTTTTGTACGGGTTGGTTATTTGTCATTTTTTTCATTTAAATACACTCCTTGTCAACCTGCTGTTACAGGTTGTTGATTGGTTTTGTTTGACTTCATTGTAAGTTTGTCATGTTGTTTTCTTGCTTCTATCTTATATACACCAGTCGCTTAGCTATTGTTGCAATGTGAGTAACTATTTTTATCATTTTATATTTTAGTCGTTCAATGTTCACGCAGGGCATATGCTTGGCTTGTTAGTTTCCTGCATAGGTGAATCGTAAAAGATAAAGATTACTTGACCTGAACAGTGTAGACTACCGTTTCGGCTGGTTTGTCGCCTTTTTGCCATTCACGCTCATACGTAAACGTGATTTTGTATGTTCCTGGCTTGGTCGCTTTAAATGTCCATGTTTTGTTTGTAGGTGCGCCAACGATCATATCACCATCTTTGCTTTTACTGTTGGAAGCAGTCGTCTGTTCTGCTGCTTTGACCAGTTCAAGCTGTGCATCGGCTTTGTACGTCCAGGAATAGCCAGTCGAATCGTTTTGCTCCAGCTTGATATCGAATGTTTTGCCTGCGACAGCTTCGATCTTTTTGTCGACAACAGTCGATTGATCGGCTGCTTTTTTATCGCTCACTTTGATCGTATAGATGACGGTTTCGGCTGGTTTGGCATCTTTTTCAGTACGTTCATAGTTGAAGGTCACTTTATATGTGCCTGCCTTTGTCGCTTTGAACGTAAATATTTTATCATTTGGCATACCCACAATAGGAATATTCTGTTTGTCGACGCTAGCAGGTATTGGGGATACTTCAGCTTCCTTTATAAAATGAATATTCGGATCTGCTTTGTAACTCCATGCATAACCGGTTGATTCATTTTCTTGCAGCTTGATTGTAAATGGTTGACCTGTGACCGTGGTCATCGTTTTGTTCACTACTTTAGATTCATTCACTGCCGAGCCTCCTTCGCTCATCGAACTAATAGCTTGAATCGTAATCGGTTGTTTTGGAGTATAGGCATTCACTGGAGAAGCTGCGTAGATCATACCACTGCCTGCTCCAATCAATGAAAGACAACCTGCTGTTAATAAAATCGCTTTGAATCCTTGACGACGTGTTGCTTTTTCTGTTTTTGCAGTCTGCTTTTGATTCATTGGGTTTGTCATTTCGAATCTCTCCTCTGCTTAGTACGTTGTTACACGCGTTTAATATTTAGTGTAGTGCTGAGTTGGCTGTTTCTTAAATGTGCTGTTTCTTAGGTGCTGTAGGTTGTTGTCTCATGTAATGTGGTGTTGCTGTCTTGCTTTCTATCTCATATACACGGCTTATTTCGCAATTGTTGCAACTGTTCCGAATAATATTTAAAACAATACATAGTATCGCTTATCTTTGGTACGACCGACACGCTGTCTATGTATGCCTATTTTGTGAGCGATTCTATTTACTTCTGTTTTATCGATATCGACACAAACAAACGACAGGGAAAACAAAAAACCTCCCGATGCATGCATCGCATCGAGAGGTTGGAACAGTATACTTTTGTATGGCTTTAGTGATATGGGTTCAATAGTGCTTGATCATCAAGTAGACGCGCCTGTTAAGCGGGATCATCAACTGTCGACAAAGACTAACTCTGCCAAACCGAAGCACTCCATTCTTCATTCAAAAACACAGCTTACGACAAACGTCCGCTGAAATCTTCAAATTGGAATGTGCGAATGACACGGGCACCTTCTTCATCATTATAGCTTACGATTGAAGGCAAGTTTACACCGTTAAACATATGATTTTTTACCATGCTGTAGATCGCCATATCTGTAAATACGAGACGATCGCCAGGTTGCAGTGGCTCAGGGAACGAATAATCTCCGATCACATCGCCTGCTAGACAGGTCAGCCCGCCCAGACGGTATGTGTGTGGATGCTCGCCCGGTTTGCCAGAACCGATAATATGCGGGCGATATGGCATCGCCAGTACATCCGGCATATGGCACTCTGCCGACGTATCGAGAATCGCAATGTCCATGCCATTTTTCATCGTATCCAGTACGGTAGCGACGAGGTAGCCCGCATTCAGCGCAATCGCTTCGCCTGGCTCCAGATAGACTTCAACATTGTACGTTTCTTTAATATGCGTAATGCAGCGGCATAGCGTATCCAGATCGTAGTCTGCACGAGTAATATGGTGTCCCCCACCAAAGTTTACCCATTTCATTCCATGCATGTACTTGCCGAACTTCTCTTCTACGACCTGGAGTGTACGTTCCAGTGTATCGGAGTTTTGTTCACACATCGTATGGAAATGCAAACCATCGATGCCTTCCAGATCGCTTTCATCGAAATTATCGAGCGTTGTGCCCATGCGGGAATAGTTGTAGCAAGGATCATACAGTGGCACTTCGATTTCGGAATACTCCGGATTGATACGAATGCCGCAGCTGATCTTTTTGTCCGCGCTTTGTACACGGTCTTTGAAACGGTGCCATTGGGAAAACGAGTTGAATACGATATGATCGCTATATTTCATCATTTCATCGAATTCGGCATCGACATAAGCCGGTGCGTACACATGCGTTTCCTTGCCCATTTTCTCATAGCCGAGGCGTGCCTCAAACAGAGAACTGGACGTTACACCTTTCAAATATTGTCCTACCAACGGGTACAGTGCATGCATCGAGAAGCCCTTTTGAGCTAGCAGGATATGTGCACCTGTACGCTGTTGTACGGAATCCAGAATCTCCAGGTTTTTCACGAGTAGACGCTCGTCTACAACATAACTTGGAGAGGGAACAGTGCTATAATCAATCGGTTTAAGGTTATCGGTCATTTCCTTCTCCCTTACCCTTAGTCAAGCAGCGTTGGCGAGAAATCTTCTTGCCAAGGCAGACCTTGTTTGTTCAGTTGCTCCATGAATGGGTCCGGGTTCATTTCTTCTACGTTGTACACGCCGGCTTTCATCCACTCGCCTTTGATCATCAGCATCGCGCCGATCATCGCAGGTACACCTGTTGTATAAGAAATCGCCTGAGAACCTACTTCACGGTAACATTCCTGATGGTCACATACATTGTATACATAGTATGTTTTCTCTTCGCCATCTTTTGTACCTTGAGCGATAATACCGATGTTCGTTTTCCCTTTCGTTCTTGGACCGAGGGAAGCTGGATCAGGCAGGATCGCTTTTAGGAATTGCAGTGGAATGATTTGTTGGCCTTCAAACTCAATCGGCTCAATCGAAGTCATACCTACATTTTCCAGTACTTTCAGGTGAGTCAGGTAGTTTTGTGAGAATGTCATCCAGAAACGAATCTTTTTGATACCTGGAATGTTTTTCGCCAGGGACTCCAGCTCTTCATGGTACAGCAGGTAAATATCTTTCGGTCCGATTTCAGGCAGATCGTATACTTTTTTCTCGGACAATGGCGCTGTTTCGATCCATTCGCCGTTTTCGTAATAACGACCGTTTGCTGTAATTTCGCGGATATTGATCTCCGGGTTAAAGTTCGTTGCGAATGGATAGCCGTGGTCACCAGCATTCGCATCTACGATATCAATCGTATGGATTTCGTCAAAATAGTGCTTTACAGCATAAGCGGAGAATACGCCCGTTACGCCTGGATCAAAGCCGCATCCGAGCAGAGCCATAATGCCAGCTTCTTCGAATTTCTGTTTATAAGCCCACTGCCAGCTATACTCGAATTTTGCCGTTTCAGGCGGTTCGTAGTTTGCTGTATCCAGGTAGTGAGTCTTGGTCGCAAGACATGCGTCCATAATAGTCAAATCCTGGTACGGAAGCGCAACGTTGATTACAACGTCAGGACGGAAACTTTCGATCAGTGCGATGATCTCATCCGTATTGTCGGCATCGAGCTGCGCGGTACTAATCTTGGTCTTCCCTCCGTCCAATTTATTTTTCAAAGCTTCACATTTTTCAACTGTACGGCTTGCGATACAGATCTCCTCAAATACATCTGGATTCTGCACGCATTTGTGTACAACCACACTAGCCACGCCGCCGGCGCCGATAATTAACGCTTTTCCCAAAATATTGACCTCCCTAAAGTCCGTTTCGTTTTGCTCTAATTGTCAGGTTATACCTGAACATGCTAATGGACAGGTGTCAAAGTTCACCTGCCAATCAAAAACGCCAACGTTGATTATACATAACTATCCGCAGTTAATCAATAAAAATCGACAAATTCCGTTATGGCACATGTTTAGTCACCATTTTTCTTGAGAATGCTCTGAAATGCACGTGAATACTTAATTTTCCAAGCTTTAGCGCAGTAAATGATGTGGGTAAAAAGGCTGATTTTTGGATAGGATAAGATTTAATTTTTTAAAATGGATATTTATACGTTTGGTATGGATCGAATATATTTGCTTCCAATGTACAGCTTTTATTCGATCGTCTGAACGATGAAGATGCTAAATACAAATGAAATAAATGTGCACTCCCTGTATCTTCCATTTAGTGGTTATTGTATGTTTGAAGGAAATGGCTATAGCTCATTAGAATGTGCATGAACAATCATTAAACGGCTGTAAAATATAACGATAGTATGGAAAAAAGACAGATCGAAATAATGTACAATCAAAGCGGATTCTATTTATTCATATTAATTCAATTTTATGTAAAATTAACGGTTGTCTAAAATGTATATTTATAAATTTAAAATTATAAATAATCGATATTACCTTTTTCAAAAAACTATAGCTACTCGTTTAACTAGCTATGAATCTATTATATCGGTGTACGATCATTACGAATTCCTAACCGCTGATCGATCCTGTACAACAAAAATAACACTGCATTTACAATTAAAGCTCAGATGATCGGTATGAACGATTACATTTTTGCTATTTCAAGCTTATCATGCCAGGTTTGAACCGCAAGTAAGCCAATTAGCTTTATCGACACCATTTTACATTATGTACATAGTTACATTCATTATAGTTAATAAAACTATTCCATACTAGATATGCAATTACTTAAATATGTATGGAGGCTTTATCATGACCAAGAAACTGATGTCCACTCCGTTTAAGCTGTTCATGGTTACTACATTAAGCACTACACTTGCACTGACTACAACGTCAGCTCATCTTCTTCCGCTAACAGCTAAAGCGCAAGCAGCGACCAAGCAATCCGTTTCTGCTTCTCCAGCTACGATAACTCCGATCAAACATGTCGTTGTGTTATTTCAGGAAAATGTCGCGTTTGATCATTATTTTGGTACGTATCCTTATGCGCTTAATCCGAAAGGTGAACCTGCATTCCGCCCCGCCTCCAACACCCCTACAGTGAATGGATTAAGCAGCGTATTGTTGACGAAAAATCCGAATGGCGTTAATCCGCAGCGATTGGATCGCTCGCAGGCGTTAACCGCAGATATGGATCATAGCTACTCCGCAGAGCAAAGTGCATTCAATGGTGGCAAAATGGATCAATTTGTGAAATATGGTGGTAAAGGTTCAAGCGTTGTCATGGATTATTTTGATGGTAATACCGTAACGGCGATGTGGAATTATGCGCAGCATTATACGTTGAACGATAATTCATTTGGCACCGGATATGGTCCATCTACGCCGGGTGCTCTGAATCTGATCTCCGGTCAAACGCATGGGGTCAAACTATATAGTGCCAACGCAACCGCGCATGGCGAATTGTCTACCTCCCAACCAGATAGCCGTACAATCACCGATGATTACAATCCGTATTATGATAAAGATTCTACAGGAACGACCGCCGCTATGGATGATACGAACAAAAACGTCGGCGATCTGCTTAACCAAAAAGGCGTAACCTGGGGTTGGTTCCAGGGTGGTTTCCGCAATGCAAAAGAGCAGCATAAAAACATTGGCGGGCATACGTCGACAGATTACAGCCCACATCACCAGCCATTCCAATATTACAAATCCACTTCCAATCCAAACCATGTAGCCCCTTCATCCAATACCATGATTGGTAAAAGCGATCGTGCTAATCATCAATATGATATGACGGATTTCTGGACGGCAGCCGATGCGGGTCATCTGCCAGCAGTCAGCTTTTTGAAAGCACCGATGTATCAAGATGGACATGCTGGTTATTCCGATCCGATCGATGAGCAGGTGTTTTTAACGAACACAATTAACAAACTGCAACAATTACCAGAATGGAAAAATACAGCCGTGATCATTGCCTACGATGATTCTGATGGTTGGTATGATCATGTGATGCCACCACTCGTAAATGGTTCTAATGATCCAAAGTTAGATACGCTTAATGGTCAAGGCGATGCAGGAACACCTAAAATGGGCGATTATAAAGGTCGTGCTGGCTACGGACCACGGTTGCCGCTATTGATCATTTCGCCATATGCTAAGAAAAACTATGTCGACAATACGTTAACTGACCAATCCAGCATTTTAAAATTTATCGAGGACAACTGGCAGCTCGGTCGCATCGGTGACCACTCGATGGATGCAGTCGCAGGCACATTAACACATATGTTCGACTTCAACAGCAAAGTGAGAAATACGCCGTTGTTCCTGAATCCTCATACTGGTGAAGCTGAAAGTGAAAAAGAAGCCGCTGCTCAAGCGAAACAGTATATCGCGCAAATGTACATGGATGTGAAGTAATATCAGATACGCAGCAAATGAGGCACTTCAAGTGATGATGTAGTGAAGCTTATATCGGCTGGATACCCATTGCTGTAAACGATGAGGTATCCAGCTTTGTTTTCATAATATAGGCAGAAGTCAGCGATGTTTATTTTACTCACGCAAAGGATGATGGAATGATGATCGAACCGTTTTGGAGCGGATTGATGTTGATAGGTTCAGTATCGATAATGATGTTAGCCATAAAACCGATGACTTCGTTGCAACACAATGAACGACGCCCATTGAAGAAACGGCTCCACTATGCAGTGATAGGATCGCTGCTTGCCATAACTCTTGGATCGTGGCTGAGCGCGACAGATTGGACGCCAACGGCAAGCGCCGATCGTATGCCTGGTATGGATTCTAAATCTATGCCACAGATGTCGAAGGCTGCTTCTAGTTCCACCTCTAGCTCGTCTGCTACCTCCTCATACACATCTACTGCTGCGTCTAGCACGTCTAACGCATCTGGTACATCTGGTACATCTGGTACATCTGGTACATCTGGTACATCTGGTACATCTGGTACATCTGGTACAGATGATTTTAAGCTGACCGACAAACAAATTGACCAGCAAAATCAGACTGCCGTCCATATGATGAACGAGCAAGCACTACGCCCAACGATATTAGCCGATGGCACAAAACAATTCGTACTGAACGCTTCTACTTTTGCATGGAGCTTGTATCCGGGAAAAGTTATGGAAGGCTGGGGATTTAATGGGAGTATTCCTGGTTCGCTGATCCGTTTGACCGTTGGCGATCAGGTGGACATCGTTGTGCATAATCGACTGAGCGAGCCGATGACGGTTCACTGGCATGGCTTACAGGTGCCGAATGCGATGGATGGTGTGCCTGGTATGCCTAATCCAGACATTCAACCGAACGGAAGCTTCGATTACAAATTTACCGTCACCGAGCAAATGGTCGGTACGCACTGGTATCACAGTCATTATAATGATGATTTTCAGGTCGATGCAGGAATGTATGGAGCTATCATTGTAGACGATCAACCTGCTACCGATTCGAATAAGCAAACGACTACTGAGCAGCCAGCCTATGATGTGGACAAACTATTTATGTTAGGTGCTACCAAAGTGGACGGCGCCGATCCTGAAAATGTATTTACGATCAACGGTAGAGCCTATCCGTACACACCGCAAATGACCGTGCAAAAAGGACAGCGTGTACTGCTCCGTCTGGTTAATGCTAGCGCGGAAGATTACCATGCGATCACACTGGATGGCTACCCACTGACGATTGTCGCTGAAGATGGACAGCCATTACCCGATCCGCAACAGGTCAGCGTCGTATCGATTGCACCAAGTGAAACGCTGGATGTTGCTTTTACCGCCAATCGTGCCGGTGACTGGTGGTTTCACAGTACGATCGCAAGCGAGCTGTCCAATCCTGACGACACCGCGGACACGATGGGTGGTATGATGACGCTCATCCATGTGAAGTAAGGAGGCTTGATCATATGACAAATGACCAACTATGGACGAAAGCAGGCTGGATGATTGCGTTTATCATTGGAATGTATAGATACGATTTGCTCGTCTCCCCTACCGGGCTAGATACAAAAGCAAAACGAAATACAAAACGATGGTCTTCATTCAGCGCACACATACATCGCTACCGTACACCTGTGTATTTTAAAATAATGACACTGCTTTCACTCTGTCTGTTGCTGATATCGCTATCTGCGCCGCCGCTGCTGGCACAATCTGCTGCCGCTGCTGACCAAACGTCTGCGGATCATTCCTCTGTGAAAGATCTCATTATGAACGCGCCGCCGCTAGCGACCAATGCGGTCACGCCCGGTGTGATGGATGCGGATACCGATGCATTGACCAAAACGAATATACTCGCACAAAATCGAATGGCAGCTGACATTATGAACGAACAATCATTACAGCCACATCTCTTACCTAACGGAACGAAACAGTTTACATTAACCGCTGCTCCGCTAGTATGGAATTTATATGAGCAGAAAAATATTCAGGCATGGGGATATAACGGGCAAATTTCCGGGCCTTTATTGCGTGTGAAGGTAGGCGATACGGTCAGTATCGTGCTGAAAAATGAATTACCCGAGCCGACCAGCCTCGGCTTTAGCGGCATCTCCGTTCCAGCCACTATGGGCGGTCTGCCGCAGCCTACCGTTGCACCACATGCTTCGTTAACATACAGCTTTAAAATAACGAGCGATATGGTAGGTACTCATAGCTATTTCAGTACGACTGATATGGACAAGCAAATCAATCACGGGTTGCATGGTGTTTTGTTAGTCGATCCGGCACAGGGCAAAGAGTATCCCGATGCAGATGTGAATGCGCTATTCGATATCGGTTCCTTTGTAGTCGATCAGAAGGTAGAAGAAAATGTATTTACGTTAAATGGCAAACCTTACCCCAATTCGCCAGAGCTATCGATCCAGCAAGGTCAGCATGTACTTGTTCGGATCGTAAATAGCAGTGCAGAATCATTCCATGCGATGCATCTGCACGGGTATACGTTCAAACTGGTTGCACAGGATGGGCATCATCTGAACAAGCCTGTATCGATGAATGTGGTTTCCGTTGCACCGGAAGAAACGGTCGATATCGAATTTACCGCTAATGCGCCAGGTATATGGATGTTCCACTGTCATATTCTCGATCATACGATGAATCCCGATGATGATGACGATGAGATGGGCGGGTTGATGACGAATTTTGTAGTGCATAGTACAGGAGCGAATCAGTCGATGCCAGCTGGGTCGATGGATGATATGGGATCCATGGGTGATATGAATGCTATGGCCAATAGCAAATCGTAATACTATGGAAAGCATACAATCTATAAATGCAAGAGATGTTATCATGCAGTTCACTTTATAGATGGATGTTATCGTTACTTTACGATTGGAACATTAATAATTTCAGAAGCAAGTAAATATAGAATGACTCTGTTGTCTACATGTACAACGGGATATAACTAGCTTTATACAGGCTGATTGTATTCCGTTGTGTTTTGTTCTTTTCGTGTGTTAGGGCGTGTACGCAACCTGTTTTTGCTGGACAGGCCCTACTGCGGCAAGCAATAAGGAGGGTTTGTACAGGAATCTACAGAACAGGAGGTTAGGGTAGATCCCCGTGCTCAGAATTGTAAAATATTTTGCTTTGCAAAAATCATTTTTATCGAACCTCGTGTTAGGAAATCGCTAACTCTAGAACTTGTACGATATTTTGCTTCGCAAAATCACTTTTCATTGAACCTCGTGTTAGCAAATCACTAACACTATAGCTGTAAAATATTTTGCTCCGCAAAAATTACTTTTTCATTGCACCTCGTGTTAGAAGATCACTAACACTGGAACTGTACGATATTTCGCTTCGCAAAAATCACTTTTTATTGAACCTCGTGTTAGCAAATCACTAACACTATAGCTGTAAAATATTTTGCTCCGCAAAAATCACTTTTTCATTGCACCTCGTGTTAGCAAATCACTAACACTATAGCTGTAAAATATTTTGCTCCGCAAAAATTACTTTTTCATTGCACCTCGTGTTAGAAGATCACTAACACTATAGTTCATCCTGTCCCTTTATTTCCTTACTGGCATAATAGTCGCTCCTACATACAAGTTTACGTCCACTCCTTAATACATATACAATTACAATTAGAATCATGATCCCGAAAGGAGCGTCCCACATGCCCAATCGCCCCACTTCCACTCACCCGATCTTGCTCGACATTCCTAATCAACTCGAAAGTGAGCGTCTACTCATTCGTGCTCCTCAGGCTGGAGATGGAGCAGCTATGAACGAAGCGATTTGTGAAAGTATCCACGAATTACAGCCGTGGATGCCGTGGGCGCAGCAAATGCCAACCGTTTATGAATCCGAGGCGAATTTGCGACTTGCTGGAGTTAAATTTATGGAGCGGCAAGACTTACAGCTGTTACTTTTCCATAGACAAACCGGGCAGTTTGTTGGTAGCAGCGGTCTACATGCGATCGATTGGCAGGTACGCAAATTTGAGATCGGCTACTGGGTACGAACATCGTATGCCGGGCAGGGCTATATTAGCGAAGCCGTGCGGACGATTACTCATTTTGCAGTAGAGCGTCTTCAGGCGAATCGAATTGAGATTCATTGTGACGCGAGCAATACGCAAAGCGCCAGAGTGGCGGAACGTTGCGGCTATACACTGGAAGGAACACTTCGGAATCACAAGCTTAATATGCGTGGCTCACTACGAGATACGATGATATTTGCCAAGGTTCGTGGTGCCGAGTATGAATGAATTGCATCACCGTGTCGCCAAATCCCGAATTTATGGGTAATGGTTCTCAAGCTTTGTTTCTATCGCTATCTTGATAACGATTGCATGTGAGCATGGATGAAATTAACAGCTCTAGCAAAATAGTTGGCGTATACGTCCTACAATACGAACGCTTGTAGCAACAATAATCCAAGGAATGAGGGATCTCGATGAATATGTCAGGGAATACGATTTTAATTACAGGTGGCGCTTCAGGCATTGGACTTGCTTTTGCAGAACGATTTATAGCGGCTGGGAATCGAGTAATTGTGTGTGGACGACGTGAAACGGCGTTGCAGGAAGCGCAAGCGAAGCTATCCGGTCTTGAAATCAAAGTATGCGATCTGAGTGAAGCTTCGGAACGGGTAGCTCTGTTTGATTGGGTCAATGAGCATTGCCCTGAAGTGAATGTGCTGGTGAACAATGCCGGGATTCAGCAACGTTTTCATATGATGAAGGCAGATGCCAGTCGCAATTGGAATTATTTTAGCAAAGAGATTGAGACCAATCTGGATGCACCCCTGCATCTGTGTATGCTGTTCGCTCCATTTTTAGCCAAAAAAGAAACGGCTGCGATTATCAACGTAACATCCGGTCTTGCGTTCACCCCATTTGCCATTGCGCCGATCTATTCCGCAACCAAGGCAGCGCTGCATTCTTTTACAATGAGTCTGCGCCATCAGCTGTCTGAAACTTCGGTCGAAGTGATCGAGGTAGCACCACCAGCTGTAAATACCGATCTGGGAGGAGCAGGGCTGCATACACAGGGCGAGCCACTGGCTGAATTTGCCGATGGTATTTTTGAAGGGTTAAACGAAGGCAAGCTGGAGATCGGCTACGGCAGCTCGGCAGATCGGCTGCGTATGTCACGCGATGATATCGATAAATATACCGAGCAAATGTATGCCGCAACGAAAAATATGGTATAAGTGTGTCTATACCTCTATACCTCTATACCTCTATACCTCTATACCTCTATACCTCATTATTGTTGGACTTTATAAAAAATAAAAACAGCCCACCTTCCGATTCATCCGGAAAGTGGGCTATTCCTACTTCTATTCCTATACACCCGCATACTCAAAAAAACCATTTAAGCAAATGGATATTCCGATTGTCGAACAGCTTCTGTCGGACAACCGTCTACAGCATCCCACAAATCCAATTCCATATCCAAAGGGATACGTGTAATCCCGCGATTTCCATCGCCCCCATACACCGCTTCAGCATAGCCGCCTTCATCCGGCTGAAAAACTGCTGGCAATATAGCCATACAAGCTCCACAGGCAATACATCGTTCTTTCTCAATGCGTGTATACTGTTTCACTGGCGTTGCTCCTTTATAATAGAAGTGTATAGCTTATAGCGTGCTGAATATTGAGTTATTCTTTTCAAGTTATGCTGCCTTACTTAAAATGTACGCCGCCGCAATTCGTAGAAATATTGCACCGCTGGATGCTTGAGCTTAACGGTATCACTCATATTTTGCAAACGCTTCTTCCCCACACGGCGATCCACCAATGCGAGGATATTCAGCATAATATCCGGACTATCCAAACTTTCTTCAATTGGACGTGCTAGAAAGCGGTTAGCGACGGTATCGAAATTCGACTTACTGAGTGCTGTCTGTGCAGCTAAAATATCTTTGGCACACTCGGACAATTTGCGATTGCGAGCGATGACCTGTAAGCGCTCCTCTGGAATATTGCTATTACCACCTTCTCGAACAGCTTCAATGTCTGCTGCTGTCAGTGGAACATCGATATTCGGATTGTTTTTAATCTCCTGTTCTGTCTGATACCAGCGAATCGGTGTCGTCGTATCTTTCATATTTAGAATATTTTTCTTATCTACCGTAATATAACAGTTGCCTGATTTGTCAGGTGCATAGCGATAGCTTGTTGCCCGATATTCTACTTTTCCCTGTAGGGCAGGGGCAAGAAAGCTCTCTAAATTTTGCTTTAATTTACTCCAGGACATAAATCCTCCTATTTTCCGAACCCAGCACGATCTTTATCGTATGGGGATATATTTTAAAGTGTATAGGACCAGACTGTTCATGCAACGTCAAGCTGCCCATGCATCACCAGACAGTTCACGCAACAAAATAAAGACTGGTCGCTGCTATGCCTTCTCTTTAGATTATCATGGATACTGCGAGGAATATATAGCAAAGCCACCGAACGTGGTACATTCGGTGGCTTTGCAGGTAGGAAACCTGTTCGAACTGTAGACTCGATGAATACGATCACTCGGGCACATCTATCATAGGATTACATGCCTAGCACAAGCTGGATCGCTTTGACGATCATCATCAGCACAGCGATAAGCAGATACACACGCAGTGTGATCATACCGATTTTGCGTGTTTTGGACCATACTGGTTTGGACAGCTGTTGCAGTGGTGGCATCCGCCACATGCGTGGATCGATTTCGAGCTGATCTGCTGGTGTTGCAACTATATTTTTTCCACCTTTTTGCCGAATTAATATAACGATGCTCACCAGTAATCCAGCTGCAAAGACAGCCAGCAGTACGTCAATAAATGCATGGATATTCATAGTTGGAAACAGCGTTTGTGCTGCCAGAATAAAGGACAGCATCACGAGCACACCGACGATTAAGCTACTCACGATATTGAGCCACCGTTTATTCACCCACGGACCGAGCACTTCTTTATCATTACAGAGTAACAGCAGGAACACCGTTGCACTAGGCAGCAGAATACCGGCAAGCGCCTGTACTGCGGTCGTAATCACACCGAGTGGTGCATGTGGAATGAGCACAATCGCACCCGCTACGAGCACAAGCAGCGCATAGCTAATATAAAAGCCCGGTGCATCTGACACTTTACGATGCAAAGAATGCTTAATGCCAAACGTATCACCGATCGCATACGAAGTGGACAGTGTCACTGCTGCCGCTCCAATAAGCGAAGCATTTAATAAAATAATCGCAAAGCTGACACCGGCAAAGGAACCGAGTGTTGTATGCAGTCCCTTCGCAACCGCACCTCCATCAACAAACGCACCTGCCAGATGAGTACCATGAAAGGCAAAGCCAGTCGCAATGATGAGCGCCGCCGCCCCGATAATGACAACAAAGGAACCGATCACAGTATCTGCACGTTCATACGCCATCCAGCGCGGAGTCAGACGTTTGTCGATCACATTCGATTGCTGAAAGAAAAGCTGCCAGGGTGCAACTGTAGTGCCAACCATGCTAATGATCAGCAGCATCATATTGGAATCAAAATGCGCACCTACACCTGGCACGAGAAAATTATGAATAACCGTACCTGCTACCGGATGGCTCATAATAGCCAGTGGAATAGCGAGAAAATTCACCGCCACGAACAAATACATCACCGTTTCCCAGCGGCGGAAGCTGCCAGTGAGTGTGGAAGCAATGAGCAGCACAGCGGCGACTGGAACTGAAATATAGGGGCTAATGCCAAAATACGACATCGCCAGATCGACGCCGATAAATTCAGTCACCAGCGTCAAAAAGTTAACAAACAGCAGATCTCCTACCGAAAAGGCACCCCAGAAACGACCAAACCGTTCAAAGATCAGCTTAGCATGACCGACGCCGGTAACCAGACCGAGGCGCACGACCATTTCCTGATTTACAATGAGCACTGGAATGAGCAATAGCAATACCCACAGCAGATGTGTTCCATAATTTTGACCTGCCTGTGCATAAGTGGCTACACCACCAGCATCATTGTCACCGACCATTACGATAAGGCCAGGTCCCATAATGACGAGCAATGTGCGAAGATGAGCGAGCCATGATTTGCGTGGAGCGGTATCATTTTGTTGAACGGTGCCAAATGCACCACGAATATCCCCTACATGAGCTTGATCGAGTACGGCTGATGACAGGTTGCGAGCTTGGTTTTGCATGTCAAAGTACCTCCTTGATTGATCCGATATTTAATGAAATGGCAAACTGAACACAATGTTAAACGACACGATCGACCCGGCATACTAGAACCATCTCCCACACCTGTCACCTCCTTTGATATCATCATACGTTACGCTGTTCATTGACCTGAAAATCTGTGATTACGACTAAAGATGCAAAAATCCCCCTGCAAAGCGCACAGGGGGATGAAACATGCTAAAAAAGCATGCTAATGAACGATCATTTCCCCTGGTTGAGCTTCGGCACTGTACAACGTAGAGTACATTTACTCAGCTACCTTAAGTAGAGCCTTAATCCGGCAATACCTGTTCTACCCATTGGCATCTTTCGATGTTTCCGGGCAGTAGCCTGTGTTTGTATAGGAGCCTCGCCTAACGAGAAATATTATATTATTTTCATATCCAACGTAAGTCTACTCGCGTGTTGGTCAGTTGTCAACTGCTTTTTTTTATAAAAAAGGACAGCTATACTGTCCCTTTTTTATTCATGGATAAACCGTTATTTTATGCTAAAATTGCTATTTTGGAACAGCTTGTATGATGACAAATAATCGTAATTAGGCACAGTTTCATTTGCGTGCATCTAACACAAACATCGTCGCATCCAAATTCATAAACAGTCGCTCGCCCGCATAAAATGTATAGGATTGCACATCGGTATAACCAATCTCCTTCATCTGTGCTGCCAAATCCGTCTGTACAAAACCCGGATGAACAAACTCCGAATGCACGCCATTATGATGATCAAAATCAACGATAATGACATGTCCACCTTCATTTAACATAAGATATAAACGCGATAAAATAAATTCCACATCGGCAATATGAAGTAGCACTTGAGACATAAAAATATAGTCCGCTGACAGCTCATCCAGTCGATCCTGCTCCAGATCAAAACATAATGTACTCGCATTGTGGACGCCTATATTCTTAATTTTCTGATCCACTGCATGAATCATATTGGACGACGAATCTATAAACAGAACCGAGCGAAAATCATCAAGCAGCTCCATGCCAACTAATCCTGTACCACAGCCAAAATCAATAGCATGCTTATTGCCTGCATCGTGTACATAGTGACGAATCGCCGCAGCCGCTTTGACCGCAACTTCGATTCGAGTTGGACTATCGTACTTGAATGCCATTTGCTCAAACTTATCTGTATTGCCCATAGGTTCCCCCCTTTATATAACTATAGTGAATTGATTACGTATAAGTATAACTGTTTGTCGTACTGAATCCCTTATCACATTATCGGTGATCCGTACCATATTGAACCCTTAATCTTCCCAAACCTCCATCCACTTTAAACAAAATACTTTCATGTCTCCATGTGCTCTGGTCGCCTGGAATCCGATCTTCGAATTGAATAGTTTGACTCCATTCAGATGATGTCTTACTCATCGTCTCATCTCCCGTTTCTTAATCCTATATGATCGAGTATCTATATCATCCAATAAAGAACTTTCCTATGTAGAACCATTTATATTAGAAAAACTCATACAGCCCTTTTTGAAAATAATCATAGTCTTGATCTGAAATCATGCGCTCGCCATACCCTGCAAAAAAAGCTTCATATCCCTGCTCCGCTTGCGGCAACTCAGCGATCGACTCGATTGCTAAAGCGATATCATAACGTGGATCGCCCCAGGCGCCACCGCTCCAATCGATCATTCCAGTGATCTGTCCCTGATCAATAAGCACATTATCCATTGTACAATCACCGTGAATTAACGTTTGCTGTACATCGGTCGGTCGATTTTGCTGTAAATGCTGTAATAATGCAGCTGAACCGTCGACTTCATAGTGTGTTAAATTGTATTGCGCCTGCTCTAAGATGTGATCTAACCATTTTTTGTCCGTTTGCAATTCAGCCGGACAGGGGGTATCGTGCAACTGACGTAGGCTTCGTCCGAAGACAAACAATATCTCGTTCTGTTTAGCTGGATTATGCTCACCGGTTAGCGCATGATATACCGTATCTCCTTCGATAGCCTCCATGAGAAGCCATGCTTGCAGTCCTTCATCCTGATCCTGACATTGCAAAAAATGATACACTTCTGGAACACGCAGCTGCGTGGTGGAAGCATTCCCGTTTATAGTGGCAAGACAACCAAGCACGTAAGCTTCCTGCTTTAGCCATGCTGCATATTGCTCGCCGATTGATTTTTTTAAAACAGATCGTCCTTTGTCTGTATGCAAAATGGCGACCTGAGATGTGCAGCCCTGTTCAGGAAAAGTCATCGTATGTATTGTACCTAGTTGCTCGCTAATGCTCTGCGGAATAGACGGTTTGGTCATCGGCTTCATCGGTTACGTCCTCCTATTTTAGCGAATAAGGGAAAGCTTTAGTGTGTATGTACGCCATAGCTTTATTTTCACAGAAACGAGCAGTAATGAAGGCAGCAAAACAATACCGATATACATCAATAGAATAAATGGTACATTCCCTCTAATATGAGCTGCTGATTGTGCTGTTTCTGTATACAACCAGACAGGAGCAGCGATGATCCACAGTAAAATGGAAGAAATTAGCACGGATCTAATAGTAGGCCATATCAGGCAAAAAAGAAGCATCACGATTGCCGGAATCCACCATGAAGCGATCACTACCCTATTCGTAAATACAATATAGGCAGCAACAGGATACAATATGATGATCAGTAACTCGAACCACTTTATACCATATCGTTTCATATGTTCCCCTCTTTTCATTCGCGATCATAAGATGAACTATATATTGAACTCGATGCAAAAGAATATTGAAAAAGCAGGCGCGTTAATTAAACACGTACCCAACCACGAAATCCACGCGCAGCATAATACGATTCTGCTCCATTATGGTACACGAACACCGTATCATATCGACGATCTCCAAAAAGCGCGCCGCCAAGCTTGCGGATACGTTCAGGCGTGTGGATCCAGCTGGACGATTTCAGATCGAAATTCCCAAGTTGCTGTAACTCTCGATATTGCTCTTCCGTTAGCACAGTAATGCCCATCTCTGTAGCGATCGTCCCTACATCACTGGCAGGCTTGTTTTCTTTTCTCGATTCCCATGCAGCGCGATCATAGCATAGACTTCTGCGTCCCTTCGGACTTTCGGCAGCACAATCGCAAAATATGTACTCTCCGGTTTCAGCATCATACCCGATGGCATCCGGCTCACCACCTGTGCGCTCCATTTCATATAATGACCATAGCTTTGCTTCGTAAGCTTCCAATCGAGCTTGGACATCGCCCCACTTTAGTTCCTCATGGCGCTGCATATGCTGACTAAAACGAGCTTGCAAAATATGTAATAGTTCACTGCGTTGTTCTGGAGATAATCGTTTGGTCATGTTCGTGCCTCCTCCAAATAGTGATAAAATGATCATACTTGGGACGATATTACTTAGGGCGATATTGCGGTATAGCGATGTAGAACTATACATACGCATATTATTGTGGCTGGATACAAAGCTATGTATCCTATACTAGCTATATTTTATTTTACAATATATTCAAGTGTATAATCATCTAAAACAACATCAGGTATAGTACAGAAAATGAAAAAAATTGATCCGTTATACTAACCAGCAAAAGCTCTATCGAAAGCATTAACGCTATACATACGAACGAATGGAGGAATAAACGATGTTTTATGACCAGACTCCGTTTGATATCAAACTGGAATGGGGACAACGAGGTGCACGAGCTGCTGCTGAGCGCGGCGATATAGTGATTATCGTAGACGTGCTTAGCTTCTCTTCGACCGTAGTCACGGCTGTACAATATGGAGCGCACATTTATCCGTATCCGCCTCCGATCAATGAACAGGCTAAAGCTTATGCGCAATCTATCGATGCAGAGATCGTCTGGGGACGGGCCGAATCGCTCAAGTATGGCGGTCATTCCCTGTCACCAATCACCTTTACAGCAGCAGATAAGAATAAGCGTTTTGTCATGTGTTCGCTTAACGGTGCAGCTTGCACATGGATCGCAGCCGATGCTCAGGCGCTGTTGATTGGTTGTACGCTCAATGCAACGGCTGTTGCCGAAGCTGCCAATCGATTGCGCGTCACATCCGGTTGTGCTATTACTGTTGTACCCTGCGGCGAGAAATGGCCCGATGCTATGGAAAATGAAAATACACTCCGTCCCAGTATCGAGGATGCTCTGGGCGCCGGTATGATTCTTTCCCGATTAAAGGGTTCGATTTCTCCTGAAGCCGAAGTATGCAAGGGCGCATACCAATATGTCAAAGACAGCGTCCAGCAGCTCATATGGGATTCCGCCAGTGGACGTGAATTACGTGAGCGCGGACACGAGCAGGATGTTATACATTGCTCGCAGCTCAATCAGATGAACATAGTGCCTGTGCTGCGGGATAACAGGTTTGTGCAGCTGGATATATAAAAAAAGAGGGGCATCTGTCCCCTCCTGTCGGTAAAATAGAGAGCTGTACGTTCGTATGATGAAAAGAGTTACCTATTCATATCAGAAATACGAATGACGCTCACATCGTTAGTGCATTGAAGTCGTCATTCCTTCTTATTTCTTACCCTCTGTTCTGTGCTATCTACACCTGTAAGAGTTTTCGTACACGCCCTAGCTCATCTTTTTAGTGCTCTATCTAGTACTCTATCGCAGATTCGAAGCCAGTATGATCATATCCTCTGCCATCATATACCGTTTTCATTGTCATTTTAGCTTTTTAGCTTTTTAGTGTTCATTTCAGCTTCTCAGTTTAACAATTACGTGTATATCTAATTAATCCTCAGTTCATTCTTTACGATTCTCAACATACGATTAGCCCCTTTTTGAAACTCATACGGAACCGTCACTTCCTCAGTCTGGTAACCGACACTTTCAATCCATTCGATTAGTTGATCCAGATGCTGGTATCGTCGGCACGACAGATCGACCAGTGGGAAAATACGTATTTCCTGCTTCGTCACACGTAATAATTCCTGTATCGTGCGCAGATGAAAATCAATATCCAAACGATCACCATACATAAATAGAAAATGAGCCGACAACGTCAGATCAAAGGCGTCAGCCTGAAACGGCAATTGTGGTAACGTAGCCGGAATATAACGCTCTGGACATTGCCTCATATGCTCAGCCCAATCGGCCAATGCCTGTGATCGATGCTGCTTCAATCCAGCGACAGACTGAAAATAATCCCATACATAATTGGACTGTACTTTTTCCATATGCAGCATCGTATGTTCAATATCGGCAAGCCCCTTTTCCGCCAGCTGATCAAACGGATAGTAATACGCTATATCGGTTGCCGTCACGTCCGCCCCTAATGTGCTGGCGACCGCTGTAAACGAACATGCACCTGCCGGACAATCCAATATGCGGCGCCCGATCAGCTCCTGCTCTGTCAGATTGAACATGGACAGGTATTCTTGAAACGTTCTCCCAATAAATACAATCCGGCTTAAATCCAAACTCATCTCTTCTCTACTCATCTTCGCTCATCTCACCTTTCTGTGCTCTGCTCGTTGGGAATAGTTTGCAGTATGGCTTGTTCATAAAGTATGCCGACTGTCGACTAGGCTTTATTGTCCATCGATAGGAATTAACATTCGCGATGGATAAGTCTTATTGTACATGCTCCGGGTGGAATTGTTCAAACTGATCTGGATGGATGTATTACGCTAACGTATCAGGGAGAGCAATTGTTCGCCACGTTTGATAGATGTGGATAGATGTTGTTGAAGCAAAGTTTCTTGCTCATTCCCTATCAGCTCTATCGTCCTAGAGATAAAGTTCCAGTTCAGGCAGCCTGTCAACCAGATTAGTGAAGGCAGTCTCTGCCAGTCTACCGATGTGAGTATTTTATCTGCACCGTATCCTTGTAATAGCGCTTCAGTCAAAACTGGTGACATTTGATGAGATATTACTCCCTCTGTTCTGGAATACCATTTGATCAACCATGCTAATGCTTCTAATCGATCTGTATACGTAATAGACTCAAAGTCGACCAGACCGATAACCTGTTGATCTGAATTCCAAAGCACATTTAATGGATTTAAATCAGACTGAACAATAAAGTTAAAGGAATCAGCTTTAGCACATTGAAGATGATACTCGACTTGTTTAAAATAGCTCCTTAACAACTCTTTCGTGGACAGCATTAGCGTAGCCATCTCAACTGGGGTATGTAGCAAATGATAAAATTGATCATATCCTTGAAGATGCGACGATTGCGAGAAGATGGTAGATTCGAACTGAGCAGAAACCCTATGGATGTTTCGCGCAAACTCACCGAATGTATAGGCGATTCGTTCTGTACCGTGAGTAATATGTTCACCTTCTAGCCACTCAAATAGTATAAATCTCCACTCTTGATCAGCAAAATGAAATCGGATAAATGGCTCACCATATTGAGTTTCTATATGCTTCATAAATGGAATGCCAGCATCCACCAGATAACTGCAAAATCGAATCTGCTCGTGTACAATTTCATCCGACAATCCAATAAACACATCTGTTTCATAACGCTTGTTGCCAATTAATCGTGCCGAATACGACTGATGATTGATACGAATTTGGAAATGTATATCCCCATGTTGATTATATGATTGAAGCTCTTGCTCAATCGTTAAGCTGTTCGCGTTTAATCCATACAAATATATAGCTCTCTGGAGCAATAACGTTTTATCTATCTTCATATGATGGATCACCCCTAACATCAAACAAGACCCATCACATCGATAATATGACAGATCTTGCTTCTGCTTGATTTTTTTGAGAATAAGAAAACTGGCTGATTTCAGCATCACTCAAATTAGCTATAGAACGATAACTGTTCAAAAAAGCTTGTGCTTGAGGATGATTCACATCGATCGGCTCACCGAGAAAATCGTCCCATGCTGTTACGAGATATCGCATGCACCCCCATGATACATCGCATTATCAAAATCAATAATCTGAGACGATCGCTTTTTCATCTCATAAAACATATAGTTCAATTAAAAATTATTACGATTGGCAAAACATACGAATATCATCCAATGCCGATTCCGCATGACCTCGGACAAAAGCACTCTCATCATATAACGCCTTATTAAGGATCGGCATAACTAACGCCTGATCAATCATTCCATGAATTCTGGCAATATGTCCAAAGCATAAAATCGCGATCCCTCTAATATTTTCATCAGGATGCTCGCTATATCGAATCATTCGCTCTTGTGCAAACTCCCAATCGTTAGCCTGGTAGGCAAGAGCGAGCAAGCCGTTCACTTGAGTATCCCGGTCTTCGGAGTTGATTAACTTCAATGAATCTATATTCTTTTCTATATTATTACTGTAACGTTCTGTACGTTCATGTACGATATCATGCAAGATATGCTCTACATTCACAATCTGTTGCCATAATGTAGACTTCACACCATCGGAAGCGGTTTTCAGTTGCTCAAATGCTTCAATAATAGCTTTTTTGGCTTTAAGCTCCTGATCAGTCTGTCGTAGCGTATTTGCTCCTTCCCGATACATCGTTAGAAATTTTTTGAAATTCGCTCTAGCTTCAGTCAGCGAATAATGTCCATTCGGCCCTCCCCGAACTTGATCAGCATCAGGATCATCCTGTCGATCATCTTGCCAGTCACACAAATAGCAAATATCGTATGCACCACGTTCATCTAAAGTAAGATATCCGCAACAAGGACATGTATATCGATTCATTTTAGTATGTATACTCCTAACTTATGCGATTTTAAATCAATCATAAACCTGATTATTGTCAGCTCATTGATCAACTCAAATTCATAATCTAATCCATTTTACGAAAAACACACTCAAACCACATCATGAATTTCTCCCATACTATATGCCATTCCAATTTACATGCACCGCAGTCAATATCATAAATTCCAATACCTTAACAAAATAAAGTAATACTCTAACGAACAGCCTACTTATAAACAATCAAGCGGTCTTTTGCTTAACTTTTTAAATGCGGATAGATTCTGCTGGGAATTCATAACATTCAATATGGCTTCAGCACATTGTGTTGGATTCAACTGCTCTGTATTGACTTCAATATCATATTCGTCAAAGCTATATACATGATCAAATTGCTCGTTCGCCAGTCCAATTCTGCGATCGCCTCTTACCTGCTCTCTTCTCTTTAATTCTTCTCTGGAGCAGATCACGCCTACCAACAAAGTGGGCAAATCCGCAAATGCATCCAGACAGTCATTAAACCATTTATCGTTTTCCATGACAGTATCTACAATAACGTGCAATCCCATTTCCGAGAACAATCGAACTGTTGCATAAAGCATAGAGACAATTGGATCAAAAATAATGTCCCCAACAACCGAATCATCCACGTGTCGCACAGGCTCCATATCCGGGAATTTGTTATCGATAAATTCATTGTAATTATGAAAAAAATCATCTACAGACAGATGATGAAACAAAACCTCCTTCTGCTTCATCATCTCCATCGCAATACTCGTTTTCCCTGCACTCGAAGTACCGTTCAATAACACAACTATTCCTTTTTCCAAAAGAATCATCCTTATACGCGAGAATTATGTACGTTTATCAAACTTGTTTCAACAAACCTAAACAATGCTTACTGTAGCGACATCTTTACCTGCCCAAAGTTTAAACGTATAGCCACTTTTCAGTAGATGCCATGGGGCTTCATCAACTAAAAAGCCAACGTCTGCATAAGCACGCCATGTATTATCGATATAGGCGGTGATCCTTACAGGGACTGTCCATGTATTACCGATGATGTGCTTATCTACAATGGTTCCATCGATCATCACAAGATCGCGTAGCCACGTATGTAATGGATAACCGACAGGATTTTTATACCATTCAATGATGGCTTTGCAGTGTCTTTGTTCCATGATGCACCTCTTTTTTCAATCATACTCTAATCGAAATGGTATGGAGAAAAATAACAATTTCACGTGACTACGATGTACTATACACGCACTTCACTTTCGTTCAACATAGGATCACTTTTGAATATACAGTTAGTATATAAGGAGTTTCTGCTTCATACTCGTTAAGGCTAGATGGGTCTGCTTCCAAAATAGTACACTGATTTAACTGTAATTCCTGATGATATAAATTCATTACGCTAGCCAAGCTATTCACCTTATTTAATGCACATTTAAATGGCAGTTCCAACTCCTTATAGAAAGAAACGACGGACAACCGGAGTGCCGGTATCTGATAATCTCCCCACACGTAAAATACAAATGATTTCGCTTTAAAATAAGTGCTCAAATAGACTGACCACGAATGTTCGATAAAAGTAAAAATCTGTTCTAGCTCATCCACCGACAATTTATTGTTCTCAATCCATTTGTTTAGCTTTTGAATCGTGTACATATTATAGTTAGCTTCTGCATGATATTTACCGCCATCATTAGAAAATAACAAATTAGGTCGTCCTGCAATCTCTATGATCTGGTTGTACGCCTTGACATCGATACTCCTCAAAAAATCAATCATTTTAACCTCTTTCTATTATTAATTATTTAACATCTATACTTCACACTTACAATTCAAGGCACTTCATCATGTTCATAGAGGGTCACTCTATATTCTCATGGATCGTATCAGCAAGAGTTTTAATTTCTAAAGGTTCATTCGGTCGAACTCTACAATATGTACAGGATGCATCTCCACATGGAGCAGATAACCATTTGTTACAATACGGACAGAACTCGTTATCATATTGGTCGTAATAAATAATGACACTGCCGCAGTCTTCACAATACTGATTTGGAACAACTACGCCACCAATCCGAAAATAGCGATCAATAATGATTTGTCGTTTTTTATCGTCAATTTTGATTTTCACAGACTCACCTTTCATCTCCTAACTATCCATAGTTACAAACAACGTAATAGTTTCATAAGCACAGTTAGTTACTAGAAACAACACGAATACTTGATCACCATTCAGCAAACAACCGTGCAAAAGATAAACGACAATCCCCTAGACAGGAAACATTCAAAAGTAACTTCTATATTCCACAATGATATAAATAACATTCACCCTCAGCCAATCGATCGGCAAATGAAATAATTTTTTCGAATTGCTTAGCGATTTCGTCTCGATTATAAACTAATTTTTCATAATGACCGGATTGTTCTTCTCCCTCAATCATAATATATCCTCCTTTAAGCTCTAATACGGCTGGTGAGTTCAGAAATAAATCCCTCCAGGAGGAAAATACACTTTTTAAGTTTCCAGCAGAAACCTCGTCAAAAAGAGTCAAACCATAATAGTTAATCCCTGTACTAGCTGGGATGCCCATTAGAGCTGGATTGCGACTCGGAATCCATTTTAAAGTATCCATAATATACAGAATGATATCATCATGTATGATTACACGATCTATAATTTGGGAATTGCTTTCTTTATTCCTCCAGATCTTCCAAAATCGTTCTACATCGATTGTACGGGAAAAGAGATAAAACTCATGTTCTCGTGCCATTCAACTCCTCCTCATATTTTAAAATTTCACGTTCACCTTTCACGTAACTGCTATGTGTCAGATGTACAATCTATCATTTTTTTACGCATCCCAATTTCGTTTCTGCAATCATTCACATCATGCTAGGTATAGTCAATGTGCTTCATTTCTTTGGTAAATGCTCCAAGCTTATCATAAAATTCTGTTTTTGTTGTATTTAAATGCTTTATTTTAAAAATATATGAGGTGAAGTCCATACATCGAAAACAACGTAGACAGAATCATTCCAAAAATCAACTACGACAGGATGAATACTGTTTTACTCGAAACATAAAAAAGAGGGGCATCGAAGCCCCTCTTTACTATGTTTTCAGGTACATTTTGTTCCGGTATACCCTATTCAAATCTATTCGATTTAAGCATTTTTCCTCACCAACAACGTCACAGCCTCCACATGACTAGTTTGCGGGAACATATCAACCGGCTGTACCCACTGAATTTCATACCCACCATCCAGCAGCACTTTACAATCCTTCGCCAGCGTCGACGGATTACAGGACACATATACCATTCGCTCTGGCTTCGTTTTCAGCACTGTATTCAAAAATTCCTGCTCTAACCCTGTACGTGGCGGATCAGCGATAATCACATCCGGGCTTATGCCTTTTTTCACCCAGCGTGGCAATAGCTCCTCTGCTTTGCCTACATGGAAACTTGCATTGTTGCGTCCATTACGCGCTGCATTACGCGTTGCATCTTCCGCCGCTTCAGCGATCGTCTCAATGCCATGTACTTCCTTCGCATAAGGTGCGAGCCAGAGACCGATCGTTCCGGTTCCGCAATAAGCGTCAATTACGGTTTCCTTGCCCGTCAATGCAGCCGCAGCACGAACCGATTCATACAGTTTAATCGTCTGCTGTGGATTCAGCTGGAAAAATGCTCTTGGCGAAAGCGCAAATTCCAGATCGCCGAGTGATTCGACCATTGCCTCTTTGCCCCACAATGTTGTCGTGTGCTCGCCGAAAATGAGCGATGTGCGCTTCGTATTGATATTCATCGCGATACCTGTCAGGTCTGGCAACGCAGTGCGCAGGCGTTCGATCAGTTCTTCCTGGTGTGGAAGCTGACTGGATGTGGTGATGAGCGTAACTTGTAATTCGGTCGATTGGAAGCCGTAGCGTACAACGACGGTTTTTACACCATCCCGATTTTCCTTATCGGTGTAGAGCGGGATGTTCAGCTCCTGTAATATAGTTTTGACTGTTTCGATCGTGCTATTCACCTGTGGATGCTGAATGGGACAGCCGCTAATATCGACGATCCGATGGCTGTTCATCTCGTACAGCCCGGCAATGACATCGCCGTTTCCTCCGCGATCCAGTTGCAATTGTGCTTTATTCCGATAGGCCCACGGATGCTCCATCCCTAGCATGGGTTTGATTTTCACGACATCCAGCTCGGTATAACGTGCAAATGCTTCGCGTACGATATCCGTTTTTGCCTGTAGCTGTCCTTCGTAGGAAATATGCTGAATCTGGCAACCGCCGCACACGTCAAATACCGGACAGGGCGGCTTGATACGCTGTGGAGATTTCTTTTCAAGCTGACGTATCGTTGCTTTAATAAATTTGTGCTGGACTTCGGTCACATTTGCTTTAATCACTTCATTCGGCAATGCGCCATCGATAAAAACCGCTTTGCGGCGATAGTAGCCTACACCTTCTCCATTAATCCCTAAGCGCTTAATCGTTACGATAATCGGGTCGCCGACTTGCAATTCTTCAGCGTTATCGCGTACAGGAGCAGACTTGGCCGGGCGCTTGGATGACGAGGATTGGCGTGTTTTGTAGTTGTTGGACTTACCGGCATGATTTGACTTACCAGTAGCCGGATGTGCCGATTTGGGTTGTATCGATTTCGATTGTGCCGGTGTAAATTCAGGTTTATGGCGTGATGAGCCTGTTCCTGCCGATGTAGGACGGGAATTGCCTGTCTGTGATCGCTTCGTCTCTGCTGAACGAGTCGATGAATCACCTGAATGTGATGCATGCTTCGTTTGTTTCTTTTGCTGCGTATTGGAATCCGACTTGCTCTGAGAGCTTGCGGAATGTGGATGAGCTGAATGTTCTGCACGCGCACCGGATGTTGCAGCACGATTGTGCGCACGCGATGCCGCTTGATCCGGTCGTGATTTACGGCTTGAATTATAGCTCCCCGAATTGGAGCTGGATTTATCGGTCATAATATAGTCTCCGTTTTCCTTGATTTGTAGTCGTGTCCCATCTTACCACAAACAGCGTGCAGGGTTAACCGTATTTTAATGGAGGTATATCGTTACCAGGGTATTATTACCGTCATTTCATAGTGTGCAGGCAAAATCGTGTACGTGTAAACAGCTCTGCACTGGAAAAGGGAAATAAGTTGAATAGACAACTATAGTATTAACGATCTTCTACTACGGAGTACTGTGAAAAAGAATTTTTGCAGAGAAAAATCTTATCTCTTCTAGTGTTAGCGATCTTCTAACACGGGGTGCAATAAAAAAATGATTTTTGCACAGCAAAATATCTTACCTCTTCTAGTGTTAACGATCTCCTAACACGGGGTTCAATGAAAAAATGATTTTTGCCAAGCAAAATATCTTACCTCTTCCAGTGTTAGCGATCTCCTCACACGTAGTTCAATAAAAAAATGATTTTGTAGAGCAAACTATCTTATTTCCTACGAGCACGTGAATCTACCACGATCTGCTACTCCATAGATTTCTGTGCGAGGTCAGCATCTGTACGCTCATTCCTTACCAAAGTGGTATCTAGCCCAGCACAAACAGGTTGCGTACATGCCCAAGTTGATCATCACATCATTAATCCTATCTATATAAAATAAAAAAAACAGCATGTTACAGACAAGATCAGTCTGTAAAACATACTGCTTTGTATCATACTCTATGCATTGAATGATTAACCTGCTTTTATGCTGTTACATTCGGTCAGTTAACCATCCAGCTACAGCTTAAATAAAGGCTCTTCATAGGCTTGATACGAATAAATAAACGGTCGTAACGTATAGTTGACGACCAACTGCACCGCCACCGCAATAAGTACACCTACAATAGCGAGCGTTCCACCAGCCCACAGGCATATCGTCAGAATCAGTAAACCGATCACCAGTGATATACAGGAAACGATGGCACGCGAGCCTCTGGTAGGATAAAGTTCTGCATAACATGCTGGACAAAAGCCATCGTCATGTGCACTTGCTTTAGCGAGTGCACGGGCTTCCTGTCTGGTAAGTGCATGCTGACAGCAAGGACAAACGGGATCATGTGCTATCATCCATTCACCTCCCACAGGTGTTTGTACCGTGTGACTTCCATAGATCATAAGCTACGAGCAGCAATCAATTCGTCGTTTCTGGATACGTAGTAATCCATTCTGTTTTTTCAGCAACTGGTGTACGCTTGCTCGTCTGATCAGTACGCTCTGGCACGCCCAAATAGATAAACCCAAGCATTTTACCTTTTTCGCTAAGACCGAAAGCTTTATTCATCTCTGCATGATAACAAGGGTCGCCACTTCTCCATACTGCTCCAAGACCGAGTTCATGAATCTCCAGCAGCATGTTTTGAATGGCTGCGAATACAGCACCATATTCTTCTAATTCAATCACTTTAGCATTATCGACTGGCTCTACAGCGACAGCAATGATGACCGGCGCACGATCCACTTTAGTGCGTGCTGAAGCTGCTTTTTCTTCATCGGCTCCTTCGGCACGTGCAACATTAGCAAGTGCATCTCCCAGCTTATAACGACCATCGCCTTCTAACACAAAAAATTTCCACGGTTCAGTCAGGCGATGATTTGGTGCCCAAATTCCCGCCTCCAAAATCTGCTTGATTTGCTCATGTGGAATGGCGTCCGGTTTTACTTTACCGATCGAGCGACGATTGCGAATCGTTTCGGATATAGACATGGATATTCCTCCTTGATAATCATTCTCAGTTAATGCCTAGTATGTATTGTACACCAATTGTGCAGAAATCTCTAATTTTAGAAATACATATACTCCTATTTTATATGGATCATAGGTCGGTTCTGTATTCACATCCATACATGTAACCGTTTACTTTAATATAAATAAGAGTATATTTCAACCATTTAACTCATTTATTTCCTTTTATTTTGTAAATATGTCCAATTAGTTACATTATTAGGTATTTTATGGGTTTGAAGGAATATATATGTTATGCTCATGTTGCTTTTAAATCTAACAAAAGGAGTCATGTATATGAAAAATCGTAGCATCGCCATTGTATCTGCTTTGACACTCACTGCCGCTCTTGTCGCACCAACAGCTTTTGCTGCTCCTGTTGCAGCTTCTGCCAATTTGGAAACTACACCTGCTGTAACTTCTCAGGTGACTGCCGCTGAAGCTTCTTACGTAATCTTTCAAGATACGATCTTCTTGCATGGTGAAATTAGTGTTACGATTACACCTGCCAAATATGCGACATTCAAAGTTAAAATTTACAATGGTGTAGGACAACTTGTATCTACTTTATCCTACAGTGGTAGCAGTCCATATACACTTGTTAAAAACGATGTTTATTTAGGTGGAAATCATACCATTGTAGTTAGTGCAGATGTAGCAAACGCTGGTCAAGTGTATACTAACCCTCATAATTAATTCGTTTCTTTACACATAATCAAAATCCCGTGTTCACAGCATAATAACTGTGAACACGGGATTTTTAATGCTATCGCTTATTTATAAACTATCGAGACCTGCCGAAATTATTGCTTTAACATCGTTTTGTAAAACCACAACCTCGCACGTATGGCTGTCATCAAAAAACACGCAGCACTTGCTCCATGCTCCTGCGACCTCTACACTGACAGGATCAATCTTGTACCGCACACGCTGAATCATCAACTCGAAATATGTTACTCTCTATCAAACCCCAAACCCGCCCTCATGTTCATATGACCAGCACACGGTAGTAAATCGTTATGTGTAAGATGTACAATTGTCACTTTACAAGGCGCAATTGTAACGGAGGAATTGAACCTCAGGATGGCCCCTCACCCTTACCGACAGTCCAACTTGACCAGTTGGCGGTTTGTGCTCGCTTCATACAATCATTACCTGCTAACAGAGAGTATCGCGTTATTTGTTAACTACATGAATGCAAGTTTGAGTTATAATAACTTTGCCATTTTAAGTGTAACATCAAGCCCTCTTTATTTTTCTATATAAGCCTCTTTTATTAAGTCTCCTCTAACAGGTCAGTACTCCAATTCAGCTCTTGCAAACGAATATCCAGCTCACGGTATTCTTTCGCCAGTTGATCTGCTTGACGTTGTAGCGCGGCAATATCTACGGTAGATACATAACGAATTTCTGTGCGTGTAAAACGATCCTGACGCACACTTGCTGTTTGAATCAGCTCGCTTAGCGCATTACGATGCTGTGCCAGTATATCCCGGTCGGCGAGTGCATCTGCAATGGTACGTTTCCCGTCAAAAGTTACCATACAATTTGTACGGTTAATACGGCGTATGAGCGAACCTTGCTGCATAAGCAGTTGTTCCAGCTCATATAGCAACTCTTCCGGCTTCTCTGGTGGTTGCTCGCCTTCCTGTACTTTAGCATTTGCACTTAATCTTGCTTTGACCTGATTGTATCGTTTCTGCACATCTGCACGCAGAATCAATGCTTCTGCCAGTCTCATAACAACACCTCATCCTATGTATATGATTAATATGTGTACTTTACCCTTTACTTTGCGTCAGTTACCTACCCCAGACGACCCATTCTCAACTTCATGTTGCTTCAAGCGACATCGTTACGTTCTGCAAAGCGTTCCTATGTATAGTATTATAAGAATAACGACAGTAGCATTGCAAATCGGCGTCGTGATTATGCTGGAAACCGCCGTGATTCGTTTGCTAAATATTCGTTTCCAAGCAACACAACATTCACGCCAGGTTCATCATTATCCTAACCGATTCGCCATACCCCATTACTCAGGAGGATTTATCTATTATGGCCAAAGAAATCGAACGCAAATACCTTCTTTCCCATCTACCGGACGATCTGGTCATTACTCGTACGCAGGAGATCGACCAGACTTATCTCGCTTCGACCGAGCATGAATCGTTGCGTGTCCGCCGCTTACTTAGCGCTGGCGAGGAAAGCTTTACGATGACACATAAAGCCGGACGCGGTATTTCGCGTGATGAGACCGAATTTGCAATCGGACATGAACTGTACGAGCAGCTAACCGAGCGACTGCAAGTTATTCCGCTTCGCAAGACACGTCATAAGGTGCAATTGGATGGTCGTAGCTATGATCTGGATATTTACCACAATACGGTGCAGCAAGGATTAATGACGATTGAGATTGAATTTGACAGTGAAGACGATTATCATGCGTATGAAGCACCTTCATGGTTTGGCGAAGATGTGACTGAGCAAGGTACCTATGTGAACAGTCAACTCTGGCAGGATATTCAGGAGCAAGCGCAACAAGGATAATGAAGATAGGTTTACTGATTATTAGCTGATCATTATATGCACGGAGAATGTTATGTAATTTTGACTGTGTATCGTTTTATATTAGATCGTTCTATTTTGAAAATATAGCAATACGCCTCTATCGATCGGTGCCCTCTTATAGACATTGATCGATGGAGGCTTATTTTATTGAACTCGGAGCGGTCGATTACGACTGGACAGGATTTATTTTAACTGCGGCGATTGAAACGTATGTTTCAACTTAGCGCTATTCATCTTTTAGACTGCTATCTTTTAGCATCTATACCTCTTTTGCACATTATCGATGTCTGTAGCATAGGATAGGGATCAAACTCGTCCATTGAACTGCTGCAAACTACGAATTTCCTCCATCACCGATTCGGGGTGGGTAAATGGGCACTCTCCCGTAAAATACCAGTCTCCCAGTATATGCAGCAGCTCATACACTTCATTATAATACTCATCTGGATACGGATTGGCACGACGGAATGCTTCATGAGAAGACCAGTTACGAATAAATTGAATAAGGAACCAGATATCCCCCGCTACTTTCCGATGAAGCACCTGCGTGCCTACTGTGGAATGAATATACGAATACATTCGGATTAATAGAGCGACCGCATGATCCGGCTCCCAGCACAGATCAACCCGTAGCTTAAGGATAAATGATTCTTCCTCCCCTTCCAATTCACGTCGAAGCGATTCAGAAGGGTCGGGTGCAAGTAATGATTCGTTATCATCTGATGCTGAGTGGTCAGATGGTTCAAATGGTGGTTGTGAAGACATAGCATACCCTCCGATCTATTTATTGATTATTGCTTTACACTATAACGAGCCAGCCGATCTATGATGACGGCAAGCCCTACACCTACTGTGTAACGAACCAGATCAACAACGAGAAAGCCATGTCCAAGCACTAGACCTCCAATCGTTGTATCACGTAGCTGACGAATCCAATCTGCCTGATACAATTGACTACACTCTATTCCATAGCAAAATAGCAATGCAGCAATAGCCGCTATCCAATAGCGCCGATACAGTAGAAGTCGCACTCCCCAGTACACCATCATCGCCCACAGCATATCTCCTGCATGAGCAGCAAACAGCGGTGGCAACATCTCAGCATACCGACGCGAGGCTAAACCAAGCCCTATCGTTACGATGATAGCGATCGCATAACCGAAACGATATTTACGAATACTGTGCTTATTAGAAGCGCTGGCAGCGTAGGTAGATATGCTTTCTGTATGATTGAGAAACATCGTATGTTCAGGCGAGCATGTAGAATGTCGCTCTGTCTTCTGTGTCGCTGTACGAGAAGCATGAGGTCGATCATGCTGCAAATGAGGTCGATCTTCCTTGTTCATGATTTGTCGGTTTCTCCTCATGAAAAGATAAACTAATGAGTATTACTATTGGCGATAAAACTCACTTTATTTACTACAAATTTGTTCATTGTATAGTGTGCTGATGGCTAAGAAGTCCGTCATTGTACGCAACCAATCATCATACCCTAACCCATTGCACCCAGTACAACGAATAATAATCTTCAAATGACTATAACTATACACCCTTTTAAGGCGATAGTGGTTTATATTCTGTAAACTATGTATATCATAATTCGGTCTTCTATTTGTTTTAGCTTGACTACGTTACGATCGATTTCCTTCTAACTAAAATAGGTATTAAAACATAGTATTCAATTAGTACCTATACTTTAAAATGTAAAATAAATTCCATCTACTTCTCCTTTCCTTACTACGTAGCTAACGTAAATGCTCTTGCGATCAATTAAACTAAGTTGCATTTACACTTGCATTCAAATTTATATGTACATTCAAACTTTTCGATTGTATTACTTTACTACTTTTTCCATTATATCAGCTTAATGAGTTAGATACGAATATGAACATCCGTCGGTTGAGTAACAAGAAAGGAGAATATATAGATTCATTATTATGAATTTTTCATATGATGAAATTTTAATTTTTATAAAAAATTATGTGTGATTATGGTTTTTGCGAACTAAACTATCTTATGAAAAGCCGAGCTGCCAAGAAAACTGTGAAGCCATACTAGCGGTATAGCTTTTACAGATTCCGTATCGTGCAGTATGAATTATCCGGTAAAATCAAATATGGAGTAGCACATCTACATGTTTTTCACATTCGTAGATGTGCTACTCCAGCATATTCAAACCATACATTCCAATCCATGAGCGTGCTTACTTCAACGCAGCCGTATCATCTTTCAACCCACTACCTGCACCCTTAATCTTTTTACCAAATTCACGAAATTTCTGTTCTACCTGCTCAAGTGTAAGCCCTCTCGTTTCCGGCAAAGACTTGATGACAAATGCCAGTGCAATTACACCGAGTGCGACGAATACATAAAAAGTCATCGATAGTCCGATACTCCCCGTCATAATCGGGAACAATAGTCCAACGGAGAAGTTTACCATCCAGCTACAAAATACACTAATCCCCATCCCAAAACCACGCAGTCGCAGTGGGAAAATTTCTGACAACATCAGCCAGGTAACAGGCGATACTGCTCCTTGCTGGAACGCTAGAAACGTAACGGTCAAGGCTAAAATCACATAAGGCAATGCTGCTGATCCGGTCAGCATATTAGAGAAAATCGCAATTAATAGTAAAGCTGTCGTTGTTCCTGCCAAACCTGTAATTAACATCGGACGGCGACCGACACGACCGACCAGCCACATGCCGAAAAAGGTTGCGGCCACTGAAATAACACCATTGGCAATATTACCAATCAATGCGGCATTCGTGCCAAAACCGGATTGACGCAAAATTTCGGTACCATAGTACATAATCGAGTTCACACCGGTAATCTGCTGTACAACACCAATTCCGATACCGATCAGGACGATACGGCGAATCCATGGTGTTGCCATATCGCGAAAGCTTGCCTGTTCCGTCTCTTCTTCTGTCTCCGTGTTTTCCTTAATCTCCTCCAGCTCGCGCGTAGCCTGCTTATTGCTACGCATACGGCGCAGCACACGCAAAGCACGTTTGTTCTCCTGATTGGCTACGAGCCAACGCGGACTTTCCGGTACACGGAACATACCGATGAATAGGAACACTGCCGGAATCGCCGCCATAATCAGCATATAACGCCAGATGTGACCGTTATGACCAAGCGTTGTACCGAGAATCGCATTAAATACAAAAGCGAGCAGCTGGCCGCTGACGATCATAAGCTCATTGCGCGTTACGATACCGCCACGCTTCTGTGCCGGCGCAATCTCTGCCAGATAGGATGGTACGGTAACCGAAGCACCACCAACGGCGAGACCGAGAATAAAGCGACATGTTACCATAAAAGGCACATTTGGCGCGAGCGCCGAACCAATGGTCGCACAAAAGAACAAAATAGACAGATAACGAATACTTTGCCGTCTGCCGATCGCATCGGATAAACGTCCGCCGGCTACCGCACCAAATGCTGCACCTAGCAGTAGTGAACTGGTGACCATCCCTTCAGTGAGCGAGTTCAAATTTAACTGGTCTGGTGCTGACATGAATGGCAGCGCACCGTTGATCACGCCTGTATCATAGCCGAACAATAAGCCCCCTAGCGTCGAGATAAGAATGACTTTACGCAAAAAAGCCCGCCGGCTCGCTTCATCATTTTGAATTGTACTCATTGCCTTCACTCCTGTCGTTATTGCAAACTTTCTTGCTTGATTAGGGTAAATCATTTATTAAGCAACATCATAGCGTTACAGATTAAAAAGGATATTATGTAATCCAGTTTTTGATCCAATACGATCCGTTTGCTAATCGATTCATGTGTATCGATTTACACCTATGTCTATTTTCATATACCCTGCTTGCTTGCCATTTAATCGCAACGATCGCTAGTGCGACTGTCAGCCGAAGTATATCCAGTCTGATGCAATGCCAAAAAGCCGCCTATTATGCGCAACGCATGCAGACGGCTTCGTGATCCAATATAAGATACAAGCATATGAAAGACAGACAATCATTCGAGAAGACACACAACTAACTATTCCATCTGAAACAAAGTGACGAGCTTTGACCTTATACACGTCTATATTCAACATTAGCTGTAAGATATTTTGCTTTGCAAAAATCCCTTTTCATTGCACCTCGTGTTAGAAAATCGCTAACACTAGAAATGTACAAATCGCATCTGAAATGGAGATTTTTTTCAACCCAATAACCTTACGAATATTTTGGTGAATAGCGTTTGTGTTATACATGTGTACTATATAATAGTAATTCCATATCATACTTATTCTGTCCGTATCGTACTTATTGTGTTCATAGTCATTTTTGGCGAATATTTATTGTATCTCGATGAGTACTACAGATGAGTACTCCATCTGAATAGTTAATGCTCTTCATTCTCAAAATGATTGCTGGACTTCCTCAGTGTACAGGTGATAACGCATACAATAAACAACACTAATTCAAGGCGCTACTCTATCTTTAAATGCTACGCTATCTTTATGCGTTATCTTTCAATGATGGGGCGGCAATCACTAATAATCTGGATCATTTTAATAATCTGCAATTTGCAATTCACAGACGAGATCATCGGTAATCCGTAATCGGTAATTCATCTGTAATCCATAATCACAACCGGGATCACTTATCATCTCAACCAATCCTTATAAACGGAAGCGTCCCATCACGATGGTATTGTAATAATTACCGTCTGTCAGTAGACGATCGCGCTTAAGTACGCCTTCAATTTCGAAGCCTACTTTTTTATACATATCAATCGCTTTACTATTCGTCTCGATCACCTGTAGCGTCATTTTTTGAATGCCGGTCTCATCAGCCCAGGCTACAGAATGGTCTAACAGCTGGCGACCGATACCGTGTCCCCAGTAATCTTGAATGACACCAACGCTAAATTCAACTTTATGCGCCATCCGGCTAAGCGGACTACCTTCACAACGCGAATAACCAACAATGCGGTCATTAGCTTCTGCCACCAGCAGCAAATTCGTTGCCTTCTCGGTATCTGCTTTAATTAAAGCTTCAAACCCTTCCGGTTCCAAATACGCTTCGCCACGACGACGATCCAAATTTTCAGTCTCCCCATCAATTTGCAGGCGCACTTCTGCCAGGCTGTGAGCATCTTCCGGTTTGGCACAACGGATCGTATATTCCAATCCCTTAATATTGTAGCTTCTTGCTTCAATTCGCATATATGTAGCCTCCTCGCTGGTCATATGGTTCAGATAGATTGGTGTGCGTATCCTTTTTTCATATAAAACATGTCATAGTATGTTTATTATACCGTATAGCAGCTTATTTAATAGTATCGCTTTTTATCACTTCTGGAAACAACAGGTAAAAGTCGGCTCTACTAGCTTGCCTAATAAATACATAAGTATTCCAAAAGATTCTACTATATCATTATGTTTTGCAATACCTTATCGATTTGGTTATACTGGAACCCGCGCCTAAAAGCAATTGACTCGGCATTGGGTATACATATAAAAAGTATATTTTGAGCAAAAGCACTCATCCAACTTTGTATGTATTTGTATCATCCTGTCACATCTACTCGCAGCTACTATCCATCGTTCTATTCGTGAATAGATTCTGCATAACAATCAAGACAAGGAGCTGTTTAAAAGCCTATGAAGCAAACAACAAGTGTATTTTATGTAGCAGCAGCTGTGTTGCTATTGCTAGTTATCGTCGGTGTTGTTGCACCGCAAGCCTTTGAAGATGTAACGGCCAATACAGAAGCATTTATTACGAATACATTCGGCTGGTACTATCTGATTATTGTGACCGCTTTTGTGGCAATCTGTCTGTATTTGATGATCAGCCCGGTCGGTAAGATCAAACTGGGGAAGCCTGAAGATCAGCCGGAATTTTCCCGCCCTACCTGGGTAGCGATGTTATTCAGCGCTGGTGTTGGTATCGGTCTTGTGTTTTATGGAACTGCTGAGCCGATTAGCCACTATGCGCTGCAATCGCCTACCGGAGAGACAGGCACAAGCGCCGCAGTTCGGGATGCGATGCAATATACGTTTTTCCACTGGGGTATTCATGCATGGGCAGTGTACGGTCTCGTTGGACTTTCGCTCGCTTACTTTATGTTCAGACGCGGTAATGCCGGCTTGATTAGTGCTACATTGCGCCCTATTCTCGGTAAGTATGCAACCGGTAAATTTGGTAAAGCGATTGATATCGTTGCTGTACTTGCTACGGTTATTGGTGTATCGACTTCACTCGGTTTTGGCGCGGTGCAAATTAATGGTGGTTTATCCTTTTTATATGGTATACCGTCCAGCTTTATTAGTCAGTTTATTATTATTATTATCGTAACGGTTATGTTCCTCGGTTCCGCACTTAGTGGTCTGGACAAAGGGATTCGTATTCTCAGTAATGTGAATATGATTCTGGCAGGTGCACTGCTGTTACTCGTATTTATTTTTGGTCCTACCCTGTTCACACTGAATCTGTTTACCGATACGATCGGTAAATATTTGCAAAACTTTATTAATATGAGCTTCCGTCTGGCTCCGCTCAATTCTGAAAATCGTCAATGGATCAATACGTGGACTATTTTTTACTGGGCCTGGTGGATTGCCTGGTCGCCATTTGTCGGTATCTTTATCGCTCGTGTATCCAAAGGGCGTACCATTCGCGAATTTGTCGCTTATGTACTACTGGCACCTTCGATCATTAGTTTTATCTGGTTCTCCGTATTTGGCGGCTCGGCGATTGCGCTGGAGCGTAGCGGTACCAAATTGATCTCTGCCTTGACTACAGAGCAATCGTTGTTTGGTGTATTGTCTACTTTCCCATTTGCCTCTGCTATTTCATTACTGGCGATTGGATTGATTGCTATTTTCTTCATCACTTCAGCCGATTCGGGTACATTCGTACTTGGCATGATGACCACCAATGGTTCGCAAAATCCGAGCAATTTGCTAAAAGTGATCTGGGGCTTGCTTCTGACTGCGATTGCACTTGTACTGCTGTACTCTGGTGGACTACAAGCGCTGCAAAACACGATGATTATCGCTGCACTGCCTTTCTCGTTCGTGATCGTGATGATGGCGGTCAGCCTACTTAAAGTGCTCAATCAAGAAGCGAGTCAATTGGCAAAGCAAAAGCGGGCTACCCAGCCCCCATCTGTTAAGAAAGACTAATATCCGCTCTGGTGAACTTTAATGGTGAACTTTAAGCAACTTAGAACCTAGCAAAATACAAATTAAAATATACACTAAAAAGAGCCGCTCCCCATTAGGAGCGGCTCTTTTGTTTTACTATAAAGTTTGACTACAAAATTTCACTATAAAACTTTATTTAAAAATATAATTCTTAAAAATTCTTAAAAACATCATTCGCGTTCCAATACATCTGATGAAACCATTAGCCTTCGATCAGCAGTGTTTCTGGATCTTCGAGCAATTCTTTTACTTTGACCAGGAAGCTTACTGCTTCGCTACCATCGATAATACGGTGATCGTAGGACAGAGCGATGTACATCATCGGACGGTTTTCCATACGCTCATTATCGATTGCAACTGGACGAAGCTGAATTTTGTGCATACCCAGAATACCGACTTGCGGTGCATTCAGAATTGGTGTGGACAGCAGGGAGCCAAATACACCACCGTTGGTAATTGTAAATGTACCACCTTGCAGTTCAGACAGGGACAGACTGTTATTACGAGCTTTCGATGCCAGGCTGGAAATTTCTTTCTCAATACCAGCAAAACCGAGGCGATCTGCATCACGTACCACAGGTACAACCAGACCTTCTTTCGCCGATACAGCGATACCGATATCGTAGTACTTCTTGATGATCACATCATCACCATCGATTTCGGCATTTACCATCGGATACGCTTTGAGCGCGCCCACAACGGCTTTTGTAAAGAAGGACATGAAACCGAGACCTACGTCATGCTTCTCTTTGAATTTGTCTTTGCGGCGTTTACGCACATCGAGAATTGCAGTCATATCTACTTCATTGAATGTAGTCAACATGGCTGCATTATGTTGTGCTTCCACAAGACGATTCGCAATGGTACGACGACGACGGGACATCGGTACACGATCCGCAGGTTTCGCAGGGTTGCTATCCGCAACTGGCGGTTTTGGCGGAGCTGGTTTGCTTGGAGGTGCACCCAGGTTCGTTGGCTTATCGTCATGTTTGCGCACATCATCATGCTTCACACGGCCGATTGGATCGTTACCCTGTACCGCAGTCAGGTCGATACCACGCTCACGAGCCAATTTGCGTGCCGCAGGCGTTGCAATCGTATCGCCAGTTTCTGGCTTGCTCACAGCTACCGCTGTGGCCAGATCGGTTTTTGGCTCACGCGCTTGCTCATTAGCAGGTGCTGGTGGAGCTGGTTTGTCTTCTTTGGCAGGTGGAGCTGGAGGTGCTTTAGGAGCACCGCTACCCGCGCCAATCACACCAACGGATTCACCAACCTGTACGGTTTCGCCTTCTTGACGGGTGATCGATTCGATCACACCATCTTCCTCAGCGCTGATTTCCAGGTTAACTTTGTCCGTTTCCAGTTCCAGTAGAACATCACCCTGACTAACGGTATCTCCTTCTTTAACTACCCATTTTGATACGGTTCCTTCAGTAATCGATTCGCCCATTTCCGGTACTTTGATTTCGCTCACAGCTGCTTACCTCCCCAGGGATATGTTGTTTTTCAACGAATTTGGTTTGAGTGCTGATGTCAGGATACGCTGTTGCTCAATAGCGTGAACGTGCTGGTAACCACTTGCCGGGCTGGAACGCTCCGGACGGCCGATATAGCTAACTTCGATTCCGCCTGAGATCGCACGCAGTCTTGGCTCCGTATATGTCCAGTAACCCATGTTTTGCGGCTCTTCCTGCAACCAGATGATCTGTTGCAGATTTTTGAAGCCGGACAGAACATTGCTAATTTCTTCTTTCGGGAACGGATACAGCTGCTCTACACGAATAATGTGCAGCCAGGAGAAATCCGTATCTTTTTCTTTTTCAAGCGCTTCTTCCAGATCGATGGCAACTTTACCTGTACAGAGGATCACGCGCTCCACCGCATCTTTGTTACCGCCCAGACCGGATTGCTCCAAAATTGGACGGAAGCTGCCTTCACTCAGCTCGGAAGCTGGTGCAGTGACACGTGGGTTACGAATCAAGCTCTTCGGCGCCATCACAACGAGTGGACGCGCTTCTTCGGTTTCCGTGCTCAGCGCCTGACGACGCAGCAGGTGGAAATATTGAGAAGCCGAAGTCAGGTTAGCAATAGTGAAGTTGTCTTCACCAGCCAGTTGCAAGAAACGCTCTGGACGTGCACTGGAATGCTCTGGACCCATACCTTCGTAGCCGTGTGGCAGCAGCATCACCAGACTCGATTTCTGTGTCCATTTGCTGCGACCGGCAGAGATGAACTGGTCAATCAGCACCTGTCCAGCATTAACGAAGTCGCCATACTGTGCTTCCCAGATTACAAGCGTTTCCGGTGCATACACATTGTAGCCATATTCAAACCCGATAACTGCCGCCTCCGAAAGGGGGCTGTTATGGATAGCAAACGATGCTTTTGCTTCTGGCAAACGGTGCAGCGGGCAAAAGTCTTCACCAGTTTTCGCATCATGCAGCACAAGGTTACGATGTGCAAATGTTGCACGCTCAGCATCCTGACCGGTAATACGAATCGGCTTGCCTTCCGCTAAAATACTTGCAAATGCAAGTGTCTCCGCATGGCCCCAATCGACGCGACCTTCCGGCTCCAGTGCACCACGGCGACGCTCCAAAATACGTTGCAGCTTCGGATACACATTGAAGTTCTCCGGCCATGCCAGCAGGCCTTCATTGATTTTGCTCAGCAGGCTTGCTGGTACAGCTGTCTCATTGGAAGCGCGTGCGGCTCCTTCGCCAGCAGGATTCACCGGGCCAAACGCCGATTGCGTTTCATCCCGTTTTACCTCGTCATAGGTCGTTTTCATCTGTTCCTGTACTTCATTTCTGTACGTTTCATACTGATTCGCAGGTGCAATATTGCGCTCTGCCAGACGGTTACCATACAGAGAAGCGACACGCAGATGGTTTTTCACTTTGCCGTACATAAGCGGTTGGGTCGTTTCTGGATCATCCGCTTCGTTATGACCGTAGCGACGATAACCGATCAGATCGATCAGGAAGTCTTTTTTGAACAGGTTACGGTATTGCATCGCCATTTCAGCTGCACGCACACACGCTTCTGGATCATCCGCATTGACGTGGATAACCGGAATCTCGTACCCTTTTGCCAGGTCACTAGCATAATGAGTCGAACGAGAGTCCTTGCTGTCTGTTGTGAAACCGAGACGGTTGTTTACGATAATATGAATGGTACCGCCATTTTGGAAGCCTGGCAGCTGGTTAAAGTTAAGTGTTTCGGCTACGATCCCTTCGCCGGCAAACGCTGCGTCACCGTGCATGATGATCGCCGCTGCTTTGTCTTTATCCTGACGTGGATAGCCTTTGTCACTACGATCGTCCTGCGCCGCACGTGTAAAGCCTTCGACAACCGGATTGACGTATTCAAGGTGACTCGGGTTGTTCGCCAGTGTAAGGCGAGTTTCATAGCTTTGTCCTTCATCCGTCAGCGAGTAACGAGCACCCAGATGGTACTTTACATCGCCTGTCCAGCCGAAGTTAATGCCCATCGAGCCTTCAGATGGCATCATGTCCTTGTTCGGAGAATGATGGAATTCGGAGAAGATTTTCGCATATGGCTTGTTCAGCACATGCGCCAGTACGTTCAGACGACCACGGTGAGCCATGCCCATCAGTACGTGGCGAGCTCCGCCGCGCGCAGCAATACGCACGATCGTGTCCAGCATCGGAACGAGCGCGTCATTTCCTTCAATGGAGAAACGTTTCTGTCCGACAAATGTTTTGTGCAAAAATTCTTCAAACTGCTCTACTTCTACGAGACGGTGTAGCAGATCGAGACGTTCCTCGTCTGTAAGCGTCTGCGAAGCGGAGTTCGTTTCGACCTGGCGGTTCAGCCAGTTGCGCTCCTGCTCGTCATGAACATGAGCAAATTCGTAAGCGAGCGGTCCAGTGTACTTTTTGCGAAGAATCTGGATCGCTTCCCAGCCGTCGCGTGCCTCATCCGGCGCATTTTCCCAGATCAGAGATGCTGGAAGTTGCGACAGATCGCGTTGACTGAGTCCATACTGTTCAGGGTCAAGCAAACGCACATCAGATGGTGCGCTCAGACCAAGCGGGTCAATATCTGCTGCAAGATGTCCGTATGTACGGATATTCCATACCAGCCGTTCTGCTGCAACCGCTTTCTTTAACAGATTGGTGTCTACTTTACCCGGAGTGCTAGTCCCGTGCTCACTTGCCGTGCCGGAAACAGGCGCAGCCGGAGCTACAGGTTCCCCATAACGTTCAAAGAGTTCACGGTAACCCTCGTCCACCGAGTTCGGGTCTTGTTTGTACTTTTCATACTGCTCCTGTAGGTACCCCAGATTGGGACCGTAATAGGATTGCCATAGCGATGGTCTGTTCGATTCGTCGATTGTCATCGAGGATTCCCTCCGTCTTGAATTTTTTGTGAATATTTTTGTGACGGAATTGCAACACTTTCAATTATACCTCTATCTGTTTAATCACAAAATAGTCTAAAATGAGACTATGGAAGAGGAAACGGGATGTTGCATTAAGAAAACGTTTTCTTTGGCCTGCATACAGAATAATTTAGCTTTTTTAGCCCGATTATCGCGAAATTTGGATGATGTACGAAAAAAGCGACATCATATCCAGCTTTCATCATTCACCTGTCCGTAACATTGAGCACATGTGGAAGTCATACCGAGCTGGTCATGCCCCCTTACTTTGTCTGTGATCCGCTTTACATTTTCCATTCTACACCAGCCAGTTGCGAATTTCCAATTTTAATTTTTAGCTATTTTGTCCAAATCTCACCAGCTCCATCTGTATGTTTACATTTACAGATGTGACGGTATCGAAAACGTTATTTTTAACATGGCAAAAAGGTGTCCGGCTGAGATAAGCGGACACCTTTTTGGGATCGTTGTGTATGTGCGATTGTTAGCGGTCGTGTCATCACGATACACGAAGAGGCTCCAGCCGTTTGCTTAGCAACATATCGACGTGCGGAATACCATCCTCCAAATACGGCTCTGAGATCGCTTGAAAGCCGTATGAACCGTAAAATGGGCATAAATACTCCTGCGCCTGAATTTTGATCTCCGTTTCCCCCAGCTCCTGCTGAATAAAATCAATCGCACGGGCGAACAGCTCGCCTGCATAGCCTTTGCCACGATAGCTAGCAGGTACGATGACCCTGCCGATCGATGCTTGCGTATAGGCGATGCCTGGCGGCAGCAGACGCGCATAAGCCGTCATTTGCTCGCCATCCAGACGATACAGGTGGTAGCAATGCAGATCCTTTCCATCTACTTCAGGATAGGGACAGTTCTGCTCTACAACAAAAATGTTAGTACGTTCTTGCAAAATGCGATACAGCTCGGTTGTTGTCAGTTCATTAAAATGTTTGATGTGCCAGGTCATGAATAGATAGACTCCTTTGCGATGGGATCGAAGCGTTTTTATTATTGTACTCGAATGTGTTATCTTTACAAATTGGTATTCGAAAAACAATGACGCTGCTGTTTATAGGGGTCAGCTGGAATCATTCATCTATATGATAGTGTGGCTCTTTAAAAAGCCCCTCTATTTGTCTTCATACGAAGCAAACAGAGGGGCTATTATACTATTACCTATCTACTATTACCTACAACGACCTATATTAAGCTTGATCGTTCATTATGCACCCTATATACCATTACATTATTGTCCTTGCCAGATAATATTCACTTCGTTAAAACCTTGCTTATCGCCTTTACCCGGCTGGCCGGTTGCGGTGACGGAGAAGTTGGAACCGGAATCAATAACGGTGAATCCGTCGGATTTGATTTCTTCGTATTGCTTCGTTGCACCTTTGGAGACGAAATATTGCTTGTAGTTATTGCCAATTTGCTCCAGACCTTGTTTAGTTAAATAGCTAAATACGACGGACTTGACGCCATCTTTAGAGCTTTCAATGACATCAAATACTTTGGCATCAGCAGGTATGGGGAAGTCAGCCGGAATATGTTGTGGACGTTGTACATTGGATGTACCCGTGGAACTCGTAGATGAACTACCGCTTGTTGATGAAGAGCTTGCTCCCGTCGAGCCAATTTTCACTTTACTTGCGGCTGCATCATAAGCGATCGGTGTGTTCAGCGCTTCGCCGATCGCACGCACCGGAAGATACGTTGTACCGTTATACGTGATCGGAGCAAGCGTTTTGCCATTCGCATCTTTCGCTGTATACGCCTGTCCGTTCACTTCGATACCTATGCCATAGTTAAGTGCTGCTTTAATTTGTTGAAGATTGGTGCCTGCATACACCCCTGTAGCACCCATAATCCCCATGCCTGCGACAATAGCAGCAATTGTTAATTTCTTTTTCATTATGAATTCCTCCTCATTGATCGATTGGTCAGCCTTATGAAGTATGTAAGTACCATTGTGTGTAAGGCCGGTATAAGCTATTAAACTAATATGCTTTACTTTTAAGCAATACGTTATTAGATGAGATCGGTTGCATATAAAAGAAAAACCTTGCCAGATTAGGCAAGATTTCTCTTTTAACGAATGATTTGATTTTATTTCCATCGAACAGGATTTTTAGTACAATCCAATTCAAGCACCGTGTTGCTTCATTGTATCCGAGATCGGTTGATTCGCGATTTATGTCAGCAGTGTACCTTCCACTATCACTGTTCTCTGCTATCATATTGCATTATCCCATGATAACTTTCACTTCATGCTCTTTACCATCTTTAAAATCAGGCAAAATAGTTCCTTCAATCGCTTTGCCATTAACCGTGATCGATTTCACGCCACGCGACACACCGGCGCTGTTATCTACATGAATCACATACGTGGCACCACGGAAATTACGGCGGTAGCTAAATTCGGGCCATTCTGCCGGAATGCTCGGATCGATCAGCAGACCTTCATGCTCAGCGCGCACGCCCAGAATCCAGTTTGTTGCCATCCGTTGTAGCCATTGTGAGGAACCGGTATACCATGTCCAGCCGCCACGACCGTAGTTCGGCGAAATTGGACCATCGGAGTTACCTGGTGTCACATATGGCTCACCCACATAGCTGTTCGGCTCATGGGAACGATTGGGTGGGCAAATTTTGCTGTAGGCTTCATATGCTTTTTCCGGTTGGCCTGCCAGCGTGTATGCCCATACTGCCCATGTTGCAGCATGCGTGTATACACCGCCATTTTCGCGCAGTCCTGGTGCATAGCGTGTAATATAGCCGATATCACGACGTACTTTAGTATACGCTGGATACAGCAGCAACGAACCGTAATCACGCAGCAGATGCTTGCTGACGCTTGCCATCGCTTGCTGACCACGCTCCTCGTCCGCTACACCGGAGATGACTGCCCAGATTTGCGGATTGAGGAAAATTTGACCCTCTTCATTTTCTTTGGAGCCGACTTTCAGACCATCATCGGTCGTCGCTTGCAAATACCATTCGCCATCCCAGCCATGCTCGTTGAGCGCTTTTTTGAGGCTCGTTTGTACTTCTAGCATTTTCGTAGCAAAGCTCGAATCTCCACGGCGTTCTGCCACTGGAGCGAAGCTGCCGAGAATCATATACAGGAACTCGCCAACCCAGAAGCTTTCCCCTTTCCAATCGTAGCCGATGGCGCTCAGACCATCGTTCCAGTCATGCTCACCCATCAGCGGTACACCACGTGGGCTAAAGCGTTGGAATGTTTTCTCGATTGCACGTTTGCAGTGCTCATATACGGTCGCTTCGCCGCCATCAAGGAATGGGGTAATTTCGTCCAAAATATCATAATCCTGTGTTTCTTTCAGATACGAATCCATAATGAACGGAAGCCATAGCAGATCGTCTGAACAACGAGTACGCGGACCACCGCCACGAATCGTGAACCACCAGTGTAACACATCGCCTTCCTGGAATTGCTGGGACGCATGCATCAGAATCTGCTTACGCATCAATTCAGGCTTGCTAGTCAGGAAAATTTGCGAATCTTGCAGCTGGTCGCGATACCCGTAACCTGCACTCACCTGATAGTAAGCCGTTTTGCCCCATAGACGACAGGAGATCGATTGATATTTTAACCATACATTGGTCATAATATTCATCGCCCGGTCGGGTGTCTCGATATGCTCGGTATCGATCAATTCACTCCAGAACTCATGCACACGTGCCAGCGTGCGATCAGCAGCTTCTACCGTTGTGTATTCGCGAATTAGCGCAGCTGCATCCTCTTTCTCCTGCTCTGCCGCACCAATTGTAAATACAACCGTATGCGAAGCGCCTGGCTCCAGCTTAAAAGCGACGCGCAACGATCCAGCCGCATCACCAAAGCGACCCGTATGTTCGGCCAGCTCAGGTTGCTGCATCGCCTCTGGACGCGATTCCTCGCCATACATACCGACAAACGATTCTTTATCGGCATCATAGGAGGATGGCTGCTCACTCGCTGCATGGAATGCAGTATATGGCCAGCTTACATTGTTACTGCGGCCTTTCTCATCTGGAAAGCCCCACAGGTATTTTTCAAGTAAAATTGCATTTAAGTCTTCTTTATATTCCGAGTTCATAAAGATTTTGTGGAATTCCCGATGCTCATCCGGCGCAAATCCAGGTGCCCATTCAAAATAAGTCGTTGCATCCAGTTCACGCGTCTGCTCGCTGTTATTCGTAACCTTAAGCTTGATCAACTCCAGCGGAGCATCCGGGGCGACGAATACGGTCATCTCACTACGAATGCCACTCACCTGCTGGGTGAATACGCTATACCCGATCCCATGACGAACTTCATAATGTTCAAACTCCGCCATGACTGGCTTCCACGCTGCCGACCAATATTGACCGGAGCTGCGATCGCGCAAATAAACGAATTTGCCCCATGAATCTTTAATCACATCTTGAAACAGTCGTGTAATCCGGTTTTGCCCAGCATTGCCACGCCAGGACGCACCACCACCTGCTTGCGATACCATGAACGAATAATCACCATTACTAATAATATTACTCCACGGACGCGGTGTACGCGGATTCGTAATCACATACTCGCGTCCATCCTCGGTAAAATAGCCGTATTCATTTTGGAACAAACGATCTTGCTGGGTGTTCTGTGTAGTGTGTACAGTAGACATGCAGAATCCCTCCATACTATCTTTTATATTTGTAATGTAGACATTTGTCATTAAAGCGTGTGCATAAAATCCCGTTGGTGATACTCCAACCACTGCGGTAAGGAATAAGGGGACGTCCTTCGGTGGAAGGTAGGAATCTACCTTCACTTCCAATTCGTAGATTCCTATCTTCCAAAGTCGTCCTTTCCCCTTATTTCCTTACTATCGTTCCGTGGGTGTCTATCCTATTGAGCTTCAGCTGACAAACAAAATTGAATTCTAAACTTCAATTTCTTTTTTAGTACAATGATTAATAAAGTCACCTATAACTGGCGTATAACAGAACATATACCTAAATGAACAATATAGACGAAGAACATAAATGAATAGATCTGCTCATTAGAGTTCTACGCAAAAATCTCCATATCTCTACTATTCAAGGAACATCTATATTCAGAACTTGTACGCTTTTAAATGAAGTTACAGTAACATCCTACTGCCCCTCCAATCATGGAGAAAAAGTATGCGCTCTATCTTGCACAACAAGCATGATGCGATATGCAGGGAACGGAGGGAAGGAAATAAGGGGTAAGGACGACTTTGGAGGGGCGGGAATCTTCATTCTTTCCCAATTCCTAAAGATTCCCGCGGCTCCACCCGAGTCCGTCCCCTTATTCCTTACCGCAGTGCTTGATGCAAACCCACACCACATCATGCAAGAACACTAGCATCTTTTTCTCAAACCATCCAATTATTTCATCCCCGAAATCGTATACCCTTCAATAATATGCCGCTGGGCAAAAATGAAGATAATCAGAATTGGAATAACCATAAACGATGCGCCTGCCATCTGGATGGCAAAGTCACCGCCATATTGTCCTTTTAACAGCTGCAAGCCGACCGAGAGCGTGTACAGGCTCTCATCGTTCGCTACGATCAACGGCCACAGGAAGCTGTTCCAGCCGCCGATAAAGGTTAGAATCCCCTGTACGGCAAAGATCGGTTTAGCGATTGGAATAATCAACTGGAAGAACGTACGCACTTCACCCGCACCATCCAGTCTGGATGCTTCGATCAGATCATTCGGAATCGTCGTCATAAACTGACGGAATAAGAAGATACCAAACGCATTGACCATACCGGGCAATACAATCCCTGCCATCGTATTGGTCAGGCTCATTTCATTCAAAATCAGGTAAACCGGAATCATCGTAACCTGGGACGGAATCATCATCGTACCAAGTACGAGATAGTAAAGTACATTACGACCAGGGAAGTTGAATTTGGCAAAGGCATAGCCTGCTGCTGCATTCAAAAATAGACCGATAAATGAGAAAAATACGATAATGAGCGTATTCCACAAATAACCACCAAAATTCATTTCCGTGAACAAACGCTCAAAGTTATGCATCGTTGGTTGTTGCGGCCAAAAGGACGGCGTTAAGGAAGTAACCTCGCTCTCCGGTTTGAAGGAGGACAGGATCATCCATACAAAAGGTATACACATCGCTACCGCACCGATCAACAGTACGAGAATGACGATGCTTCGATAAACAGGTTTCACGCGAACATCCATCACGGAACCTCCTTTCACAGTATGCTCCGGCTTAGCTTGTCAGAGCTGCTCGGATATCAATATTCGACATCACTGTCTTTTTTGCGCGCTTTAAATTGAACGATAGTTACAAGAATAATGATGGCGAACAAGACGATCGAGCCTGCTGCCGCGTAGCCGAAATCACTGCGCTGGAAACCGGTCTGGTAAATAAACAGTGCCATCGAAGTTGTCCCATTCAACGGGTCACCCTTCGTCATAACGAGTGGTTCTTCGAAGAACTGAATCCAGCCGATCAATGTTGTAATCGATACAAAGAATGTGGCAAACCCGAGCAGTGGCACGGTAATGCGCGTTAGTTGCTGCCAGCGACTTGCGCCGTCAATTTGAGCAGCTTCATAATACGTGCGCGGAATCCCTTGCAATGCTGCCAGGAAAATAATCATATTCAGACCGATCGCTTTCCAGACTGCCATAATAATCAGCGAGAATTTGGCGATGGTTGGATCTTGCAGCCAGCGTACTGGCGATATGCCTACCGCCTCCAGCATGTGGTTAATAAGACCATACTGGGAGTTGTACAGATAGCCCCAGATGACTGCGATCGCGACGATATTCGTAATCGACGGCATGTAGTAAATAACCCGAAACGTTTTGAAAATCCAGCTTGTGCCCTGATTAATCAAAATCGCAATCGCCATCGACACGACCACAACGAGCGGGACACCGACTACGACATAAATGAGTGTATTAAACATCGATTTGCGGAAAACCGCATCACCGAATAGCTGGACAAAGTTATCCACGCCTTTAAATTCAACATTGGACCAGTCTGCCAGCCCTGCCAGATTCATATTGGTAAAGCTAATAAATATAGCAACGAGAATCGGTATGAACGAGAAAACGAACAATATAATTAGCGTTGGCGCGATAAACAGATACGGATATCTGTGTTTGGCCAACGACTGCCAGGCCTTTTGCATAATCTGCTCCCTCCTTTACGGAAGTATGTTCTTCCGGTGAAGCTACATCTGCTCATTGATTGGTTATATTCGTGAACAGAGGCGCTACACTTGTACTTGTGAACAAGCTGACCAGCCAGGCACCGGAGGATGCCCGGCGGTTAGCACGTTGCATGAATTATTTTTGCAGTAAGGCATCCGCCTGTGTATTCAGATCTTCCATCTGTGTCTGTACATCGGCACCACCAACTACAATCTGTTGTAGGGCTGCTTTGATCAATTGACCAATCGCTTCCCATTGCGGTACGAAAGGAGACGGGTGAGATGTTTTCATTTGCTCGCGGAATGTAGCAATTTGTTCACCGTCAAGCGCTTTGTCATCCCATGCTTTGAGTGTAGATGGCAAGTCTTTAGACAGTTTGTAGTATTCAATCTGGTTCGCTGGATCACTCATAAAGGAGATAAATTTCACAGCATCATCTTTATTCACCGCGCTGCTGAATACGCTCCAGTTCGAACCGCCCAGTACAGATGCGCTTTTGCCGCCTTCTTCTTTGACAGGGATCGTTGCTGTTGCCCATTTACCGTCGATTTGCGGTACAGTCTCATGAATCTGGTTGATCGACCACGGACCGCTGAAGAACATTGGAATAATACCTTGTCCGAATGCCGGCAGAAGCTGCATATCGCTCTGTGATGGAGCACTACCATCTTTATAGAAGCTGGTCAGGTATTGTACGGCTTCCACATATGGCTTCTGATTAAATTGAGCCTTGTTATCGCTACCGATCACATCACTACCATTTTCCCAGGCAAACGGAAGTGTGAACGCCGCATCCTGATTGTCCAGCAAAATACCGTAGTTACCGTTACCGCGTGCAGCTAGCTTTTTCGCTGCATCTTGCAGCTCAGCCCATGTTTTTGGTGCTTGATCATAGCCCACTTCTTTCAGCAAATCGGTACGATAGTACAGCACGCGTGTTTCCATATACCATGGAATCGAGATCAGTTTGTCGTTAAATTTCATCGTTTCACGTGCGCCTTCGAAGAAATTGTCTGGCTTCAGGTTTGGATATTTATCTGTATAGGAAGACAGATCCAGCAATGCACCTGCATTCGCAAACTCTGGAATCCATGTCATCCCCATCTGGATTACATCCGGGCCGTTTTTGGAAGCAACGGCAGTTAGCAGTTTATCATGCGCGCTATCCCATGGAATCTGCTGTACCTGTACGTCAATATCTGGATTTGCCTTTTCAAACGCTTCAACCATGTTAGGTAATGAACCACCTTCGCCGCCCATACCCCATACTTTCAAAATCCGCTTTCCATCCGCTGTAGTTGTCTTATCCTTGCCGCCACATCCAGCGAGTATCAGTGAAAATACAAGCATACATGCGACTACCGTTTTCCATAATTTAGCCATGCTCGGGCCACCTCTTTATTGGTATTTGGATGAAATTAGCAGCAAAGACGCTGTTCGGATCACGTATGAGTACCAGCACGGACATTCGCCAGAGTCTTCACTGTTTGTGGCGGTGTGATCGTTTGTTGTTGCACCGCCGCTTTTGTTGCTGTAGGATCACCGATAATACAGGTGAATCCCTGACCTCCCTTTTGACTGCACGTATGAACCCTTGCTTCATTTACATGTGCATCGCCAAACGGCAACTGATGATGGCGTAGGGCAATGCGGCTGGCTACATTCGGGCAAAGCTGGAATGATGAATCAACTCCCATTTTGCAATGTCGAATTCGCCTGCTCATTTAACTGATCCAGCTGTGTCTGAATGTCGGCACCTCCGACGACAATTTGATCAAATGCATCGCTGATCTGCTTGCCAATCGTTTCCCATTCCTTGACGGATGGCGTAGAGCGCGCCGTATCCATCTGCGTGCGGAACGTACCGATATTCGGACTGTCTTCAAATGCTTTGTCCTCCCACGCTTTAGTCGTGGATGGCAAATCCTGTGTCAGCTCATACCATTTAACCTGTACTTGCGGATCGTTCAAATAGCTGATGAACTGCACCGCTGCTTCGGTATTTTGCGAGGTGCTGAACACGGATAGATTGGAGCCGCCCAGTACAGAGACGCTTTCACCACCAGCTGTTTTCGGCGGAATCACAGCAGTTCCCCATTGATCTGATGTAAGCTCCGGCAATTCCGTTTTGACCTGGTTCACCGACCACGGACCGCTGATGAACATCGGCAGAATACCTTCACCAAACGAAGGAATTAACTGCATATCGCTCTGGGTCGGGGCGATGCCTTCTTTGAAAAAGCTGCTTAAATATTGAATCGTCTCCACATAAGGAGGCTGGTTCAACTGTGCCTGTTTGTTGCTGTTAATCACTTCACTACCATTTTCCCAGGCAAATGGAATCGTAAATAACGGGTCTTTACTATCCAGCAAAATACCGTAATTGCCATTGCCTCGTGCAGCCAGCTTTTTCGCTGCATCTTTTAGCTCATCCCAGGTTTTCGGAGGCTCGTTGTAGCCAACCTGTTTTAGCAGGTCTTTGCGATAAAAGAGTACGCGGGTATCGATATACCACGGCACACCTACCGTTTTACCTTCATATGTCATTTTAGTACGTGCACCTTCGAAATAGTTATCCGCTTTCAAATTCGGATATTTATCCATATAAGGCGTTAAATCCTGTAATGCTCCTGCATCTGCAAACTCTGGAATCCAACCCATGCCCATTTGTACAACATCAGGGCCACTACGCGATGCAACGGCTGTGAGCAGCTTGTCATGTGCGTTATCCCACGGAATCGCCTGCACATCTACTTTAATGTCGGGATGCTTAGCTTCAAAATCAGGCACAAGCTTGCTTAACGCCGTACCTTCTGCGCCCATGCCCCATACTTTTAATATTTTCTTACCATCTGAGGTTGTGCCCTTTTCCTTACCGCCGGAACAACCTGCCAGCAGTAATGAGAAGATGAGCACACCGGCTATGGCTGATTTCCATCCTATTTTCATTACATCCACCTCAATTTTGAATGGAACGAACCGTGCCGCGAATGACCAGTTCTGTGTCCAAAGTATAGTGTTGTGCCACCGACTCTCCTTTCAAAATTTGAAAGATTAAATGTACAGCCAGTGCACCAACCTCATAATCCGGTTGCCGTACTGTCGTCAGTCCTGGATTTAAAAAGCGCGCCTGCACGATATCATCAAATCCGATAACTGATATGTCTTCTGGCACACGGATTCCTGCTTCTTGAAGCGCCGTAATGCCGCCAAGCGCCATCTCATCATTAGCGAAAAATACCGCTTCCGGTAAATCCCCCTGTGCAATCATGAGCTTGACTGCGCGATAGCCGCCTTCTTCAGTAAAATTACCAATCAGGTTCCAGCGTGGCTCAATCGTGAGTCCATGATCATTCATCGCTCTCGTAAATCCATTGTAGCGATCCTTATTATGCTTACTGCTTGCTGGACCGGAAACGAATGCGATACGACGATGACCATTTTCGATTAAATAATTCGTCGCCAGTAAGCCGCCTTTATCATGATCGGCTTCCACATAGCACACACTTTCATGCTCTAATCGACGATCCAGCATCACGATCGGAAAGCCTTCACGAGCGGAATCCATAATCGTTCGATCTGGAATGTTGTGAGCAAGGATGATCGCTCCATCAACACGCTTTTCCTTAATGAACTTCACAGCTGTGGACGAATCTCCGCCGATCGAGCTACAGGCGATCAGATCGTAACCATTGTTCAAGCTCACTTCCTGTACACCCTTGATCAGACTGGAATAATAAGGTCCGGATAAATCGCTCAGCAACAATGCAATCGTATTGGTGCGTGAACGCTTCAAATCGGATGCGATCCCATTTTTCTGATAATTGAGCTGTCGTGCTGCATCAAGCACTTTATCCCTTGTTTTCGTGCTCACTCTGCCGATGCCATTGAGCGCATAGGATGCGGTTGATACCGCTACCCCGGCAAGAGCAGCTACATCCTTAATAGTTGCCCCCATCTGCTCACCTCTATTCTTCAATCAGGTTATAGTGCTGTTGTTACTTTAGCATGATCCTGATCGTGGAGTGAAGCGGCGTTTCGACTCATCGTTCAGCAAATATTCACCAAAAGAAGCCTATCGAAACGTTTCGATTTCATCCAAAAGAAGATTTTTGTATTTTTTTGGAAAATACAGCTTCTCATGACTAAAAGTAACGTTTAACTTGTGATTTTTAGATCATAACCACATTTTTACCCATATCGACCGGATAAAAAGTTTCCTTCAAGCTGACATTCGCTTGTGGAAATTTCTGTCTTTTTGTCGAAACGTTTCTACAACGCTATTATAGCTCGGCTTGTAACCGATTTCAACCGCTTTTAAAATTTTTTTCTGATTTTTCTATTTCGACAATCCCACACTTGTTTCTTACCATTATTTAACATTATGTATATTCGTATGATGCTGATTTAGGTTTTAGTTTTCTATGCTTCTGCTAATGCCTTATATGCATGATCAAACACGGTAATGCATCTATACAGCCATACTCGGACAGGTCGATCGAGAAGACCTGATATTACGAAATTGACGAATCCAGATGAAAACGATCAATATGATCCTGCAAACCTTCCACCTTCAAAATAGACACCTGCTCCGTTCCAAGCAGATCAAAATGTGGATATTGATCCCGTAAATGTAAATAACGCGGATTCAATCCATACGATTTGCACCAGCGCCGCAACTTATCGATATCAGCACATCCTACTTTAGTTACTGTGCGAATACCCGGAAACCGATCATCCAGCCAATAATGGGTCAAAAATGCAATTTCACCTGCTTCAACCTGACGCTTCCATTGCTGAAGCTCTGCTCGCTTAATTCCAAATGCCATCGTATTCAATCACCTTTCCGTTTATAGAAACCCGGAAAAGGAACAGTGCCTGCCGCTAGCGCGGAACTGTCCCCTTCCCTATGCTTAATAATGTAGAGTCCATCAACATAAATCATGTATAATCAACGAACAATATCCGAGTCATCCTTTGACTCGCCTTCTGGATAAGCATTCTGACTGGAGGAAGAGCGCTTCGTATGCTCACCATCATTTTCCTCTCGTTGTTCCAGCTTTATATCTTCTACAGGTAAAGCATCCACAGTCTGCTCCGATTCAAAACGATCAAACAAGCTTTCTTTATCGGTAGGATATTGCTCGGCATGATCGCGCTTGCCATCCTGATGATCAATCTTGTTGTTTTCACGCGGTTCTGTCATCGTATGCATCTCCTTTACCCCTATAGATTCATCATTGCTGCTTGTAAATGGGGTTATGTACTTTTACCTCTGTAGCATAAATTGAAACAATTCGATCTTAGCTTTTTTGGAGATGTTGCATCTTTTTGCATCATCATGTTGCTGCATGAAATAAGCATCTCGACACAAAAACGACCGACAGTATCTCTACGATCGGTCGTTTCGTATCCGGCATTTCATAGCAGTTGTTTTATATTAGTCGTATACAACGGCTGACTTTATAAGCGTGCATCCGGTTTGCTGCATCCGATCCGTGTTCGTTGAAAATTTCACCAGCTCGGACTTTGCTAGACCTACCTTCTTACATGGTAGATCGTAGATTACACTTTTATAAGAAGCACTTTTCCATTACAAAAGATAAGCCGCAAAAGATACACAATTAGAAGCGTGCGCCCCATACGCAGACAGGCTTCGATACGTCTGCACTTTTGCCTGTATACGTCAATTTACCGCTCTCTCCATCGATGCTGAATACAACGATGTTATTACCATCGCGATTAGCGACCAGTGCGTAACGACCACCTGGCAACAGTGAGAAGTGACGCGGATGTCCACCTTCTGTCGATACATGCTGTACGAGTGTTAACTCGCCTGTGTCCGCATTCACTGCGTATTGCACAATACTGTCATGGCCACGGTTCGAGCCATACAGATAGCGGCCATCTTCGGAAATGGCGATCTCGGCACAACCATTGGCACCATTATAATCCGCAGGCAATGTAGGAATCGTCTGCACTTCGGTCAATGTGCCTGTAGCGGCCGCATATTGATAAGCCGTTACAGTAGAGTTCAATTCATTAATAATAAAGGCAAACTTGCCGTTTGGATGGAAGACGAGGTGACGCGGACCAGCGCCTGGTGTGCTGATTGCATCCGAGACAAACTTCAGTTCATTGGAATCCTGTAGCAGTTCATACGTACGTACGCGGTCAAGACCAAGATCCTGTACGATCGCATATTTGCCTGCTGGATCGAAAAATGTAGAGTGTGGATGTGGACGATCCTGGTTTTGTGGATCTACGCTATGTCCTTCATGCTGATGGACATCCAGCAGTTCACCTACACTACCGTCTTCTTTGATCGAAATCAAGCCGACCATACCGCCATGATAACTAACCATGGTCAAATAGCGACGATCTGCGGAACGTCCAATATGACATGGAGGACCGTCAATTGTTCTTGCACGATTGAGCAGTTCCAGCTTGCCTTCTTCTGGATTAATAACAAAAGCTGCTGCTTCGCCGCCTTTGCCTTTTGGACCTGTCTCTGATACCGTTTCGCCCAGTGCATACAGACGGCGTGCATCAGCATCCACATTCAGAAAAGTTGGATTTTGCAAACCCGTAAAAGCATCTGTCGGCGTTAACTCACCTGTAGCTTCGTTAAACTCATATACATATACGCCGGTATGATCAGACTCTGCATAAGAGCCTACAAATACAAGTAATCGTTCGGATGGTGTCGTCATCGTCATTCTCCTCCAATATCGTATAATCTCATTTTCTTGCGTGTTCACCACTAACTAATATGTAAACTGCAACATAATCAATAGCCGAACACTCTACTATATAACTTATACCCTTGCGCCGAAAAAATCAAAAAAATCGTCTTCTTACTTTATATATACATAAATTGGAATCTATTCTACACTGGATATGAATGGAAATCGATCATAGACTGACCTGTATCGAAAATACACGATAAAGCACCATCCTATTCTGAGCAAGGAGTTGAAGCAGATGAATCATGACGATCTTACCCACCCATCAGCGACGAACACATTTCAACCGGATACACCGCTCATTTATGCTACTGCCATTCCATTGCTCGTTGAGCAGCTGGGACTGAATACCAACAAGCTTCGTTTTATTAAGGCACCTCAGGCTAGTGATTATTTTACAATGATCGATAACAATGCCCCCTATAGTCAGCAAATGCTGGTGGCAAGCCTGAATGGATTACCGCTGTCTCCCGAACTTAATCCGGCAGCGATGATGCCACGCGCCGACTTTGCCGTGCTGCTATGGCATGCCGTAGAGCAGCACGATTCGCAGCAAACACAAGCGTTTAATATTGCTGACGATCATCAAGCGGCTGAATTGGTGTCTGCCGATGATACTGAAGCAAATCACGATAAAGCCCAGTCTGCAACACATTCGGAATCGTCTGCCGCTTCGACGCATCAGCACCATTCATCATCCCTAGAATCGATTGAACAGGTGAAGTGCTCCACTAATCTAAAGCTGTCCGAGCATTCCGATCTATATGTATTCCAGCAACTCACTGACTGTGGTCTGATCCCAAGCGATGATAAGAACAATATTGAGCTTGATAAGCCAATCACCTATGCTGAAGCCACAGCGATGCTAGAGCACGCCCAATCGCTAATGAATCCTAACGCAAAGTAACAAAACTTCAATTTCAATTCAATTTCAATGCCATTCCAAGATAACTTAACAAGATACCTCAAATGACAATTTCGAACGGTAATTAAGATTATGCCTGCTCCCATTCCTCCGCCGTAATCGCATACAGGAAATGATCTTCCCATTTACCATTAATGCATAAATAACGTTCAGCAAGCCCCTCCTTACGGAAGCGGGCTTTTTCCAATACACGCTGTGAAGGCTGATTCCACGGCATCACCCCTGCTTGAATACGGTGTAGCCCGGCTTCTTGAAAAGCAAACGCAGTTACTTGGCGCAGGGCAAACGTAGCATATCCGTGTCCATGATGCTGTTGATCTACAAAATAACCGACAGACGCATTTTGAAAAGGGCCTCTCGCTACACCGCTTAACTCGATCCGTCCGATCAATTGTCCTGTATCCGTTTTAAACATACCAAATACATATCCAGTACCTGCTTGAAAGTTTTGTTCGCCTTGCTCTAATAACGCTCGCTGCGTGTCCAGTGTCCAATAACGATCCGGTCGGATCGGATCGTAGATATGCATATACTCCTTATTGGTAAGTCGCAAATGCAATAACTGTTCCGCATGCTCTGAACGTAATGGACTTATTTCGATATCGCTATGTTCCGTTTGCATAGTTAACTGCCTCCTGTTTACTTTCCGTTTATAGATTGGCGATGTAGCTTATACAGGTATGTAGCCGAGGAAAAAGCAATGAGCAAGTTAGAGCAACTCAATGCTTGGAGATGTAGCTTATACAAGTATATAGTCGAGCCTATGATGTAAAGGGCGATTGGAGCGCTCTATTATATCATAGTTTCGATATTATATTCTCAATATCGTGTTTCTGATATAATACTGCCGATCTCCTATTTCCATACTATAAGCGTAAAGCATTTTTCTCGTCGCAGATGCAAATAAGCTTCAGCGTCCACAGACACTGAAGCATTTTGTATATCATACAGTTTTTTTATAATATACAGTTTTATACTATGCCGTTCACTACATCCTATTCATACTTCATTTACATGGCATTCACATGCACCTGTCCTGTCACCCGCCTATTCAGCGCATCCGACGAATCCAGAATGTGAAAATATCGCTGCGCACATAATCGAGTGAATACAACACACGACGATTCATTTCATCATAATGGGTCTGCTTCATTAACAACACGGTTGCTTCCGGATGGACAGCCAGCTTACGGCAATGCGGATCACCTGGTGCAGGTACGATAATTTGCGAATCGGCACTGACAATGCGAATACCGGATTTGTGCTCCAGATGGTGAAAGAGCGAGCCTTTGAAATGCTGCTCATCCAGTGTATCGCCTGCGAATAGGGTAGGGATATAGTTTACCGAATGAGCTACCGGTTCCCCGTTCGCCATTCGGCTACGTTCCATCACAACGACCGAATCGTGCTTGTCTAGTTCCAAATGAAAGGCTACCTCGGCTGGCGCTTCAAGCTTGCGAATATATTCCAGTCGCTGTTCTTCCACCAGTCCTGCTGATACGATCATATCACCGATGCTATACAGACGATCAAGTGAACTCGGGATCGTTTGCATCGTGCGTGTAATGTATGTACCGCTTCCGTGTTTAACGAACAGCTTTCCTTCATCTTTCAATAATCGAATCGCTCCACGCACGGTTGTGCGGCATACATTAAATTGACCGGCCAGCTCGGATTCAGACGGAAGACGATCGCCTGCATCCATTTCTGCTTGCTGAATCCAGCGTTCAATCTGTGATTTGATATATTGCTGTTTAACCGACATGAAATCGACGTCATCCTTTCCTACTGCTACTCATTCGTACAGATCCATTCCGATCTGTTAAAGATGATGAGTAGCTCACTCTCTATTATGATTCAGCATCTCTTTATGCTTCAATATCAATCGATCATTCAGTATCCATTGATCATTCAACATCAATCTGATCGATCAGATCGATATACATTGCATTTGTAAATGCTAACATGCCACATACATCGTTAAAATAACCGTACAACTCCGCTCGCAGCCACCTTGCAGGCGCTTGAATCGATACAGTCCATTCCTGCCACGGCTGTTCCGAATCCAGCTTCGTCTCTGCCAATATACCGCGATCGCTCATAATTACAACGCGCAACTTTTGCGGAGCCAGTTCGTACTGCGAATTTCGTATGCTGCGATCAAGTTGAAGATGTAAACGCAACTGCGATTCACTACAGGCAATCGTATCTCCAATCGTGTACACGTCAACTTCATTTTCATTTCCTTTCGGTAAAGACGAATCGGTACGGATGCTCGCTGTCACTGGCTCCGCTGCTTGGGTAACGGCATTCGATTTATACACGACAGCATACAAATCCAGTACAGGTCCCATCGTAATCGTTAATTTGCCATTGCGGATCGCTTCAATATAGGGATGATCATCATGTTGACGATCATTCACACGGCATTGGCGATCATCCACACGACGAATCGACGATTGGGTCACCGCATCCTGCTGTTCATTCATATAGGTGTTCATGGAGTTTGAATTATCACTTGCAGCTTCAGAATGCAGCTGTGCTTGTTTATCGATTGAGTGCTCTGCATCGTGAGCATACGATTGGTGTTCTGCTCCATCACCAGACTGTTCGACTGTAGCTTCCAGTCCAATATATGTAATCGCTGCTGGCGCATCATCAGGTAGTGTACGATGCCAATCTCGACCACTTGTTGCCGCCAGACGATGTCCTTCATTCAGTAATGATGTCCACAGGGCAAAAGCGCGCTGGCTATCCTGTTTCATAAATGGCATCAGTGTTGACCATACTTCGATATAGTCCAGCTGGCTCCAATCGTGAATTGGATATTCCCAATAACAGCCAGTGCAGATCGGGCTACCGATACGAAATGGATGGGCCATACCGGCAATACCTCCTGCTTTATGCACCTCACGGATTCCCTGTTCGATATCACCCTGACCGACCTGTCTCCAATCGACATAGTCCAGTAGCCCCAGCGTTACCATATGTCCGTAAAAGGTCGTCCACTCCATCCCTGCTACAATCCGAAGTCCGGTGCTTGCTTCTACTCGACTGCGATCGATCAGTCCGGATTGCGTATTATGGTCGGTTAAAGCAATCACCTCAATGCCTGCTTGCTTCGCTGATTGTGCCAGTTCTTGTAACGATTGCGAACCATCACTGTGAAACGTATGTGTATGCAATTCTGCCGGTATCCAGCTCAACATCATAACGAGCCTCCTTCCACGATTCGCAGCTGGTAGTGACACTGCTCTGTCACTACCGCATGCAGACTGAGCGTAACCGTCCATAGCCCAGCAGGATTGCTGCCCGGCCAAAAGCCTGGGGATGCTTCTTGCTCGGTCAACCTATGTTGCTGCACCCTGTCCATCCGATGCGCCTGTCCGCGATGACGATAAGGATCATCCAGTGAAAGGGTCAGTAAATTTTGCAATGGCGCATATTTACGCCAATCTTCTGCATGCGGCTGTTCATAGCCATATTGCTTCATTGCCCGGGTAATAAGTTGCTCTGCGAGCTGATCGTCATCGAGCAGCTTAGGCTCATAGCTAAAATCAATCTGTAAACTTTGCACGGGTTCATGTACCATAAAGCGATAAGCGATATGGCTCTGTGTGCTTGCAGGATATACTGTACCAGAAGCTTCATACAACACTTTCGTCATCAGATCGACTCCTCTCTTTATAGGTCTGACTCATCGCATGTCCATACGAGCGCTGTCGGCTCAGCTGTTGTTAATAACACAAATGCGTCGGCTTGAATACCGGCAACCGGACGATATTGCGCATCCAGCGTATACGCATACATTTGTCCAATCTGAACCTCATCCAGTCCGCCGGGCAATAATACAACGCGAATCGCTGCAATACATTCCAGTGTAAGATGTCGATCGGTCTTGATCGTTGTCGCAAAGCTTGGGTAAGGCCCTTCATACGCCGCGCGAAATGTACCGATCCGCAGATCAAAGTAACTGGACGAGAGCCATTCCTGCTCCCCTTTTAACCGAAGCTGGTAATCGATACAAGTCTGACGCAGTAACGATATATTTTCACCGGTTACTTCATCGATAGGGACTTCCATTTGCTGCTCTTTGGCGCTGGATTGTGGCCACTGCTTCAGTCCATGAATGAACAAATAACACCGCTGATCTGCCAGCTTCCACGAATGCCGATCAACCGGCTGTTCCAGCTCATATTGACGATTCATTTCCCAGTTGCTCACCTGATGCACAAATGGATACAATGTCATCACTCGCTCACGCGGCTCAGATGTACGATCCCAGTACAGCAGTGGCGGCAACATATAGCGATAATCCGATACAGGCACATCGGTAAAATTACCGTTAGCTGTAGCTGCCTGAAGCACCGGATGACCACCACAATCCGTTGCACCAGCAAATGCCGTTTCCACGTGGTTTGGCCCTTGATACGTATAACGCAGCACCGTTCCATCCGCATCCAGCTCCAAACGATGCATCCATTCAATATCCGTAGTCCGTCCCCATTTACTCATGAGCAGGCCGGAAGGTGTCCCTTCATCCTCATGGCTGAACACCATATGATACTCAATAGTCGTCCGCTCCTGTTGCTGTTCGATAGAATACATCAACAGCAGCGGTGTATCGGTAAATGTACTCTCATACGGATGCGTAAGCTGACGACCATAAATGATTGGCGTATGTCGATACACCATCGCAAGCGGCTGATCATGACCAATATGATAGATCCCAACACGCCGCACGACAGCCCGAGTCGCTCCCGCTGGCGTCATATCACGTTGTAGCTTCATTGTTACCGTATGCTCTCCGGCAGGCAAGCAGCCAAGCAGCCTCCTATATTCCAGCGTTTGCTCGCCATAAAATAGAATGACATCCTGCTGATATTGCCCATTCACGTATAGTCGCAATACGACAGATTCACGCCCCTGCTCCTGCCAGTGATTATCGCCTGCTGCTTCCAATGCGATAACCGTGTAGCCAGGTTGATCCAATTGAAATTGCAGACGAATGGAGTGCCCGCCTTCCACCACCGCATCGGTTACGATCCGACCTTGCTGCATGAAATCTGCTTCACCTGTCACCGATTGTACATTCAGTTCATAATGCTGTGTATGACCAGGCGTCTGGGTCTGAATCGATACGGATTCGCTTTCTTGTTCCATCTCCATTTCACTCCTTGTCCGATCGCTATCAACTGTTTTGCCGCATCTTGCTTACGCTTGCTTATCCAGATCCTGCCCCATCGTGCGGATGTAAAAGTATCCCATTACCGAACAGAGCAAAAACATAAACACAGCCATTGCGCTTGCTGTATGCGTCTCCTGATAATTAGAAAAGACTTGCTGCATCGCGACACCAAGCACCTGCGGCGAATTCGCACCGATTAGAAATGGAGCGGTAAAGCTGCCGATAATGCCCATAAAAATAAACGTCAACGCCACCCACATCGTTTTATACGATAGCGGTAAAATAAAGCGGAAAAATAACTGCATACTACTCGCACCCGCATCACGCGCACTTTCCACTACCGAATTCGGTACAGCAGCCAGCGCAGAGCTGAGCAGCATCGTGGCAAATGGAATATTGAACCATAGATTGGCAAGCAGCAACCCACTATAGCTGTAAATGATTTTCGGAAACGTATCTATTCCGATTAGCAGCAGCAATCGAGCGAGCCAGCCGTGATTGCTGTATAACGTGATCAGCCCGTAAGTAGCGATCACGCCTGGAACAAACATCGGGATAAAATACAAGCGATTAATCCAGCGCGCCATCCATCCTTTACTAAAACGCAAATATACAGCTAGCGCATAACTAACGAGCAATGCAATCACAGTCGATACGAGTGTTACGTTGAGCGTATATATAATGTTGGTGCGCATCGCTGGTTCGGTAAACATCCGAATATAGTTGCCGAATCCGAATTCACCACTATGTTGATCAATCAAGCTTTCCTGTACGGCATATAAAATAGGCAAAATGACGACAACGAACAAAATGAGAAAGGAGGGGATGACCAGGGCAAGCCCCAGCATCCCTCTCTTTACTGAATGACTCATCCGTTATTGCCCCGCAACATCGCTCTGCCAGCGTTGATTAATTTCTTTTTGCAAATCGCCACTGTTAAACTGACGATATCCGCCGGACACGCTAGCAAATTTGTTTTGCAGATCTTTGGACATCAAATCCCATTTGATTCCCGGATAGCCGTACATTTTGTTCACAACGATCGCCTGTGCTTCCGGTGTGAGCACATAGTTGAGCAGCTTCTCCGCAGCTACCTTTTTCGCGGACATTTCCGGCATCATCAAGTAAGAAGGTCCACCTGTAAAGGGAGGATTAATCTGTGCCAGTTTCACTGTCGATGGCAGCAACTGCTTGTTCAATTGTTCCAGCGCCATATCCGACCAGGCTGGAATCATATCGACTTCACCGCTTGCTAACAGATCAAGTGTACCCTGATTCTTTTTCGGATATACGCCTTTTTGATACATATAGGGTCCCAGTTGTTTGAGCAGGTTAAAGCCTTTATCCCATTTTTGCGCCATCGATGGATCACTGCTATTCATCGCATCAGCTGGCAGGAAATTGTAGATTGCTGTGTTCACAAAGGAACTGCCCGAGCCGCCTGTAGCCGGGTCATTATAAGCGAAGCGACCTGGGTGCTGACGAATCCAATCGTATAGCTCATCCGCTGTTTTTGGTGGTGAGCTTACACGGGAGCTATCATATGCGAGCACGACAGAAGACGCGCGATAAGGAACAGCCAGATCATTCGCCTGTTTTAGTGCATTGCTGTCTACATTGGAAAGATTCGGAATGGCTGAGCTATCCAGCTTCGCCCAGATGCCCTGACTGCTACCGCGCGTAATATCATCCAGACCGCCTTCATACAGATCCACATCTACGCTTTGCTGACCACTTTGCTTCGCTGCCAGCAGACGATCGACTGCCGACTGACCACCTGTACCGGATGGCAAGTACACCAGTTTAACTTTAATTGTCGGGTTCGCTTTTTCAAATTCAGGAATGAGCGTTTCCCACAGTTCTTTTACGTTAAGTGATCCGCCGGTGTAAAGTGAAATCTCGGTCGTGCCCGTACTGCTGGCACTTGCCGCCTCAGAGCCTGATTTGCCGCTACAACCTGCCAGTAATGCGATACTCAGTACGATCAATACCAGTGAACTCCATTTAACTTTTGTGAACACGTTGGTTCCTCCTCGAATATGGGAAATGACGATAGAAAATAAACATTACATTGCTTTTTTTATCGGAACGAGTGATCAAGTGATCATGACTTTGCTGGCAACAACACCATGTTCTGCACTCCATCTGATGCTGCTGCCTTTACAATATGATGCTATAAAACCTGTACAGTCGGATGTAGTTAAATTGAAGCAAGTTAAAAAATAACGTGATGAACAGCGTACAACAAGCGTTACAGGAGCTGCTCACTTGCTGAATCATGGCAGAACACAGCGGAAAATGAATGAAAGCACAATGAGAATGAATGAAAGCATACTATAGTAACGTTTGCCTATGATGAATATGGTCTATGCTGACTACTACCTGTACCGATTGCTGCTTATAGCAACTTCGGTTTGATTCATCGATCATGCTGCATTTGCGCAACGTATCCAGCGTATCAGCTAGCCATTTATTAATCGCGATAATTCGTTGTTATCATCACCTCTACTTTCTCATACGATCCCTATATAGCCGTTATATGATCGGCATACTCATACAGTCGCTACTTCAGATGCCGCTGTATGACTAACCGTAATGCCTTCTGGACGTTCTGGAAATGCAGTGAATTTACGCAATCCAATTCGCACGGTCTGTCCGCTTAGCAAATGAACCGCCTGCTCGCGTGGAACGAACATTTTAATGATCTGTTCGTCACATACAACCGATATTTCAGCGTAATGACCGAGTACCATTACCTGACGGATCATGCCTGCAAGACTGTGCGGCTCGTCCGTTAAATACACATCCTCCGGTCTTACCGCAATCGTGCATTGTCCCGGTAATAGTGCCTGACCAGACTGCGGCTCCAGTTCTAATGACTGTAAACGAATACGTGCACCATCACTAACGGCTGGAAGTAGATTAATACGACCGATAAAACTAGCGACAAATAATGAGCTTGGACGATCATAAATATCCTGTGGCGTCGATAATTGCTCAATCTGTCCAGCATGCATCACGACAATCCGATCTGAGATCGATAATGCTTCTTCCTGATCATGCGTGACGAATACCATCGTCATGCCTGTGCGCATCTGGATATCACGCAGTTCTTCACGCATCTCCATCCGCAGCTTTGCATCAAGTGCGGAAAAGGGTTCATCCAGCAGTAACACATCCGGCTCCAACAACAGTGCGCGTGCTAGCGCCACCCGTTGCTGCTGTCCACCTGACAGCTCGGATGGATACTTGCGCGCTGCTGGCGCTAGCTGTACCAGCTCCAATGCATCGGTGACCGCACGCTGAATATGTGCTTTTTTATGCTTACGAATATGTAGCCCGAATGCGAGATTGTCATATACGGTCATATGTGGCCACAGATTATAACTCTGGAATACCATTGCGGTCGGTCTTTTCTCCGGCGGAAGCTTGAGTACACTTTGGCCGCGAATGAGAATGTCTCCGCTATCTGGCTCCAAAAATCCACCAATCGAGCGCAGCACCGTCGTCTTGCCACAGCCGGATGGACCAAGCAACGTGACCATTTCGCCGGGCTGCACATCAAGTGTAATATCGCTAACGCCATCGCCTGTTTTGAATCGTTTACTAAGTTGCCGAATCGATAGCTGAGCTTGAGTCATCTGATCTCCTCCTGTTTCTGCACAATGTTGCTTTCTGTACAATCTTTCTTCCTGTACAATCTTGCTTTATATGAACGATCGAATGAATAGGAAGCGTAAAATTATGGCGGCATATAACTGAACGAGCGTGGTAGTAATAAATTCAAATACAGGCATAAATGAAAATATAGGGATGAATGTAAATATCGTCATGAATGTAAACGACAAAATACATGACTAACACTATTGATCAGCACAGCACTATTATTTCACCTGAAAACCTCCTGCCAGCACATCCGCACTGACGAATCGACGCGCAGCCAGCAGTAAAATAATCGTCGGCAATGTTAAAATGACGGAAAATACAGCCCCTGTCGTGCTCGGATAATCCGCAATAATCGAATACATAATGATCGGCATCGTTTTAAAATCCGGAATACCGACAAGCAGTGTTCCCTGTGCTTCATCCAGCGAAGCTAGAAACGTAAAAATCGATGCGACCATAATACCCGGGAATGCCATCGGTAATGTAATTTTCCAAAACACACGAAATGGTCCTGCACCCGCATCTCGCGCTGATTCTTCCTGTGCCCGGTGGACACTGCGAAAGGCAGACGATGGAATCCATGTCATATACATCAATGTGTTGACCATATGAATGAGCACGATACCGACAAACGTATTCATCAACCCGAACTTATAAAATAAGACCGCGATCGATACATACAACCCCATCTTCGGAAAAGCATGAGTCAGCAAAAAAGAAAACAAAAACCAGCGACTCAGCGGAAAGGCAATCCGCGCAAACGCATAGGCTGCCGGAATACAGACGATAATCGAACAAATCGTTACCACCGTAGCAATCAGAAAAGAAAGCGAGATCGATTCCAGCACATCATCCTGCGTCAATACAAATTGCCACCATTCCAGTGACCAGCTCTGCGGCAATGCCGCTGGATACTGCCATTTACCGGATACCGCCAGCAGCAACAAATTTAACAATGGTCCTAGAAAAAAGATAACAAACACAACCAGCACAACAAATTCCATCACTTTCCTCGCACCAAGCGAGCGTAAATACCAGCCCATGACTCCATCCTTCCTATCCGAATTCCTCATATCCTATCCACCAAGTTGTCTAGACGTCTCAATGTTTGCAACTCTGAGTATAAAGACCGTTTATTAGCTCCACATGCGCCGCAATTTATTTTTGTGTAAAGGAAATTTCTGGTTCTACTCACAGCACTGAGCAATCGGCACTATTCCAAAACTGTATCCGTATAACGCTTACATTGCATTGGGCAACCGACATTCGTAACAAAAATAGCCCGATCAGGGCAGCTATATGAACTGCCAAAATCGAGCTATACGTCTCTTGTATTCGTTTGTTATATGACTGACGCGATTTACGCTGGATTTACAATAAAGCTGTTCAAGCATAAAATTGTAAGGATTTTAACTGTATGTATAACTAAAATAACTATAGGTTAGATTCGCTCTATTATAATCTATTGTAGACTTGGAACTGAATAGGTTTTACACGAATGTATTGATTAAATCGAGGAGGCTTCACTTTGAATTTAAAATCTAGCGATTACACAACTTATATCGAAAAATATACACATTATATGCATATTGAAAAAAACTTATCTATGAAATCGATCAAAGCTTATATTTCTGATTTAAGTCGCTTTACAATATGGTTAAAGCAAAATCAATACGATTGTATTACTGAGGATATTATTCATTTGTATTTCACTTCTCTTATTCAAAGCAATACACTCAAAGATTCAACTATTAAAAGAAAGTATATTACATTTAAAAGTTTCTTTGCTTTTATCGCACAAAAGAACTGGATTGCTGAGTCTCCACTCATTCATCTTGGAAAACGATTTAAAACGACTAAACGCATTCCTAAAACACTACCTCAACATGAAATCAAACGCTTATTAACCGCTCCTGAAAAAGAACGATTATCTCGTACAAGTCCATTTCAAGTACGTCTAAGTATACGGAATGATGCGATCATTGATCTTTTATTTTCTACTGGTATACGAATCGGCGAATTGGTGCAAATCCGGTTAAAGGATCTCGACTTGCGTAATCGTTCGATTATCATTTTTGGAAAAGGTCGAAAAGAACGACTGCTGTATCTGTCGAGTTCAGAATTAATCGATAAAATTCAACAGTGGCTAAAGATTAGATTCGAATTTGCTCCTCAATGTGACTCTCTATTTTTGAATAAATATGGACAACGCCTTTCCATTTATGGCATTGAGGACATCTTTTCTAAATATAAACAATTAGCCAAAATTAACACTAGCGCCACACCTCACTATCTACGCCATTCTTTCGCAACTCAGTTACTTGAAAACGGTGCAGATTTACGAGCAGTTCAAGAAATTTTAGGCCATTCCAGTGTGAGTACAACCGAAATTTATACCGAAGTTTCTATCAAACGAAAGCGTACAGTATTGAATAAATATAACCCGAGAAACAAAATAGAGACCTCCAAATAACTATAAATTATTTGGGGGTTATGAAATGAATCTTTTTTATGACAAAATAATGAGTGTACAACCTGAAGGGTTTTTGTGTAATTTCAATAAAAGATGGGATACGCACCTGTCCAATATAAATAAAAAATACATTGATTCTGATCAACTTAGTGGAGGCCATAGACTTAGACCACTCTTATGTGCGTGGGGAGCGTTGGCAGGCAATTATAATTCTGAATACTGTATTAATAGTATACTAGAAGGAGTTTTAGATACTGCCGTTAGTACTGAATTAATACATAAGTGCTCAATTATAATAGACGATATTATTGACGAAGATATTGCTAGAAGAGGAAAACCTACATTTCATGTTGAACATGGAAGCTACGAATCAATAGTCTTAGTTATACAGATGCTAGCATTATCTATTAAAATTCTAAATAACTCTAATAAAGATAGAAAAGCGAATGTAGGTATTTTAAATCAGTCTATTGATCTAATTTCATCAACAATATTCGATATGGCTAAAGGAACCATAGATGAATTATTACTAGATAAAGAAAAAATTTATAAATTCATTGAAATAAAAAAAGTTGTAGATATGCAAACGACTAGTTTAATAAAAAACAGCTTTCTTTTAGGCTATCTTTCCAGCTCTAATCCAATCTCTCAAATTTCAAACTATGTAACTGAAATCGGAGAATTATTAGGATTTGTATTTCAACTGCTTAACGATGCAGAAGTATTTTCTAATAATTCTTTCAATATCAAATATAAAGGTAATTTGAATTTTGATTTAAATAAATTAAGAAAAAATATTATCGTTAGTTATATTTATAATTTTGCAAATTTATCAGAGAAGAAAACACTTCGAAATATCGAAAATTTAGATTTTACTTTTTTAGAGAATTTATATAAAAAATATAATGTAGAAATGTACTTAATAAAGAGAATCAATATTATAAAGAACAACATTATTGAGGATATTGAACAAATATATATCCTCAACGGATGTTTAGAGTGGATTGACGGTATTAAAATCTTTCTGGATTATGTTATGGATTACTGCCTAAAAAGATTAATTAGTGATTAATCTTTTCAGCTATAAAAGGAATAATTTTTACAAATTGTACTGCTATAGTACTAATAGACAAAATTATTGAACTAATAGGTAATTTATTGCTAATAGGATAATCAGGAGATTTTTCTACAGCATGTATCATTTGCAAGTAATCATATACGTCTTGCATTTTTTTGTTTTCATAAGAAATATTAATAAGAAACTCTAATTCGGAAATTGTTTTTCTTTTCAATGTTCCAATTATTTTCTTTATAGATCTGTGTAGCAAATATACGTATACAGGGAAAGCAATAATAATTCCTAATATAATAATTAACCATGTAGATATAAACCAGAAATCACTCTCGACATTCAAAAATTTTTGATTATTTTGTAAAACTATTTGTGAATAGTTAATAGCACCTTTAGGAACTAGTAAAGCATACTCTAAAGAAAACAAAAAACCTAAAAACAAAAATATATTTTGAAATTTTTTCTTTATTATTGCTAATTTTATTAACCATTCACTATTAGAAGGACTAAATATTGTATAGCTTTTTATTTCTTCCACATCTAAATGAGCTATTCTAATAAAAAATATAATGAATGTTACAAAAAGATAATATCCCACTATAGCGAAAAAAAGGGCTAATGCACCGAGACATAACGCATAAACCCCAACGGGATTAAATACTATATATTTCAACTTGAAAATACCAAAAAAATAAAATGCAACTACAATTAAAGAAATTACCAAACTCAAATTAGAGTAAGCCCATTTTTGTGAAATTATTTTTAGCTCCACAGGCTTTGTATTAGGTTCAACTATAATCTTATCGTCATCAAAAAAATTCAACAATTGCCTCACAGAATATAAAGAAATTATTAGTATGGTGATTAAAATACACATATGAAGATAAAAATTATGATACGGATTAAACTTATTAATGATACTACCAATAATCAAAATTAATAATGTATAAAAAATAGTTGTTTTCATGCTAAAATGCTTGATTATTTTTATTAATAGGTCACTTCTAAAAAGAGAAACAATACTCATTACTCATCACACCCCCAAATAATTTATAGTTATTTGACTAAGAATGCTATTATATAAGCCATTAGTCTTAGTACATTATACTCTCAATAAAAAGAAGAGTCTCCACTTTTTTCTTTAAATGGGGACTCTTCCTCGAAAAAATATTCTATTCCTGCTCCCATATCGCTGCCAACTCATCCAGCTCATCAATCGCACGCCACGGCTTCAAGCCAAGCTTATCATCCCAGGCAAAGCTACGGCGCAGGAAAATGCCACGCATCCCTACTTGACCGGCACCCCAGATATCATTAACCGGATGATCACCTACAAATACCGTTTCCTCCCCACTCGTCCCCAGCCGCTCCAAAATCATCTCATACACACGTTGATCCGGCTTTTTGATCCCCGCTTCACCTGATGTCAAAATCACATCAAAATCCTTCTCCAACCCTAGATGCAGCACTTTTCCATATTGAATATTATACGTTCCGTTCGTTAATATCCCCAGACGAAAGCCCTGCTGTCGACATGCAGCAATCGCTTCACGTGCATGCTGCATCAGACGTGCTTCTTTCATATAATGCTCATTATAATAAGCAAACAGATCTTCCACACCCGGCTTTTCTGCCCACGGTAAATGCTCCGTCAATTCCTCGAAAAAGCCCCTTTTCTCCCGATACCCATCGGCATCGGTAATGCGTAAATATCCAATTATATCCCGTGCCAGTGTCTCATCTACATGTCCAAAATAATCACGCACCAGCCGTTCTGAAAATGCCCGAAAGGCATGGTCCCGATCCATCAGTGTATTATCCAGATCGAAAATGACCGCCTTGATCGGCGTATCGCTCGCTTTGGCATCTGTCGATCTGATCTGTTGATGATGTTGTTGCATATTCTCCACTGACTCCGCACGTATTGGTTCTGTCATATGCTCGCTCTCCCTTATCCGTATGCTCGATCTCTCCATATGTATCGCTGGCTACACCCCGTTTATTCTACAAAAGGCAAAGCGACATGGCAATCAGCTATATCACTATTGTCAACTTGCCCTGCTCCTGCTATTGTAGCCTTCACCCCTGCAAAATAAAAAAGCCTGCACCGATGATTGTTAATCGATGCAGACTTAGTATATAACGCTATGCGCTCAAACCGTTTCGTTACGGGTTCGTGTTCGTTACTAATTAGTAATTTATTCTTCATTTCGAATTCGTTACTTCAAATCTTATTCGTACATTCAAACTACATCAAACAATTTATTCTAATTCATTGTAAAACTATTCATCTCCAATTTTATTTTCACTTCATCTTCTTTATTTTTCACTTTATTTTCGATTACGTAAAACAATTTTCAGCTATGCATAGTTATTGCATAGCTATTCATTCTTACGCTCATTTCATCAGTAAATCCTCCGTAAACGATCACTCGTATTTTACAACAGCACATACGAACGATCTTGCTCTTCCTTCTGCTTTGGTAAAATTGCAGGCTCGCGATGGGTGACCATCATCTCCTGATCCGTCACATAAATTGTAAAGTCAGGAAATTCATGCAGATAGCGCTGTTGATATAGTTTGCGACAATCCACTTCAAAATAAGCAGAATCTGTCAATACAGGCAAATGCCCATTATCATTCACATAATCATCTACCGCCCATTGCACACGGTCCAGATGATACGGAATATGGCGCTCGCTTTCGTCAAACAGCTCAAATGTCTCACGAGACAGGTAAAACTTCTGATCGCACGAACCGCCCAAATAACGATGCAAACGACTAAGATCTATACTTCCATCCTCCTGCATAAGTACAGTTCGATTAATTCCATTGCCCATATCACGTTCAAAGCGCAGCACAGCGCTTCGTAATTCATCCAGTGTTACGTGAACAGATGGTAAGCGATCCAATCCCTTTTTACCTTTGTTTTTGAATCGTTCCAGAATAGACATAATTGTCTCTCCTCTCTAGCACATCGTCCGATCAACGTGTGCAGAAAACGGTTACAAACCGATCCGACAAAAGCGACTGCAATTTTGATTTGCTTACTATTATTTTGCTTACTATTATTGTACCGCAATTTACAAAGAATGATGCATATTTTTACAAAGTTTATGCGATTTCAAGCCAATTTGATTCATTTTAGCTAGCTAAACAGGGCGGATGTAGGTATATGCTCGGACACACCTGGTTTAGCATCCCTTTCTCTACTCCTGGTTCGATGTACTTATATGATTTCTGTCTATTGACTGCGTATCCATACGGCTATTGTCGGATAGCAAAACTTGGATCATATAGAGGATCTATCATCCTTATAAAGAAAAGCAGCGTCCTGCGAGTTTTCTACAAATATGGTATGATGAAGAGCAGAACGTTTATAGAATGTATAGAAATGATATGCGGATATGGAAAGGAGATTTACCCTGTATGCAAGATGTTATTATTGTCGGTGCCGGACCGTGCGGATTATCTGCCGCGATTGAATGTGAGCGTCTGGGCCTGAATACTCTTTTAATTGAAAAATATAATGTTGTGCACTCTATTTATTTGTACCCAACGAATATGCAATTTTTTAGTACGGCAGAGCTGCTGGAAATTGGCGATTTGCCGTTTCCTACACCGAATGAAAAGCCGTTTCGTCATGAAGCACTGGCGTATTACCGCCGTGCCGCCCAGCATTACGATTTGAATGTACAGCCGTATACCGAAGCGACAGGTATAGAGAAGCAAGCGGATGGTAGCTTCCGTCTGCATACAGTGAATCGTCATGGACAACAGAATACGTATGAAGCGCGCCGTGTGATCATTGCAACCGGCTATTTTGATCATCCGAATTATCTGGGCATTCCAGGTGAAGATTTGGATAAAGTGACGCACTATTTCCGTGAAGCGCATCCGTATACTGGTATGCGCGTAGCTATTATTGGTGGCAGCAACTCGGCAGTCGATGCGGCGCTGGAAATTGTACGTGTAGGCGCTAAAGTCGATATGGTTTACCGTGGTCATGATCTGTCTGCCAATATCAAATCATGGGTACGCCCGATCTTTGAAGGTCTGGTGATGAAAGGTAAAATCAACCTGCATCTCAATTCCTGCGTAACGAATATTACAGAATCCGAGGTGCATGTCACACGCACTGGAGATGGTTCTGTAGACAAACTGGACAACGACTTTGTGCTGGCCATGACCGGCTTTCGTCCAGATCGCAAGCTGATCACATCGATGGGTGTGACGATGAGTGATGATATGGATAAGCCGCGTTTTGACCCGGATACGATGGAAACGAATATCGAAGGACTGTATGTCGCTGGCGTGATCGCTTCCGGTCGGAATGCCAACGAAGTATTTATCGAAACAGGACGTCGTCATGGCGCGTTGATCGCTCAGCATATTGTGGATAGTCTAACTCCGAAAACACTGGCTGAGTAAGGTTTTCAAACTTGATGGAGCTTGATGATTCGAGAGTACGGAATGACTGCTACAGGTTAACACGCGGTATACTATGCTCGCCTATGATGGGATACTGATTACATTCCATTTGATAATGATTATATTGCATTTAAGGTAAGAATATGTAGTTATATCAACGTATACATCGCCAAGCGAATAGAGCGATTTCAACTACTTTGGAATTTGCTCTGCTTGTCAGCAGGAACAAAATAAAGTGTGAATGGCTGGATGATTAAACCATTTGACGATACACCATGTGGATCGAAATTCATCCTATGCACTTCTTGCTATGTATGCTTTATTTCAGACCGATTATACTTCACACTTCTACGTAATGTCCGCTGGGTTCCGGCGGACATTTTCAGTTCGATATTTCGATATTCCGTTTGATGTTTAGTTTGATATTTCGTTCAATGCTTAGTTTGATGTCTTAGTTTGATGTTTAATTCGATGTTTAGTCCGACTAGATCTGCTAGTAATATCTATATTAGCTGACTCAACATCAACTGACGTTAACGATATGCATATCCTCATTTCACAACAAAGGAGCAATACAAGTATGGCTGCCATTGATATGCCTTCGCTGATTCTGCTTGTAATGGCAGGACTCGGCATTGTGGGTAAAAATACAACCGTTACAATCGCGATGCTCATTTTGCTGCTCATTCGTGCACTTGGCTGGCATCAGGCTTTTCCGTGGCTGGAAAAGTACGGCTTAACGATTGGGATCATTATTTTGACAATCGGTGTGATGACGCCGCTGGCGAGCGGCAAAATTTCCATCGATACGATCCTCTCTTCCTTCCTAAGCTGGAAATCGCTTATCGCTGTAGGGATTGGTCTGTTTGTCGCGTATCTCGGTGGACGCGGTACGATTCTGATGACCAATCAGCCTACACTTGTCGCCGGATTACTGATCGGTACACTGATTGGCGTTGCCTTTTTCAAAGGGGTGCCGGTCGGTCCATTGATTGCGGCTGGACTGCTGTCCCTGTTGATCGGTAAATCTTAATTTGCTGTTGCCGAACACTTACCATATATGCAAACAGACTTTTTGCAAGTTTGCATATATGGCAAGGGAGCGAATATGGTATACTGCCAGTACAGCTTGACCGTTTACACAAACGATCAGGCTAACAACGATGTGTACACGTATGCATTTCCAGGAGGATTCGTCCATGTCCCAGACATTTGTCATTGAAGCGGTAATGATCGCGATTTATGGGCAGCTATTGAACCCGGATAAGCCGGTCAATTATATCGTTCCGTATACAACGATTATGGAGTTATATGAATTTGCGGAAAGTGATGAACCGCTTATGAATACGCCTATCGAAGATCGCGAAGTACGCAACCGGGTTCAAGAGCTGATCCGTTATTTGGAAGAACCGCTCAACAAAAAGAAAATTCAGCGTTGTCTACAAATGCCCTGGTCGCAAAGCGCTGGCATCGTATTCAGCGACAATGTACAAATATCCGTCGTGAATGCGCTGGATAACGCATATTACGGTGAGTCGTTTGATCCGATCGAAACGGAACTGATTTTATCTTCACTGAAAAAAGAAGCGCCGATGCTGACCGACCAGTTTGAGTTGATTCAGCGCATGATCGAAGCGAAAGTGCCTGTGCAGGTATTCGATATTGAAGATTTTGCCTATGCACTGGAAGGCACTTCGCACGTATAATTGCATGGATGTACAACAAAGCTTCCAGATCGCCTGCCTTATACATAAGGCCATGCGATTTGGAAGCTTTGTTTGCGATGCAAAACGATATTGTTCATTTCAACCGTTGGCTTACGCTCTATCATCGTATCTTGCTACATATTCCGGTTCATTCCACATATACCTACCATCGAAGTCCTACTATGCTGTTACCTATACTGTTGGACGATGACGTTCTATACGAAACATGATTTTCGCTGGAATACTCTATACCCATAGGATCTTCTATATGTTGTCCAATGCTCGTCTATGTTATTGATATATTCCATACGTGTATTGATCTTATCTATTAGCAAACGCATTGACGCTACTGACGATCCAGCATACATTTAATGTCATAATTCATATTTAATCGATAGGAATTAAATGAATAATTACAATCTGAGGTGACGCTTATGCTGGAACATTTATCATTTGCGGTGCATTCATGGACAGATACGCTAGAAAGCGATCTGTCGCGCATTCGCCGTCATTTGCATCGTTATCCAGAATTGATGTTTGACGTTGATCAAACGATGCATTTAATTGCTGGCTTATTACGCAAATGGGATATCGAATTGCATGAGCAGGTCGGGCAGCATTTTCATAAAGGTGTTATCGGTATTTTACGCGGATCACAGAAAGGGCCTGTTATTCTGCTACGTGCTGATGTGGATGCGCTCCCGATCCATGAGCAGAATTCAGCCGCCTATGCCTCGGTTCATGAAGGAATAATGCACGCCTGTGGTCATGATGCGCATACAGCGATGCTGCTTGGTGCCGCTAAGGTACTGGCAGCCGAACGCGAGCAGTTGCACGGAACGATTATTTTTGCGTTTCAACCGGCAGAGGAAGGCGCGCAGCCTTCACCGCTCGATGGACGATTGATTAGTGGGGGTCGCGATCTGATTGAGGATGGCATATTAGACCAGGTCGATCAGGTATTCGCACTGCATGTATGGCCGCAATTGGAAACAGGACAGCTCGGTATCCATAACGATGTGGCGATGGCAGCATCCAGTCATTTTACAATTACCTTTCATGGTACACCCGGTCACCATAGCACGCCCCATCTTGCTTCAGACAGTATTATGATGGCGGCACGCTTTATTAACGATATTAAGCTGTTTATGGCAACTCAGATTGATCCGTTGGAAGCAACCGTATTATCATTCGGAACATTGCACGCTGGCACTGTAAAAAATGCGATCGCTGGTCAAAGCGAGCTGACCGGCACCTTTCGCTCCTTCCATTCACAAACGGTAGAACGTATCACTTCCGCCATCCAGCATTATGCGGAACAGATTGCCGCGCAGCATGGTGGCACCGCCGAGATTGTACAGCGTACAGGCACCGTGCTGCGTAATGATCCGGCTGTCTTACAGCAAGTGAAGGAAGCGGCAGCAGAAGTATTCGGTTCAAGCGGTATTCAGCGATTAGAGCCGGTGCTGGCGGGCGAAGATTTTGCACTGTATACAGAGCGACGTCCGGGAGCCTTTGCTTTTATCGGCTGTCGTGCACCGGATCAACAGGAGGTCTATCCACTCCATCATCCACGCTTCGATATCGATGAACATGTACTGTTGCTAGGTACACGCCTGCATGTGCAGTTTGCCCGAAGCGCCTTATCCCCTATCTCTTGTCAACGAAAGGATGAATCCGATGCGTCATTCCGTACCTAAAACAGTTCCATACTATACTTGGAGCAGCCTGTGGATCAGCTTGCTTGCAATTGTTTTGATTTTATCCGGCTGCGGTTCCAGTGCAGGTACGGGCACCGAATCTGCACTGGCTGCAAATGGCGGAACCGGCGGTACACTTACGTATGCGCTGGCAACGACGCCAGATACGCTTGATCCGCAGCGCAGCGGCTGGGCAGTATCCGTGCGCGTATTTGGCAATATTTATGACAATCTGGTCGTGCAGGATAAGGACGGTACCATAAAGCCCTGGCTGGCAGAAAGCTGGACAGCATCCAAAGACGGATTGAGTTATACGTTCAAATTACGTAAAGATGTCACCTTCCATGATGGTACACCTTTTAACGCAGCAGCTGTCAAATTCAATCTGGATCGTATTATTAATCCAGCAACTAAAGCAGCCAATGCACTTGCCCTTATACAGCCATATCAATCATCCAATGTGATTGACGATTATACAATCAAAGTCAATCTGTCGCGTCCATCGCAGGCATTCCTTGCCAATCTGAGCCAGTCGATGCTGGGCATCATCTCTCCGACCGCAGCCCAAACATACGGTGAGCAGTTCGGACAGCATCCTGTAGGTACGGGTCCATTTGAATTTGTGAGCTGGGAAGACAATGCCAGCATTAAGCTGAAGCGTAATGATCGCTATGCATGGGCACCCGAAACAGTGAGCAATCCGAAGGCACCTCATCTGGACGAGATTACATTCTCCATTATTCCAGAGGAAGCTACCCGTGTTGGCAGTGTCCAGAGTAAACAGGTACTCGCCGCTGAAACCGTTCCACCGCAAAATATACTCGGCTTACAAAACAGCCCCGATCAGCAATTGTTGCAGACCGATACACCGGGCTTACCTTACACGCTATTTATTAATCAGCGCAATGCTCCGTGGAACGAGTTAAAAGCACGTCAGGCCTTGCAATCAGCTATCGATGTGGGTGCCATTGTCAAAACGCTGTATCTCGGAACCTACAAACAAGCATGGTCTGCACTAACTCCCGGTATTTTAGGTTATGATGCCTCACTCGAAAATAAAATCCAGCCGAATGTGCAGCGAGCCAATCAACTGCTGGATGAATTGGGCTGGACACGCGGTGCGGATGGCATTCGGGTGAAGGATGGCAAACGACTTGTGCTACGCTATGTCGACGGTTCACCCAATCGTGAAAAACGCAATGATATTGCCGCTATGGTGCAGCAGCAATTAAAAGCCGTCGGTATTGAGGTACAGGTAAACATTACGAAAGATATCGCTACTGTCGTCTTTCAAAACAAAGCCTACGATCTGTACGGCAATAGTCAGGTGAATGCTGATCCGAACGCGCTGTCTGCCTTTTATCACACCCCGACTGCTGGTGCACGCGAAACGCTGACAGGCTACTCTGATCCGCAGCTTGATACATGGCTGGAAGCAGGCGCTGTGACCAAAGATTCTACTAAGCGTGAACAGATATACCGCCAAATTCAAGAGCGGATTAGCGATCAGGCGCTCATTGTTCCGGTGTACATTTTCCCGTATACCGTTGTCGCTTCCAAAAGTGTGCAGGGTCTAAGTTTTAACTATCTGGGGTATCCGGTCTTCAATGACGTGAAATTAACAGGAACAGGAGGATGACCATGCTTCGTCTGGCAGGAATCCGCATCATTTCGTCCTTACTGGTCGTGCTGGGATCATTGATACTCGTATTTGCTATCTTTTATCTACTGCCAGGCGATCCGGTGTTGTCTATGATTGATCCCACGTATGCTACCGCGGAGATGATTCAAAATTTGCGGGTACAGCTAGGGTTGGATCAACCCTTTTACATTCAATTCTGGCATTATCTGAGTGGCATTTTACGCGGAGATTTTGGCGTGTCGATGCTGAATTCAGAGCCTGTATTGCCCAAAATTTTAGCTCATTTTCCGGCAACTCTAATGCTTACGCTAACGAGCACGCTGATCGCCGCAGTCATTGGGGTTACACTCGGTGTGCTGTCTGCTGTACATCGTAACGGCTGGATTGATGTGCTTGCTCGCATTATCGGATTGTTCGGTATTTCAATGCCAACCTTCTGGTCAGGCATTCTGCTGATTCTTATCTTTTCTATTCAGCTCGGCTGGTTTCCGGCGATAGGCTCTGATGGCTGGCAGACGCTTGTCCTCCCTTCCATCGCACTCGGCCTCGTCGGTGCTGGCTTTATGATTCGTATGGTGCGAACGAGCATGCTGGAAGTGATCAATGAACCGTTTATTACGACCCTCCGCGCGAAAGGCATTAGCGAGAAGGTCATCATGTACTACCATGCATTACGCAACGCACTGATTCCGATCGTTACAGTGGTCGGGTTGCAGCTTGGTGAAATGCTGGCAGGCACAGTCGTCATTGAGACGGTCTTTTCCAGACAGGGCATCGGGCGTATTCTTGCGGATGCGATTATGGGACGCGATATTCCGGTTGTGCAAGGTGTCGTCTTTTTCACAGCGATTGTGTATGTGCTGATTAATCTGATTGTGGATCTATCGTACACCTATATCGATCCGCGCATCCGCCGCTCCACCTGAATTATGTAGCGGATACCCTATTAGCAGCATCAGTCTAAACATAGACCGGTATACGACCAATCGAATCCAAACAGGAGGGTTGCAGATGAAAGCTCTATTCGGTACTGCTGCCGTGAATCGGCGCGATGCTACGAACCGTGCTGTACAAACCGAAAGTCGCGGCTGGAACAGGCAAAAGCGACAGCAACGTATAAGTCTGCTGCTGGCTGGACTTGCCTCGGCACTGGTTGCGTTACTGATCGTATTTGCGTTCATTCCGCAATGGATCGCGCCCTATTCGCCTACCGCTATGATGACAGATCGTATTTTGCAGCCGCCTGGAGCCGCCAACTGGCTTGGAACGGACTATTTTGGTCGCGATATATTAAGTCTGGTCATCTACGGTACACGAGTTTCCTTATTGATAGGCTTTAGCTCGGTTGTTGTCGGCGTGCTTGCCGGCGGCGCACTCGGCGCATTGGCAGGCTATACAGGCGGCTGGACCGATACGATTATGATGCGCATTATGGATATTTTGATGACGATTCCAGGTGTATTGCTTGCGCTTGCTATTGCCGCAGCATTAGGGCCGGGTTTGCCTAATATTGTACTGGCGATTGCAGTCGCTTCCATTCCCGGCTATGCACGGGTAATGCGCGGTCAGATCGTCGGGCTTCGCACACGCGGTTATATTGAGTCAGCACGCGCGCTTGGTGCTTCGAACTGGCATATTATACGTCGCCATATTTTGCCCAATGCTGTATCGCCTGTACTCGTTATGGCAACGATCGGTCTGGGCAGCTCTATTTTGACCGGAGCAGGTCTTAGCTTTCTCGGTCTGGGAACGGTGAGTGAGATTCCTGACTGGGGAGCCTTGCTATCACAGGGGCGTGGCTATTTGACCGTGGCATGGTGGATATGTACATTTCCGGGATTGGCGATTACGGGCTTTGTACTGGCGGTAAATCTGATCGGAGATGAATTACGCGACCGATTTGACCCGCGTGTTGGAAAATAAATAAGCTCTGCGAGCGCAGATGCTGTGTATACGCTAATCCCTCTCTGCTCTGTCTATATACCAAAACAAAAGCGGTGCGCACTTTAGGTGCACACCGCTCTGACTTGTTCATGATCTAACTTGCGATTCAAACCGCTTATGATTCTGGAATATATGCGTAACGAATATCGTCTTCATGATCCATATATTCTACATTCAATCGATAGCCGTTCAAATACCACATATCCTGAGATTCCATATAGAACTGAATCCCTTCTGTCTGCTGCTGAAGTGCTGGACTGATCGGTGGTTCTACCGAAATACCGAGCGAAAAACCTGGATGAATATCACTATTACTGCTATAGCGGGCGTAAAAGCGAATCGCATCGCCCTCCTTCAGATCAAGCTCTTTCTTATACCAGCGTGCTGCTTCATCGGAAACTGCAATGGACATTATTGATCCCGCCTTTCTTTACGTTTCATTCCATACATGGAACTGACATCCAACACATCGTAAAGTCTACACATGCAAAGGTCTTGGTACCCTATACCCTCAACATGCCATTATTATATCATGCTCGCCATAGATTCGTCATAGCTTCATGCAAGTAGGACAGGTGCAACACCGTATGTTAGCCAGTTTTCGCTCAAACAGCGACTATGATTCGTTATCCGCATTTTCAATGGACATAACTGCAATATAGATGATCTGTTATGTAAACTTTTTTAACTCCACACGGTAAAATTCAATTCATCCTCTCAAAAATTTGTTACAAAATAGATAACTTTTTGATTGACAACGTAAAAAACGCAGTGCTACAATCAGACACAGGCAAGTGATAATTTTCAAATTATTGCCATCTGCCACTATTCTAAGAAGAAAGGGTGAACTCCATGCGTCCAATGATGATCGTACATAACCCCGCTGTTGATTTTGATTCTAACGGACAACTTAAAAATGGAGCAACCCGGCAGATGGATATCCTTCTTCAAGGTGATTGGAACGACTAACTACACCTGACAAGTATCCACTGGAGATTATTCGCGCGGTTGCTCACAACCGTGCGCTCATATGACGTCCAAATAATAGGACACGTCGTCTGCTTTTGCACACGACGTGTCTTTTTTTTGGTTGCTGCATGGGAAGGATGCCCGAAGAGCAAGTTTGGAACAGCAAGTTGAAGCAATGAGAGGTAACATGGTGCATGTAACCGTTGCACCGGAAAGGTAGTGATAATATGTTCGCTGTTTTAAAAAATCTCGGCTGGTTTTTCCGTCGAGAACGCAAGAGGTATTTGATTGGAATTATTATGCTGGCGGTTGTCGGCGTGATTGAACTCGTTCCGCCAAAGTTGTTAGGAGAAGCAATCGACCAGATTTCTGGCGGTACCATTTCCTATCAATCGCTTTTTTATTACTCTGGAACGATTGCATTAACGATGGTACTCATTTACGGAATTACCTACGTATGGATGCATAGTCTGTTCGGCGGCTCCAATCTGGTAGAACGTCTGCTGCGTACACGCTTTATGGCGCATCTACTGCGGATGACACCTCCATTTTTCGAACGCAGTCGTACCGGTGATTTGATGGCACGGGCGACTAACGATCTTCGCTCAGTTGCGCAAACGGTCGGGTTCGGTATGCTGACACTAACGGATTCAACGATCTATCTGTTGACTGTACTGTTAGCGATGGGCTTTCTGATTAGCTGGAAACTGACGCTGGCGGCTATTTTGCCACTGCCCTTTATCGCCCTGTCGATGGCGATTTACGGTAAAGTCATTCATTCACGTTATACACTGGCTCAGGATGCTTTTGGTGATATGAATGACCAGGTGCTGGAATCGATCGCCGGTGTACGTGTCATTCGCGCCTATGTACAGGAACGTCAGGATGAGAAACGTTTCGAGCATATTACGAACGATGTATACCGCAAAAATCTAGCGGTCGCGATGGTGGACGGATTGTTCGAACCAACGATTCGATTGTTCGTTGGACTGAGTTATATTATCGGTCTCGGTTATGGAATCTATCTTGTATTCCACAATCAACTGACACTAGGTAATCTGGTTTCTTTTAACATTTATTTGGGCATGATGATCTGGCCGATGTTCGCAATCGGTGAATTAATCAATATTATGCAGCGCGGTAATGCTTCGCTGGACCGTGTTAATGAAACGCTCGCTGTCAAACCCGATGTCGAAGATATCGATGAACCATTCGCGGTGAAACGTCCAGATCGAATCGAATTCAAAGATGTCGTGTTCCGTTATCCAACCTCTACGGTCGATAATTTGCAACAGGTTTCCCTTCGCATCAAAGCTGGCGAAACGCTGGGCGTGGTCGGTCGTACCGGTAGCGGTAAATCGACATTACTCAAACAACTACTGCATGAATATCCAGCTGGCAGCGGTACACTTAGCATTAACAGCGTGCCGATCCAGCATATTGCAAAGGATCAGCTACATAGCTGGCTAGGATACGTACCGCAGGAGCAAATTTTGTTCTCACGTAGTGTGCGTAACAATATTCGCTTCGGCAAATCAGATGCTACTGATGAAGAAGTGATGGCGGCGATTCGTACAGCCGCATTTGATCAGGATTTGCACACTTTCCCAGACGGTTTGGAAACGATTGTCGGTGAGCGCGGTGTTGCTCTATCCGGTGGACAAAAGCAGCGTGTCTCGCTGGCACGCGCCTTTATTTCCAATCCGGAAATTCTCATTCTGGATGATGCTTTGTCCGCAGTCGATGCTAGAACAGAAGCCCGTATTATTGAAAATATCCGCACCGAACGGGCAGGCAAAACGACGCTGATCGCCACACACCGGCTATCTGCTATCGAGCATGCTGACCATATCGTCGTGCTGGATAAAGGACGAATTATTGAAGAGGGAACACATGCTGAACTGCTGCAAGCAGATGGCTGGTACCGCGAGCAATATGAGCGGCAGCAAGTATCGGATTCCCTTGATGAGGAGGTGTCTTAATCGTGGAGACACAAGATTTGAATGAACAGCCGATGACACGGCTGGATAATAAGACGATTACGAGGCGATTGTACCAGTATGCATTACGTGCTAAGAAGACATTCATTGTCGCTCTAATCATGCTGGTCATCGGCGTCGGCGCAGAACTGGCTGGCCCGTTTATCGCCAAAAATATTATCGATAACCATATGTTTGCGATTGAACAACCCTTTTATGAAACGACTGCTGGCGATGCTAATGCTGCTGCGTATAATGGCAAATTCTACAAACGTGAAGGCTTGTGGACAGCAGGTGCAGCCAAAGGCGCCGAAGCACATGTGGTGCAAAGTGGCGCTGGCTTTTATTTTGTAAACGGCCCAATGCGTAATACAACAGGCGAAAAAACGTATGCAGATGGCAAACTGACTGTACGTAGCCAGCAAGGGGAACAGGCTGTCTATGCGGCAGTGCCGCTGGCAGCTAGTGAACTGTTTTCCTTTTACAAGCCAGAACTGCCGAGCATCTACAAGTTGATTGGCCTCTACTTTATCTTTTTGCTCATCTCGATCATTACCGAATTTGGTAAAACATACTGGCTGCAATCATCAGCCAACAAAGTAATTCAGCAGCTACGTATTGATCTGTATGCGCATATTCAGCGCTTACCGGTGCCGTTTTTCGATAATCTGCCAGCAGGTAAAGTCGTATCGCGGGTAACGAATGATACGGAAGCGGTCAAAGACCTGTTCGTTGCAGTTCTATCTAACTTTAGTTCGGGTGCTGTGTATATGCTTGGTGTGTACGTTGCCCTGTTCATTCTGGACTTCCGACTCGGCCTGGTCTGTCTGTTCCTTGTGCCCGTTCTGGTAGCATGGGTCGTTGTGTATCGTAAAATTGCAACGAAGTACAACAAAATTATCCGCTCACGTCTGAGTGAGATCAATGCGATTATTAATGAATCGATTCAAGGCATGTCGATCATTCGTATTTTCCGCAAACAAAAGCAAACACAGGATGAATTTGAACAGCTTAACAATGACTATCTGTTCTATCAAAATAAAATGCTGCGTCTGAACTCGTTAACGTCACACAATCTGGTTAACGTACTGCGCAATCTGACGCTGGCGATGGTGCTCTGGTACTTCGGTTCCGCTGCACTGGGCGGCTTTGACAGTGCGATCTCGCTCGGTGTACTGTATGCATTTGTCGATGTACTCGGACGCCTGTTCCAGCCGATGACCGGTATGGTCAATCAACTGGCTGCACTGGATTTATCGATGGTATCGGCTGGTCGTGTATTTGAACTGATGGATGAAGAAGGCGAAGCGGTAACTGATGGCTCAATGCCTCGTTACAAAGGGGATGTCAAGTTTACAGATGTGACATTTGCCTATAAAAAAGACCCTGTCTTGAAAAATATCAATTTTGAAGCAAAACAAGGTCAAACTGTTGCACTGGTCGGTCATACCGGCTCAGGCAAAAGCTCGATCATCAATTTACTGTTCCGTTTCTATGATCCGCAGCAGGGCACCATTACAATTGATGGACAAAGTGTACGTGATCTGCCAAAGCAATGGATTCGTCAGCATATGGGGATCGTATTGCAAGATCCGTATCTATTTACCGGCACGATCGCATCCAATGTAAGTCTCGACAATGAACGCATTAGTCGGGAGCGATTAGAGCAAGCACTGCGTGATGTAGGGGCAGAGACTATTCTAGCTGATCTGCCAAAAGGTTTTGACGAACCAGTCGTGGAAAAAGGCAGCACCTTATCTGCCGGACAGCGCCAATTGATCTCCTTCGCTCGTGCACTCGCTTATGATCCAGCGATTCTCATTCTGGATGAAGCGACAGCGAATATCGATACGGAGACCGAAGCGTTAATCCAATCTGCGCTGGAAGTGCTCAAACGCGGCCGGACTACCTTCATCGTCGCACACCGTCTTTCGACTATTCGCAGTGCAGACCAGATTCTGGTACTGCATCGTGGCGAAATTGTCGAGCGTGGTACGCATGACGAACTGATGCAAATCGATGGTCGCTATCGTCAAATGTATCAGATGCAGACGGGAATTGGCTCGAATGCGGTATTGGATGGCACCGAGCGTGCGGAAGATCGTGAAGTGCCTGTACCAGCAGGGCTGGTTGGACGCACGACATAAGCAAGATAGAATTTGGAGTAGTTCAAAGGAATGAAGAGGAATGAGTAGCAATCCCGAGGTATGAATTGGCATGCCTCCTTCCTCTTTCTATGTAAAGTGTAGAACTAAATTAACGTTATATTCAGGGCAATGCAGGATCGTTTCCTGCAGGAGCATATATGCCAATGCCGATGTGTTAGTACGGATGCACAGCATTGTGCAAGCGTAGATTTGTAGTTTGATTAGTTTGATTTTAGGGATTTGTAGAGTGGATGAAGAAACTCAGGTGGTGCAAGTTGTACTGCTTTGGTAAGGAATAAGAGGATAGAATTCCGGGCTTGGAAAAAGAAAGATATTTTGCTTTGCAAAAATCACTCTCTCACTGAACCTCGTGTTAGGAGACCGCTAACACCAGAAGAGGCAAGAGATTTTGCCCTGCAAAAATCAATTCTTCCTTGAACCTCGTGTTAGGAAATCGCTAACACGGTAAGTCGTCTTTATTCCTTTTTTCCTTCCCTTTATTCCGTACATTTTGCATTCTCGCAAATTTGTTTACACATTCTAAAAATCATAATCTAGTTATTCAGCCATATGGAAGCTTGTATATCATAGCTCTTGTTGCTTTATACCTAGCAAGAGCAGGAAATGCATATCATAACTTATAGAATCACCATAGCTTGTATATCATAGCTCTTGTCGTTTTATATCTTGCAAGAGCAGGCAATGCATATCATAACCTATAGAATCACCATAGCTTGTATATCATAGCTCTTGTTGCTTTATACCTTGCAAGAGCAGGAAATGCATATCATAACTTATAGAGTCACCATAGCTTATATATCATAGCTCTTGTCGTTTTATACCTTGCAAGAGCAGTAATGCATATCATAACTTATCGAATTACTATAGCTTTTATATTTCATTTGTATCTGGTAGCCTGATGATTACCAGCGTAAATTACAGCAGGTCAGACATCATGATTCGATAATGCCATCAGGCATCTTTTATCACCTGCCCTGTTTATAGCTCCTGCAGGATGACCTGCGCAGATTCACATGCGCTTGGATCATCTTGAACTACGATCCCAAGCAAACAGACCGTGTACACTTCTCTAGTAGCAATCATGCTACCTGATAGAAGTGACGCGGTCTGTTTTTATTTGTTTACTATCCTATGTTTTGAAGTATGGCCTTGTTGACTTGTTGGATTCCACTCAGCGTATTACATCGTAAATACAATACCAGATTAATATTGCAGTGATACTTTGCTCTCGCTAAATGATGAAATTTGATAGTATACAGCAAAATACTTACCTCTGCCGAGCATGGGAAGCTGCCACTCACTCCTACTCCATAGCTTCCTGTGCGAGAGCAGAATCCTTCCCCTTATTCCTTACCGGAAGGGGTGATGCCTCATGAAAACAGTTTGTGTACACGCCCTAGTTCGTATATGACCACATCATGATACAACTTCGATCATGCGATGTATCATAAAATTTGGGCACTGCACCACTCCGTTTATATGAATATCTATACGAGATCCAATCATGCCGTAACTTACGCCGTAAATACTTTCGTTTTTTCCAACAAACGAGAGGTCATGCTGCTCAGTTCATCAGAGGATGAAGAAATCTCTTCCATAATAGCGGTTTCTTCATGGGTTGCGATTGAAATTTGGCGTGCACCTTCATAAAATTTATCAGCCATCTCACGAATGTTTTGAACATGCTCATAGGTCAGTTCAACGCGATCGGTCTGTTCGGAGATAGAACCTTCCATCAACTGCACAGCTGCCATAAATTCGTCAACGATGCTGCCAAACTCATTTAATGTGTGCTCAACCTGATTTGTATGTTTTGTTTCTCGTTGTACTAGCTCATTCTGATTATGGATTAGTTCAACGGTTGCATGAATTTGGGTTTGTACAGCGGTAATCAGCGATTGGATGCGCTGCGCAGAATCATTACTTTGTTCAGCTAGCTTCCGAATTTCGGAAGCGACGACTGCGAATCCGGCTCCATGCTCGCCTGCATGCGCTGCTTCAATCGAAGCATTCAATGCCAGCAGATGCGTTTGCTCAGCCAGTTCTTTGACTGTACCGCTAACCGCACCAATATCAGAAGCCTGATTGTCCAGCAGTCGAACGGTCTGCTCCGCTTGATTTTGTGAAACAGAAAGCGTATCCATGCCTGTCTTTAATGAAGCGAAAATACCGCGTGTCGATTGAACCGATTGTTCCATCGTACCGGACAACTTCAGCATATGATGCGATTTGTCACGCATCTGTTGAAACGAACCTAGCATATGTTCTGCTGTATGAAGAGAGGTTTCCGCCGATTCCTGCTGACGCTTCACCCCTTGATAAATATCATCGGCAATCGTAGATAACGACTCGATCTGAAGCGCTGCTTCGTTAATCGCACCACTTAGTGAAGTGGCATTGCTTGATGTCGTACTTGTATTACGAGCAATATCTCCAACGATATCTTTAATATTGACCACCATGATACGAAAAGCATCATTTAGCACTTTGATCTCATCTTCTTCGCGACGCTCTGGAATTTCAACCGTCAAATCGCCAGCGGATACATGCTCCGCGATTTTTGATAACTGTACAATCGGCCGGGTCAAAAAGCGAGAAATGACAAAACCCAAAATACCGCTCCACGTAATACCAAGCAGTAAAATAATCGATACATACATCCAATCCGCCATACCGGATGCCAGATAAGTTTTCAAATAAAAAATAAAGAAAGCGCTTGTACCATACGTAATGATCGACACGGCAATAAAGCTTGCCACCAGCTTGGAACCAAGAGAGAGTTTCACAGTGCACCTCGCAAATCGTAATTTTTAGTAAGGGTGGATTGGAATAAATACAGAAATATTGGAGATTGTACGAGCAGTTTGCAACTCGTATACACACTATTGTTCATTCACAATCTTATTAATTTAAATTTTAGCAAAAAGCTAAACTAATCGTTGTGATGTAAGTCACAGTTTCTGGCTTTTTTTAAGCCTTTTGAACTATCATCCAATTTAGCTCTTTTATCCCGTTTTGTCTACCTTAAAATTGCATTTTTGTTAGTAATATTCATATGTTGCTGGTGATGACTTGCTCTATCAGTCGCTTACCGCTATGCTAGACATATCAAGCATATGAATCACATTACACATCATAGACAAGTAGACTTGGAAGGGACTGAAGCCACTCATGGAACGTGTTAGACTATGGAGCGAACGTTTTCAATTGTTTTTCCTGAACAATCGCTTCGTTATTTTTTTACTTGTATTATTTTTAATTTCGATCAACATTTTTATGCTTTCCAAAATTCCTTATGTATTCACCCCATTAATTGTGTTAGTCAAAACCGTTATTTTACCGATTATATTGAGCGGTATTTTATTTTATCTGTTTAATCCGCTCGTTGACTTTTTGGAACGACATAAAGTGAAACGTATTTATTCCATTATTTTGCTCTATATCCTCATTATCGGCATACTTGTGCTGATTATTAGTCTCGTTATCCCTGTTATTAAAAGTCAGATTTTAGAATTGATCGGTAATATTCCAACGCTATATGATCAGGCGACCGTTCAAATTCAAAAATGGCTGGGTAGCGATGTATTCCAGCAAATTCAGCAATCACTCAATGTCAATCCACAAGAATTGCTGAAAACACTTTCTGCTCGTGGTGAAGCCTTATTTAGTAGCGGATTTTCTGGATTTGCATCTACATTTTCCGGTATTGGCGGCTTCCTCGGTACGTTGACTGAAGTGATCCTATCGATCGTAACCGTACCGTTCATTTTGTTTTATCTGCTCAAAGATGGTAAAAAGCTACCTGCTTACATTTTGCAGTTCATTCCGGTAAATTTGCGCGGACAAACATCCGAAGTCATGTCCGAAATGAATAATAAAATTAGCTCGTATATTCGCGGTCAGATTATCGTTAGCTTTTGCATCGGTATTCTGTTATACATCGGCTATAACATTATCGGTCTGGATTATGCGCTCGTGCTGGCGATTATCGCCTCGTTTACAAGCATCGTACCTTATCTAGGTCCAGCGATCGCCATTACACCAGCTTTAATTGTTGCACTGGTTACCTCGCCAGTGATGCTGCTCAAAATGGTCGTTGTATGGACAGTTGTACAGCTGATCGAAGGTAAGCTGATTTCTCCACAAATTATGGGTAAATCGCTGAAAGTGCATCCGATTACGATTATCTTTGTTATTTTAACTGCTGGTAATCTGTTCGGTGTGGTCGGCATTCTGCTTGCGGTACCAGGTTATGCGGTACTGAAAGTCGTTATTACCCATCTGTTCGAATGGCTCAAAAAGAGTTCCCATCTATATGAAGCGAAGAAGGCTTCAGAGAAGCCGATTGAAGTGGAGCCGAAGAAAGTTTAAATTCGGCGTTATACTGCAAACTAACTTATACACATTCAAGCTACCCATCGTCTTCATTCCGTGGTGTAGGTTAGTACGTTTACCGTAGTATATGTAAACTTTAATTGTGTGTTGACCTGACTATTGCTCAGAGCTTTAAGCCAATTTGAAGTTAAATGAATCTCAGTCCATGCACTGGGATAGACAACCGGACTCGCAAGCTTGCATGGATACGTTTATGTTTGCAGTAAATAACGATAAAAAGCAGCTCGTTCGGATGATACCGAAGGGCTGCTTTTTAGTAGTTATAATTATATGTTAATACGAGCACTACGAGCACTACGAGCACTACGAGCACTACGAGCACTACGAGCACTACGAGCACTACGAGCACTACGAGCACTACGAGCACTACGAGCACTACGAGCACTACGAGCAAATTATACTGATCCACTGACTAAATGGACAGAGGACAGAAGATCATTTCAGATCAATTAGAGCGTAGTCAAATCGGTGCGACATGGATGCGACATGATACTCTATTGTATCTATCCACTCTGCTCGATTCCATTATTTACTTGCCAGCTCTGGTGTGTAGCCTGCCGGAATGACCGTTTCTGCTTTACCTTCACTAATTACCTGCGGATACATCATACCTGGCTCTGGCTGAGTTAGCGAATACGAGATGATCGCGCGCTTGTCACTTTTCAGATCGACATGATCGATTTTCAAACCATAACCCGGATTAGGTAATTGTACAGTCAATGTGACTTTTTGCTTGCCATCCGCAGTGCTGGTTACATTCAGTACCGGATCATACCCCATCTGCGATCCCTCCGATCCGCTCGCTGGCGGTGTCGTTGTGTCATCGTTCTGATTCGCATGTGCACGTTCAATCAGCTGGACTGCACTATTTACCCATACCGCAGCATCCATACGAGTAATCGGCGACTTCGGATCAAATGTTCCGCCCACGCTGGAGCGTGGAATCACATTCATATTGACCAGTGTCTGGATTGCATTGGAAGCATCTTTATCGATCTGATCCTGATCTTTAAACACAACAAACATCTTGGTTGCCGGATACTGTCCGGTTGTATTAATCGCCTCATATAGCCACAGTGCAAAATCTTCGCGATTCACTTCTGCCGCTGGCTTAAATGTAGACGGTAAAGACAGTTTATTCGCCTTTGCTGCTTCAACTGCGCCTGCATACCACGGCTGGTTTGCTGCTGGAATGACCTGCGCACCATCCTTTTTCAATTCAAACGCTTTAGCCAGAATCTGAATCGCCTGTGCCTGTGTTAATGAACCATTCGGCTTAAACTGCGTCGCGGTCACCCCATTAATAATGCCTTTGTCTTGCAGCGAGCTAACGATCGCTTGATTATCTGCACTTTTCACATCTGTAAATGCGGCGGCTGCCGCCGAAGCTCCACCTGCAATAGCACAGGACAACGCGAGTGTCGCTGCAACTTTCTGTTTTGCATTCCACATTGCATATCCCTCCAGTTGTCGAATTTTCAAATGATACAGGCTTTACCTGAAGTACAACGATGTCTGTAATCATGGTTCTGTATGAACCTTCACTCTATAAACGATTAGGTATACGCAATTGTTGCACGCGATTTACATCTCTTGTGGAGCCGCCATACCGAGCAGCTTTAATGTGCGTTCCAGTGTAGCCCCCGTCCATTTGGCGAGTGCGAGACGATCTGGCTTCACCTGTGGATGCGCATCGATAATCCGATCCCGGCTATACCATTGATTAAATAGTCGCGCGGTCTGCAAGGCGTAACGCGCCATCACCGATGGCTCCTGTAGCTGAACCGCACGCCCAAGCACTTCGCGATAACTGCTCAGATGACCTAATAACTCCCATGCAGAATCGCTCCACATCTCTGGCACAGGTTCATTTTGGGCTATAGCAGGGTCATCTGTTACAGCGCCTGCCTTACTCAATATACTGCAAATCCGTGCATGCGCATATTGTACATACGGCCCTGTCTCCCCTTCAAAACTCAGTGCTTCTTCTAATGAAAAGTCGATCTCGTTCTGACGTGCATTTTTCAAATCACTAAAAAGGATCGCACCCATTCCGATCTGCTGCGCCACTTGCTCACGATCGGGCAATGTCGGATTTTTCTCTGCAATAATGTGAGCCGCACGCGCGATCGCTTCATCTATTAATTGCTCCAGCAGCACCACTTTACCTTTACGGGTCGACATCTTTTTACCGTTAATACGCATTAAGCCAAACGCTACATGATCGCAATCATTGGCCCAGTCATAGCCCATTTTATGCAGGACAGCAAACACCTGACGGAAATGCAGCGTCTGCTCACCGCCCACCACATATACGAGTCGATCACCTTTCATTACGTTGCGCCGATATAGCGCTGTAGCTAGATCACGCGTCGGATAGATCGTCGTGCCATCTGATTTTAAAATAAGACAGGGCGGCAAATCCAGTTCATCCAGTCGTACAACCTGTGCACCCTGACTTTCCTCTAGCAATCCAAGCGCGGACAATTGCTCGACTACCGCTGGCATTTTATCGTTGTAAAAGCTCTCGCCCAGCACCTCATCAAACTGTACACCGAGCCGCTCATAAATGAGATCCAATTTCTCCATGCTCACCTTAACAAAATAACGCCATAATTCGAGCGCTTCTTCATCCCCCTGCTCCAGACGCCGGAACCAGTCTCGTGCTTCGTCTTCCAATTCAGGCTTCGTTTCCGCTTCTTCATGAAATTTAATGTACACCCGTAGCGCTTCACCGATCGGATCAGCTGCTGCCTGTTCAGAATCGCTCCAACGCAGATGGGCAACAATCTGCTTGCCAAACTGTGTCCCCCAATCGCCAATATGATTAACGCTAATCGGCTCATGCCCGGCTGCTGCGTACATCCGGTATAATGCAGCTCCAATAACGGTTGAACGTAAATGCCCTACGCCAAATGGCTTGGCGATATTAGGTGAAGACATATCGATGATGATGCGTTGCTTCTGCGCTGGCTGTAACTGTGCGTAGTCAGGTAGAGCAATCGTATCTAGCAGCAATGGCGCATAATACTTTCGATTCCATGCTAGATTGATGTACCCACCCGTTGCTGCGGCGCTAGCATACGGTTGGGCGACTGTATGAAACGACTCGCATAGCTCCGCCGCAATTTGCTGCGGCGCAAGGCGCCAGCTTTTCGCCAGTGTAAAACAGGGAAAGGCTAAATCGCCCAGTGCAGATGAAGGCGGCACCTCCAGCATCGAAATAATGTGCTGGGCTGATAGCTTTGTTAATGGTTGTAGCCAAGCGGCTGCCTGTTGCTTAAGTGAATACATAGTAATCATGTTCATTCTCCTTTAGTTTGTTTATTTTCAATGATGAATCGATATGACAGAATGCGTCTGGACAGATCAATCGGTTTCATATCATGCTTTTGGTATGTTATGTACGCTCAAGCTATAGGGTGCATTTAAATCCATGTTGTAAAGTAGGCATTTGCAATTTGCATATTGTAAAAGATGAATCATATTGTTAGAGATGTATCCTCTTGTGAAAGATGTCTTGTATTTATATGAGTTTGCGTACAGTCTTTAAGCCATACAAAAAAGCTCTCGTCATCCGTGTATGCGATTACTGCATACGCGGAGACGAGAGCTATTGGTGCTTGCCCGTGGTGCCACTCCATATACAATTCGATGATTCGTGTTCGTTTACTACCTGATGCTCGTGTAACCAGCATAGAGGCGCATATTTTCTGTATACGCTACCTACTGGTTTTATCACGTCGACATCATGCAATCATCTGAATTGTCACTCATAAACCCGTTAACGGAGGTGAACCGTGTCTGTCTATGCACGTTAGCTTTCAGCTATCATAAGCTTCAGCTAACGGGTTGGACAACCATTCTCCGGGGTGCGCTTCTGCTAGATGTGCTGCTACCGGCTCTCACCTTCCCGGCTCGCTTGAAGCAGACGATTCTATGCATACTCTCCCCATCATCGAGATCATTTTATGTTATTTCATCAGCATAGATGATGTGCACACTTGCGCAAGGCTCGATTATTCAAACCACATCTGTTAAAGATATTAAGCTGTATTATACGGTCGAGTTGGAGAGAAGGCAAGCTTTTTTCCAGAGCATTTTTTGGTTAGCTATCACATAATAATCACAGATGCTATACCGGTTACGCCTATTTGCATCATCCGTGTACATCATCCGAAGCACAAAACAAACGCAAAAAAAGCCATATTCGCTCTCCCGCAGGCAACTGCCTTTGACAATCAGGTACTACCCTGAATGCCGGAAATACGACAATATGGCTTATCTGTTCCTATATAAAAATACCGAAGCCGCAATCGTTACACCAGCGCCATTGAACCTTCAAGTTCACGACACATTTCTGCACAACGACGACATGCTTCTACACAATCCTGGCAATACGTTTGCTCATGCTTGGAGCATTCTGCGATACAAGCTTCACAAGCTTTTGCACACAGACCTGCAATCTCAGCTGCCAATGAATTACCCTGGCTCAGCGCCTGAACAGTAAACGCGCATACTTCTGCACAGTCACGATTCACGCGAATGCAGTCGCATAATTTTTCCAGATCGTACTGCTTCAGGTTGGATACATAGGACAGATTACAAGCATTCATCGCTTCAACACAAGCTTCGATGTAAGGACGGTATTGATGTGGTGTAGACATCGTATAAACAACCTCCAGTATAGTTCAAATTAAGTACCCTGCATGAACGTCCAGCGTATCCTGGGCACCTAAGTTCAGGCACCGGGTGATTATTGAACTATTACCCTCGACTTACTCCAGTTGAAACGTTGTCGAATGCTTGCCGAACAACTTACAAGCCCGCCCCTTGCTGCTCCAGCAATTGCAATTGTTCTTGAATATGGCGTTTGTCGAAATGTTCACCGATAAATACAGCTACATCTGGCACTTCTTTTTGCGGTGTAATCTTCATAAAATCGCTTTGCTGATACGCATATTGGAACAAAAAGCGGCTATTCGTATCGCTAAATGTCAAAATCCCTTTTGCACGATATACCTCAGATGGTAAATTCGCAATCAGTCGTTCAAATGCTTCACTATTAATCGGCTGTTCAAAATAATGCGTATACACCATCACATGCTCATGGGAATGATGCAATTGTCCATGTGAATGATCATCATTAGCATGACGATTATGCTCGTGAACAGGCGCTTCGGATGATGTCGATTCGGCAGAAACTCCAGAAGAGTCGCTATGGGTTGTATTCGCGACAGATGAGGAATGGCAACCGCAATGTTCATCATGTGTATCATGTGCATGAGATTCCGATGTATAAGATTCGGAGGGGGACTGCGTATTATTCGCTGTTAGCGCATCTGTAGATGTGCTCAGTATGGACGCTGCTTCGTGCTGCTCCGCACTATTAGCAGCTAGTGATGGATGGGCTTCTTCATATAAGGCACGATCCAATTCGCAGCGTACGGTACTATACATAGGCGCATACGGATTCCAGCGACGTGCAATGTCCTGCACCTGTGCTAGCTGCTGCGGCTGTACAAGATCACTTTTGTTCATAATTAAGATGGAAGCCGCACGAATCTGTTCCTGCATGAGTCGATACGTTTTGCCCTGTTGCTGCTCATACAGCTCCCACAGATGCATCACATCTACGACGGTAATAAGGTTACGCAGCTCCATCCGATGATAAAGCGATATTTCCGTAACAGCATCCAAAATCTCTACCGGATTCGCAACGCCGGATGCTTCAATAACGATCACATCAGGCTCGCCGGACTGAATTAGATTGTATAGCTCCATGCCCAGGTCAGCACGGTTAGAACAGCAAATACAACCGCTAAGCAGCTCCGCCATCGCTACATCTCCATCCAGCATCATACCATCTAAATTCACATCGCCAATCTCGTTCATGACTACAGCTGGCATTTTACCTTCTGCTTTCCAGTTTTCCAGCATTTGCTGTAACAAAGTCGTCTTCCCGCTACCGAGGAAACCGGACAAAATATAAATAGGTACTGTCATCATCATCGCTCCGTTCGTATCATTATGCTACCTATCGTTTATCGTTAACGATAGAATTGAGTCTCATAGTTGCATATCCTTTTATTATATAGGATCGAGCGAATGAAGCCTATACTCGATCGTTTAAAGTACAAGCTAGTATGGTACTTCCAGGGTGTCTACGCAAACTTTTTTAACGAGCAGCAGCTACTACAGCAAGTGCGCTATACATCAGATAAGGTTGTATAATGCGCTAGCACTTTAAGGGCGTTAACTATGTAGGTAGATATGATCTAGCAACGATACGTTCATGGCATAACACAAGTAGGGTGTTGCTAAATTGGAATGGAGTAAACTTTCAATTGAAGCTAGTTCATACACTGATTCGTCACCTCATTTATTTTAAACAAACTGTCTCTGTCTCTGTCTCTGTCTCTGTCTCTGTCTCTGTCTCTGTCTCTGTCTCTGTGCAAATTTTAAAATTCACCCTTATCTTTAGCAAGACAGTCGGCTCGTGATTTCTGACTGCCGGGTATGATAAAATGGAGTCGAACAGGTACAGCTGAAAATATATCGAATCATGAATTCTCTCAATCCCCAAAGGAGTGGATCAATATGCGTTCTGTAGATGAACACAGGGCCGAAGCCCCTACTACGGTCAAATGTATGGTTATTACTGTATCAGATACACGTACGCCAGACACGGATACGGGCGGTCAGCTCATTCAATCGCTGCTGTTGGAGCATGGCTACGAAATCGCTGGATATACAATTGTCAAAGATAATTATGAGCAAATTCGTGAACTGCTCCATGAATATGCGGAACAGTCAGAGATTGAAGCAATTTTGCTAACCGGCGGCACTGGCATTGCACCGCGCGATGTTACGTTTGAAGCTGTACAGAGTTTGCTGAACAAGGAACTACCTGGATTTGGCGAAATTTTCCGCTATTTAAGCTTTGCCGAAGATATCGGCTCGGCGGCAATTTTAAGTCGAGCCATCGCAGGCACGATCGGTCGGACAGCTGTATTTTCGATGCCTGGCTCACGAGGTGCAGTTAAGCTGGCGATGGAACGGATTATTTTACCTGAGCTGGGTCATGTGATGCGTGAAATTTATAAAAAGTAAGCGATCCTGAATGTACTTTGATTGTAGCGTGCGCTTGATTGTACTATGTAATTTAATTGTATGATGTACTTTATACTTCATGGTGAAATATAAAGACTCTACACAATCTAACTACAATGAATACTACGAGCACGATGTGGACACACTGCGACTATTGTAAGACCTTTAAAGGACTTACACACCTTGAGTAATTTTCCAGAAATATCTGTACGTAAAATACAATAAAGCCCTTCTCTGTTACGTTTCTACAGAGAAGGGCTTTATGTTTGTGTTATCGATAGCATGTACATGTACGATGCTAATTTTGGATTACCATTTAGCATCTTGTCCGCGCACAGTATAGATCATGTTATCAATCCGCAATACGAATAATTTGTCTGCCCACAGCCTGCCCGTTTAGCACCGTTTGTAATGCTTTTGGCGTATCATCAAGGCTGTATTCCGTTACGCCTTGGCGAAGCAATGTATCTGGCTTCCAATCTGTCGCCAGATGCTTCCATATCTTCAAGCGCAGCTCAGCTGGGCAGTAAACCGAATCGATACCGATTAGTTGTACGCCACGTAAAATAAATGGAAATACACTGCTTTCAAATTTAGCTCCAGCTGTGTTGCCGGATACGGCGACAGCACCACGATACGCTACACTTTTCAAACGTTCACCGAGCGCCGCACCGCCAGTCGCATCGACAATCCCTGCCCAGGTCGTTTGACCGAGTGCACCTTTGAAGGGTTGCTCTGTTTCCTGACGCGCTACGACTTGAGCTGCTCCTAATTCCTTAAGCCATTCCGTTTGCTCTGCTTTTCCACTGGAAGCATGTACCTCATAGCCAAGCTTGCTCAGAATTGAAATTGCTACGGAACCTACACCGCCTGTCGCACCCGTCACCAGTACAGGACCAGATGCAGGCTCAACACCTGCATGGATTAATGCATCTATCGACAGCGCCGCTGTAAAACCGGCTGTACCTAGCATCATCGCTTCTTTCGGCTCCAATCCATTCGGCAAAGGAACGAGCCAATCCGCAGGTACACGTGCATATTCGCTGTACCCACCATAATGACTCACACCGAGCTTATAGCCTGTACAGAGTACAAGATCGCCAGGCTGATAGCGCTCATCTGCTGATTGTACCACTTCGCCTGCCAGATCAATTCCCGGTACAAATGGATAGTTTTGCACCACTTTACCATTGGTCAGACTTGCCAGACCGTCTTTATAATTCACATCCGAATAATGGACAGCGATCGTCACATTACCGTGTGGTAATTGCTCCATCGTTAATTGTTGAATTGAACCCTTTACTTGCTCAGCTTGCTTCTCTAATACATAGGCGCGAAATGTTGCTTCCATCGTGATCATCCTTTCTATCATGCTGTGCAAGAAGCAGCATAGCGGTTTACATGCTTATCGGGCTATGCCTTTTTTCACAGCGTGCTGCTCAGGATTCTTCTGCTGGTAAATGTTCGGCAATGAGATTTTGCTTTAATTCCCATGCTTTCGGACTAATATTCACACGATAAATTTCCGGATTCAGCTTACGCAAATATTCCGGCCAGAACTGCTCTAGCTGGGCACGATGATACTCGCGAACTTGCGTCAGTTCAGGCAATTCGTATACTTGCTTGCCTTCTATGAAAATCGGTTGTAACATCGCTACCGCTTCATAATCGGATACATATTTGCGAATATACGGATGCAGCGGGTTGAACAGCTTCAGTCGTTTTCCTTCGCGTGGCTCCGATTCATTAGGGAAGCAAATATAATCGGCAATCGCTTTACCGCTACCTGTACTGATAATGCGATACACATCCTTACTACCCGGCGTGGTCACCTTTTCTGGATTGGCGGAAATTTTAATGACCGGTGTCATCTCACCATCGATTTCACACTCAACCAGCTTATACACACCGCCAAGTGATGGTTGATCCGATGCCGTAATCAGCTGTGTGCCCACACCCCAGGTATCAATCCGTGCCCCCTGCGCTTTCAAGTCGAGAATTGTATTTTCATCCAGATCGTTTGAAGCGACGATCTTCACATAAGGTAGTCCAGCTTCATCCAGCATTTTACGTGCTTGAATCGATAAATATGACAGGTCACCACTATCGAGGCGAATCGCGCTCATCTTTTTACCGCGCGCTTCCAGCTCTTTCGCTGTCCGAATTGCGTGTGGCACACCGCTACCGAGCGTATCAAATGTATCCACTAGCAGTGTCACGCCATCCGGCAGTGCAGCGGCATACCGGTCAAATGCTTCCTGTTCATTGCCAAAGCTCTGTACCCAGGCATGAGCATGTGTACCTTTGGCAGGTATACCAAATTTGGCACCAGCAAGCACATTCGATGTACCGTGGAAACCAGCAATATAAGCAGCACGCGCGCCCCAGATTGCCGCATCCGCTTCCTGCGCACGGCGTGTACCGAATTCCAGCAGCAGATCATCTCCAGCTACCTGCTTAATACGGGATGCTTTTGTAGCAATCAGCGTCTGATAGTTCATAAAGTTTAACAATGCCGTCTCGACCAGCTGCGCCTCCATAATCGTACCTTCGACACGAATTAACGGCTCATCCGCAAATACGACTGCCCCTTCCTGCATCGCATACATTGTGCCATGAAAACGGAATTGACGCAGTTCATCGAGAAAACGTGGATCATATTGCTCTTCCTGCTCCGCCAGAAAAGCAATCTCATCTTCGTGAAAAGTTAGATTGTTAATATAATTTACGATACGTTCCAGACCTGCAAACACCGCATATCCATTACCGAAGGGCAACTTGCGGAAATAGGCTTCAAATACCGCTTGCTTATGATGTGTTCCATTTACCCAGTGTGCATACATCATATTGATCTGATACTTGTCTGTATGTAAAGCTAGGCCATATTGTCTCATTGTCGTTCCACCTCTTTAGATCATGATCACGCTGCAATTCTATGTGAAACGCATCACATTAGAAATTGCAGCGTTCGGCAAATGCCGGCTTGATTACCTTTTAACCACTTTGGACTACTTTTGCCCCCATTGTGGACCGAAAATGTTCAAGTGCCCATAGATGCCCTGCTGGATTGAAGCTTGCAACCGCATCCTCATGCACAACAATGTTAAAGCCTTTATTATACGCATCAACAGCCGTATGTAGCACACAAATGTCCGTACATACGCCAATCAGATGCAGATCTGTAATCCCTCGTGCCCGTAAACGCAGTTCCAGATCAGTTCCGGCAAATGCGCTATACCGCGTTTTGTCCATCCAATAGATCTGCTCTCGATGCTGCTCATAGACAGACTTCAAGCGCCCATATAGCTCGCGTCCTTCTGTACCACGAATATTGTGCGGCGGAAAAAGATTCGTTTCAGGATGAAACGGGTCCTGTTCCTCATGCAGATCTACCGCCATCACTACCCAGTGACCGCTATTTACAAATTGCTCGGTGATGTCGGCAATTTTGGACTCAATCGCAATTCCCGGTTCTCCAACAGGCAACTTCCCATCTACAAAATCATTCGTATAATCAATCACGATCAAGGCTCTCATCGTTGTGCCTCCTTTTACTGGGACAAATACGTAGGACTAACCCAAGTACGCATAGCTTTTAACCGCTACAAAGTAACATGGTCTGTTCAGAGCTGGTAGCATTCATATAGCTGCATACTTGCTATCGCGATATCGTTGTTATGCTATTACGAATAAATCGATAAACGTGGCACCAAGCCAGTAAAACGATACAATTGTGCCGGACGCTGTGAATATTGATTGGAGCTTAGGGGATTGCCATCCTCATCTCGCACTTCCTCAATAATGCCTTTCCGACTACGTGTAGACGTAATTTTGCGAATAAAATTCGGTTCTTCAAAGTCCGGTACAACCGCCTTAATTACCTGATACAACTCACTTAGCGTAAACTCTGGCGGTAAGAACTTCTTAGCGATCACGGTGCTCAGCATCTGCTCCTGAATCCGCATATACGCATCACGAATAATATCATGATGGTCAAAGCCAAGCTCCAGTTCATCCAGCGCTTCCTCGATTGTAAACAGTCCTACCTCTTCCGCATCATCGGCAGCACGGCGTTTCTCCAATATTTCCTCTTCGACCAGAGCAAAAAAAGCATGGGAGATAATCCATCCGCGCGGATCACGTCCGGGCTTACTATACACACCAAGATATTCTAAGTGACGTGCATCGACTCCGGTCTCTTCCTTCAGCTCACGCTGTGCGGCTTCAAACAATGATTCATCATCATGTGAAAAGCCTCCCGGCAACGCCCATTTACCCGCAAAGGGCCAGGAACGGCGTCGAATAAGCATGACCTTCAATTCGCGCAGCGGCAACGTCTTTGTAAATGTTTTGCGCTCCTTTTTAGTCAGCGTAAACATGACGATGTCGGCGGGAGCGCCATCAGGTGTGCGATACTTTTTGACATCGTACGAATGCTGCTTACTATTGTCCGTCATTATGATCACCACTGTTCATTTTATCTTTTTGATAATATCATTATGAACTATTAATGCCGTGAGGTCAACGTTTATTTGACTTCACAGCAGATGAATACGATGTACTGCTTATATTTACTGGAAAGGACGGCGCTATTACGTAGATATCGATTACTTAGATATCGCTTACGTAGATATTATTTACTTAGATATCATTCACTTAACTTATCACTTACTGCGCGTGGCGATAAACGTAGCGGTAGCAATCGCGCCTGTCTCTCCTGCTTCATTTGTAATCTCTGCTTGCAATGTCATCGTGCGACCTGCCTGATGAATTACTCTAGCGATTGCGTATAGCTCGCCCTGACCCATCGAGTGGACAAAATGAGTGTTCATATTCGTCGTAACGCACGGCTGACCGCCCTGTACCGCCATCGACATCATGCCCATTGCCTGATCCATCATAGACATCATTACCCCACCATGCACAATATGCATATGGTTCAGATGACGCTCGGTTGCCGTCAGGGCAATTTTAATATATTCATGATGGCTTTCGACCAGTCTACAGCCAAGTAATCCCCAGTACATTTGCTCGCTTGCTTCTAGTATCTCTTGCCACTCCGTCATTACGTATTCCTCCTGTTAATTCCATCATGCTCAAATTTAATACGATGTCCGATGCGATTATGAATGATCGTTCGTTTCAACGCCTTCTTCCCTATTACATCATAAGTGCGATTCTACCCAAAGCGGTCTAGTACGTTTATCCGTTGACCCACTTTCACTCCAAGTTTGCTCTACTCCAACATATAAAATAGATATCTGCATCACATTTCGAGTTCTGCTGTGCCCTGCACTGCAAACGTTACATCCCACGCGGTCAAAGTATACATTGCGACTATTAAGCCAATGTAGACCTTATATCAGATCTCACTCTGACAGCAGCAAGCTCATCTGGATCAGATCAACATAGTTTCCATCCACGATCAGCGCCTGCTTTTGAATACCTTCAATATGAAAACCAAGTGAGCGATACAAATGGATACCTCGTTCATTCGTCGATTGCACCGTCAGCTCCAATCGTTGAACACCGCGATCTTCTGCCCAGTGCATCATCGTCTGGAACAATCTGCGTCCGATGCCACGATTTGCATATTCCTGTAGCACACCGACCACAATATAGACGCTGTGACGATTACGCATCACTTTGCCGCCCATCGCTTCCAGATAGCCAATAATCTGACCGGAATACTCTGCCAAAAAAATATTCGAGTTCGCACTACGCAACGCATATCGTATCACATCCCGCTGCTCACTTTCACCCATCATACGCTCGCCCGGCTCCAGCAACATAAATGTAGTCTGTTCATCGAGACGTCGCTTCATACGAATCAATGGGCCAGCATCGCGAATTTGCGCAATCCGCACCGATACACTGGCTTGAAAATGCGACAATATGATTGGACGTTTGGGTGTATGCGTCCCCATTTGACGTCTGCGCAAAATAATCTGATCCCGACATGGAATCCCGTTTTCGATAATCGGTTCAGCATAATGCCGAGTAAAATAATCCAGTTCAATCGCTTCCATACGAAAACCTTGCTTCTGATAAAAAGCAAGCGCACTCAAGCTAGAATTGCCTGTACATACAACGACTTCGAGTGCCCCTTCATCGTCCAGATCAGCCAGTACACCTTTCATCAGCCTACTTCCGATGCCCTGACCTTCATACCGGGGCAGCACGGCCATATTCATAATTTCCCATGCTCCACTGCTGCGCTCCAGTGCCCCACAGACGCCAATAATTTCATTTCCATCATCAGCAAACCACCAGCGACAGAGAGCAGCATAACGCTCAATCACCACCGCATCAGGATCAGCAAGCAGCAGCAATGGCATAGGCAGCGCTTCATGCTCGTTACGTGCACGTATGATCACACGAGCCTCATTATAGTTGGACGATTCCATGATCAGCTCACTTCTTTCCGCTCAATTTCGATCTGATATTATACGATCTGGTGCAAAACGAAAAAATATTGTGTGACCATTATATCGCAACGCCGACCTTCTATTAAGATAAAAAAGACGCGGATAGCCACTCCGCGCCCTCTACTTCTCTATGATTTCCGCATGATCATCAATCGATCAAACGCTTAGTCCCCGCAGGACGCCGGGGGAGAATCTTTACCGCTCTCCACATGAATCTTCTCGGATACGGTGCTGTAAATGGCTGATACGACCATTTGCAACAGATCATTAATCTCTACCTGGGATTCCTGATAATCACCTACGAGTGGAATATCATCCAGCTCCTGTTGCAGCTCATTCATCTCCGCCTCGATCTTCGCTACCATCTTCTGATTACGTAACGATTCGAAGGCAACGACTTCTTTTTGCTTTTTCTTAATTTGCGAGATTAGGCTTTGCACACGTTCATGGGATTGAATCATCTGCTCCGCCTTTTGAAAATGAACAATTTCCTCGCTATTGGAGATCAATCCGGCAAGTTGCCGCGTTTTCTCCATAATATCTTCACGAATATACAATCCGCTCGTTTCCAGCTCCGGGCTGTCTGCTGCCGTCTGCTGATTGTTTGGGTTATGCTCCTGTCGCTCCACGGCACTCGTATCCTTTCCGTCAGGTCGAGTCTGGCAGACGCTCGCTCGTCAGCTTATCGCTGCCGGTTCAGCCACCAGCTCACCTTTAATATAAAACGATTTGGAATCGGTAATCTTCACATAGACAAACTCGCCAATTAGTTCCTCTGAGCCTTCAAAATGCACCAGCTTGTTTGAGCGTGTGCGTCCAGCCAGCACCTGATCATTGTTTTTGCTGGCGCCTTCGACCAGCACTTCAACGACCTGACCGAGGAACTTTTCGCTGCCAATGCGGCTATATTGCTTCACCGTAGCGTTCAGACGTTGCAAACGCTCCTTCTTCACTTCCATCGGTACATTGTCTTCCATCGAAGCAGCAGGTGTACCTTCACGCGGCGAATAAATAAACGTATACGCCGAATCAAAGCCCACCTGACGCACCAGCGACAATGTTTCTTCAAATTGCTCATCGGTTTCCCCAGGGAACCCAACAATAATATCGGTTGTGAGCACAGCATTTGGAATAGCGCTATAAATCTGGTCAACTAGCTCCAAATAACGTTCACGGCTATATTTACGGCTCATTTTTTTCAATACTTCAGTGCTGCCCGATTGAACAGGTAAATGAATATGTTCGACCAAATTGCCGCCTTTGGCAAGCACTTCGATTAGACGCTGATCGAAATCACGTGGATGTGACGTTGTAAAACGAACACGCGGAATATCGATGCGGGAAATATCGTCCATCAGATCACCAAATGTATAGTTCATGCCTTCCAGATCTTTCCCGTAAGCATTGACGTTTTGGCCAAGCAGTGTAATCTCTTTGAAGCCCTGACGTGCCAGCTCGCGCACTTCAGCGATCACATCCTGTGGCAGACGGCTGCGTTCTTTACCACGTGTATAAGGGACAATGCAATACGTACAAAATTTATCGCAGCCATACATAATATTTACCCAGCCGCGCATACCCTGGCGTTTTTTCGGTAAATTTTCAACGATATCGCCCTCTTTGGACCAGACTTCAACGACCATTTCTTTGCTGAATAGTGCACCCTGTACAAGCTGTGGCAATCGGTGAATATTATGTGTACCGAAAATCATATCGACAAAATTATGCTTTTGCATAATCCGATTCACGACGCCTTCTTCCTGTGCCATACATCCGCATACGCCAAGCAGCAAGCCCGGACGCTCTAGCTTGAGCGTTTTCAGATGACCCAGTTCACCAAATACACGATCTTCGGCATTTTCACGAATCGCGCAAGTATTAAGCAAAATAATATCGGCTTCATCGCGGCTTTCAGTTGCAGTATAGCCCATTTGCTCCAATATGCCTTTGATCGTCTCCGAGTCATGCTCATTCATCTGACAGCCGAATGTGTACACTAGATAATGCTTGCCCGCACCGATCGCGCGCAGCTCTTCTGGCACAGCATTTTCGTACATGACCTGTACTTCCTGCTTACCACGCTTTTTCTCCTCACGCTGATTCGGCTCGGACATAATATGAATTTCGCGTCCACGAATACGAATCTTTTTGCCGGTTTCATCCTCCGATATGACCTTAGCATCGGAAAAATCGAAATATTGAGAATAATCTTTTGTTTGTTTTGACATGCTATGCTGTCACTCCCCCACCATAAACATTTCCTGAACATACCGATCGGATCACAATATACTAAACAGCCTGCGCTGCTTGATATGGACTACTGCTGCTCTATTCCTTTACCGCTCCATACGATGAACATAAAGCGCCCGATTACTTAGACACGGCTATGCGTTTTATATCGTAAGCAACGTAAGCAATCGGTTCAACAAAAAAGCATCACCTGTAATTATAGCATGGCACTATCTATATAAAAAGCAAGGAATCTCCATCCGTGATCAATTGGAACGGTGAATAGCTATAGTGATAGCTCTGTTAGTAAATTCCGTTACCGACACCGATACGAATTTTGGGAGACCGTTCAGGATCGATCATCTTCATCACACGTAGCAGATGATCTTTTGACATCGCAATACAGCCTTCGGTTGGCTTGTCCGCTGCTCGCCAAATATGCATGAAAATGGCACTGCCTTTACCGGGGACAACTGGATTCGTATTGTAATTAATGACGACGGCATGCTGATACAATGGATGATTGAGCCGCTCAAACGAAGACCAGCGCTCCTGCGGATCGCCTTCATAAGCAACCCAGTTATTATAGTCAGGTGATTGCGGCGTATCGACCCAGTAATCGTCTGCGCCTGCTGGACGATAGTCGATTTGCAACCCTGCTGGTGGCTGTGGACTGCTGCCAAATGCAGTACCGAGTGTATATGTACCGAGTGGCGTTTTGCCGTCGCCTTCTTTTGTTTTACCAAGTCCTCTATTACCTAATACAACAGGGATTGGCCCTAGCTGGCGTTGCCATGTTCCAGCCTGCTTTTCATATACGTACAATCTGCCTGTGCTCGAGCTGGATCGATCCGCAGCAACGAGAATGATCTGCCCACTGCCAAGCTGATCCAGCTTCTTAAACAATCTGGCCTCATCGATTGGCGCCCCCGCATCTGCTTGCTGATAGGCAGGAATCGAGCCGACCAGTAACAAGAACACCATCATCAGTCGAATACGGTAATTCATGATAGGTTCCTCCTGTTGTTGTATTTTTATCATCCAGTTTAGGAGTGAATAAAAGTGGTTTTCATTGGCACAGTTGGCTGGATGTGTAATGACGATGCTGTTTGCATCACGATGTCTATCTTTTTATGATAAAGTTAAACGCGGTGCGATTTGCGTTTGCTAGCGATTGATATTTATTAGAAATTCACAATTACTATCGATTGCTATCTACTAGCAATTAATATCTGCTAGCGATCGCTATGTTCTATCGATTCATATCATGCACAGCTTCAGCATACGGAACGAGTAACGTTGTGTCCCATCATACTACATCATTAGGCAAGGAGGGTACAATTTGAAACAGCCTATATTATGGTTAACGAATGAATTACGTCCTTATTTTGGCTTACAACAACTGGATTCCAATTGGGAATGGATGGAGCTGCGCGCAGGATACTGGATTGCGCTGGAGGGCGATATCATTCGTAAATGTATCGGTACTTATGAACAATCGTATTCTGAAACCGATGTACATATGGCAACACGTGATCGACAATGGATAGTACCTCTAACGGCAAAAGGCAAAGAGAAAAAACTAAACTTCTCTAATATAACCGGCATCAAAGCCGCCAGTATGAAGTTTTCAGCAGGTATTCGCGACCATGATCATCGCGGATATGTAACGGTGATCAACCCGAATAATACTGTCTCACTACCTATTCCTGAATACGAACACGTTTTTACTGCGGAGGAGCTAATCGCACAGCTTCAGCAGTATCCGACGCAACTTCCACCTGACTATGATCGGAAGCTAGAACGACTGCTGCATGCGAAGCGTCAGCGTTATCATCCGATACCGGGAGATATTTTTCGTGTGGAACTGGATTTGTTCTACGATGCATATGTACTCGTCATCGGCGATATGCGCAACATGCAAAAAGATGGTCTGTTCAGTGAGCACAGTCTCTGGAATCAGCTGATGACGATGCCGTTGTTTGTGCGTCCGTATGTATATCGTACAACAGAGCGTTCCCCGGATCTAAGCCAGATTATAGCAGCTCCACAAGCGAACTATGCGATCACGGTCATGGACGATTATTTTTTGCGTGGGCATTATGAGCTTGTTGGTCATAAGCTGCTGGAAGAGCACGATATCGCTTTTCCGATCGGTTACGGTCAAATCAATGCGCAACCAGAAGCTAGTTATTGTCTGTCCTGGGGCACAGGAACAGCATTCAAACCAGCATCACAGGTGCAGTTCCAAACGGCATGTACGTACAGTAATCATGGTGTACATGCAGGCATTTCACGACATGATTTCGAGCCGCTCGAACATAGAGACTGGCCTCAAACGCTGGATCATCCACTATATGCCGGGGCACGGCAACAAGCGATGGCAGAGTTTGGCTTTCCTGCTACTATTTCATATGATGATTTTAATGAACAAACCGGTGGTTTGACACGCAAGCAGTATGTTCATTATTTACAACGGACGTATGAACGCTATGCCAAATCAAACAAGCAGTAAACACATATACAACTCAAACGTACTGATACGTTATACCCGTGCACTATAGGAGTGTACAGGTATAGCGCGTCGGCACGTTTATGTATACTATGTTTATGTATCATGTATAGCATGCGTCGACGTCTTTGCTTGACGTACTTCTTGCCATACTTCCCGCTATACTTATCGATGTACTTCTTACCATACTTCCTGCTATACTTCTCGACGTAATTCGTGCCATACTTCCTGACGTACTTCCTTATGGATCAGTGCTCACTTAAAATTCACTTACAACCTACAGTAGCCAACAAAGCAGGCATCAAGCTAAAGCAGAGCATAATCAAACGATACATTCGCAACAAAAACAGCCGGAACAGATTCCGACTGCTGAATATGGATAGTGTATCGTTCTTCTATCCACATTCAGCATCGAATCGTTCCGGCTGTTATGATTTGTGTGTCTTATGAGGACACTATATATGCTGTACAGGCACCAGCTTTAAATCTGACTGCCTGTACACCTGTGTTCTCTTACTTAGTCGATGATTTCAGCTGTGTCGCCTGTGCGCGCACCTGCTGCATTTGCTTCATCTGTATCGATATGCATATCGAGTGCGAACGAATCGGATACGCGTGCAATTACATTTTCCAGTACCATGCCGCGCTCGCCAGACAGACGAACTTTCAGCTTGTCCTGATCGTTGATGCCCCATTTTTGCGCATCCGAAGTGTGGAAGTGAATGTGACGAGCTGCCACGATTACGCCTTCTTGCACTTCAACTTCGCCTGCTGGTCCTTTAATCAGGATGCCTGGCGTACCGTCGATGTGGCCGGATTCACGAACCGGTGCTTTGACGCCGATTGCAAATGAATCGGTTAGGGAAATTTCCAGCTGTGTTGCCGCACGTGCTGGGCCGAGAATACGTACTTTAGGGAAAGAACCTTTAGAGCCAACAACTTCAACCGTTTCGTTGGCAGCAAACTGACCTGGTTGGGACAGTGGTTTAAATTCAGTCAATTGATATCCTGCACCAAACAGAATTTCAATATGCTCTTGAGACAGGTGAATATGGCGTGCAGATACGCCAACAGATACTACTTTACTCATGGATTGCTCACTCCTCGACTATTGTGTACATATATGTTTGTAACAAAATACACGTACTAGATTTAATCAAAATCATACCGTTCTATTATACATCTTTTTTTATGAAAATGAAAACCAAGTCAGCAAAAAGACCTGCACGCTTTCAGTAAAAAAGCGATACAGGTCACAAAATTTTACGTTTTTCCGCCATCCCTATCTAGTACCTATCGATTCACATAGATACCGCTCAATCAAATGCCATACACTGACGTGATGATTGGGGCGGTTATGCCGTTATCTTTGCTACTTATCTTGGCTCTACGATCAGCTTCATCGCAGTTCTGTCTTCTCCATCAATCACAATATCGGTAAAGGCTGGAATACAAATCAGGTCAACTCCACTTGGCGCTACAAATCCTCTGGCAATGGCTACAGCTTTGATCGCTTGGTTCAGTGCACCCGCTCCGATAGCTTGAAGTTCGGCAGCGCCGCGTTCGCGCAACACTCCTGCCAGGGCTCCAGCTACTGAATTCGGGTTGGATTTTGCTGACACTTTTAATACTTCCATGTTAGGTACCTCCCCTAGGAATGAATGATGGCTTGGCTTCAAAAATGATCGGAAATGCGTCTAGTTAGTATTCGAGGATTTATTTCAATTTCCTTCTTTTTTTGAACCGTACATGTGGAATTGCCAAATATATTTTTGAATGTTCAATATACTTGTATCTTCTTCCTTCAAACAGGGACATCAAGCGATCATAAGAACCTGACAAGCAGCGATAATATTTGGTGAGAATCAAGCTAATCCGTATACAGATTCGAGCATCAATATGCTTGTATAGCAAGTCGATAAGCAAATGTCAGCTCTAGCTTCTGTTGCAGCTTAATCCATATGCCACTCGTCTTCATACATGCGGATTTTCTCGATCTTCTTCGCTTTACCGGTGGCATCATCAATATCAACATAGACCGCATGGAAATGCCATTTCCCTTCACATACTTGAAAACGTGCAGGCAGCTGAGTCTGGAACTTGTACAATACGGCATCACGTTCCATACCGAGCACCCCTTCGTAAGAACCGACCATACCGACATCGGTCTGGTACGCTGTACCACCTGGCAGGATGGTATCATCATTACTTTGCACATGCGTATGCGTACCAACGACCATCGATGCACGTCCCTCCAGATGCCAGCCCATAGCAATCTTTTCGGACGTTGCCTCCGCGTGAAAATCAACCAGAATCGCATTCGTTTTACCTTTCAGCTCTTCCAGAATTTCATCCACTTTACGGAAAGGACAATCGATCGCAGGCAGGAAAGTCCGACCTTGCAAATTGATAATGGCTAGCTGTTTGCCGCCGTTTTTAATGATCGTGTAACCACGTCCTGGTGTATCCGGTGGAAAATTCGCCGGACGCACCATACGCGCTTCATCATCGATAAATTCGAAAATTTCGCGATTATCCCAAGTATGATTGCCCATCGTAATCCCATGTACGCCCTGCTCAAATAACTCGTTGGCGATTTTACGTGTCACACCGCGCCCGGAGGCGGAATTCTCGGCATTCGCGATAATCATATCCGGGTTATACTTTGATTTTAACCGAGGAAGGCTTGACTTAATCGCTTTCCGCCCTGTACTGCCTACAATATCTCCAATAAAAATAACTTTAATGATGTTCTCCTCCGTCCAGTAATACAAAAAGTGACCCGTATTCCAGGTCACTTTTCGCATCCTCTTTATTTTGCGTAATCAACCGCTCGTGTTTCACGGATAACGGTAACTTTGATATGTCCTGGATAATCCAGTTCATTTTCAATCGTTTTCGTAATATCGCGAGCCAATCGGAAGCTCTCTGCGTCGTCAATCTTATCCGGTTGTACCATAACGCGAATTTCGCGTCCGGCTTGGATCGCATACGATTTTTCGACGCCATCGAATGATTCCGAGATTTCTTCGAGCTTTTCCAAACGACGGATATACGTTTCCAGTGTCTCACGACGTGCACCAGGCCGTGCGGCAGACAGTGCGTCCGCTGCGCCAACGAGCATAGCGATAATCGATGTTGCTTCGGTATCACCGTGGTGAGAAGCAATACTGTTGATTACGACTGGATGCTCCTTGTATTTCTTAGCCAGTTCTACGCCGATTTCCACGTGGGAACCTTCCACTTCGTGGTCAAGCGCCTTACCGATATCATGCAGCAAACCTGCACGCTTCGCCAGTGTAATATCCTGACCTAGCTCGGCAGCCATCAGGCCGGTAAGGTAAGCAACCTCCATCGAGTGCTTGAGCACGTTCTGACCATAGCTCGTCCGGAACTTGAGTCGTCCAAGAATTTTGATCAGATCTGGATGCAGGCCGTGTACGCCCACTTCGAAAGTCGATTGCTCTCCGTATTCGCGGATACGCTCATCCACTTCACGGCGAGATTTATCGACCATTTCCTCAATCCGTGCCGGGTGAATACGTCCGTCAGCCACTAATTTTTCCAATGCGGTACGAGCAATTTCACGACGAATCGGATCAAATCCGGACAGAATAACAGCTTCCGGTGTATCATCGATAATCAGATCAATACCAGTCAATGTTTCCAGTGCGCGGATGTTACGTCCTTCGCGGCCGATAATGCGGCCTTTCATTTCTTCATTAGGCAAGGTGACAACAGAAACGGTAGTCTCTGCCACGTGGTCAGCTGCACAACGCTGAATAGCGAGTGTAATGATCTCACGGGAGCGCTTGTCCGCTTCGTTTTTCGCCTGTTGCTCAATGTCTTTGATCATTTGTGCAGTCTCATGACGCACTTCTTGCTCTACATTGCTCAGAATGATGCTGCGCGCATCTTCCATGGTCAGATTGGAGATTCGTTCCAACTCGGATACCTGAGTTTGATATAGCTGCTCGATCTGTTGCTGTGTCTCTTCGATACGTTTCTCTTTGTTAACCACTTGTTCTTCTTTGCGTTCCAGTGATTCCAGCTTTTTATCCAGCGACTCTTCCTTTTGCAACAATCGTCTTTCCAGCCGTTGGTTTTCATTCCGACGCTCACGAATGTCTTTTTCAGCTTCAGCTCTGAATTTGTGGATTTCGTCTTTTGCTTCCAGAACTGTTTCTTTTTTCAGTGCTTCTGCTTCTTTCTTCGCATTTTCTACGATCTGTGCGGCAGCAGTTTCAGCACTGGAAATTTTAGCTTCTGCAAGAGATTTGCGAATAAAATATCCGATCACGAACCCAAAGAATAATGCGGCAACAACGAGAATTATGATCCAGAGATAACCCATTCTGTTCACCTCCTCGCTGATTCCTCCAAGGTATTCCTTGGGAACTACCATGATGATGGTAATACAATGCTTCGTCCCTTTAAATTCCGTTTCATCGCTCATGCGGGTACATGTGCTAATTCCCCGTTCAAGGGGCTTAAACATTTTCAAAGTTCAAGCACGATTGTAACAGCCCGTCATAGCCACAACATTTGAGGTCAATAAGCTAAAAATGACGTAAAAATGACAAACTGTACACATCCATTTTATTATTTGCCAAAAGACATTGTCAAGCAATTGGCATTTCCGGTTATTTCCGTGGACATCCTCTACCGCTAGCACATCCTACTGATGGAGTACGGAATTTCGTTATTGTTGTGTTGTAGTTGAATTTCAGAACGATCTGTATCGGATAAACCGTCGATGGTTCGCTTAAGATGCATCGCTGAAATAAATGGATTGGCAATATGAGCAAAGCTATTGTTCCATATTGTTATATATGTTTGCGGAGAACATGATTTAGTTTTAATTGCATATTATTTTAAAACTATGCTGAAATGTTATTGTACCGTTTATCGATTATAACTTATAAAATAACCCGGTTGCTTAAAGCAGCCTGGTCACTATCAAATAAAGACAGCATATCCATATAGATGTATTGTCCCATTGCTACTAGAGCGTTTATCTAAATTCGTATACGTGTATGCCGCATTTCACTGCGGGAAGAACATAAGAAGAGAGGATGACTTCTAAATGTTAGTGAATTTCGAACACGGGGTTCGATGGAAAGGGATGTTTACGGAAGTGAAATATCTTACCTCTTCCAGCACAGGAATTTACAACTTACTTCTACTCCGTAGATTGCTATGCGAGACGAGAATCCTTTCCCTTATTCCTGACCGGAATGGCATAGCCCTGGCACAACCAGTTTGCTTACACGCTCTAAACATGCTCGATCCAAGTACGCTAACGATCATTCAATCTATCTTCTCTTCTTCGATAGCAGCCAGTGCACGACGTATTAAATCAGACGAATAACCGCGACGCATTAGATATGCCATCGTTTTACGCTTCTTATCGAGCCACCCGCCGGATGTGCCATTCCATTTTTTGCGAGCAAGCGCTGTTGCACTTACTAATTCTTCGTCTTCATCAATCTCACCTAATGCCTGTTCAATATGAGCAGGCTGTACGCCCTTTTGCCGCAGTTCTTGACGAATCCATACTTTGCCCTTCTTCTGGGTACGAACGCGTTGTCTAGCCCATTGCTCGGCGAACAGAGAGTCATCAATAAGCTTCTCACTTTCCAAACGATCCAGTGTCGTCTCAATCACATGCTCATCGTAGTCCTTCTCTTTTAGCTTACGCGCAACTTCGGTGCGTGTCCGCGAACGATAGCTCAAATAATGGATAGATGAAGCATAGGCGGCCTGTAACTTGTTGGCAGCCATAATGTCACGCAGTGCATCCTTCGTAAAGCTATAGCCTTTGAGCATCCGATATTTAATCATCACATCTTCATGCACAATCAGCTTTAGCTCACCAAAAAACAGTTTATAATGAAGGCGCGGCCATCTTGCCTGCTCTACGCCTGTAATTTCTAATTCTTCATGCTCAGGAAAATCTTCCAGCAAATCAGCCTGTTCTTCTACTTCTTCTTCCTGCTCCCATGATTGCTCCCCTGATTCATTGGACTCCTGAAATTCATTAGCTTCATGCGCTGGACTGGATGCTTTACGTTTTTGCGATTTGCGTCCCCAGCTATATCGATTATTCATATTGTTGTCCTTTCTCCTCTGACGATCATGCTGTGTAGGATACAGAGTTGTTGTCGATGATGTGGCTTGATTTATATAAGCTTGATTTATGCAATACAGATCTTTCTTGATCTGTATATGTGCAAAAAGCGCCTGTACGTGAGTCACGTGACAGGCGCTTGCTTCGACGAATGCTGGCACAAACCGACGAAGGTATGCTTATAAAGTTTGCAGCCCCGGGCATATGGGACCAAACTTACAATTACTCTTACTCTGTTGCTTCGGAGAACAATTCTTGCTCTTCCATTTCTTCTTTACGCTTTTGATCATCTGTTGGAGCTTCAACCAGTGTAGTCAGATTGCTCAGCTCACGGATTTTATTTTCAATAACGAGCGAAACCTGAGGATTTTCTTTCAGATATTGCTTCGCATTTTCACGACCTTGACCCATACGCTCACCTTCGTAAGAGTACCAAGCGCCGCTCTTATTAATAATATCTTTTTCCGTACCGATATCGATCAAGCTACCTTCTTTGGAAATACCTTCACCGTACATAATATCGATCTCTGCTTGTCTGAACGGCGGAGCTACTTTGTTTTTGACAACTTTAACACGTGTACGGTTACCGACCACATCGTTACCGTTTTTGATTGCTTCTATACGACGTACATCCAAACGTACAGTCGAGTAGAATTTCAAAGCGCGGCCACCTGGCGTCGTTTCAGGGTTACCGAACATAACGCCAACTTTTTCACGCAGCTGGTTGATGAAGATCGTGATTGTTTTGGATTTGCTAATTGCACCGGAAAGCTTACGCAGCGCCTGAGACATCAGACGTGCTTGCAGACCTACGTGAGAGTCACCCATTTCGCCTTCGATTTCCGCTTTTGGCACCAGTGCCGCTACGGAATCGATAACGATAATGTCAACTGCACCACTACGTACGAGTGCTTCAGCGATTTCCAAACCTTGCTCACCTGTATCCGGTTGAGACAACAGCAACTCATCAATGTTAACACCCAGGTTTTTCGCATATTGAGGGTCCAAAGCGTGTTCAGCATCGATAAATGCTGCTTGTCCGCCCGCTTTTTGAACCTCTGCAATCGCGTGCAGAGCTACTGTCGTTTTACCTGAAGACTCAGGACCATATATTTCAACGATACGGCCTCTTGGCATACCGCCTGTTCCCAGTGCGATATCCAAAGCGATCGAACCGCTTGGTACAACTTCTACTTGCATATGCGTGGATTCACCAAGTTTCATAACGGAACCCTTACCGAATTGTTTCTCTATTTGACGAAGCGCCATATCCAGCGCAGCACGACGATCTGACAATCAGCTCACATCCTTCTTAATGTTTATAAGTTAATTATACCTTATTGTTCGCACTTTGCCAAGCTTTTTTCGAACATATATTCGTCTTTTTGCCGTCTTGCGACTTATCAATTACAAATAATGGCAATTTTAACGAGCTACCCTTTTGATTCTGTTTTAAAGCTTTCCAATAGCAAAAACGACTGTTCCATTATGCGGTTTGCTACAGCTTATTTCCTTGATCATGATCCCATTTGGCATGCCCATGAAACAAAGAACCGCAGCAATACAATTGCTGCGGTTCTTCCGTCTGACATGATCATAGCATACGGTTTTATCGTCTGCAAGTCCCATAAATATACAGTCTAAACGGCTGTAGCCTACGCTTTTCACAGGGTGTAACAGAGCAGGAAATACGACCAGTATCGAACCAACACGATAACTATTATTACTAAATTGTGTAGTTATCGCGACTATATTTATCCCTACTAAACACCCACATATTAACGATCTGACTGACACAGATTACTTTATAATTGTAAACGGAGCTTTTACTTTATGAAGAGATTTAGTTCATGAAGAGATTTAGTTCATGAAGAGCTTTTACTCCATCAAGAATCTTTACTTTATCAAGAGTTGTCACTTCATCAAAAGCTCTTACTTCATCAAGACTGCGCTGCCAGCTGCTCATTCTCCCGCTGCTTCAGGCGCAGCCAGAGGCGATACATCAAGCTTTTTGCTGAACGAATTCGGATCGCTTCACGATTGCCTTTCAGATTGAGCTTGAACACTTCAGTCTGGCGATCGCGCTCAGCGATGGCGATATATACAAGTCCGACCGGCTTACGCTCGGATGAACCCGGGCCCGCCACACCGGTAACCGAAACAGCAAAGTCGGTATCCAGCAACAGACGTGCCTGGTCAGCCATCACTTCGGCTACTTCTTCGCTTACTGCGCCCGGTGCATTCTCGCCTTCCAATAGCTCATGCGGTACATTCAGAATCTGCTCTTTCATCTCGTTGGAATACGATACAACACCACCCATAAAGACGAGCGCACTGCCCGGAATCGTAGTCAGGTTTTGCATCACCAGCCCACCTGTACAGCTTTCGGCTGCGGCTAGCGTTAACTTCATGCCTGTCATCATCTGAATGATTTGATGCTCGATCGTAATATTTTGATCGGCATACATATAGTCGGGCAAACGTTCACGAATTTGCGCTTCCATCGCTTTCAACTTGCTCATCGCTTCTTTTTCATCCGGTGCTTTAGTCGTGAGGCGAATCGTGACCTCGCCTTCTTTCGCATACGGTGCGATCGTTGGGTCCGTCTGTGCACTGATCAGATCGAGCAATGCATCTTCCAGTGCAGATTCACCAATACCTGCAAACTTGAGCATTTTAGAATAGATCGGATACTCATCCGTTAGCACATGCTCCAGCAGCCACGGAATTGCTTGATTTTCAAACATCGGCTGCAATTCTTTAGGTGGGCCGGGCAGCACGATATAATGTTTCTCATCCTGCGAGATCGCCACACCTACTGCTAAGCCAGCTTCATTAGGCAGCGGATCACTATTTTCCAAAATAATCGCCTGGCGACGATTGTTTTCCGTCATTGGCTTATCGCGACCTTCAAAAAACTTCTCGACCGCTTGCATTGATTCGGCATGAATATGCAGGGAGCGGCCAAGCACTTCACCAAGTGCATCTTTGGTCAAATCATCCTGCGTCGGACCGATGCCGCCGGAAAATACAATCACGTCAGCACGACTGGAAGCAAGTTCAATCGCTTGTTTGAGACGATTCAAGTTATCGCCTACTACGGTCTGGTAGTAGACATCAATGCCCAGATAAGATAACTGCTGGGACAAATAGCGTGCATTGGTGTTCGTAATCTGACCGAGCAGCAGCTCGGTGCCTACTGCGATAATTTCTGCTTTTACTGCTTTCATGAATCGTTCTCCTCCTCGCTATGTGTACAACTATCTAGTTAAATATGCGCTTGCTCATACAAAAAGGCAATAGAGAGAACCCTATTGCCTGTAGAGCCACTCCAGCGATCTAGAGTCTCCCTTATATCTTACCGCTCTGTGCATACACATGAAACGGAAACCGATCGTCAGGAATTGGATAGATGGAGCAGATGTTTATTTTTCACAAAATAATCGACACCGGAATACAGCGTAATGATCGTAGCCGCCCAGATTGCAATCTCAGCAAACGGAAAGCCCACCAGTGCAAACGGAAAATTGTTAATCATGAGCAATACGATCGCCACAATCTGTGTGATCGTCTTTGCTTTTCCCCAGTTGCTGGCGGCGACAACTGCGCCTTCTAACAGCGCAATCTGGCGCAGACCTGTAATTGCAAATTCACGGAAAATGATAATGATCGCCATCCATGCCGCACATTTACCGAGCGATACGAGCGAGATTAACGCCGCTGAGACGAGCAGCTTATCCGCAAGCGGATCGAGCAGCTTACCCAGATTCGTGACCAGATTACGTGTACGCGCAATATGTCCATCAATACCGTCTGTAACGGCTGCGACAATAAAAATAAATGCAGCGATCAAATCGTTAACATTGACCGCAAATGTACTGCCGATATGCAGTACACGTTCGCCAAATGGAAAATTCACCAATAGGAACAACATCATTACTGGCACAAGCGCGATTCGAGCAAGAGTGATTTGATTGGGCAGATTCACAGGGCACCTCCTATGCTGATTGCAGCACTATGATGCAGCTGCTGATATGTAACTGCTTCCGCTCGCCTTTTGTTCCTCAACATCAACTTGCAGCCTCCATCAGCCCTGTAACCAAGCAGTTACATACGACTATTATTTCATGTTTGTAAATTGCAGATCCACAGACAGGTCTGCTTTACGCAACAGTTGGATAATCGATTGCAGATCATCGCGGCTTTTGGCAGTTACGCGAATCTGGTCACCTTGAATCTGGCTTTTCACTTTGAGCTTGGAGTCACGAATCAGGATGTTGATCTTTTTCGCATTTTCCTGATCGATTCCCTGTTTGAGCTTCAAACGCTGGCGGACGGTTCCAAGCGAAGCAGATTCAATGCTGCCATACTCAATATTTTTGATGGGCAAGCCGCGTTTCACCATTTTCGTTTGCAAAATATCAATCAGTGCATTCAGCTTGTATTCGTCATCGGAAATTACAACCAGCGTCTCCTTATCGAGCGTCAGCGAGCTTTTGCTGCCTTTAAAGTCAAAGCGGCTCACAATTTCCTTTTCGGTCTGGTTAATCGCATTCGTCATTTCCTGCATATCCATTTTGGATACAATATCAAAAGAACTTTCAGATGCCACAGAAGTTGCCCCCTTTAGTAAAATTATAGGTGATGTAACAGAACAAGTCTAATCATCGACGAGATCGACATCAAACGATTGGAACGAATTTCCATCCTTCGTGTCAGTACAGCAGTAGCCGCAACGGTCTGAACTTACAAAAGGACATCCTCGTCTGCCCTGAAGCAGAGCCAAGGGATGCCCTTTATAGGTCATGTCAGTTACCGCTGGAAGTCGACTCGGAATCCGTACTTGTCGAATCCGAATTGCTGTCGGTTGTCGTACCGTCAGTCGTTGTATCTGTGCCTGTTGTTGTGTCGGTAGATGGTGCTTCTTTCACCAGCTTCAGTACGATACGAGAAGTTGCTTTACCATCCGTAATCGGCTGGCCGTTGATCGTAATATTTGTTGCACGAGAGTTACCGGATTTAATATATAACCCGGAATCGGTCAGATCATATGATAAACTTTGACCGCTCTCTGTATTGTTGAAAAATAGACGTTCACCGCTGGAATTATCAGACTTGTACACTTCCAACCAGCTTTGACCGGTTGCTTGAATGTTTACTTTCACCGTATCAGCGCCTGTGTAATTCACATCGAAAATCGTGTTACGTCCTTGTTTACCCGACTCTGTCACTACAGGTGTGCTAGAAGCATCGGTTGTCGTACCACCCTCGGTCGTTCCTTCTGGTGTGCCTTCAGGCGTGCCTTCCGTTGTACCTGTTGCTTCGCCGTTTGTTGTTCCTTCTGTAGATTCGCCAGTTGACGGTGTTCCGCCACCTGTTGGTTGCGAGGTTGTACCCCCACCCGATGATTCAGGCGTTGTATTCGTACTGGATGGTGGAGTTGTTGTACCGCCCCCTGTATTGCCCTGCTGCTGCTGTTGGCCAGTCGGCTTATTTTCTGCAATTTGCGGTGCAGCGTTTTGCTTGATGACAAATACCCATACCAGCACGATGATTAAAATCGGAAACGTCCACATCAAAATCGTAGATAGCAGCTTGCCACTACGGCTTGCTGTCGCTGCATTACGTCTTGCTGCACGACGTGGCTGTACGACCGGCTCCATTACCGGCTCTGCTGTTTCCGGTTCAGGTACTAGATCCTGATGCTCTTGCAGCAGCTCATCCGGACTAATTCCGACTGCTTCTGCATAAGTTTTAATAAAAGCCCGAACGTAAAAACTTCCGGGAAGCACTTTGAAATCACCCGCTTCGATGGCCTCCAAGTAGCGCTTGCGTATTTTGGTCATTTCCTGCACGTCGTCGAGCGATAAGCCTCGTGCAAGGCGGGCGTCCCTTAATTGGCGACCCAGATCTGACATACGATTACCTCCTGATTAGATTGTTTTATGGCCTAAAGTCATATTTGAATCGAGCGATTAAATATCATCAGTATACGTTTCGGTGAACTTATCATAGACGATCTCTTCATCCGGATTATTACGCAATTCGATAATAATGTCAAAATCACTGTAATCATAATCCGACTCCCGAACAAAAATATCCGGGTGCTCAATGACTTTAGTGCTCGGTAGCTGCATAATATCTTGCAGCAGCTGATAATGTCGTTCATTCGAACGAATCGTACTCACAATGCCGTCGATAATAAACACATTGCCCGGACTCATTTCTTCTTCCGACAATTGGCTGCGTACCGTTTGACGCAGCAATGTTGAGGATACAAACGTCCAGCGTTTCATGGCACACACACTACCTGCAATGATCGACTCGGTTTTACCCACTCGTGGCATACCACGAAGTCCGATAATTTGATTGCCATCACGTTTAAACACTTCACCGAGGAAATCGACCAGCAGACCGAGTTCGTCGCGTGTAAAACGAAATGTCTTTTTATCATCGGAATCACGTTCAATGTAACGACCGTGACGTACAGCCAAAATATCAACTAGTTTGGGCTGACGCAATGCGGTAATCGTAATATTGGTAACTTTGGCAAGCATATCACCAAGCAGAATGATCTTCTCATCATCATCCGTTTCCAGCAGCATTCCGCGCGTTTTGCCTTCTACCCCGTTAATCGTACGGATGTTAACATTAAGCATACCAAGCAGCGATGCGACATCTCCAAGTAAGCCAGGACGGTTCTTATGTATCCTGTACTCCAAGTACCATTGCTTTGCTTCTGTGTTTGTCTGTTTTGCTTCCACGTTCACCTCGAACCTTTCCTCCCGTCTGAGCGCGGATCTATCCGCACGGGCATCAGTATCATATTATTGGCAAAGGCCTGTGTTCGGCTTGCCGCTTCACAGCAGCATATAATAAAAAGAAGCTGATCATCGGAATGACTACAGCCTACTTTTAGCTTCAAGTCCTTAACATGTTAATGATATATAAAATGAAATAGAAAGGCAAGAAGCGAAAGGAAACAACTTTTTCATCCTTTTTCATAACGACAACAATGGTCGGCATAAATAATAGACATCATTGCCATGTAGCTAACAATGAATAGAAGCTTCGGTATGCATATAGCATAGAAGCTTCTATCCGTTTATACAAGCCAATCCGCTGCGACACCTTTACGCTAAGTTAACCAACCTCCATTGGGGCTAACCACCTGGCCGGTCATATAACCGGATTCAGGCAAAGAAAGGAAATAGACCATCGATGCGATCTCATCCGGCTCCGCCATACGTCCAGCCGGAATTTCCTCTTCCAGCATACGAATATCATCCTCATGCAAATGCGCCATCATATCGGTACGTACCGCACCCGGTGCAACAGCGTTTACCGTCACGCCCGCAGGCGCTAATTCCTTCGCCAACGCTTTGGTAAATGCATTGACCCCACCTTTGCTAGCAGAATACAACACTTCGCATGAGGCGCCGGTCATGCCCCATATGCTCGATACATTAATGATTCGTCCATACTGTTGCCGAATCATATACGGCATAAATGTCTGGCTGCAAAAGAAAACCGCCTTCAGATTAGTCGCGATGATGTCGTCGAATGCCGACTCGCTCAAGTCCGCCAGCATCCCATAATGGGCTAGTCCTGCATTATTTACCAGTATATCCGGCTCCATCCCATGCTGCTCCAGCTTCGTCTGCATCCGCCGAATTTCTTCCACTTCGCGCAGATCAGCAGCAACCGTGAGCACCTGTACCCCATACTCCAGGCAGGTGCGAGCGACTTCATTCGCCTGTTCATGCGAGTTACGATAATGGATCACGACATTCATACCGGCCATCGCGAATCGTTTCGCAATCGCTGCACCGATTCCGCGACTGGCTCCGGTAATGAGCACATTCATCTCTGCAAATGGCTTGCTGCTACCGGCAGATATTAGGCCACTCATGGATTAACAACAACAGAGACAGCCAGTTGTTCCCAATCGATATGTGCACGTAGATAGCGATTCACGTCTTCCAGTGTCAACGCTTCGTATATACCCAACACGGAGAAGAAATCACTATTTTTAAAACGATACCGCATAAATTCGTGAGCGATGCTTTCCGGCGAGTTCAGCAGGCGCAAATAACTACCGATCCGCTTACCTACTGCACGATCAAAAGCTGCCTGTGTAAAACCGGTTGCCACGATATTGCCAATCTCTTCTTTCAAACGCTTCACAAGCAGTTCTGGGTCCTTCGTATCGCCACCGATCATCGAATACGCATACTGCGGTGTCGCTGAATAATCATAGCCAAAATCATCCGAAATCAAATCTTCATCATATAGCTTTTGATACAGTGCTGTACTGTTACCGAGCAGCAGATCCAGCATCAGCTTTGTCGTCAGCGTATGACGCTGCAACTCTTCACCGTCCAGACCGACTTCTTTTTCCTTAAAGCCCATCAGGAATTTCGGTTGCGATACCGGCAGCTTCACTTCATGCCACGGTTCACCTACCTGGACAGGCTCATCTTCAAAATAACGATCGATTCGCCCTTGCGGTGCAATGCCTTTGACATCCTGATTACGGCGTACCTGCTCAATGACTGCGGCTGGATCTACACCACCCACAACAAATACCATCATATTGGACGGATGGTAAAAGGTGTTATAACACGTATACAGTGTATCCTTCGTAATCGCGCTAATCGATTCGATCGTACCTGCAATATCGATCCGTACCGGATGCTTCTGATACATCGCTTCGATCAAGCCGTAATACACACGCCAGTCAGGATTGTCACTGTACATCTGAATTTCTTGCCCGATGATGCCTTTTTCCTTCTCTACATTTTCTTCGGTGAAATATGGATTTTGCACATAATTCAGCAATGTATTCAGATTATCTTCGATCTGCTCCGTCGCTGAGAACAAATACACGGTCTGCTCAAAGCTTGTAAACGCATTGGCTGACGCGCCTTTGGCAGAAAATTTAGAAAATACGTCCACACCGTCCGGTTCTTCAAACATTTTATGTTCCAAAAAGTGAGCGATGCCATCTGGAACTTGAATCTCTGGCCCGCCTTCCACCTGAAAATGATTATCTACCGAGCCATAACGTGTAGCAAAAATCGCATACGTTTTTTGAAAGCCTTCCTTAGGCAGTACATAAACTTCAAGTCCGTGATCCAGCTTTTCGTGATATAACGTCTCTTGTAAACGTTCATAATGTATACTTTCCATCGATTACGCCTCCTTTTCGCCTGTCAGGAAATAGATCGTATCCAGCTTCAGCAGCTGTGCTGCGGCTTGAATTTCCTCTGCGGTTACCGCTTCTACCTGCTCCAGCAGTTCATCGATCGAGCGTTCTTTGCCAGCGAATCTGCCATTAAAATCATAGCCAATCATCTGATACGCCGAATCACGCGATTCCAGCAAATCATTACGCAGTAGTGCTTTGGTCTGTGCAATCTCACTTTCGCTAATCTCGCCTGCTTGCAGCAAGGCAAGCTGCTCGCGAATAATATCGAGCGCTTTTTGGAAATTGTGCAGCTCAATGCCGGACTGGATCGTTGTGATGCCTTTATACGCATCAAAGCGCGAGCCTACATAATAAGCAAGGCTTTCCTTTTCACGCACATTCATAAATAACTTGGAATGGGGGTAGCCGCCCAGTATACCGTTAGCGACAAGTGCAGCTGCATAACGATCATCCGCATACAGAATCGGGTTACGCAGCCCCATATTCAGCTTACCCTGGCTCACTTCCATTCGCTCAATAACCTGACGCACTTCTGCACTTGCAGGCTTCGCTACTGCTGGCGTATACGTCAGCGCATCGCCGCGATTCAGATGAAAATGGCGTTCTACCAGTCCCAGTACTTCATGGAGTGTCGTATCTCCTACGACATACAGATCAAAGCTACAGGTAGATAACCACTGGCGATACCATTCGTACAATCCACCACGTTCCTGATCGTCCAATGCGTCCAGACGACCAAGTGGACTTAAACGATAAGGTTCATCTTTGCACATTTCTTGAATGCAACGCTCAGCTGCATACCGAATTTTATCGTCAATAATCGATTCCAGACGCTTGCGTACATTTTCACGTTCTGCTTGAACATACTTTTGACGAAAGGCACCGTCTTCTACCGCAGGACGAGTCAGCGTTTCGCCCAGAAAACCAAGACTGCGTGAAAGCAGCGGCTCATTACTACTTACAAATGCATCGTTGATCGTATCCATACGAAGCTGCACAAGCTGGTAATCGCCTTTTTTGTATACATCCAGACCGAAGCCTGCGCCATACATATCTTCAAGCGCTTCACGGAATTGGGTCGTTTCTGGATACGTTTCATTCCCTCTACGTAAAATAAACGGAATAAGGGCTGTAGGTGTAACCGTATCCTCTGCCAGTGGTACTCCTAAATAAAGGGAGATGGCAAAGGTTTTAAACCGCGTTGTCGGCATAACATGTACGCGGATTCCATTCATTTCGCCGTGTTCAAATCCTATAGTATTCAATATCAAAACCCCTTTTTCAAGACGAATTTTGTTCATGCACTCATGTTTGTTCGTAATACATCATAACGTTTATTTTATACTACCCTAATCCTGTGAAGCAAACCAATCGCGCCCTTCGATCGTCTTATGTCTATTTTCACACAACCCTGATCGATTGCGACAAAGTGACCAATCGTTTTCAGAGCTGCATAGGAAGGGTAATGGATGGCTGGTAGAGCAGGCTTTTTGCCAGAATAATAACAATCCAGTTACAAAGCTGATTTTATTCCCACTTTATTTTATGTTAGAATCAAGTCTCTGGGTCCAATTAGGTCCTCATTATTACACCTGTTGGTGCTTCTGGGAAATTTGTGCGAAACTATTTGCACACACACCGCGTCTAATTACATAGGATAATCAGACGACGTTTGCTCTATCCAAATCGATTACAAAGGAGTCCGATGAACGAACATGAAACTAAACAAAAAACCGATGATCATCGCTGCTGTGTCCGCTCTGGCCGTATCTGGAACGATTTTTGCCAATAGTACATACGCTTCCGATGCCACCAAACAGCTCAAAGCGGTATATGCGAATATTAAAGTGATGTACAACAACCAGGGTGTGACTGTCGATGCAGCGCAGGAGCCATTTATGATTAATGGTACAACGTATGTACCACTGCGTGTGCTTGGTGATGCTGTAGGTAAAAAGGTAGCATGGAACAACACGGACAAAACGGTAGCCATCACCGATACGCAGGTTCAAGTTCCACAATCCACTGTAGACGCATTGAATGCACAAATTCAAAGTCTGCAATTGCAACTGACAAATGCGAATACGCAAAGCACGGGTAAAGATACGACCATTACACAACTGCAAGCACAGGTTAAGGATTTGAACGCTCAAATTACAACCTTGAAAAATCAAATTGCCGACAATTCCAACTCCAGCTCTGGCAATGTAAGCAGTGCGATGACGAAGCTGCAAACTGCGCTGAACAACAGCTATGGCGATTACAGAAGTACAGGTGCCAGCATCGAGCTGACAGGTACTCAATCTTCAGTTAAAGTCTCTGTTCGTGTGAATGAAACAGCATGGAACGACACGTCCAGCAGCAGCCGCAGAACATTGCTGCAAAACATTGTAGACGATATTAAAGACAACACCACATTCAAAAGTGCAACAATCAGCGGTACCGTATACAACAAAAACTCAACCAAGTTGATGAGCTTCACGCTGAACAACAGCAATAGCGTGGTGATTGGTTCCAATGTCGATCTGACAACGGTACAAAAAAACCTGAACAACGACTACGGTACGTATCGTAATATCAAGCTCAGCATCGAGCTGTCCAATGATAACGATGAAGAAATCGTATTCCGCGTTTATGCCAACAAAAGCGATTGGAACCTGCTGACAGACAATCAAGGCACTAGCCTGATGAGCAGTATCGCTGCCGATATCGACGCTGCTTATAGCAATATGGGCAAAAAGATTTACGGCTTTGTATACGATAGCAGCAACCGTTCTAGCATCCTGAAACGTTATAACTAATCGTTAAAGCGTTAAAGATGCCTATATACACAAACCCCGTTGAAACCTTATATCGTAAAGGTCTCAACGGGGTTTTTCTTTTTAAAATAAATTGGCATTCATAGCATCCTGTATATGGAGTATAGATACATCGATATAAATACATAATACATATGCAGATATTCCTTCAGGAAGGAAACAGACGTAAACTAAGATTTAATAGATATCGTTTCAGCGTCTCCGGCTAAGTCATGTTCATTCAAGGCATGATTTTCAGGACATGATTAGATACTCTTCTCATTGATAGCGCTCACTGATCATACAAATCGTGCAGATCGCTGCTTACCAATATTAGATCGTTTAAATTAAACCCTGTCCCCTATATAAGATGGATCGTATAGGTAAAAGCATCAGATCTAGTTTCAGATCTAATGCTCTTATCTACTCTTATTTACTCATCATTAGCTGCCCGTGCTGATCTGATGATACTGCTCTGGAGAGACGAGCACTTCACGCGGTTTGCTGCCTTCATAAGGGCCTACGATACCATGTGCCTCCAGTGAATCAATTAAACGCGCTGCACGGGTATAACCGACACGCATACGGCGCTGTAAGAGCGACACAGACGCTTGTTTAGCTTCTACGACAATCTGCACTGCCTGATCAAACAGTTCATCCTTCTGCTCTTCTATAGCCGTTACCGAATCATCGATCTCCGGCACAATATCTTCATTGTACTGCGCTTCACCCTGATCGCGGCAATAATTAACGATCGCTTCCACTTCCTGATCCGACATAAATGCTCCCTGTACACGTACCGGCTTGGAGGAGCCGACTGGCATAAACAGCATATCTCCTCGTCCAAGTAGCTTCTCCGCTCCACCCATATCCAGAATGGTACGAGAATCGATCTGCGACGATACACCAAAGGCGATCCGTGATGGAATATTCGCTTTGATTACCCCTGTAATAACGTCAACCGATGGACGCTGGGTTGCGATAATCAGGTGAATCCCTGCTGCGCGTGCCATCTGTGCCAGACGTGCAATCGCGTCTTCTACATCCCCCGCAGCAACCATCATCAGATCGGCAAGCTCATCGACGATAACGACGATATACGGCAGAACCGCAGACGGATTATCCTTCACCAGATTGTTATAGCCTTCCATATTGCGTGTACCTGATTTGGAAAATAGATCATAACGCTTTTCCATTTCGACAACGATTTTTTTAAGCGCCAGTGATGCACGACGCGGATCGGTCACTACCGGTGCCAGCAAATGTGGAATACCGTTATAGATGTTCAATTCGACCATTTTCGGATCGACCATGAGGAACTTCACTTCATCTGGCTTCGCTTTGTACAAAATACTGGTGATAATCCCGTTAATACATACCGATTTACCGGAACCGGTCGCCCCTGCTACGAGCAAATGGGGCATTTTGGCCAGATTACCCACAATCGTCTGACCAGCAATGTCACGTCCAAAGGCAATCGATAACCGCGCTTCAGATTCCTGGAATATTTGTGTCTCCATCACTTCGCGCATCGTCACCATTGCTACTTCACTGTTAGGTACTTCAATGCCAATTGCCGATTTGCCGGGAATAGGCGCTTCCATCCGTATATCTTTTGCAGCCAGTGCCAGTGCAATATCATCGGTCAAGCCGACGATTCGACTAACTTTCACACCGACATCAGGCTGAATTTCATAGCGTGTGACCGCCGGCCCACGTACAACTTCCAGCACTTTAGCACGTACTCCAAAACTTTCCAGTGTCGTTTCCAGCTTACGGGCAATTTGCATATAATCATTTTGGTCTGCTGCATGGTTGCTCACCTTTGGCTTAGCAAGCAAACTAAATGGTGGCAAACGATAAGGCTTCGGTGGTGGTGGCGGTGTAACGACCGCTTCTTCACTACCTGCGGCTGTAGCAAGCGTTTGTTCGGCTGCTGTTTCAGACGTACCTGCTCTGATAACATCCGACTCATCTGCTGCCGACATATGGGATGCTTCGTTAGATGCTTGGTTATGGTGTTCTCTTACTGGTTCAATAGGTGTGGATGAAGTATGGAATTCAGTTGCAGACGGTTCTGAATCTGTCGATGCCACTTGATTTTGCACAGCATGCCCAGTTTCTCCTGTAACTGTAACATCACCGGTTTTATACATGGTGTTTCCATCGGTTTCTGTTTCTGGATGAACGGACTGTTCTGATCGAATCTGTTCAAAAAAATCACGGATAATTGGTGTGCGATCCCCTTCTACAGCACTTGCCATTCCAGTAGATGATGCTATACCTGTTCCGGCTGCTCCACCTGCGCCAGCCGCTGATGCTGTTCCTGCACTATGTGCATGTAGGTCAGATGCCATCACAACATCCAGTGCATCGTCCAACAGATCATCCTCCAGATGACGATGATCTGATGAGCTGAATTTAATTTCTCTATCCTGTCCAGTCTGATCATGTTGTTCGGCTGCAATCGTAGTGTCGGAGTCGGCTGACTTACGCGTAGATTTACTACGTGTGATTCGTTTACGTTCTGGTGTAGCCGCATAGATCGTCTCATCCGAATCTGTATCCAACTCGTCTTGCCGGGACTCCCCATATCGTTCTCGGCGTAACCAGGCGAGCAGCCCTTTACTGCGTGCAGACTCTGCATCCTCATCTTGATCTGGCTGCGATGCATGCAATTGTGCTTCTGCTTCAGCAGCCAGCTCCAATTCGCGTTCTTCACGGCGCTCTGCCGCTGCTGCACGTGAAGCCAACCATTGTTGACGCGTAGCTGCACCGATTCGAGCGACCATCGTCTGCCCATATTGTATAATTTGCGCCAGTGACATGCGCGTGATCAACATCAGACTGATGATCAGCATCACAGCGGCGATCAGTTTCGTTATCGTCACTCCGAACAGCATCAGCAGCAGCCACATTTGCACAGCTCCAACATAACCACCTGCTGCCTGTCTTGCAGGTAACGATTCCAGCTGTGCTGCCGGTACATGAATCAGGATGCTCATTAATGTCATCGTACATACGAGTAGTAGCAGTCCGGTTGTACGACTGCTCCAGCCATTAGCCCAGCGCTGACGCAACATCGTCATCAAACCGATATATATACCGGCAAGGGGCAATACAAAATACACTTTCCCCAAAATAAACGAAGTTATGTAATACAAAAAGTATCCTACGGCTGCTTGCCGGGATAGAGCAATCACCGATAACGTAATGAGCAAAATTCCATAAATTTCATATTTCAACAATCCAAGTGCAGGTGCCTGCGTTTTCCGCTTGCGTGCTGTGGTGCCTGTCCTGGTGGATGATGCTTTGCGTTTCGGTTGCGCCGGCTTCCGCGCAGCAGATGGCGAGGACTTCCGGGTCGTTTTGCTTGCTGCTCGTGTTTTCTCGGTTGCTTTCGGCTTAGCCACCTGTTACCACCTCCGATGTGTTATTATAGCATATTTGCTCTTATTTGCGTTCGCCTTTTCAAGCCATAATGCGAACAGTAACCAGCATCTCCATCATACCATTGCACATCCGAAATACATACTTTTCTAAAAAAAAACAAAACCCCTGTTCCCCGCATGGGACCGTCCAATATACCATGCGGAAAATCAGGGGCGACTGGTTGCCCTTACCTATTATTCAAAAAGCACGTTCCTGCTAAAGAGGTCATGTGCTTACACTTCCATAATGATTGGCAGAATCATCGGTCTGCGGCGTGTTTGCTCGTACAGGAAACGGCCAAGCGCGTCTTTGACGCTTGTTTTCAGGGAAGCCCACTCGTTTACGTTTTCGCTCATTAGACGCTGCAATGTGCTCGTTACGATGCGATTTGCTTCGTCCAGCAGTCCTTCCGATTCACGAACATAGACAAATCCACGAGAAATAATGTCTGGTCCGGATACGATCTGACCATTTTGCTTGCTCAGTGTAACGACAACGACCATGATCCCATCTTGAGATAGCAGTTTGCGGTCGCGCAGTACGATATTACCCACATCACCTACACCCAGACCATCGATCAGCACGTTACCGGAAGTGACTTTACCGGCTTTGCGTGCAGCACCATTTTGGATTTCAATAGTGTCACCGATATCGACGATAAAGATGTTGTCTGGATCGACGCCTGTCGCTTCACCCAGCATCGCATGTCTGCGTTGCATACGGTATTCACCGTGGATCGGGATAAAGAATTTCGGTTTCATCAGGTTCAGCATCAGCTTCAGTTCTTCCTGCGAACCGTGACCGGATACGTGAACGCCCGGGTTAGCACCACTATAATATACGTTAGCGCCAAGACGGAACAGTTCGTCGATCGTGCGGCCGATATATTTTTCATTACCAGGTACTGGTGTAGCCGCGATAATAACGCTATCGCCTGGCAAAATATCAACTTTACGGTGTGTGGAGCGTGCCATACGTGTCAGTGCAGACATCGGCTCGCCCTGGCTACCTGTCGACAAAATAACGACGCGATCAGCTGCCATTTTGTTTACTTCTTCCGGTTCGATCAGCATGCCGTCCGGAATGTCCAGATAGCCCAGATCGCTTGCAATACTTACGACATTAACCATACTGCGTCCGATAACCGTAATTTTACGTCCGGTTACTGCTGCTGCGTTCACCACTTGTTGAATACGGTGAACGTTGGAAGCGAATGTCGCTACAACAACGCGCTGTGGCGATTTGCGGAAAATATCTTCCAGCACAATGCCGACCGTTTTCTCGGAAGGGGTATAGCCTGGACGATCCGCATTCGTACTATCCGATAACAGAGCGAGTACGCCTTTGGCACCGATTTCAGCCATACGTTGCAGATTGGCAAATTCATTATTGACCGGAGTATGGTCAAACTTGAAGTCACCTGTGTGAACAACGTTTCCTTCTGGAGTAGCCAGGCAGACACCTACGGAATCTGGAATACTGTGATTGGTACGGAAGAACGTAGCAGTAATGGTATTACCTAGCTTCACTTCGGAATCCTCATGAATCAAAATTCGTTTCGTTTCGCCAAGCAGATTCGCTTCTTTGAGCTTGTTCTCCACAAGTCCCATCGTCAGGCGAGTGCCATAAATAGGTACATTGAGATGCTTTAACACATAAGGCAGGCCGCCGATGTGATCTTCGTGGCCGTGTGTGAGCAAAATACCGCGAACTTTATCCTGATTTTCCTTAAGGTAGGAAATATCCGGAATAACCATATCAATACCCAGCATATCTTCTTCTGGGAATTTCAAACCTGAATCGACTACGACAATGTCATTCGCATACTGAATGACGTACATGTTTTTACCAATTTCACCGACGCCGCCCAGCGCAAAGATCGTCAGCTTTTCGTTATTTGTGTTTTTCTTGGACAATGGAATCTATACCTCCTATAATTGTTGGACGTCGTTTTAATATTTATAAACAAAATCATTTGCTTTTCTGCTACATATTGGAACATTTATAAAACAAATCGCACACGTTGGCTATAACAATACAAACCGGCGATCGCCAGTTAAAGTATGCAAGAAACCAGCATCCGAATGTTTCACATTCTTGCATAATTTGCCGATGTCACGAACACTCTGCCTGACAAAGAATTCTATCAGCAAATTCGTATTACTTTTTTATACCGCACCCAGTCACTTAAGAATATTATACATGATTAAAAAACAAAAACACAAGTCATGTTTGAAACCTCGTCTGCTCAGGCAGTAAAACCCTTTCATATCAAGCAAAACTATCGCTTTAAATCCAGTATCACCTCATTAATAGAGTAGAACGATACATTCCTATACATATAAAAATGCACCCCTTCATGCCCATTACCCTGCCTGACGGCATTTGAATGTGTATAAAGGAGTGCATTCGTTTACGTACATTTTACACAATTGTATTGCTTTGAAGCATTGCTACAGTACAGTGCATACATCCGCTGGAGAGCAGCTGTAGCTCTATAGCCTCTTTTACAGCAATGCCTGAATAAATTCGCGCTGTGCCTCGGATGGACCAATAAGCGGCAAACGTACATCGCCATTTCCATATCCGCGTGTGCAGAGCGCATATTTTACAGCCGATGGGTTCGGCAATGGATCAGGACAAGCAAACAGACCTTTAAACAGCGGCAATAATTGCTGATTGATTTTGGCTGCCTCGGTTACATCCCCACTCACATAGGAATGGATCATATCATGCATTTTTTGACCGACCACATGACTGGCTACGCTAATAATACCGTATGCACCGACCGTAATCGCCGCAAAACCTGTTGCATCTTCACCTGAATAAATGCGGAAACCTTCTGGCGCACCAGCGGCAATTTCCGTCACTTGATCGATCGAAGCACATTCTTTGGTCGCGACGATGTTGCTAATCTGTGCCAGCTGCAATGTCGTTTCCGCAGATAAACAGGTAACGGTACGTCCTGGTACATTGTACAAAATGACCGGCAGTTCGGTCGCAGCCGCAATCGCTTTGAAATGCTGATATAGACCTGCCTGGTTCGGTTTGTTGTAATACGGTACAACGAGCAGCAGCCCGTCCACCCCCAGCTTGGATGCCTCGCGGGTAAGGTGGATCGAGTGCTTCGTATTGTTACTGCCTGTACCGGCGATGATTTTACATCGGCCGGCTGCATGTTTGACAGCGAAACGGAACATTTCGAGCTTCTCTTCATCTGTCAGTGTTGGAGATTCACCAGTCGTACCACAAATAACGAGTGATTCCGATTTTTGTTCCTCAATCAAATAATCAATTAAACGGGCTGTTACATCCCAATCGATCTCATCCTGATCGTTAAAAGGTGTGACCATCGCCGTGATCAGTCTTCCGAAGTCTACCAATGTTTTTCCTCCTTCAATACGGGATGCTTCCCGCAGAACTTGGTCAGATTATAGGTGCAGCTCAAACTGGTTATGCAGCGCGCGAACCGCTGAAACCATATCTTCTTTCTTGACGAGCACCCAGATGGTCGTATTGGAGTCAGCAGACTGAAGGATGGTGATTCCCTGTCCGGTCAAGGCAGCAACGATATGTGCCATAATACCAGGCACACCGTTAATACCGCCACCTACAACAGAAACTTTGGCACAACCGCTGAGGCTGGTTGGCTGTAGTCCCATTGATTGAAGCAGCGTTGTTGCACGCTGCGCTTCGCTATCCAATACGGTATATACCGCGCCATGCGGGGTTACGTTGATAAAATCGACACTGATGCGATTATCCGCCATTGCTTCGAATACTTTGAGCGACAGATTATCGATTCCTTCCTGCTCGGTCACGGTAATCTGAGTCACATTGGTCATATAGGTAATGCCTGTCACAAAACGGTCGACGACACCACCTGGTGAATCGACGAATTGATCTGGACGCGTCACAAGCGTACCTTCACTTTCAGCAAAAGTAGACCGAACACGGACGGGCACCTGTGCCTGCATCGCGATCTCAACAGCGCGCGGATGAATTACCTTGGCACCTTGATGAGCCATATTACAAATCTCATTATAGCTCACAAAAGCAAGCGGTTTAGCATCCTCGACGATACGCGGATCAGCGGTTAGAATGCCTTCAACATCTGTATAAATATCTACCATGTTCGCATGCAGTGCAGCACCAAGCGCCGTTGCCGACGTGTCGCTACCTCCGCGTCCAAGTGTAGTCAGATCGCCATTTTCAGTCTGTCCCTGGAAGCCGGTTACGATAACAACCTTACCTTCTTCCAGTTCACGCAATACACGCTCTGGACGAATCGTCAAAATGCGTGCGTTGCCAAAATTATCATCGGTAATAAAGCCAGCCTGTGCACCGGTTAGAGCAACAGCCGGTATGCCTTCACGAACGAGCATGCCGCTCAGATTTACCGCAGAAATGATTTCTCCGCAGCCCATGAGCAGATCGCGCTCACGCGGGGATGGAACACTGCCGTTCTGGGCAGTGCTGTCCAGCAATGTATCGGTCGCATAAGGATCGCCCTTGCGACCCATTGCGGACACCACAACAACGAGCTTGACCTGCCGGGCAAGCTCGCGTTTGATATGCCGCAGCACATGCTCACGCGCTTCTGGTGTCGAGAGCGATGTGCCACCAAATTTTTGTACAAGGATATTTGTTGTTTTTTGCAATAAGGTCGTCATTGACCACACGCCTCCGTTAGCTGTTGACTGCTGTTTTTGCGGCGATGATCTCGGCGATTTGAACAGCGTTCCATGCTGCGCCTTTAAGCAGATTATCCGATACGATCCACATGTTAAATGCACGCGGATTGTCCAGATCACGGCGCAAACGACCGACAAATACGTCGTTTTGACCGGCTGCTTCGGTTGCCAGCGGATACGCCTGGTTGGATGGATCATCCACCAGTGTAATGCCTGGCGCGTTTTGCAGAAGCTGTTTTACTTCGTCCAGATCAGCGTCCTGTTTGAGTTCTACATATACCGACTCCGAGTGTCCATATACAACCGGGATACGCACACATGTTGTCGTGACTTTAATGGAGTCATCTTCCATGATTTTCTTTGTTTCCCGCACCATTTTCATCTCTTCCAGTGTATAGCCGTTATCCTGAAATTTATCGATTTGAGGAATCGCATTAAAGGCGATTTGATGCTTCACTGGCAGTGCGCCAACTGGCAAAATGTCCGGTTGTACATCTTCACCTGCAAGTACAGCCTGGCTTTGACGCTTCAATTCTTCAATCGCCTGATTACCGGCACCGGATACCGCCTGGTATGTAGATGCGATAATACGATCGATGCCATAACGATCTTGAAGTGGTTTCAGTGCAGCAACCATCTGGATCGTAGAGCAGTTTGGATTGGCGATAATGCCTTTGTGATCAGCGATGCGATGTGCATTCACTTCCGGTACGATCAGCGGTGTATCCGGGTCCATACGATATGCATTCGTATTGTCGATACATACAGCGCCATGACGAACCGCATGCGGAGCTAGCGCCTTACTGATATCACCACCTGCACTGAACAGGGCAATGTCTACACCGGCAAAGCTATCCGGTGTTGCTTCTTCCACGGTAACTTCCGATCCTTTAAACAGAACCTTCTTGCCAGCCGAACGCGCCGATGACAGAAGCTTCAGTGTTTTTACCGGGAAATCGCGCTCCTCCAGCAATCTTACAATCTGTTGACCTACTGCTCCTGTCGCTCCCACAACAGCCACATTAAAGAATTGATTAGACATCTAGCATCTTCTCCCCTTCGATTTTGCAGGGTGCGCATGAACGCACAAGCGGCGGTCTCGTTCAGACCACCGCAGACCCTGACCGGTCACAGCGACCGGAAATGAATTTCAGTATCCTGCAATAATTGTAGAAATGATATCATTCCCTGTTATTTCTTTCAACTGTTTTGCAGAAAAGTTTTAATGCGGTGATATCTAGCAATATGATCTGCCCTATATCATTCAGCCTATAACAGCCATTTCGTTTCAGTCGATCTCCTATCCAATCCAGATCAAAAACGTAGCGACCGTTTGACGGTAACGTTACTTATTTCGTACCAGTATGACCAAACCCACCCGCACCGCGAACGGTCTCAGACAGCTCCTGCACCTGTACAAGATCGGTATCCGGTACGAGCTGGAATACCATTTGCGCAATCCGCTCACCGCGAGCAATCGCAAAAGCTTCCTGTCCGAGGTTAATGAGCAGCACTTTGATCTCGCCGCGATAATCGGCATCGATCGTACCTGGTGTATTCAGGCATGTAATGCCGTGCTTGAATGCTAGCCCACTGCGCGGGCGAATCTGTGCTTCGAGTCCAGCTGGCATCGCCAGTGCAAGACCGGTTGGCACAAGCGCACGCTCACCTGGTTGAAGTACCATTGGCTCTTCAACCGCAGCATACAGATCATATCCAGATGCTTGCGCTGACATTTTACGTGGCAACTCCAAACCTTCGTGGTTGGGTAATGTTTTGATTTCTACCGAAATGGCATTAGTGGACAAGTTCATCTCTCCTTACATTTGCAATGCTTTTATCCGACGAGCCGACCATGGCAAGCGCATAAGGCGCCGCAAACATATCATCAATGACTGCGCGGATATCCTCCATACTCACCTGCTCAATATAGTCGATCGTCTCGTCCACCGTATCGTGCTGACGAAGCATAATTTCATTTTTGCCCAGACGATTCATCAAGCTGCTTGTGCTTTCCAGACTCAGCAACAGACTACCTCTCAGTTGCTGTTTGCCTTGCTCCAGCTCCTGCTCGGTCAATCCGTTTTGCTTGAGATCATGCAGCAACTGATGCGTCAGCTCAAATACATCTTTCGTCTGCTTCGGCGTTGTGCCCGCATAGATCGTGAACAGACCGCTATCCGCATGAGCTGTATAGTAGGAATAGACCGAATACGCCAGACCGCGCTTTTCACGAATTTCCTGAAACAGACGCGAACTCATGCCGCCGCCCAGGGCATTGTTAAGCAGCACCATCGCATAATACTTTGGATCATCTATTTTACCAGCAGGGAAGTTCAAACAGATATGATTTTGTTCGGTTTTCTTTTTGTGGAATACAAGCTCACCTTTAAATTCAGGCGCAATTAGCTGTTGCTCCGGCCCATGCACATCAAAACCGCCAAAATATTTTTCCAGCAGCGGCACGATACGGTCGTCGATATTGCCGGCTACGCTGATTACGGTATTTTCAATCGTATAGCGATCTTTCATAAACAGGCGCAGCTGATCCGGTCCCATCGGTTCCAGACGTTCTGCTGTACCGAGAATCGGATAAGCAAGCGGATGATTGCCATAGGAAGCTACGGTAACGAGATCATGTACCAGATCATCCGGATCATCTTCGTACATTGCAATCTCTTCCAAAATGACATTTTTCTCACGTCCCAGCTCTTCCGGATCCAGCAGTGAATTGAAAAACATATCCGACAAAATATCCAGCGCAATTTCCAGATGCTCATCAAGCACTTTGGCATAAAAGCATGTATATTCTTTACTTGTAAATGCGTTCACATTGCCGCCGATTCCGTCGAAAATTTCGGCGATCTTTTTTGCGTCAAAACGCTTGGTGCCTTTAAATAACATATGCTCTATAAAATGCGAAATTCCATTTGTCACCAGATTCTCATTACGGGAACCAGTTTTAATCCAGATTCCAAATGTGACAGAACGGAAGGTCGGCATTTTTTCCATAACGATTCGCAAACCGTTATTCAATTGTATCCGTTCCATTGACGGGCCTCCTAATTGATAAATGCATTCCTATCCTAACAGAATATGCAACCTTGCTCAAGCGCGATAGCGGTTTGACACGGTTCGGTCAGGGCGGCGCTGATGTGTTGCCATTCGTGAATGATCTATTTGATGTTGATTGGTCGTCTATTTTATATAGAAAGAAAGTGTGCTGGACTGCAAAAACTTGTTTTTATAATACAAATGATTTAGATCATGATATTGGTGTTTTTTAGTATTTTCAGTGGTGATTATTGGATTTAATGGGTGCAATTACAAAATCTAGCACTGGAGTAGAAGCACTGCAAGGCAGGTCTGTCTGCTTGCACAGATGAGTGGTCAGTGCACTCATGGTGATCTATGCACTCCATATGCTAACTCCCAGGCAGCTAAAAATGAAAAAAGAGACAGAAGAAGCTCTGACTCTTTTGCTCATAGGGCTATGAAATTAAGGGCGCAATGCCCTGAAACGATGGCGTCATCGGACGCGAACGATCAGGACTTTGCTTGTTCTGCGTTGTCTGCTGTCAGCAATACTTTGCGGGACAGGTTAACGCGGCCTTGACCGTCGATTTCGGTTACTTTCACGGTGATCATATCACCGATCGCTACTACATCTTCCACTTTTGCTACGCGCTCATTGGAAAGCTGGGAGATGTGTACGAGACCGTCTTTACCCGGGATCAGTTCAACGAATGCGCCGAATTTCTCGATGCGTTTCACTTTACCGAGGTACGTTTCGCCCACAAGCACTTCACGGACGAGGTCTTCGATCATTTTTTGTGCTTTTTGGATCATCTCTTCATCAGAGGAGCCGATAAATACGCGGCCATCCTGTTCGATGTCGATCTTCACGCCAGTTTCATCAATGATTTTGTTGATGATTTTGCCGCCAGGACCGATAACGTCGCGGATTTTGTCCGGATTGATGTTGATGATCACGATTTTTGGAGCGTACTTGGACAGGCTTGTTCTTGGCTTATCCAGCAGTTCGTTCATTTTACCGAGGATATGCAAACGTCCTTCGCGTGCCTGAGACAATGCCTCGGACAGGATTTGACGATCGATACCGTTAATTTTGATGTCCATTTGGATCGCTGTTACGCCTTCCGCTGTACCGGCTACTTTAAAGTCCATATCGCCGAGATGATCTTCCATCCCTTGAATATCGCTCAAAATGGATACGTGGTCGCCGTCTTTGATCAGACCCATCGCAATCCCTGCTACAGGTGCTTTGATCGGAACGCCAGCGTCCATCATAGCCAGTATACTTGCACAAATACTTGCCTGCGAAGTCGAACCATTCGATTCAATAACTTCCGATACGACGCGAATCGTGTATGGGAATTCTTTTTCCGAAGGAATGACTTTGGACATTGCACGCTCACCGAGCGCACCGTGACCGATCTCACGACGACCTGGAGGACGCAGTGGACGCGCTTCACCGACACTGAACGGCGGGAAGTTATAATGGTGCATAAAACGCTTGGATTCTTCTGGTGCAATACCATCCAGAATCTGTACATCGCCAAGTGCGCCAAGCGTACAAATGCTAAGTACTTGGGTTTGACCACGTGTAAACAGACCGGAGCCGTGTGTGCGTGGCAGCAGATTCGCATCACAATCAATTGGACGAATCTCTTCCAGTTTACGTCCATCTGGACGTACTTTATCATGGGTGATCAGACGGCGCACTTCTTCTTTTACGATATCGTGCAGCACTTCTTTTACATCATCCATCAAGTCAGGTGTTTCTGCATATTGCTCTTGGAAATGAGCCACTGCGTCGTTGTTCACGACATCAATCGCTTCCTGACGAGCTTGCTTCTCCGCAATTTTCAATGCATCGACCAGACGCGCTTCAGCAAATGCACGCACTGCTGTGTTCACATCTGCATCGACGGTATGCAGCTTCACTGCCATCTTCGGTTTACCTGCTACCGCAGTCAACTGTTCGATGGTAGTAATAATATTTTGAATTTCGGAATGACCGAACATAATCGCTTCCAGCATGATTTCTTCCGGCAGCTCATTCGCTTCCGCTTCGACCATCATGATCGCATCGCGTGTACCTGCAACGACGAGGTACATTTCACTCACTTCTTGCTGTGCGATGGTCGGGTTAATCACAAACTCGCCATCCACACGGCCGACAGCTACGCCACCGATTGGACCGTCAAACGGCACATCGGAAATGCTCAGTGCAGCCGAAGTACCGATCATCGCAGCAATTTGCGGCTCACAGTCTTGCTCTACACTCATCACATAGTTGGCTACCTGCACATCATTCCGGAAGCCTTCCGGAAACAGTGGACGGATTGGACGGTCAGTCAGACGGCTTGCCAAAATGGCCTTTTCGCTTGGTCTACCTTCACGCTTAATAAATCCACCAGGAATTTTACCTACGGCATACAGCTTTTCTTCATAGTTTACGGTTAATGGGAAAAAGTCCAGATCTTTCGGCTCGGAAGAGGCGGTTACGGTACAAAGCACCGCAGTATCGCCGTAACGTACCATTACTGCTGCATTCGCCTGTTTAGCCAGACGGCCAGTTTCCAGTATGAGGGTTCTGCCTCCGAGCTGCATTTCAACTCGCTGTTCCATGAAATTCCTCCTTTTTAGGTCATCCTACTATTCTATAATCAGCTTCCAATTCCCTGCCGAAAATTAAAAGCGAAAAATATGTGTACTTACAAAAAGCAACCCGGCCGCCGCCGTTGGCTCCGAAAAGACCATACGGCTGAACAACCAGGCTGCTTTGGAATTGCATTTTAGTTTAGCGACGCAGACCGAGTCTTTCGATCAACGTACTGTAACGTTTAACATCGTTCTTCTTCAGGTAAGCAAGAAGCTTACGGCGTTGACCTACCATTTTCAACAGACCACGACGGGAATGATGATCCTTTTTGTGGCTGCGGAAATGATCCTGCAGGTTTACGATGTTTTCAGTCAGGATAGCGATTTGTACCTCTGGAGATCCAGTATCGGACTCGTGAGTTCTGTACTCCTCGATCAATTGGTGCTTGCGCTCTTGAGTAAGTGCCATCCTATTCACCTCCTTAATAGTTTCATTAAAATTCACCGTTAGCCTCGTTACCGGCGGTGAAACTCGTGTAACCAAGCTAAGGTACTGTTACTGAATCGATGAAACAGCAACGTTGTTCAGTATAGCATACACAAATATCAAATAGCAATGCCCTTATAAAAGAATCTGTCTAGCCGATTCCGCATCATGTGTAATCTGTGCCACCAGCTCATCGATCGAACCGAATTTTTGCTCCGGTCGAATATAACCGATCAGTTCAACCGCCAATTGCTGCCCATACAAATCACCCTGGAAATCCAAAATATGCGCTTCAAAGCTCGGACGTGTCTCACCGGTTTGGAATGTTGGCTTAAAGCCAATATTCATCACACCAGCGCGCCAGATACCTTCTACCTGTACACGAACTGCATACACACCAGGACGCGGCACAACATAACGTTCGCTCAGTTGCAAATTAGCCGTTGGGAAGCCGATCGTGCGTCCGCGTTTATCGCCATCAATCACCACACCGCGAATCTGATACGGTCTGCCCAAGAGTTTAGCTGCATGGGCGGCATCACCTTCGCGTAAAGCGGCGCGAATCGCCGAACTGCTTACTTTATGATCTTCCAGCAGGAATGCAGGTACAGTTTCTACGAGCAGTGAATCTTGCCCAAGCTCACGAAGCAGCTCTGGCGTACCTGCGCCACGATGTCCAAAATGGAAGTCGAATCCAACCACTGCTGTATGTACATGCAGTGGCACTAGCATTTGCTCATAAAATTGCTCTGGTGTTACCGCTGCAAATGCATGATTAAACTCCGCTACATACAGCGTATCAACGCCCATTCCGCGCAAAATCTCTTCCTTGATCGAAAGCGGCGTCAAATAGCCTTCATAATCTCCCTTGCCCAGCACTTCCTTTGGATTCGGATCAAAGGTCATCACCGACACGGTAATGCCCAGGCGTCGCGCCAGGCGAATACCATAATCGATCACACTACTATGACCGAGATGGACACCGTCAAATTGTCCGATAACCATAACCTGCGGATCTGCTTCGCGGGGTATGCCGTTTTCAGGCCAGGGATAAGCCAATCTTACTATGTTCACTGTGATATCACCCGCATTTCTACAAATGGATTCATGCATGGCAGGCTGTACGGCTAAAAATGTGTAGCCTGTTGCTGTCGCTGCATGTAATGGTTTGATATTTAAAGCATGATTTGTTAGGTAGATGAAAACACAATCACGGCAGGAACACTTTTACAGGCACGATCCGGTCGCTATCTTCGTCCTGACGGAAAATTCCGATAAATTCGCCTTCAGGTGCGTACAGTTTGAGAAGCCTATCTGCTTCCGCTGTAGGCGTTCCAGCAGGTTCCTGTTTATCTGTAGTGTTAGCAGATACAGAACGTGTCTCAGCTGGGACAGCGTCGCTAGACACGGTATATGGATGAATATACTGACTATCGATATGTTTGCCTTGCAGTGTATGTTTGTATACGGCTGCATCTACTGTGAAAGAAGGCATATTCGACATCGCCTCGTCTGCCGGAATCAAGTGCTGTTCGAGTTCGTTCTGTTCGACCAGTTGCTCGATCTGTTCAAAAGTTAAGCATTGTTGCAAACGGATGCCTGCGGATTCGGTGCGTACGAGTTGTACCATCGTGGATGGAACGCCCAGTGCACGGCCGATATCGACACATAATGTGCGGATATAAGTTCCTTTAGAACATAACACACGGAAGGTAATTTCCGGGTGATCGTCCGGTTTCCAGCCGATCATTTCCAGTTCGTGAATGGTAACTTCGCGGGATTTACGTTCTACGATTTTCCCTTCGCGTGCCAGTTCATACAGGCGCTTGCCGTCTACTTTGACCGCAGAATACATCGGTGGCACCTGCGAGATCGTTCCGGTCATCGTGCTCAGTACATGTTCTACTTGCTGACGATCGATATCGGCGCGATCAATCTGCTCGATCACCTCGCCGGTTAAATCCTCCGTATCGGTAGCGAGACCGAAACGCAGCACCGCTACGTATTCCTTTGGCATTTCTTGCAAATATTCCACGATCCGCGTGGAACGGCCCAGACAGAGTGGTAGTACGCCGGTTACCGCCGGGTCAAGCGTACCGGTATGTCCAATACGCTTCATTCGCACGATACGCCGAACTTTAGCTACCACATCATGAGAGGTGAAGCCTGCTGGTTTATGTACCGCCAGCACGCCGTCAAATTCGTTCATAAAAGCTCCTTTATATATGACACGACTTGTTGTTTGACCTGTTCCAGACTGCCTTCCAGACGACAGCCTGCTGCCTTAATATGTCCACCGCCGCCAAAATGTTGTGCGACTGCGGCAACATCAATCCGTCCCGCGGAACGAAGACTTGCCTTAACCGCATTGTCGTCAATCACTTTGAAAAAGATACCGACTTCTACACCTTGAATATTACGCGGATAATTGACAATACCTTCAAGGTCTTCATTTTCCGCCTGTGTCTGGATCATATGCTCTGGTGTGACGTAGACGTGCGCAATCTTGCCTTCGGCTTCCAGCTCCAGCGTGGACAATGCCAGCGCCAGCACTTTCACCTGTGGTAATGTCACTTCCTCAAGCAGCGTTTCTGCTAGATCAGGCCCGTTTACCCCGAGTTCCAACAGACGCGAAGAGATCTCCATCACTTTTGGCGTCGTACTGGAATAGCGAAATCCACCTGTATCCGTCAACAGACCGGTATAGATCGCTTCTGCTGCTTCACCTGTCCACTCTACATCGAACAGGTTGATCCAATCATATAGCACTTCCGCAGTGGCTGCTGCATCGTCTTTCACGACATTAACCGCTCCATAGCGATCATTCGTTGGATGATGGTCAATATTCAGGATCGCTGCCGTTTCCGACATCCAGTTTTTGACCAGACCAACACGCTTGAAATCCGCACAATCCACGCAAATCACATGCTCATATTGACGCTGTCCGCCATCTTCCAGTAGATTCATAATCTCGTCAGACAGCGTAAGATAACTCATACGCTTTGGAATAGGACCTTCATTTATGAGCGTAAATTGCTTTCCGAGACAAGACAGCAGCCAGCCCACGGCTACCGTGGAACTGACTGCGTCTCCGTCCGGCTGAACATGCGAAACCACTAGAAAATTGTCATGCGCTTCTACAAATGCTTTTGCATCCAGAAGGGCCTGTTCATAGGTCTGCATTGCCGTCTCCTTTGAGGCTTACTCGTCTTTATCGGAATCTTCGCGATGAATCTGATTGATCAGTTGATCGATTCGGTTGCCGTAAGCAATCGACTCATCAATTTTGAACAGCAGTTCAGGCGTATGACGCAACCGGATGCGCTTGCCGATTTCGGAGCGCAGGAATCCAGATGCTTTTTCAATCCCTTTGAGTGAACCTGTTTTTTGTTCTTCATCACCTAGCACGCTGAGGTATACCTCAGCTTGTGATAGGTCATTCGTTACATCCACGCCGGTTACCGTAACGAAACCGATGCGTGGATCTTTGAGTTCATTTTGGATCAGCAGGCTCAGTTCTTTTTTAATCTGTTCGCCTACTCGTCCTGTTCTAATTTTAGCCATTGTTTTTCACCTCGTTATTTGCGCTCTACCGCTTCCATAATGAAGGCTTCGATGACATCGTTATCTTTCATGTCATTGTAGCCGTCCAGCGTGATACCGCACTCGTAGCCTTGTGCCACTTCTTTAGCATCATCTTTAAAGCGTTTGAGGGAATCGATCTTGCCTTCGAAAATAACGATGCCATCACGGATCAAACGAGCTTCGGCAGAACGCGTGATTTTACCCGAAGTTACCATACAGCCTGCAATCGTACCTACGCGGCTGATTTTGAACACGTTACGAACTTCCGCATGTCCAATAACAACTTCTTTGTATTCTGGGTCCAGCATCCCTTTCATCGCCTGCTCGATTTCTTCGATCGCGTTATAAATAACGCGGTGCAAACGAATATCCACTTGCTCTTGCTCAGCGGTTTGTTTCGCCTGTACATCAGGACGAACGTTGAAACCGATAATGATCGCGTTGGATGCTGCTGCAAGGATGATATCGGATTCGTTGATCGCACCTACGCCGCGGTGGATAATTTTGACGCGAACGCCTTCTACCTCGATTTTTTCGAGCGAGCCTTTGAGCGCTTCGACCGAACCCTGTACATCGCCTTTGATGATGACGTTCAGGTCTTTAATTTCGCCGTCTTTGATGTGCTGGAACAGATCATCCAGCGTGACGCGAGTGTTCGCACCCAGATCGGACTGACGCTGTGTGATGGCACGCTTGTCAGCGATCGAACGTGCTTTACGCTCGTCTTCAAATACCATAAACGGATCGCCTGCTTGTGGCACTTCAGTCAGACCTGTAATTTCAACAGGAGTGGAAGGTCCAGCTTCTTTGAGACGGCGTCCTTTATCATTTACCATAGCACGGATACGTCCGAAACAGTTACCGGCAACAAAAGCATCGCCGACTTTGAGTGTACCGTGTTGTACCAGAATACGAGCTACTGGACCGCGACCTTTATCCAGCTCAGCCTCGATCACCGCACCACGAGCACGTTTGTCCGGGTTCGCTTTGTAGTCGTTCACTTCCGCTACGAGCAAAATCATCTCAAGCAGATCTTCCAGACCGATCTGTTGTTTCGCCGATACGTTAACAAAGATCGTGTCGCCGCCCCACTCTTCCGGTACGAGTTCATACTCGGTCAGTTCTTGTTTTACTTTATCCGGATTGGCACCCGGTTTATCGATTTTGTTCACCGCTACGATAATTGGCAAGCCTGCTGCTTTCGCATGGTTGATTGCCTCTACCGTTTGTGGCATCACGCCATCGTCCGCTGCAACAACGATAATGGTAATATCCGTTACCTGTGCACCACGAGCACGCATCGCTGTAAACGCTTCGTGACCTGGTGTATCGAGGAATGTGATTTTCTTTTTGTTGATTTCGACTTGGTATGCACCGATATGCTGTGTGATACCGCCGGCTTCGCCGCCCGTTACGTTAGCGGAACGAATCGCATCGAGCAATGTTGTTTTACCATGATCGACGTGACCCATGATCGTTACAACCGGTGGACGTGCTTTCAGATCAGCTTCTTCATCGGTTTCTTCAACCGTTTCAAAACGATCATCTTCAACTGGAATTTTGATTTCTACTTCAACGCCATAATCATCAGCGATCAGTTGAATTGTTTCCAGATCAAGCTCCTGGTTGATTGTCGCCATTACACCGCTGCTAATCAGCTTCTTGATCACTTCAGAAGCATCTTTATGCAGCAATTTGGCTGTTTCGCCAACCGTCATCTCACCGCGAACGATGATCTTTTTCGGTGTATTGTCGATTTTCTCACGTGGAGGCTGGTTGTTGTTGAAGTTTTTGCCACCGCGACCTTTACCACGGCTATTGCGATTACCGCCACCACCACGGTTATTGTCAAAGCGGTTACCACCGCCGCCACCGCGATTGTTGCTGTTACCACGGTTGCCGCCACCTGTACTACCGCCACGGTTGTTATTGTTACCGCCGCCGCTAGTATTACCGCCACGACTGCTGTTGTTACTACCGCTACTGCGATTCGCACCTGAAGAATCTCCACCCTGCGATGTTCTTACAGAGCCGGATGGTTGACGATTTGCGGACGAACCTGTTTGTGGACGGGATGCAGCGCTAGGCTGACGATTACCGCCCTGTGAATTGTTGCGGTTACCTTGCGAAGTGGAACCCTGTCCACTGCCACTACGGTTACCATTTTGACCTGCCGACGAGTTAGAGCGATTGCTAGAACCGCTTTGGGATCTGTTATTCCCGTTGTTTGAGTTGTTCTGAGTTTTTATATCCATACCTACCTGCTTTTCCTGTCTATTTTTTTCCTGCGTCGATTCCGCAGTTTTGCTCGCTCCGTCTTGATGACCGGCAGCGTTCGATTTAATATTGTTGAAAAATTGTTCCACTTTTGCAACAGCGCCATCTTCTATGACGCTCATGTGATTGTTGACCGGTACATCGAGTTTTTTTAAGATCGTAATGATTTCCTTACTGCTCATATTGAGAGATTTCGCATATTCATAAACTCTCCGTTTATCCTTCTGCTCCTGTGTACTCAATATATTCCACCTCCGACGAATCCCCTATTCGTTTCCGGAGAAGCCCTGCGAACCCTTTATCGGTCAGCGCCATAATAACGCGACCTTCTTTTCCTATGCTGGAACCCAGTGCATCACGATCGTAACCGATCAGCAAAGGAATTTGATAACTACTGCATTTATCGCGGAATTTTTTCTGCGTATTGGCGGAAGCATCTCCAGCCAGAATGACGAGCGCAGCTTCACGGGAACGGATAGCTTTAAGCACCAGCTCGTCCCCGGACAATACTTTTCCGGCACGCATGGCAAGTCCGAGTAGGGATAGTTCGTTATTCATTAGCGTCTCTCTCCTGCACTGAACTTAATTGGTGTTCCACACTGCCTAATTCACTAGCAAGCCGTTCATAAATGTCCGGACTTACCGACACTTTGAGCGCACGATCAAACGCGCGACTTTTTTGTGCCAATTGGAAGCAAGCTTGTGTGGCACATACATAAGCTCCCCGGCCCGACTTTTTACCGGTCAAATCAATCTCAACGTTCTCATCCGGCGTACGCACGATTCGAACCAGGCTTTTCTTCGGCATCATTTGCTGGCAAGCAACACACTTGCGCAGCGGTATCTTTTTCGTCTTCATTGATAACCAACCCCTTTCAAACATATGGATGTTCGGTAAAGCGATTCAGCCGATCCGACTCTACACATTCATTTACAGGCAGAGCAGACGTTAGCCGAAGCCCGGAAAATACACCGAAGCATCCAATCAGGCAGAACACGGGAAGGTTTAGTCGACCGATACGGAATCCTGATGCATTTCTTCGCCCATCTCTCTCGGACGTCCAAATTCTTCCTCTGCCTGTGTCTCACTCTTAATATCGATTTTCCATCCAGTCAGCTTGGCTGCCAGACGGGCGTTTTGACCTTTGATACCAATCGCAAGCGACAGCTGGTAATCCGGCACGATTACACGTGCCATTTTTTCCTCTTCAAACACTTGCACTTCCAGCACTTTGGATGGGCTTAGTGCATTAGCCACGTATTCCTCTACACTCTCGGAATAACGCACGATATCAATTTTCTCGCCACGCAGTTCGCCGACGATCGTCTGCACACGCAGACCACGTGGACCTACGCACGAGCCAACCGGATCGACTTCCGGATTGCGGGAATAGACGGCAATTTTGGAACGGAAGCCCGCTTCGCGCGCTACCGAGCGAATTTCAACGACACCGTCAAAAATTTCCGGCACTTCCAGCTCGAACAGACGTTTGAGCAGACCCGGATGTGTACGTGAAAGTATGATTTGCGGACCTTTAGTTGTGTTTTCAACTTTAGTAATGTACGCTTTGATGCGCTCGTTCATCGTGAACTTCTCGTTTGGCATCAGCTCAGTCAGCGGTAATACCGCTTCTACTTTACCCAGATCCACAAAAATGTTACGTGTATCCTGGCGCTGTACGATACCGGTCACGATGTCTTCTTCTTTATCGATAAACGCATTGTAGATCAGACCACGTTCCGCTTCACGAATACGTTGCGTAACGACCTGCTTCGCTGTTTGTGCAGCGATACGACCAAAGTCGCGCGGCGTCACTTCAATCTCAGCTACATCTTCCAGTTGGAAATTCGCATTGATATTGTCACGTGCATCAGTAAGCGAAATTTCGGTACGCTCATCCAGTACTTCCTCAACAACCATCTTGCGGGCAAATACTTTGATTGCACCGGTATTACGGTTCATGTCTACACGTACATTTTGTGCCGTGTTAAAATTGCGCTTATAGCTGGAAATCAGGGCCGCTTCGATCGCCTCAAATAGCACGTCCTTGCTAATCCCCTTCTCACGTTCCAGCTCGTTCATTGCCTCGATAAAATCCATACTCATAGCTCTCAAGATCCCCCTTTCAAAAAACCACCGTTTAAAAAATGATTGCCAGTCTGGCGCTAGCCACTTTGTCATATGGAACCGCATGACGTTTCTTGCCCGCTTCAATCAACAGCTCGCCTTCATCGAATGAAAGCAACCGTCCTTCAAATTCCTTCGTTCCATCTACCGGCTCATACGTCGTCACAAATACATCTTTGCCGACTGCCTTTTGTACATCCGTTTCTTTTTTAAGCGGACGTTCGGCTCCCGGAGAGGACACTTCCAGAAAATAAGGATCTTTGATTGGATCGTGTTTATCCAGCTTTTCACTCAGATATTCACTCACCCGGCCACAATCATCAATATCAATGCCGCCTTCTTTATCTACAAATACGCGCAGAAACCAGTTTTTGCCTTCTTTTACGTATTCCACATCGACCAGCTCAAATCCATGCTCCTCCAAAAATGGCTGTACCATTTCCTCGACGGTCGCTTTAATCTTCGGTGTGCTCAAACAATCCAACCCTCCATCAACGTAGTATCCGTGTTGGCTGTAAGCCGCCTCGCCATCATGATGATGCCCAGCTTAAAGAAAATCGAACCAGACTTAACGCGCTCGGTTCGATCATTTGCAGTGCAATTTCATGTGAATAGGCGGCTAGCAGCCTCATACCAAACAGTAAAGAGTGGGTTTCCCCACTCTTTACCGGATCGTTATTTCTTTTCTCACTCCTTGGAATTATACCATAATCCCTTAGTGGTGACAAGTAATACGCCTTGACTACTTGCCCATAACGCCCACTATCAAAACAGCGACAACTGGTTACTTTCCGGCAAACCACGGAAGCAGCCCATCTGTGTCATCAGCTCTACAATCGTCTTACTCGCTTTAGATTTCTGCTGGAAATCTTCAATCGATAAAAACTCGCCATGCTCACGGGAAGCAGCGATATTACGTGCCGCATTGTCACCGATACCCTGTACCGCAGAGAACGGAGGAATAAGGCTATTGCCATCTACCGTAAACGAAGTCGCATGCGAGCGATACAGATCCAGCGGCTTAAATGTAAATCCGCGTGCCGTCATTTCCAGCGCCATCTCCAAAATCGACAGCATCGCCTTTTCTTTCGGTGATGCTTGGAAGCCCAGCTGCTCAATCTCTTCGATTTTGCGATAGATCGCTTCATACCCCTGACAGCACAGATCGATGTCGAAGTCCTCGGCACGAACGGTAAAGTAGGTCGCATAATATTCAATCGGATGATACAGCTTGAAATAGGCAGTACGCACAGCCGAAATAACGTAAGCCGATGCGTGTGCCTTCGGGAACATGTACTGGATTTTCAGACAGGAATCGATATACCATTGTGGTACTTTGCATCGCTTCATCTCGTCGATCCATTCCGGCGTCAGACCTTTACCTTTACGTACACTCTCGGTAATTTTAAACGCCAGACTGGCATCCATACCTGCTTTGTAAATCAGGAATAACATAATATCATCACGACAACCGATTACCGTTTTGATCGAGCAGGTGCCATTTTTAATCAATTCCTGTGCATTGCCAAGCCATACGCCTGTACCGTGAGACAGACCGGAAATTTGCAGCAAATCGGCAAAACTCGTTGGCTGCGACTCGACAAGCATCTGACGCACAAACTTTGTCCCCATCTCTGGCACACCGTATGTTGCCACCGGACTGCGCAGCTGATGCGGCGCAATACCCAGCGCATCGGTGGAATTGAACATGCTCATTACTTTCGGATCGTTCATCGGAATCGTCGTTGGATCGACGCCAGTCAAATCCTGCAACATCCGCATCATCGTCGGATCATCATGACCGAGAATATCAAGTTTGAGCAGATTCGCTTCAAAAGCATGATAGTCAAAATGAGTCGTCTTCCACTCGGCACTCGTATCATCTGCTGGATACTGTACCGGTGTCACATCTTCCACATCGATATAATCCGGCACAACGACGATACCGCCGGGATGCTGACCGGTACTGCGCTTCACGCCCGTACAACCCGAGGCAAGGCGGCTTAGCTCAGCGCCGCGCCATTTCTTCTGATGCAGCTCTTCATATTTTTTAGCAAATCCGTAGGCCGTTTTTTCGGCAACCGTACCGATCGTGCCGGCACGGAATACATTTTTCTCGCCAAACAGAATCTTCGTATAGTTATGGGCAATCGGCTGATAATCACCAGAGAAGTTAAGGTCAATATCGGGAACCTTATCGCCTTTAAAACCGAGGAACGTCTCAAACGGGATATCCTGTCCTTCACCTTTCAAACGACCGCCGCAGTTCGGACATTCTTTCTCCGGCAAGTCGAATCCACTCGGTACGCTACCATCCAGAAACCATTCGCTATGTCTACATTCCGAATTGACGCAAATGTAATGCGCAGGTAGCGGATTAACTTCCGAAATACCGAGGAAGGTCGCCACGATCGACGAGCCGACCGAACCGCGTGAGCCGACCAGATAACCGTCCTCATTGGACTTTTTAACAAGTTTCTCCGAAATCAGATAGTTGGCGGAGAAGCCGTATTTAATAATTGGCTCCAATTCTTTTTCCAAACGTGCCACTACAACCTCTGGCAAATCCTCGCCGTAGATCGAGCGTGCTGTAGCATAACAAGTATTACGAATCTCTTCATCTGCACCTTCCAAATTCGGCGTGAACAGCTTGTCTGGGAACAGTGGATACACTTCGAAGCGCTCTGCCAGTGCCTGCGTATTGGTCACAACGACCTCATACGCTTTTTCCTCACTAAGGAATTTAAATTCATCCAACATCTCATTGGTCGTGCGAAAATGAGCATCCGGCTTGCGTTGATCTTTAAGCGGACTAAATCCGGTAATGCCGTTAATCGTAATATCACGGAAAATTTTCTCACGGGGTTCTAAATAATGCACATTACCTGTAGCTACAACAGGCTTATCCAGCTTAATGCCCAGATCGATAATCTTTTGCACGGCGATCTCCAGCTCACGCGGCGTACCGACCAGCCCTTTATCGACCAGATGCATATACATCGTCAGCGGCTGAATTTCCAGTACATCGTAAAACTGTGCCACTTCTTCCGCCTCTTCCAGCGTCTTGTTCAGCACCGTTTCAAAAAACTCGCCCTTCTCACAGCCTGACATGATGATCAAGCCTTCACGGTACTGTGTTAGCACCGACTTCGGTATACGTGGTACACGTTTGAAATACTCAGTATGGGATAAGGAGACAAGCTTGAACAGATTTTTCTTGCCCTGCTCATTTTGTGCATACAATGTGCAATGAAACGGACGCGCGTTGGACAGATCCTGACCGACAAAATCGTTAAGTCGATCCAAACGAGTCAGGCGTCGCTCCTGCTCCGCATCTTTTAACAAACCGAACAGAATACCGCCCAGTGCAATCGTATCATCGATCGCACGGTGATGACTTTCCAGTGCTACTTTATACTTGGCAGCAAGTGTGTTCAGACGGTGATTTTTCAACGTTGGATATAATAAACGTGCCAGCTCAAGCGTATCCAGAACCGGATTGGTCATCTCTGGCAGGTTGTGATTTTTCAGTGTAGCTTGAATAAAGCCAATATCAAAGCGCGCGTTGTGCGCAACCAGTATATCGTCTCCAGCAAATTGGACAAACTCGCGGATGACCTGATCAATTTCCGGTGCACCGCGTACCATCTCATCGGTAATATTCGTCAATTGCTGGATATTGTAAGGGATGCGCTCATGCGGATCGACAAAAGTAGCATAGCGATCGATCTCTTTGCCATCCTGCATCTTTACAGCTGCAATCTCGATAATTTTATTTTGTGTAATCGACAAACCCGTCGTCTCGATATCAAATACGATGTAAGTCGCTGTTTTCAATTCCAATGGTTGCGGATTGAGAACGATCTCCGTTGAATCGTTCACCACATTCGCTTCCAGTCCATAGATCAATTTAATGCCATGCTTTTTCGCCGCTTTCGCCGCTTCCGGGTAGCATTGCACGCCGCCGTGGTCGGTGACTGCAATTGCAGCATGTCCCCAGTCGGCAGCTGTTTTTACATATTTATCAATCGTTGTGACAGCATCCATCGTGCTCATCGTTGTATGCAAATGGAACTCCACACGCTTTTCAGCGGCATCGTCTTTACGTCCAGGCGGCGCTTTGATTTCCGACAGATCGGATGGGATCATCGCCAGCTCCGGAATTTGCATAAAGCGGTCATACTCGACACGTCCGCGTGCCTTCACCCATTTGCCGTTAGCAAGCAGGCTCATCACTTTTAAATCATCTTTCGTTTTGGCAAACATCTTCATTTGCAATGAGTCGGTAAAGTCTGTAATGAAGAAAGTGAATAATGTGCTACCATTACGCAGTTCTTTGCTATCCAGACCGAAGATCGTCCCTTGAACGATGACTTTCTTCTCTTCATCCTGTAGTTCCTGCAATGACACCGCCGGCTCTTTGATCTCATAACCGACCTGCAAACGAACCGGCTCGCCGTCCTCGTCCACTTCTTCTTCCAACTCAGATTCCATGCTGGTCATCAGGCGCTCAATTTCCTGTAACTCTTCCTGACGACGTTTCTCATGAAATGCCTGTACATCCTCAGCGGAATTTTCGCCCACTTCGATTTTGACGCGTAGCCCTATATTAAAATAATCAGCGTAAAACTTCATGATCGCTTGATCAATCTGCTTCTTTTTCGCCAGTTCCAGTGCCATATTATCACTCATCGTAAGTGTGAGCACATCGCCTGCCAGTGCAAACTTGGCGCGTGTCATCCAGCCATTGACCGATGGAATTTCCCGCTGTACCCACTCCAGAAACAGCGACCAGTATTCTTCAATGATCTGTACCGGATCAACGGAAGGGTTATATTGAAAACGAAACCGAATTTTCGCGATATGTGCCATCTTGTCCTGAATATGCCGACAAAAGGTCCGATAGGTTACCGATGGTACCAGTGTCTCTTTGGCAATGATCAGCTTCCATTCCTTATTACTGCGGCTGACCTCGACCTGTTCGATCGCTCCGTCCGCAAAATAGGGCTCCATCAGACTGGCAGGCACTTCAGCCTGTTTCATCAGCAGCTCAAAACGTTGTCTTCTTTCTCCGCTTGCGCTCATGAGGTCCCCCTTCAAAAAAGCGGCAAGCCTCCTGACCATTCGGTACCGGACATCATGTCCATTCCGTTTGACGGAAGCTTGCCTGCTTGAGTTCTGCTTGCTTGTATCGCCAGATTCCAATCGCTCAATCAGGCTTTGTTCACCTTAATATGCTCGTGCAAATACAACCGTGTGCTTCGCTGGCTTGCCTGTTACGAGACATGTTTCTTTTTGCACATCGAGCTTGAACGGAATATTACGGATCGTTGCGCCTGTCTCTTCTTTGACCAGACGCTCGGTTTCATCGGTGCCATCCCAGCCCGCGATAAAGAAGCCACGTTTCTCTTCCATGATCGCTTTCATTTCATCCAGTGTATCGACAACGTGCATGTTTTCCTCACGGAAGGACAGTGCACGGTTGTACATTTCCTGTTGTACTTGATCCAGCATCGTTTGAACTTCTTCTACGATGTTGTCCAGTGGCACCTGTTTCTTCTCACCTGTAATACGGGAAACGAGTACACAAACGCCGTTTTCGATATCACGTGGACCCACTTCCAGACGAACCGGAATGCCGCGCATTTCGTATTCGTTGAATTTCCAACCTGGGCGTACATCCGCACGATCATCGATGCCAACACGAACGCCTGCTTTTTTCAGCTCTGCAAACAATTCATCTGCACGTCCAACGACTACATCGCGTGTTTTTGGCGGGCCGATTGGAATGATCATCACTTGTTTTGGTGCTACCTTTGGTGGCAGTGCCAGTCCGCGGTCGTCACCATGTACCATGATGAGTGCACCGATCAGACGTGTACTCACACCCCAGGACGTTGTATGTGCATATTCCTGTGTATTTTCACGACTCAAAAATTGAATTTCGAACGCTTTAGCAAAGTTTGTACCCATGTAATGGGAAGTACCTGCTTGTACTGCACGTCCATCTTTCATCATCGCTTCAATGGAATATGTAGCCTGTGCGCCAGCAAATTTCTCGGATGGACTCTTTTGTCCTTTGATAACCGGAATCGCCAGGAACTCTTCAACAAACTCCGTATATACATCCAGCATACGCATCGTTTCTTCCATCGCGTCTTCTGCTGTTTCGTGTGCGGTATGGCCTTCCTGCCACAGGAATTCACTTGTACGCAGGAACGGCAGTGTGCGCTTCTCCCAACGTACAACGTTTGCCCACTGGTTAATCAATACTGGCAGATCGCGATAGGATTGAATCCATTTGGAGTACATATGACCGAACATCGTTTCTGACGTTGGACGGATCGCCAGACGTTCTTCCAGTGGATCGCCACCAGCTTCGGTAACCCACGGTAGTTCTGGATTGAAGCCTTCCACGTGCTCTTTTTCCTTTTCAAAGAAGCTTTCTGGAATAAACAGTGGGAAGTATGCATTGCGGTGACCGGTTTCTTTGAAACGACGATCCAGATCGCGCTGAATATGCTCCCAGATCTCATAGCCGTCTGGACGAAATACGATACAACCGCGTACCGGTGAATAATCCATCAGTTCCGCTTTTTTGATCACATCAATGTACCAGCGTGAGAAATCTTCATTCTGTGGTGTAATTTCAGTTACAAATTGTTTGTCCTGCTTTTCGTTCGACATAAAAGTGGATATCCTCCCGTAAGTGACCCGTAATTAAAAGGAGCAACCGCACAAAACGGTGCCTCTATCATTGCAGTTGATCAGGACAACTGGCATGTATGCACAGCGGTTCCTGTTTGTTCATCTATTGTAGCATGATTCATTATTTTTTTTGAAGATGTTCCGTAAAAGAACAATAGAAATACAGGCAAACAACAGCCAGGCCAACGTTCATACTACTGCACGTTGTGCCTGGCTGCCATGTTTGTTTACAGATTAGCCCTTAATCAGACGCAAAATATCGTTATACGTGACCGCAATCATGAGCAAAAATAACATCGCAAACCCGATCACATGCACAAGACCTTCTTTGCTCGGCTCAATCGGTTTACGGCGAATCCATTCTACAAAAATGAAAATCAATCGGCTTCCATCCAGCGCCGGAATCGGCAACAGGTTGAAAATACCCAGATTCGTACTGATCAGCGCTGTCCACAAAATCATACTTGCGAGTCCCTGACGAGCGACCTGCGCCGTCATGTCGACCGTACCGACAGGTCCAGCCAGATCATTAATATGAAACTGACCGAATAATAGCTTTTTCAGTCCGCCCAAAATCGCTGTGCTCATATCGACAAATTGATGTCCTGCCTGCGTGAATGTTTCGGTAAAGCCAGCTGGACGTGTTTGCGGAGATACCGACACGCCTACTTTACCGACATTATTGCTCTTCGGATCGGCTTTTGGCGTAACACTGATCGTTTCCTGTTGACCGTTACGTTCAATCTTCCACTGCATCGTTTTGCCCGGAGATTGCTCGATCATGCCGATCATCTTAGCAGAGTCACCGCCGATGTGTACACCGTTAATTTCTTCAACGATATCACCCTTTTGCAAGCCAGCTACCTGTCCTGCCGAAGCTTCGGTTACCTGTCCAAGCACAACACCTTGCGGGTTATCCACCGGCACCCCTGTCATCCGTACAAAAATGACACAGAGTACAAATGCCAGAATAAAGTTCATCGCAGGTCCGGCAAAAATAGACAGCGCACGCTGCCCAACCGATGCACTGTTAAAATGACGATCACGCGGTGCAATTTGAATTTCCTGACCTTTGACCGTCATCATCGCTTGCGGATGTACCGAGAATGTCTGTACTTCGCCATCCACATCCATCACGATGCGCAGATCATCGACTAGATCAATCGACTGCACTTCACCACGAATTACGTTGCGGCGGTTGTCCAGCTGATCCACAAAGATCGATTTGACCTGCTCCCCAGCGGTGCGAACAGCGATCGTCTGACCTGGCTGGATATCGGCTAGCTCAGGATCTTCGCCTGCCATACGCGCATAACCGCCAAATGGCAGCAGTCGTAGTGTGAATACCGTCTCATCCTTTTTATATGAAAACAGCTTGGGCCCAAACCCGATTGCAAATTCGCGTACAAGTACCCCGGCACGTTTGGCAAAGAAATAATGTCCCCATTCATGCACCGTGACAATGACGAAAAACATGAGTACCGTCATGATTATTACTTGAATTGTCTCCAAATTGCCAAATCCTCCTTCATATGCTTGCGACCGAAGTCTGTAAGACCGGATAGTGTCTACGTTCTTAGATTATCACTTTTGTAAGTCCGGTTACAAGCAGCGACAGTGCAGTAAAATGAAATTTTTTCCATATGTCATTTTACTGTCACCCCTGCCGTCTGGAAGACCGTGATCCATCAGGCAAATACGCTGGCTGCACGCGCTCTAGTCAAACGATCCACTTCATGAATCGTTTCCAGATCAGGGGCGGCGATGACTTCATGCTGTTCCAGTGCATCTGCAATAACATCCTCAATCGTCAGGAAAGGAATTTCACCTTTCAAGAAACGAGCAACCGCAATTTCATTAGCCGCATTAAATACCGTCGGCGCTGTTCCGCCCAGACGTCCACTTTCAAATGCCATCCGCAGGCAGGGGAAGCGCTGCTCATCCATTTCGCGGAATGTCAGCTGCCCAATTTGCGCCAGCGACAATCTACTGGAAGGAGACGGCTGACGATCTGGATACGTGAGTGCATATTGAATCGGTACCCGCATATCCGGATTACCTAGCTGAGCGATAATGCTTGTATCTACAAATTCCACATAAGAGTGAATGATGCTTTCAGGATGAAGGACAACGGATATACGGTCATATGGCATATCGAACAGCCAGTGTGCCTCAATCACTTCCAGTCCTTTATTTGCCATCGTCGCTGAATCGATCGTGATTTTGGCACCCATCGACCAGTTTGGATGTTTCAGCGCATCCGCTACCGTCACTTCACGCAATTGTTCACGTGTACGATCGCGGAACGAGCCACCTGAAGCGGTCAATGTCAGCTCAGCAATACGTTCACGCGGCTCGCCGTTCAGCGATTGGAATAGCGCGGAATGCTCGCTATCGATCGGAAGCAATGCTACGCCTTTTTGACGTGCATGCTCGGTGACGATATGACCTGCTGTCACGAGCGTTTCTTTGTTAGCAAGACCGATCGTTTTGCCAGCATCAATCGCTGCCAGTGTCGAGGGTAAACCCATACTGCCCATTACCGCTGTGACGACCGTATCGGCATCGGTGCCAGCTGCCACTTCAATCAATCCTTCATCTCCATAATGAACGACGATCTCCTGCGGCAATCTGGAGCGAAGCTGGTCAGCAAGCTCACGTGTTGCAACCGAAACGAGGCGCGGACGGAATTCCAACGCCTGCTCGGTTACCAGATCGATATTGCTGCCTGCTGCGATTCCTTCAACAGCAAATTGCTGTGGATGCGCACGTATGACATCGAGTGTTTGTGTACCAATCGAGCCGGTCGAACCAAGAATTGCAATCTTTTTCATGCTGGCCTCCATCATCGATTCCTGTATAGTTACGTGTTCTATTTATTGAAAAGGCATTAGCATCAGGATGTGTACTAACGGGAATACCATAAGCCAGCTATCACAGCGATCCAATATACCACCATGTCCTGGCAAAATTTTACCCGAATCCTTAATGTCATAAATGCGCTTATATGCCGATTGAATTAAATCGCCCATCTGTCCAACAACCGCGGCAGCCAGACCGATTAGTAGAGCATTCGAGAGCGGCAGTAGCGTTGGAGACACAAGTGAGAACACAATCGCTGCCACCATTGCAAAAAAGATGCCGCCTACCGCTCCTTCTATCGTCTTGTTTGGGCTGATCGAAGGCCAGAGCTTGTTTCTGCCAAGCGTTTTCCCTGTAAAATACGCTCCAATATCACTCGCCCAGATCGAGCACAATAACATAAATGTCCAGAACAAGCCGTGACCATCCGGTGCCTGCCTCGTATCCGCAATATAGGTAAAACCCATTCCAACATAAAACGCGCCAATGAATAGCATCGCCATCAATTTAATATCGAGGCGATTTTTGGAAAGGACTGTCACGGATAACAGAAGCAACATAACGATCCACATCATGTGATTAACGGACAATGGCGGTGTCAGATCCATTAGTGTCCAGGGAAAAAGCATATATGCGACACTAATGTAACCGATCACCGCCGGTGCTCCAAACGGAGCCGCCTTCGTCATCGTTACAAACTCATAATATCCAACCAGTGCCATCGCCAAAAGAAAGGCTTGATACGCGTATCCTCCAGCCAGGCAAAATCCCAGATATAAGATTGCGGCTAAAAGCCCGGTGATTATCCGCTCTTTCACAATTTATCCTCCATCCGAAACAACATGGGCGGCCCGCTGACCGGGATTACGGCTTATAAGCCGCCATATCTGCGTATTCTGCGCTGATACTCCGCTACTGCTTCAATCATATGCTCTTTGTCAAATTCCGGCCAATAGATAGGTGTAAACCAGAGTTCACTGTATGCCAGCTGCCATAGCATAAAATTGCTAAGTCTGAGTTCTCCACTTGTGCGGATCAACAAATCGGGATCTGGCAAACCGGATGATTGCAGCACTTCGCCAAATGTTTCAGGCGTAATCTCATCTACAGACATGGAACCTTCCTGTACAGCCTGTACCATTTTTTTAACACCTTCGGTAATTTCAATCCGACTGCCATAATTTAGAGCAAAGGTGAGTACAAGTCCAGTGTTGTGTTCCGTATCGCGGATCGCTTTTTCCAGCGGTTCCAGCGTATAAGCAGGCAGTATACTTCGATCACCCATGAGACGAACCTGTACATTACGTTCTACCAGTTCATCCAACTCGGTCGCTACAAATTCAGCAGGCAGCTTCATTAAAAACTCGACCTCATCTTTTGGGCGTTTCCAATTTTCCGTTGAAAAAGCATACATCGTCAAATATTTGACCCCAAGCTCATCAGCAGCAATCGTTGCACGCTTGACCGCTTTCATCCCATTTTGATGCCCGATCACACGTGGCATGCCGAAATTTTTCGCCCAGCGTCCATTTCCGTCCATAATGATGGCGATATGTGCTGGGATATTATCCGGCGACAGCTCGCTGGATTGACCTTTTTCATCTTTATCCAACCACGAGCGAACAACACGCTTGAACATTGATTTTCCTCCATACGGTGTGAAAAGAGACAAACCCCACCAGGTTGGAGGGGTCGCCAGTCTCTTACACTTCCATGATCTCTTTTTCTTTCGCAGCAAGTACATTGTCGACTTCCTTAATGAAACGGTCAGTCAGCTTCTGTACATCCTCCTGATGACCATGTGATTCATCTTCAGAGATATCTGTTTTTTCAAGCTTTTTAATATCATCATTCGCATCGCGGCGAATGTTACGAATCGCTACTTTGGACTCTTCACCGAACTTCTTCGTCAGCTTCACTAGCTCTGCGCGACGCTCTTCCGTCAGTGCCGGAATGGACAGGCGGATAATGTTACCATCATTCGCAGGTGTCAAACCGAGGTCTGATTTCATAATCGCACGCTCGATATCGCTCAGTGACGTTTTGTCCCAGGGCTGAATGAGCAGTGTGCGAGGGTCCGGTGTGCTGATATTAGCCAGCTGGTTTACCGGTGTCATTGCACCGTAGTATTCTACCTGTACACGATCCAGAATGGATGGAGTTGCACGGCCTGCACGCAGTGTAGCAAGGTCACGGCTCAGCGCCTGGATCGCTTTTTGCATGCGTTCTTCTGCACTTTTCTTGATCCCTTGTGGCATTAATTTACACTCCCTTTAACGATAGTTCCGATTTTTTCACCAAGTACAACACGCTTGATATTGCCCTGCTCTGTAATAGCGAAGACAATCAAAGGAATATTGTTATCCATACATAGTGAGGAAGCTGTCGAATCCATGACGCCCAGATTCTGGTTCAGTACCTCCATGTAGGTCAATTGCTCGAATTTTTGTGCAGTCGGGTCCTTGAACGGATCTGCCGAATACACGCCATCGACTTTGTTTTTCGCCATCAAAATAACTTCTGCTTCGATCTCAGCTGCACGCAGTGCGGCTGTCGTATCTGTGGAGAAGAATGGATTACCCGTACCTGCCGCGAAAATAACAACACGTCCCTTTTCCAGGTGACGAATCGCTCTACGACGAATGTATGGCTCGGCAATCTGCTGCATTGCGATGGAAGTCTGTACACGTGTAGGAACTTCGATCTGCTCCAGTGCATCCTGTAGTGCCAGTGAGTTCATCACTGTAGCCAGCATGCCCATATAGTCAGCCGTTGCACGGTCGATACCGTTCTGGCTGCCTGCAATCCCGCGCCAGATATTCCCGCCGCCACATACGACTGCAACTTCCACACCCAGTTCGACAACTTCCTTAATTTGCTCGGCGATCGACGTGATCATATCGGATTCGATACCATATCCCGTTGTTCCCGATAACGACTCACCACTGACCTTCAGGACCACTCTTTTAAATACAGGCTTATTCAAAATGCATACCCTCCACTTTGTGAATTTAGTTATGTGAGCCGGAGTCATTTTTCTATAGGATTTTACAAAAGAAGGAACACAGTCTGTGTCCCCTCCCTTGTTTGTATTCCCGAATCATGATCCGGTATGGTTATCTTCAATGAGTGAAGATTAGCGTTTAACCTGTGCCATAACTTCTTCAACAAAGTTATCTTCTTTTTTCTCCAGACCTTCGCCCAGCTCGAAACGAGCGAAACGACGGATCGAGATGTTTTCACCGATTGTGCTGATTTTTTCGTTCAGCAGTTGGCTGATTGTTTTGTCTGGATCTTTAACGAACGATTGCTCCAGCAGGCAGTACTCTTCGTAGTACTTGTTAATGCGGCCTTCAACCATTTTCTCGATGATTTTTTCAGGCTTGCCTTCGTTCAGCGCTTGAGCTTTCAGGATTTCTTTTTCTTTCTCGATCGCTTCAGCTGGTACTTCTTCACGACGAACATACAGAGGGCTAGCTGCTGCGATTTGCATAGCGATATCGCGTGCGAAGTCTCTGAACTGATCTGTTTTACCAACGAAGTCTGTTTCACAGTTGATTTCTACCAGTACGCCGATACGACCACCAGCGTGGATGTAAGATTCTACTGTACCTTCTGTTGCTGCACGGCCAGCTTTGTTAGCTGCTGCGGACAGACCTTTTTCACGAAGAACGTCGATCGCTTTTGCGATATCGCCATTTGTTTCTTCCAGCGCTTTTTTACAATCCAGCATACCTGCGCCTGTTTTTTCACGAAGCTCTTTTACTGCGCTTGCGTTAACTGCCATTAGTGTAACCTCCATATAATTGAGTATAGAATATAAGTACCTTGCCTACTGCACTGCTCCAGACGTTGTCGGGCAGTCGTTCTGCAAGTATTGTAGCTTCTGCTTACGGATGCACATCCAGTAGAAGCTTACCATATTTCATCAGGAAATAAAATTCCCGACACCTTAAAAAAAGGGCAGTGAAAGGTTTTACACCTGCCAGCCACCCTTTTATTTTGCATAACGTGAATGTACTATAGATACGTGATTAGCAATTAGGCAGTTGTTTGCTCGCCTTGGTTAGCTTCGATCACTGCATCAGCCATTTTACCAGTCAACAGTTTAACAGCGCGAATCGCGTCATCGTTACCTGGAATAACATAGTCGATTTCGTCTGGATCGCAGTTTGTATCAACGATACCTACGATTGGGATACCCAGTTTGCGAGCTTCTGCAACAGCGATACGCTCTTTACGAGGGTCGATGATGAACAGGGCGCTAGGCAAACCTTTCATGTTTTTGATACCGCCGAGGAATTTTTGCAGACGATCTTTCTCTTTGCGGAGCAGGATAACTTCTTTTTTAGGCAGTACTTCGAAAGTACCGTCTTCTTCCCATTTTTCCAGCTCTTTCAGACGATTGATACGTTTTTGGATCGTTTCAAAGTTAGTCAGTGTACCACCCAACCAACGTTGGTTGATATAAAATTGACCCGCGCGCTCAGCTTCTTCCTTAACGGAATCTTGAGCTTGCTTTTTCGTACCAACGAACAGTACAGTACCGCCGTCTGCTGCAACGGATTTTACAAAGTTGTAAGCTTCGTCAACTTTTTTAACCGTTTTTTGCAGGTCGATAATGTAGATACCGTTTCTTTCAGTAAAGATGTAACGATCCATTTTCGGGTTCCAACGACGAGTCTGGTGACCGAAATGTACGCCAGCTTCGAGAAGCTGTTTCATGGAAATAACTGCCATGTGTGTGTTCCTCCTAAGATTTGGTTTTTTGTGTGCCTCCGCAGACGTCAACTTTCGGCAAAACTTTTCATACGAAAAGCACCTCTGCCTGAAATCAGAATGCGTGTGTTTTAACACCAGTTAATAATATAGCATAGCCGCATGCTTGTTCGCAACTATTTTATTTGCAAAAAACAGCCATCTCCGGCTGCTGTGTGCATGCCACGTTACGGAGATGACTGTCCTGATAATGTACGCAAAATATCATCATAGCTCTCACCGACGCTAATTTGATAACTGCCTATCTGTAGTTTTTTGTTCACCTTGAGCTGGGAAGCCCGATTAATAAATTCACCCTGATTCTGAATCAAACCTTGCTTTTTTAAGTTGAACGCAATATCGTTGAGCATCTGGCCGCTACTGACCGAAAACCACTTGCCTGTAGCGCTACTGGATGCTGCATTAGCGGTAGGGGATGTGCTTTTTGTTGTAGTGGGTGTGTTCGGCTGAGACGGTGTGTTCACTGTACCAGAAGCGGAATTAGACTTTGACTGGGTGGTCGAAGATTGGTTGGATGAGCTTGTCGTACCTGAAGTGCTTGGCTGCTCCGGGCTGTCCGGTTCCGTCGGTTGAGTCGTTTCTTCCGGCTCCTTCGTGGTGCTCTGTTGTCCGGATGAATTGGATTGTTGAGACTGCTTCTTCTTTTCCTCTTCCTGCTTGACTAGCTCTTGCCACTGCTCACGCGTGTATACTTTCTGATCGGCTGTATACACCTGCATATTTTGCGCTTGGGCCGCCTGCTGAATCTGTTCAGGTGTAAGCTGCTGCCCGCTTAACATCGTTTGACCTTTGCCGATATTTACAAGCTGTAGCAATATGGCACCGAGAATCATGCCGATTCCCAGTCCAATCATTAATGCACGATTTTTGATCACGATTGTTCCTCCTGTTTGGCCAGCTGCAAAATCAACAAAACTTCCCCTCGCTGGAGGCCAACGGTACGGGCAATAGTGTCAACCGACTTTCCACTCTCATGAAGCTGAAACAACTCTGGATAACGATCCTGAATACGTTCCTGCGTAGGATCGGTAGCATCTTCTTGCTGCTCAGCAGCTTGCAACGCCTCTTGCTCGCGCTGCATACGTGCTGCTGATTGGCGTAGCGCTTCTCCCTGACTTCCAAGCATAGCAGTGTTTAATGGTGGCACAACTGCTGTTTCGACAACCGTAGACTCTTCCGGTGTGGATACTGGCGGTGTGTTTAAGGCACGTTGTTCCAGCTCCATCAAACGCTGTCGCATTTCACTGACCTGTTCCTGTAGCGCAATTTGCTTGGCTGAGGACTCTTGCTTGATCTGGGAAACGAGATCGATAATCTCTTCGTTTTCCTTTTCGATTTCGGTCATATAATGCTCTAATGTATCCTCGACTTTTTCTACTGTAGAGGATAATGCCGTTTCTGGCTCTTTAGCCTCACGTTTTTTAGGAAGCAGCAACCCGTAGACGATAGCGACTGCTCCTAATAAAACGATATATACCCATGAAGGGAAATCACCCATTTATACTCACCTGCGTTAGTTTATCGTCAAAATGTTGTTTCATTGCAAACAAAACCTGCCTTGTTAAAAGGACAGGTCGATATGTTTGCCTTTATATGGATGTTCAGCGGGAGTGATAGGATGCTCCTCCGCTTGCTGTTCGGCGTGATGTGGCTGTGATGCATGTTGCTCACGGGGATGACCGTCATGGATCAAGCCTGAAGCAGACTCTTTCACATTATCGCTACGTGTACGCATGCGTTCTGTTTCTTCACTCGTGCGATCGGCAAGAATTGACTGTTCAACGGAGGGGCGAAACAGATTCTCCTGTTGAATTTTGCTTGCTTCCGTTGTGCGTGGTACAGCAATTTGCAATTCCAGAGCTCTCAAACCCATAGTGAACACCCACCTTATACTGGATTAATGATTCGGCACCATTGTAATATCTCCATCCTTAAAGACGAAACTCATACGCTGGGCTGTATCTTTAATATACTTGGTATAGCGACCAATAACCAGCTTGGAACCACCATAAATGGTATGAATAACTTCAATTTTGGCTTTTCCTGACTCTTCCAGTCTCGTCTCGATATCCAGTACGTGATCACGAATTTCATCGCGTGCACGAAGCTGACTTTTTTTGGTCGCCGAAAGCTTGATCCGAAGTGCCATTTTGTCCGGGCCGAGCTGACCTACAGCGGCTAATTGATCCAGCAGCATAAGCGCCTTTTCGGTTTTATCCAGATTTTCGTTATGTGTTTTGAGTTCTTTCCGTAGCACAACTAGCTGATTACGCAACTCTGGCAGTACACCTACCTCAATTTCGGTAACTGTAAATGCTGTATTACCGATCGTGCGGCCGATGACCATTTCGCCTGCCTGTAGATGCCCACCTACGATTAAGCCTTTCGGACCATCACAGCGAATGCTACTACCTGCCTGTACATGTGAATGCATAATACTTTGCGACACATACACCGATTCACCTGCCTGCACATTGCCATCCTGAATAAATCCAGTTTTGACATTAACAGCGGCTTTGACCCGTCCTTTGTGATATCCGATAATCCCGCCGGTAATTTCGATGGAGCCGCCTGCTTCGATCTCTGCGCCCTCCACACCACCAACGACTCGAATATCACCAGAAGCGCTCACTCGAAAGCCAGACAATACATTTCCGCGAATGACGACCGTACCGACAAAATCAATATTGCCTGTATGATAATCGACGTCACCATTGACCTCATAAACTGGAAACACATTGATCTTGTCATTTTCGGTAAATGAGATCATACCATCAATCGCTGCGTAAATTGCAGTTTGCTCGGGATTAAGTACGATATTTTTGCCGATTTTGAAACGCACATCTTTGCCTGGCTTATAAGGAATAGGTTCTCCTTTTACATCTATACCCGCTTCACCAGGCAATGGATCAACTTTTTCAGCAATAAGTTGACCTTTGAGCGTATTATTCAATCGTATAATTTCTTTATAGTCCACTCGGCCATTTTCGGCTTCAAGCGGACCACGGTTTTGGTCATCTAACGTCACTGCATATTGGATCCGACCATCTATTCCAGGTACTGGCGGTGTACCGCAGGCTACCGTTACCCGTTCGGAACGGTAAGCCTCGGGACGCTGGGCTAGTTGGTGGAGTTCATCCATCTGTATGCCGTATGTGATTCCCTGTGTACGCAAAAATCCCTCCAATTGTTCTATATTCCATTCTATTTCATCATCAAACTCAAGATTGGCAATTTCCATATAAGCAACCGATTTGTCATTGGAAAAACTAATTTTGACATATTGATCTAGCGTTAATTGAGATGTCACGCCTGATTTCCCCTTTCACAAACGGCGTTACATATCCTGCATTAACAGACCTCTTTGTTTGTCCAGCGCTCCTCGTAAACGAAGGATTGCTTTGGAGTGCAGTTGTGAGATGCGCGACGGGGATAGTGACATCACTTCCGCAATTTCACTGAGGGAAAGGTCTTCATAATAAAGGAGCGACACAACCGTTCTTTCTTTTTCAGTAAGCTTCTCAATCCCCTTCATCAACATTTCTTTCAGTACAAAATCATTTACGGTATGATCGGGATTTTTCGCTTTTTCGTCCACAATCAAGGACATGCGTGTTTCGGATTCCTCTTCGCGAATCGGGTCTTCCAGCGATGTGATCGTCATCACCGCTACATCCTGAAGCATCGTTTGAAATTCACGTTCGCTCACATCCAAAAATTCGCTAATTTCAGCATCCGATACCGCGCGTAAATATTTCTGTTCCAGTTGTTGATAGGCATCCTCGATTTTACGTGCTTTTTCTCTAACCGAACGAGGTACCCAATCCCCCTGTCTTAATCCATCCAAAATAGCTCCGCGTACTCGCCATGAAGCATACGTTTCAAATTGAAGTCCGCGTTTGTAGTCGAATTTCTCGATCGCGTCGATCAGTCCCATTACACCGTTGCTCATCAGATCATCCTTGGATACATTTTTCGGAAGACCAATCGCAAGTCGGCTGGACACATACTCAACCGTCCCTAAATAATTTTCGATCAGCTTTTTTTTCGCTTCTACATTGCCATGTTCCTTCCATTGTACCCACAGCTCAATGTGGTTTAAATGGCTTCCCTTTTGCTCGCTCACTTGCTTTCACCCTCCTTACTTTTGTGTCAGGTGGCGTAAGGCCTTCGCCAGTTCCTCTGGATCTTGTTCCTTGTTGGTTGAAACGAGCTTAGGAGGATTCAAAGGTGCAAATCCGTTATCACCGCCAGAATGGGATGGCTTTGGTGTCAGCAAATCGTTTAGTTCATGGTCTTGATCCGGTGTGGTGATATCAAGCAGATTGCCTCGTTCCGGTTCATCGGTTGAACGCTGTTCTTCGCCATTGTCTACCGTTTGCGTTGCTCTACTCACAGGTGGCTTACCTGCGCTACTGCTTGGCGTTGCAAGCACCCCAAGAATGAATCGTAGCAGGAATGCAAGCGCAAACCAGAGGATAAAGCCTAAACAACCTCTTACGAAGCTGGTGGTCCACAAATTATTTCCTAAAGAGAACAGAAAGGTGATGAGAAACCCCAACACCCCAGACCATACATTGATCTTAATATTCCCTATCATACTTCATATTTCCTTCTTACCCATTTGTACACTTCGAATCGACAACATTCCTGTTGTACAATCCATTTCAATCGTGCGTCCATAATTGGCGCCGGTATCCTCCGCAATTAAAGGAATCTTATACTCTTGCAGAAATAATTTGCAGGCTTCTACATTGCGGGGACCAATCCGCATATTGTCACCACCACTGGAAAAGGAGAACATCTGTGCACCGCCAGCCATTTTAGCGACCAGTCTGGAGCGCATTGCACCAAGATCTGTCAATCTTTTAAGCAGTTCCGGTAACGCTGTATCTGCGTATTTCGCAATGTTCAATTGCCCTTCACGGGCAATATCTGATGAGGGCAGCATGACATGCGCCATGCCGACCAAATGAATATTTTTGTCGTAGAGAGTAAGACCCACACATGAACCCAATCCCGTCGTCCGGATAATTCCTGCTTCCTTTACGACGTTCAAATCGGCCATACCCACTTTAACGACAGCTTGTTCTTCAATCATCTTGTAATGGAACCCCTAGCGCGATGAAGATCTTTTCAAATGATTCGGGATCGGGAATCAGGAAAAATTGTCCTTCAACTTCATCTTTACCTTCGAGGAAAGTCGTATCGATCAAAAGGGCATCGTCACCCATTTCACCAAACTGGATAAGTCCGTAATTGAGGATCGCACCAGCCATATCATAAGCAAGACCAGGCACAGTTGGCGTCATCGAAAGTCCGGTAAAATCAGCAAGCGAAGACAGATAAGAGCCTGCTAAAATATTACCGATTTCAGATAATGCAGATTGCTCCATTTCGCTGAACTGTTCCTCATCGATCACTTCAAGGCCCGCCAGGCGGCGAAGCAGGCCCTTACCTGCTTCTGGAGTTAAAATAAAGAATAGATTACCTGGAGCATCGCCCTCTACACGGAAAAAGACCGCCAGTACGATCTGTTCCTGTCCCCCCACTTTTTCGGCAATTTGTTCAAATGGCAAAATTTGAACTTTCGGTACTGCCATATCGATGGGCTTGTCCAAAAGCTGGGAAAGGGCAGTGGCTGCATTGCCTGCCCCGATATTCCCAACCTCCTTCAGCACATCCATTTTGAACCCTTCAAGTTTCTTGAAGAAATTCATGCTTAATCCTCAATACCTTCGAGTTGCACAACCTCGGTTTTATCAAGCACTTCCGCGAGGTTAAGCATGATCAGCAGCCGTTCTTCGTCAAGCTTTGCTACACCATCAAGGTATCTTGCTTTTACGCCACCGACCACTTCAGGTGGTTTTTCGATGCTGCTGCGTTTGATATCGACAACATCATTAGCGGAATCTACAACGAACCCTACTTGCATTTTGTCCACTTCCACGATGATGATACGAGTTTGATCGTTGTATTCCGTCTGCGCCAGATTGAAGCGACCACGCAGATCAATAACTGGAATAACGACACCGCGCAAATTAATAACACCTTTTACAAAATCAAGCGTTTTAGGAACGCGGGTGATCGGCATCATACGTTCGATCGTTTGCACTTTATCGACTTCGATACCATACTCCTCTGTTGCCAGTTTAAATACAATAACTTTCAATTCATCCATGGGTAAATCCTCCTCAATAAATGGACTGCATTATTTAATGAATGCATTCGGGTCAATAATCAAAGCAACCTGACCGTCGCCGAGAATCGTCGCGCCGGAGATGCCCATTGTCTCAGGCAGATAGCTACCCAGACTTTTCAGGACAATCTCGTTTTGCCCGATAAAGTTTTCGACGGCAATCGCTGCCAGCTTGTCACCTTTGCGAATGACAACGATCTCTGTTTCTTCCTCTTCACGCTCATCGAAGTCTGGAACTTCGAATACACGGCTGAGGGAGAGCAGTGGAATATGCGTATCGCGGTAAGGAATCAACTGACTACCATGCAAGTCACGAACCTGTTTCGCTTTGATGATGCCCGTTTCCACAATTGAAGTGAGCGGGATCGCATATTTTTCAGAACCGACACGAATCAGCATCGCAGAGATGATCGACAGCGTGAGTGGCAACTGTACAGAGAATTTGGTGCCTTTACCCAGTTCGGATGATACCATAACATGACCGCCGAGCGAAGTAATTTTGGATTTAACCACATCCAGGCCTACACCGCGTCCGGAAATATCGGAAATAACCTCTGCTGTACTAAAACCTGGAGCAAACAGCAGTTGATACACTTCTTCATCCTTCATCGTGTTAGCGACTTCCTGGCTTACAACGCCATTTTTGAGCGCTTTGCGGAGGATGATATCGCGGTCGATCCCGTTACCATCATCTTCGATTTCGATAAATACGTGGTTCCCGCTATGGAAAGCACTCAGCTTTACCGTACCTGTTTCTTCTTTACCTGCTGCTACACGTTTCGCTACGGATTCGATACCGTGGTCAACCGAGTTGCGCAACAAGTGAACGAGCGGATCGCCAATCTCATCGATAACGGTACGATCCAGCTCTGTTTCCGCACCGGTAATGATCAGTTCAAGCTTTTTATCAAGCGATTTAGCAAGATCTCGTACCATACGAGGGAAACGGTTAAATACGGTATCTACCGGTACCATGCGCAGTTTAAGAACGATGTTTTGCAAATCGCTGCTTACGCGACCCATATGCTCAACTGTATCTGTCAATGCAGGCACTTTCACTTCGCTAGCAAGCTGCTCCAGACGAACACGGTCGATCAGCAATTCGCTAAACAGGTTCATCAGCACATCCAGACGATCAATATCGACGCGAATCGTACGTGAAGGTGCTGGTGTAGGTGCTTTCGTTGGCGCTGCTTTTGCAGCCGGTGCTGCGGTTTCCGTTTTAACGGCAGTTGCCGTCGGAGCAGCAACTGGCGCTGCTTCTACTACAGGTGCAGCGATAGACTGTGGCTCTTTGGAGCTAACCATTTCTTTCAGAGAGCTTGGATCCAGCATCGTTACTTTTACGCTCTCAATTTCGGAAATGCTTGTGACCATCGGCTCCAGCTCAGCAGCATCCTTTTGTGTAACATAGTACAGCGAGAAGTTGCGGTCAAACTTATCTTGCTCAATATCCTGTGTGGATGGCTCGGATTTGATCACGTCACCATAGCGTTCCAGCAGATCGAATACCATGTAGGCACGAACCGCTTTGAGCTGACAATCTTCGCGGATTGCAATTTCCATGTACAATGCTTGATGACCCGCAGACAGAGACTGCTCGATCACCGATTGTTGAAATTCGTCCAATTCAATACTTGTCGCACTAGCAACGCCTACTGTTGTAGCAGGCGCTACTGCGCTAGCTGTAGCTGCTGGCGCGTCTGAAGGCATTTCTCCACGTACAATCGCCTGTAATGATTCAACAATCGCTGTAACGTCTGCTTTACCTTCGCCGCCTTGCGTAATATCTTGAACCATCGATTCCAGCGCATCCAGACCTTTAAACAGCGTGTCGAAAATAAATTCCTGCATCGCGAGCTTTTCGTTACGCACTAAATCCAGTACATTTTCCATCTGGTGCGTCAGTGCCGCCAGATCTTCAAATCCCATTGTTGCCGCCATACCTTTAAGTGTATGCGCTGAACGGAAAATAATTTGTACAATGCCTAGATCCGTTGGATTGCTTTCCAGTTCTAGCATTTTTTCATTTAACGACTGCAGATGATCGTTCGACTCATCAATAAACATGGCCAAGTATTGATTCATGTCCATCGTGAGACACCTCCTCCATAAAATAACATAGTCCTTGTTGTAAGCTATCTAACGATTTGTACAAGTTTTGGCGCAATTTCAGGTAATGGCAGGAGGTGATTGACACATCCAAGCTCTACAGCCGAGCGCGGCATCCCGTAAACTACACATGTATCTTCGCTTTCGGCAAAGGTAGGGATTACACCGCTATCGTATAAATTTTTCATTTCCCGTGCGCCATCACTTCCCATACCGGTCATGATCACCGCATAGCGCTGTAGATCATTGAACGGGCGGATTGAGGCGAAAAGTGTATCCACTGAAGGACGATGTCCATTACGTGGAGGTTCCTGCGTCAATTGCAGGCGGTAACCGCCCTGACTTTTGGCGACAGTCATGTGATAGCCCCCTGGTGCGATGTACGCAGTACCGGGTTGCAACGGTATACCGTGTTCGCCTTCCACCACATTGATCTGACTCAGACTGTTTAAACGCTGTGCCAGTGAACGGGTGAAATTAGGTGGCATATGCTGCACGATGACGATAGGTGCCGGAAAATTAGCCGGGATTTGTTCTAAAAAGCTTTTGAGTGCTCGCGGCCCACCTGTAGAGCATCCAACAGCAACCAGCTTACTAATCGCAGTAACCGGACGATCCATATGCCCCGTGTTTGCAACCGGTGGTGTTGGTACAGGTGACGCAGATAGTTCAGGACGTGCTGCTGAAGCGGCTGGCGGCTTGATTGATGGCGCTTTAGGCTGTTTCAGTAGGTCTGCCGGAGCAGGTGGACGAACCGGTGCTCGTTCTTTACTGCTGGCAGGCATTGGGCGTGCAGTTGTTGCTGACGTATCCAGCTTTGCCTTTTTGATATCCCCGTTCTTTACCGGATGACTTACGCGTCCGCTGAGCGAGGAAGGCGGTATCGTTGGTTTCACAGCTGGTCGACTAGCAGGTGAAGCCGGTGGCGCTACAGATGGTGTAGGCTTTGCTGGAGGCGTTTGTGCCACAGGTTGTGATGACGGCATATCCGGTTCAACAGACGGAGCCTGCTTCGGCTCGGCGGTCACAGGCCGTTGTTCACTACGCTTGCGGCGGCGCTCCAGCACCTGCATCGCTGTATGAAGCTGTCTGAGCAACTGTTGTCCCACTTCGTCGATATCCTGGGCGTTGCTCACGGAAGGCTTACGGATAAAATCAAACGCTCCATTTTCAAGCGCCATGATCGTTTCACGCATGCCCTGTTCATTGATGCCAGACAGCATAATGACTGGGAGCGGGCGTTGAGACATAATAATTTTCAGTGCCTCAAGCCCGTTCATTTCTGGCATTTCTACATCCATCGTAACCGCGTCAGGCTTTAGCTCCACCACTTTGCGGGTAGCTTCCAAACCGTTGCTTGCTGTATCGATGACCTGAAATGCCGGATCTGCCTCGATCAGGTCCGAGACAATTTTTCTCATGAATGGGGAGTCGTCTACAACCAGCACTTTATAAGTTGCCATAACAATAGCACCTCTGTTCCTTACAGAATCATTTAGTACGCCGCATCCATTTTTGTATAAATCCCTTGATTCCTGATAAGGTACCCTCCTGGCGTATATCTGGCGAAGCCACATATTGCATAGCCAGGTGTTGGATATCTTTAGCAGCATGACATCCAGGAGCATTGATTGAAAAAGGAACTTGCTTTTTGACGGACTGGCTTACGTGTGCATCGTCGCTTACAAAACCTAGCATCGGAATGTCCAGATCGAGAAACCGACTGGTGACGAGTCTGATTTTGTCGGCAGTCTGTACTGCCTCTCGCTGGCTTTCCGCACGATTCACAACCAGTTTGAAGGCTGTTGTATCCTCCAATCCGTGCACAACCTTGATCAGTGCGTATGCATCTGTAATCGCTGTAGGCTCTGGCGTCGTTACAACGATGCATTCGTCTGATGACATGATAAATTGCAATGTTTCTTTTGACAGTCCTGCTCCCGTATCAAACAGGATATAATCCATATCGGCAGCAATTTTTTGAATTTGAGTAGTAAAGTAAACTAAATCCTCTTCAGACAGTGAAAATAGCGAGCTTAGGCCCGATCCTCCGGCAATATAGGGTAGAGAACCGGCTCCTTTTTCAATGATCTCACCGATCTCTTTTTCACCGCTGAGCAGGTGGGACAAATTGTACTGTGAACGAACGCCCATCAATACATCGATATTGGCCATCCCAATATCCGCATCAAACACAAGTACACGTCGTCCCAGACGTTGCAGAGCCAGCGCGAAATTCAATGTGAAATTGGATTTGCCGACCCCGCCTTTGCCACTTGTCACTGCAATGAACTTGGCGCCTCCATGCTCGCCATCTTGAGGACGAGATTGTAGCGCTCTGGCTTTGTCAGACATCAAATTGCGTAACGATTGGGCTTGATCCATCATGGCAATATCTCTCCAAGCAGTACATTTGCTAAAAAGTCCGGACTTGGCATCAACAGATCATCCGGTACATTTTGGCCATTGGTCATATACGAAAGACGCAACGGATGCTCCTGTAGCAGATTGAACATCGCGCCATAGCTTCCAGTTTCGTCGGCTTTTGTAAAGATTACTTTGTCCAGTGGATATTTGCTGAAATGGTTCGTAATGATACGCATATCTTCCGTTTTGGACGTTAGGGCAAGCACCAGATACGTTTCGCTTTGCTCCATTGGAGCTAGCAGGCTTTGCAACTCCGATACGAGCAGCTCATTACGATAGTTGCGTCCAGCCGTATCCATCAAAATAAGATCGCAATCAGACAGTCGTTGCAGCGACCGCTGCAAATCACCCGGCGATTGCACAACTTCAAGTGGCACGCCCAAGATGGAAGCATACGTCCGAAGCTGCTCTACAGCGGAAATTCGATACGTATCTGAGGTGATGAAACCAACCTTACGTTTGTATTTGAACAACTGCTCTGCCGCTAACTTGGCAATCGTTGTTGTTTTACCCACTCCAGTTGGACCGGCGATATACACGATCTTCGTCGATACATCGATGCCCCCGCCGATGCGTTTGGCCGTAAAATGCTCGATCTGTGTCTTCATCGCTCGTTTGGCTTTCTGTAAGGTCATTTCAGCCACTCCAGCAGAGTCTTGCATAATTTGTCCTGTCCAGGTTTCAACGAGGCTCTGATCGACGCCCTGAGCCTTCAAATGAGCTTGCAATTGCTGAAGCGCCTCTGGCAAATCCGCAAGTTGCTTTTCACGGGTCAATTCCGCCATCATCTGCTTCATTTGACGTAGCTCTTCAAACAGCTTCGCTTCGCTCATTTGTTCCTCGCTATGTGTCTCGACAAAGCGAGCGGCAAGTTGCTGTACCGTCGTTGGCTCATTCCCTTCGGGCTTTTGCACTAATGGGGACATCGGTACAGCGGACTCCGCATTTCGTACAGCAGGTGGCGGAGCTACCGGTTCATCAGCATCATCGTTATTTAGCGCCTGACGCATCGACTCGGCAAAGGCCTGACTCGATTTGCGATAGGCATCCGGTACGACGCGTTTTGGAACCGGCGCGCTCGGAACACTCTGTACGGGAGCTGGCTCCGTGCGTGCAGATGCAGCAGGGGCGGGTGCCTCTGCTGTCTGCTCTTTTTCTACAGCTGCAATCACTTCGATTTTCTTTTTCTGGAACAAGCCCAGGAACCCGCCGGTCTTCAGCTCTTTGGTACTCAAAATGACAGCATCACTTCCAAGATCCGTGCGAATTTTGAGCATGGCGTCGGGCATTGTGTCTACAATATAGCGTTTGACTCTCATAAGTTCACCACTCCGACACTCTGAATTTCAACGTTAGGTTCCAGCTCACTGTACGATAGCACCGGAATATCCTGCATGGTACGCTCAATCAGCTGGCGCAAATACATACGGATCGCTGGTGACGTCAGCACGATAGGCTGTTGTCCCATTTGCAGGAGACGATTCACCTGCTCGTTGATTTTCTGATACATCGATTGCGTGGAAACCGGGTCCAGCGCAAGGTAGGTGCCCTGCTCTGATTGCTGAATACTCTCGGCAATTTTCTTTTCCAGATTAGGTCCGACCGTAATCACTCGTAGTGTTTCTCCCTGACTAGTAAATTGCTGCGTAATCTGACGGGAAAGCGCCTGACGAACATATTCGGTCAATACATCTGGATCTTTGGTGTAAGTACCATAATCAGCGAGAGTTTCAAAAATGGTTACCATGTCGCGAATCGAAATCTTCTCTTTCAGAAGTTTGACAAGCACCTTCTGGATATCACCGATCGACAATACCGAAGGAATAAGCTCATCAACCAGTACAGGGTAGTTCTCACGCAGGTTGTCGATAAGAGAACGCGTTTCCTGACGTCCTAGCAGCTCATGAGAGTGCTTTTTAATCAGCTCTGTTAGATGTGTAGCTACAACGGATGGCGGATCAACAACGGTGTAACCCGATAGTTCCGCACGCTCCTTCGTAATTTCGTCAATCCATAGTGCTGGAAGACCAAAAGCTGGTTCTAAAGTCTCTATACCCGTTATAGAGTCATCTTCAAACCCAGGACTCATGGCCAGGTAGTGATTTAGTAATAATTCACCACCACCGACGATATTTCCTTTAATTTTAATCACATATTCATTTGGTTTTAACTGGATATTATCGCGAATGCGAATGACAGGGACCACAAGTCCTAATTCAAGCGCACATTGTCTGCGAATCATAATGATTCGATCCAGCAAATCACCGCCCTGCTGAGTATCCGCAAGTGGAATAAGCCCATATCCAAATTCAAATTCAATCGGATCGATTTGCAATAAATTAATAACACTTTCTGGACTTCGTACTTCTTCGATCTGCTGTTCTTCGACCTGTTGCTCGGCCTCGACTACCTTTTGATTCAAATTCGCCTGCATTTTACGCGCTGCAAAGACGAGCAAAATCGCTAATGGGAACGTCGTAATGAAGTGAATTGGTGTGAATAGACCAAGTAAGGTGATCACACCAGCAACAATATACAGCAGGGTAGGATAAGAAAAGAGCTGGTTTGTAATATCATCAGCCAGGTTGCCTTCTGATGACGCACGCGTTACGATCAAACCTGCTGCTGTCGAAATGAGCAGTGCTGGAATCTGACTTACCAGACCATCACCGATGGTCAGCACGGAATACGTAGACAGTGCCTCAGTGAATGCCATTCCATGAATCGCTATCCCGATAATGAATCCACCGATCAGATTGATCAGGAGGATAATAATGCCTGCAATAGCATCCCCTTTAACGAACTTACTCGCACCATCCATCGCTCCATAAAAATCCGCTTCACGCTCGATCTTGCTGCGACGCTCGCGGGCTTGCTGCTCATTGATCATGCCGGCATTCAAATCGGCATCGATACTCATCTGTTTACCAGGCATCGCATCAAGTGTAAAACGAGCGCCAACTTCTGCTACCCGCTCCGAACCTTTTGTAATAACGATAAACTGGACGACGACCAGAATCAGGAAGACGATAAAGCCGACCGCAATCTGACCGCCGGCAATCCAGCTACCAAAAGTTGCTACAACCGAACCAGCATTAGCCTGTCCTAAAATCAATTTGGTTGTGGAAATATTGAGCGCCAGACGGAACAATGTTGTAATGAGCAACATTGCCGGAAAGATAGAAAATTCCAGCGCTTCTTTCGTATTCATCGCAATCAGCAAAATAATCATTGCCAGCGAGATATTAACAATGAGTAAAACATCAAGCAACCATGTTGGGATCGGAAGAATCATCATCATAATAATTCCAATGACGCCTACAAGGACAACCAAATCTTTTTTCTTCAATGTTATTCAGCCCTCCGATCCCTTACTTCGTTTTCCCTTTGACCTTGTATACATAAGCTAACACCTCGGCTACCGCCTGAAACAGATCGGTCGGAATGGAATCTCCGATTTCTGCTCTGGCAAACAATGCCCGGGCCAGCGGCTTGTTTTCCATAATGACGACCCGGTGCTGCTTAGCGATTTCCCGAATGCGAAGCGCTGTGTAATCTTGCCCTTTTGCCACCACCTGCGGGGCAGCCATTTCACTGTTATCATACTTGAGCGCTACCGCAAAGTGCGTCGGGTTCGTAATAATGACATCCGCTTTAGGCACATCTTGCATCATCCGCTGCATCGCCATACGACGTTGCCGTTCGCGGATTTTACCTTTGATCAGCGGGTCACCCTCCATGTTTTTATACTCGTCTTTAATGTCCTGCTTGGACATTCTCAAGCTTTTGTTATGCTCATAGCGCTGATACATATAATCCAGAATAGCTAGAATGAACATAGCCACTCCAACTTTGAGTCCAAGACTAACCGTCAGTCCGCCTGCATAGTGCAAAATCGATTCAGCTGACATATAGGCCATTTTGGAAATTTCATGACTTGCACCTTGCAGTGTTGTATAAACCAAATAACCAATAACTGACATTTTTAAAATCGATTTTAGCAACTCAACGATCGAGCGCATCGATAAAATATTTTTAGCACCTTTAATCGGGTCAAGTTTACTTAGCTGAGGCATAAGCGGCTTGCCTGTAAGCAAAAAACCGATTTGCATATAGTTGGTAATGATGCCAAGCAACACAATAGTTACAAAAAACGGAGCTACTAATATTAATATTTGCATTGCATATTGCCCTAGCATTTGCATCACATTCGCTACCGTCACATCGGTAGACATTCGGTGTAAGAAAGTATCCGTGAATAGCCAGCTAATACGCTTCATAAAAAAGTCATTAAAGATCATCAAGCATCCAATACTGCCCAACAAAATGGCTGCGCCTGGTATATCCATACTTTTGGCGACCTGGCCTTCTTTACGGGAATCATTGCGTTTTTTAGGTGTTGCTTCTTCAGTCTTCTCACCTGCGAATAACTGAAGATTCAATTTCAAACGAAATGCCACTGTTCACGGACTCCTTTCCACCAGAATCGGTCATCATGACGCTGGACGCTTGCCCAGCACCTGAAGCAGCCCTTGCATCGCTTGAAACATTTGCTCAAACAAATGTTCAAAAATAAAGGCGAAGCTTGGTGTTAATAGCATAAGTACAAAAAGACCTACAATAATCTTTACCGGTACACCAATAACAAAAATGTTAAACTGTGGTGCACTACGTGCGAGAAAACCTAAGCCTACATCGGTCAGAAACGTAGCTACTACAATAGGAGCTGACATCTGAAAGGCAATGAGAAACGAGTTAGTGAATGTTCGAATTAAAAATTCACTGAGCGATCCATTCACCATCTGACTCACAATATCGCTATTCATCGGCACCCAGTCATAGCTATATAGTACAGACTGTAATAAATAATGATGACCATTCATACTAAGAAAGATAAGCATCGCAAACATATATTTGAAGTTACCAATAACCGGAACAGAAGCACCTGTCATCGGGTCAAATACAGACGCGATCCCAAGACCAATCTGAATATCCATAAATGAACCTGCAATCTGGATCACCATAAACATTAAATAGGCGATATATCCAAGGAGCAGACCGATCAATATTTCTCTAAATACCATTAATACATAAATGTCCGTACCATCAGGAATTTTGATGGTCGTTCCTTTGATCAGATAAATCAGCAAAGAGATAAAAGCCGCAATGCCAATTTTAAACTGATTTGGCACCCCTCTGGAAGAAAAGATGGGTGAAACTACAAAAAAAGCGGTCATTCGACAAAAAATTAACAAAAAAACAGGAAAGCTTTGTAGTAATGTCTCCATAAGCCATCAGCCTAACCGATGTATTTGTACAGATTACCAAGAATATCAGCCGTGTAATCGACCATGACGGTTAAGATCCACGGACCGAAGAGCAGCAGCGCAAGCATGACAGCTACGATTTTTGGCACAAAGGCAAGAGTTTGCTCTTGAATCTGAGTCGTCGCCTGAAAAATACTAACCAGCAAACCGACTACAAGCCCAAGAATCAGCATCGGTGCGCTCACTTTTAAAACGGTATATACCGCTTGTCCTGCCATACCGATGATAAACTCCGAACTCATAATTAACCTCCCTTTTTACAGGCAAATTGTGAAGGCGCAGATTCATAAATGAAGAGCTGCGCTAATTGAAACTGACCAGCAATGACTTGACGATGAGGTACCAGCCATCCACTAACACAAACAATAATATTTTAAATGGAAGTGAAATCATAACCGGCGGTAACATCATCATCCCCATTGCCATCAATACACTGGCAACGACGATATCGATAACGAGAAACGGTATAAAAATCATAAAGCCCATCTGGAACGCTGTTTTCAGCTCACTGATCGCATAAGAAGGAACCATAACTGTAAGCGGAATATCCTGTACATTCGAAGGCTTCGGTGTACCTGTGTATTCCAGAAAAAGCAATAAGTCCTTTTCGCGAGTATGCTTGAACATAAATTCCTTGATCGGCTTCTCCGCAGCCTGCAATGCCTGCATCTGAGTCATATTTCCTTTCAGGTAAGGCTGCAAGGCAGTCTGATTCATTTGCGACAGCGTAGGCGACATAATGAATAAGGTTAAAAATAAAGCCAGCCCTACCAGTACCTGATTGGGAGGCATCTGGTTAGTCCCAAGTGAAGTCCGGACAAAGCTGAGCACAATCACAATACGTGTAAAACTGGTCATAAGAACCATAAAAGCTGGCGCTATACTAATAATGGTAATAAGCAGCAAAATCGATAGCGAGCTTGTTGCTCCACCACCGGATGAGCCATTATCATTACCGATCTGAATATCAATATTTGGTATCGGATCGGCGGTTGCTGCAAATACCGGATGCACCGACAGCACACTGACAGCAAACAGCAGCATAAGAGATAAAATCATTTTTATTTTCATGAATCCCTCTACCGATCTGTAGAATCTTCCTCCTTCAACAGCTGCTCCATCTTCTCCCGTCGATTTGGAATTTCCCGAAGCTTGCTTTCAAACACTTCCTGAAAAGCGTCTGTATCGCGTAGCTCCTCTTCTTCAATTTTGGATTTGGGACGTAGCTTACTGCTGAGTTTGGAGATCAGCGGAGTGAAAAAGTTTTCCTGCTCCGCCGACTCGGATTGAAAAGACTGAATAACCATCATCGCTTCATCAGGATCAGAAATTTTATCAACGAGCGTAATATCATCTCCGACACCGATCAAATATAACGTATTGCCTATTTCAATCACTTGTAATGATTTATTAGGTCCCAGCGCCATACCACCTATAGTACGAATGGCACGTCTGGACAACCATGATTGATTTTTACGACCAAGGAACCGAAGTAACAAAATAATAAGGGCTATTATTACAGCCAAGACGATTATAACCCAAACAAGGTTTAGGATATAACCGCCTGTTCCTCCCATTGTGGCTGTTTCACCTGACATGGGAATATTCTCCTATACGCCCAGCGTTTTGCTGATTGCTTCGATAACACGATCCGCTTGGAAAGGTTTTACGATGAAATCTTTGGCACCTGCCTGAATGGCATCAATAACCATCGCCTGCTGGCCCATTGCGGAACACATAATAACTTTCGCTCCGCCATCGAGCTTTTTGATTTCTTTCAGAGCGGCGATACCGTCCATCTCAGGCATCGTGATGTCCATAGTGACCAAATCAGGGCGAAGCTCTTTGAATTTTTCTACTGCTTGAGCTCCATCTTGAGCTTCTCCTACTACTTCATATCCGTTCTTGGTCAGAATATCCCGGATCATCATTCTCATAAAAGCTGCATCATCCACGATAAGAATACGGTTTGCCATTGATTTAAAATCCTCCCTAAGTGATCTTTATTGTATTTTTTGAATTCGGTCCCACTGGCTGACGATATCCGTTACGCGAACACCAAAGTTTTCATCGATAACAACTACTTCACCTTTGGCAATCAGTTTGTTGTTGACCAGAATGTCTACCGGTTCGCCTGCCAATTTGTCCAGTTCAATAATTGCGCCCTGGGACAATTCGAGGATATCCTTAATTTGCTTTTGGGTCCTTCCTAATTCTACGGTGACTTTAAGTGGTATGTCCATCAATAAGTTCAAATTATTTTCATCCAGGTTCGGCGCAGTACCTGCACCAAAGTTGGCGAATTGAACAGGTTGGACATTCACTTCACGTCCTGCCGGCGCACCATAATGCTGTGGTGGCTGCGAAGGCATGTTGTAACCATAGCCTGGTGGAGGATACGGATACTGTTGCTGGTACGGCGGATAAGGCTGCTCAGGAGCACCGTACGGAGGTTGTTGACCGTATGGTGGCATTCCTTGAGGCGGCATCATTGGTGGCATTGCAGGCTGTTCAGGCGCCTGCTGAGCCGGTGGTTGTTGTACCGGCGGTGCCGTTGCTGCTGGAGGCGTAGCTGCCGGCGCACTGGCAGCTGGTGCTTCAGGAGCACTTTCTTCCGCACCGTTGATCAAAATATCGACCATATACTTTGCAAACTCAACCGTAAGCAACTGCATAATCGTCGAATCGATCAGATCACCGATCAGGAGACGGAACGAAATTTTGATCAGCGTCTCTTCCGGAGGCAACATACTCACACCCTGGTCATTGCTAACATCCAGAATATCAATACCTGGAGGCGAGATGTTAACGAAACGATTGAAGATGGTCGACATCGATGTTGCTGAAGAACCCATCATCTGGTTCATCGCTTCCTGAACAGCACTGATATGAATTTCGTTCAATTCCTCATCCTTCGGATCACCCGCCCCGCCAAGCATCAGATCGGCGATGATTTGAGCATCACGTGTCTGAATGACGAGAGAGTTAATTCCTTGAAAGCCATCCACATACTCAACGTGTACAGCAACATGAGGTTTTGGGAATTCATGTTCAAACTCCGAGCGTGTCACAATACCAACACGTGGAGTTGTAATATCTACCTTTTGTCCTAGCAAAGTGGACAACGCCGTTGCCGCACTACCGAAAGTGATATTACCGATTTCGCCGAGTGCATCTTGCTCCAGCGGCGTCAGAAAATCGTCAACCGTCTGGCGTGCGGAGGTGGCGGAACCACTATCCTCACCTGACGACTGTTTAAGCAAAGCATCAATTTCTTCCTGTGACAAATAATCTTTACTCGTCAAGTCCTTCCACTCCTTCACTGACGATTTCGTTAATCTGAATGGCTACTCGATCCTTGACCGTACCTGGACTGCCATAGAACTTGAGCTGATTGCCTATTTTAATAGAGAGATCCTGCTGAATCGGTTTATTGAGTGAAATCACATCGCCGACCGACAGGCTGAGAAACTCTTGAATCGACAGCCCGGATTCTCCTAACTCCGCAATCACTGGAAGTTGAGCGCGATGTACACGTTGCTTTAGCGCTTCAACTTCTTCCACGGCTGGCTCTTTTTTCTGCGAGAAAAAGAGATGGTTAGCAGACAGCTTGCTCATAATCGGTTCAATAACTACATGCGGGATACAAAGGTTAATCATCCCTGTTGTATCACCGATTTTCGTACTGAGCGAGATCAGGGCGATGGTTTCGTTTGGAGATACAAGCGACATAAATTGCGGATTGGTCTCCAACGCTTCCATACGCGGCGAAAGATCAATGACCGTTTTCCATGCTTCTTGCAAACTTTCAAAAGTACGGCTGAATACACGTTCAATGATCGTCGTTTCAATCTCGGTCAGTGCGTTAATTTTGGAAGGTGCGATTCCAGTTCCTCCCAACATACGATCCAGCATAGCGAACGCGATGTTAGGATGAACTTCGAGTACCATTCTTCCTTCAAGCGGCTCTGCTTCAAAAATGTTCAATATCGTCATTTTCGGAATGGAGCGTATAAACTCATCATAAGGCAATTGTTCCACTTGCACGACACTAATCTGTACAAATGTACGTAACTGCGCGGAAAAGTAAGTCGTTAAGTAACGAGCAAAGTTTTCATGAATCCGAGTTAAGCTTCGGATATGATCTTTGGAAAAGCGAACGGCACGCTTAAAGTCATAAATTCTGACCTTTTTCTCGCTTTCCTCTTTTTTGAGTTCCTCTGCATCCATTTCGCCGGAGGAAAGTGCTGCTAAAAGGGCATCAATCTCTCCCTGGGATAATACATCTACCATAATCTCACCCCCTTGCGATCTAAAAAGATTAGGTTTTAACTTCATTTGTAATGGATTAGAGTGGGCTCACAATCTTGTTAGATACTTGAACATCGACAACTTTACCGCTTTCTTCTGGCAGTGAGCTATTGATAAGCTTCATCAACTTCGCATCCAGTTGCTCGATACCTTCTGCACTCTGAATATCTTCAGGCTTTGTATCCGCAAGTGTTCTAATAATGATCGGCGTCACTTTCAAATCTTTGATCAGATCAAAGTTTGCTTTGGCATCTTTGTCTGCCAGTTGGAAAGAGAAGCTCATTTTGACTACGTAAGACGGATCAGCCATATTGGTTGTAAGGTCGGTGATGTCAGAGGATACTTCCGCAATTTCAGAAGCACTCATACTTGCAATCTTTGCTTTTTCGGCCGCCGCGGCTTCGGCTGCTGTCATCGGTTGCTTGTTACCTAATAGATTCCCGAAAATCAGAAAATAGGCAACAACCCCGATAAGTCCCACTGCGAGCACCCCGCTGATAATCCAGGGTAATAACTTTTTCATTCCAATTCCTCCATATGTTGCACCTTAATCGTTCCTGTAAGAGTGCCTATGCTTTTATTATACTCACGAATCAGGTTCGTCACTTGCTCTGCTTTTTCAAGCACAATCAAGCGTTTGCCTGTCGTTAAGGTAATATACGTGTCTGGCGTTTCTTCCACCATTTCTATCAGCAGGGCGTTAAGCCACATGGGAGAACCATTTAGCCGCGTGACCGGGATCATCAATACCCCTCCTCGAATGTCTGTCTATACTATTTATGATGCGTTATGATGCGCTTGTTTCCAGTCCAAGTAGCATATCGTGCACAGCATATTGTAGCCATGACTGCCAAACAGAGGGAGTAAGAACAACTCTCCCTCTATGGCTTAGTCTATCTTAACGTTTCAGGCTGAGCAGCTCTTGCAAAATATCGTCAGACGTTGTAATGATACGAGAGTTCGCCTGGAAACCACGCTGTGCAACGATCATTTCTGTAAACTCATCTGTCAGGTCGACGTTCGACATTTCCAGCTGTCCAGCAACGATGGAGCCTGTTCCAGCTGTTGCATCACCAGGAGCTACAAGACCACCAAGATCACCGTCTGGTACAGCATTCGGTGTTACACGGTACAAGCTACCCCCGATTTTCTCCAAACCTGCAGGGTTAACCACTTTAGCGACACCAATCGTTTGTCCTGCTGCTGTAGTACCATCAGCATTTGTTACGAGCATTGTACCATTCGCTTGAATACTAAATGAAACGGCTGTATCAGGCACTGTAATTTGTGTTCCATCCGTGTCAACTACAAACCCACCATCTGAAGTCACCAGATTTCGAGCAGAGTCAACATGAAAATCGCCAGCACGAGTAAGATAAGGAACCTCTTGATCCGCAGATAGTTTAACGGCGAAGAATCCATCACCATCAATACGAAGGTCAGTCGGATTATTTGTTGTTTGCGCACTACCTGCCAAATGCATTGTATCAATCGACGATACGCGACTACCCAGACCTACTTGCTGTGCATTCACCCCACCACTTGTATCAGAAGGAGCAGTTACCCCTTTAGTCGTTTGGCTCAAAATATCCTGAAACATAACGCGAGATTTCTTAAACCCTACCGTATTAACGTTCGCAATGTTGTTACCGATAACGTCCAACTTGGTTTGAAAGCCTTTCATACCCGCGACACCGGAATACATGGATCTTAACATGAATAATTTCCTCCTAATGGATGCATAATTATAGGTTGAACTGCTTCAGTCGGTCGGCAGTTCACTGGCTCCCCGTTTCAGGTCCGGCCAGTAATCAAAGAATGACGGCGCTATCTATCTGTGTAAATACATTGTCCTTCATCGAGTTGCCATCCATGGCGGTCACGACGGTCCTATTCGGTACGTTAACGATCAAAGCGACATTATTTTGCATTAGAATCAGTGAATCTTTAGAGCCTTTCGCTGCTGCCTTATCAATCGCTTGATTCAGGCTAGTCATCTGCTCTTTGCTAAACTGGATTCCTCTTTGCTCCAAACGCTTGGAAGCATGATTGCTAAACTTTAATAAGTTTTGATCAAGAATAGCTTTGAATTCATTGCCCTGTGTAGCTGTTGCCTGGTTATTAGGCCGTCCGAGCAAGCCTGAATTCAGCTTGGAAGGATAAAGCTGGCCTACTTGAATCGGGCCATTCATGATGCATTCTCCCCGGAAGTTGAAGCTGCACTAGAGCTGGTAGTCGATGTGGAGCTATCCGAGCTGTCCGTAGTCTCTGTTGATGTTTTGCTGCCTGTTGCTGTTGCGGCAGGAGCAGCTGTGCTTTCGTTTGTTGTACCATTATTGGAGGCACTGTTTCCCGTCGTTGCTGTGGAAGCAGGTTCCGAAGATTTATTTTCCGTAGCCGCTGATGTGCTAGCTGTATCGGATGTGGATGTGTTGCCTGTACTTGTTGAAGCTGGTGTTTCTGTCGACGCAGCTGGTGTAGTCGTGCTACCTGTCGTTGGTGTTGCGGTTGATGCAGCCGGTGTCGTCGTGGATGCAGCTGGTGTTGTGCTGCTCGTTGCAGGCGTCTCACTTGCAGCTGTTGTCGCTCCACTTGTTGTACCCGGTTCTACTTTAGTGATCAGGGAGAGTGGAATAGCATCTTCGCCTACTTGCGCGTACAACACTTTATTTTTCAAAATAATCGATTCCGCTTTACCAGATTCATAGGTTGACGAAATAGTTGCTCCGGTTTTTGGATCGGTCTTTTCATTAAGCCATGTGATTTTTTTACCAATCAATTCGGAAGCGCCGCCGAGCGATGTGTCCATCGAACCCTGCATCTTATCCATTTTATCGTTAATGCTAATCAACTGCTCTACCGAGGAGAACTGCGCCATCTGAGCGACAAACTGTGCATTATCCATCGGAGCCGTAGGGTCCTGATTTTTCAGCTGTGCGACGAGGATCGATAGGAACTGATCTTTACCGAGATCCTTTTTCTTTGAAGCTGCTGCGGCCTGCACATTACTTGTAGAATAGTTTGGCCACGTATTCGATGTTGAAATTAAGTCTGGCAATTGATTTCACCTCCATCCGAATTAAGCTTTTGCTACATACGTACTGCCGTAATTCATCATATTAGCGGCTCCTGTAACGCCAGTCGTACGCTGTTCATCACGCCATTCTTTCAACTCGCCGCCAATCTCAGCCGTTAACATCGCATCATCCGATTGCTCATCTTTTGATTTAGAACGACGCCCAGATTGTTGTTGGCCTGCATTCGATTCAAAGCCCTGACCTCCATGATACATATCGGAGAATGCGCCTGAACTTTGAGCAACTTCAAGTTTATCGACTTGAAGACCTTGCGCTTGAAGTGCAGTACGAAGCTGAGCCATTTGCTGCTCCAGTGCATCTTTCGCACCGTGTTTTTCCGTAATAAACTGTGCCAGAAGCTGTCCATCTTGAATGGAGATTTTCACGTCCACCTGACCGAGATGCTCCGGGTTTAAAATAATACGCGCTTCAGACAAGCCACCCAATTGATGGATATCGAACTTGCTAACGATAAATTTGCTCATCTCATTCGGGAAATTTTGCATTGGAACCGTGGCCACTGGAGGCTGTGCTGGTGTCAACGAAGTCGCCTGCGCTCGCATAGCCAGTTGTCCCGCAGTAACGACTCCGGTTGGTTGTTGCTGATCCGCTGTCGCATCAATCGAAGTTTCCTGTGTAGAGCTAGCAGCTACGGTTGCAGTTTCTGCTGATTTGGAATCCGTTTGTACACTAATCTGAGCAGGCTGATTACCTTGTTGATTCTTTTGATCATTACCAGAAGAAGTCGCTGCGCCCTCTCCCCCTGCTTTGTGCAAAATGCTTTGCAGATTGTTTAGCAGTTGTTCAAGCTTAGGATCAGGTTGCTGATTGCCGGTCTGAATCGCTTGCAGCTTCTCTACTACTTGCGATACAGCATCTGCTACAGCAAAGCGAAGTGTATCTGTATGCTGTGCAAGTGCGGGCAAGGATGCCGTTAATGCCTGCTGAGAACCAGCCTCCGCTCCCTCTTGCGTATCGCCAGATGCATGATTGCCGTCAAGTACTTGTTGCACTTGAACGAGCCATGTTTGCAAAGATTGTACTAGCGTGGGATCATTCATAATGGAAGCATCCATGTCCTGCAACTTTTTGAGCAGATCATCGAGCAGCTTATCCACTTTTTGAACTTTCGCATCGCCGTTACCTTCACCGTTCACTTCTTTGTCGCCAGACATTAACGATTGCAGCATTTCGAGTAAGGAGGCGGCACTGCCCATCAGCCCTGCCATACCCTGTCCTTCTGTTGCACCTGCGCTAGAACCTGCTGTAGCTCCTGTGCCATTCATCGCATACGTTAGCGTCTGCGTAAAACCTGTGCCTGTGTTTCCGGTACTTGCTGTACCCGTCCCACCCATCAACTTTGCAACTGGAGTTGAACTTGAATTCGTTTGAACTATCATACTCATCTATTATCACCTCCTTGAAGCAAAAATTGTATGAGAAGGAGTTCCTGAGTATTGCATTTACGATAAGAGTAGGAAATAATTCCGATCACCCCACTGAATTAGTTGCCCATTAAGCGGTTCACGATTTGAGCCGTTGCTGCTGGGTCCTGTGTAGACATTGCTGATAAGATTCCTGCTCTTGTTGTATCGTCCAAGCTGTTCAATATTTGAAGCACTTTCGTTTGACTCGTTTTGGATGTTTGAAGCAATAAGCTTGCTGCGCTAGACGCTGGCATTGTCGTAAAGGTCTGTGCCATCGCTTCGGAATCAAGCTTCGTACCCGTTGTCGGCGTACTTTTTTGATTGCTTGCTGTTTTCACTTGCAGCGCCGCCAGACTTGCAGCTGTCGCATTTTTAAGAGCCATTGACGTCTCAGCAGCTACTTTAGGGTCCATTTTCTGCAAAATACCAGCTTGACTTTCCGAGTTCATTTTGCTAAATATGAGCACCTGTTCATCTGTGGTCATGTTTTGCATAATCGAAGCTGCTTTAGATGAACTCATATCAGAGTACACATTAGCCAGGTTTTTCAATTGCTTGTCCTGTTCCGTTTGCACGGTAGGACTGCCTGTGTTGGTCGTACTCGTTCCGTTTGTTGTCGTGCCTGTTGTACCGTTTCCGGTTGTACCTGCACCGCTTGTTCCAGCTGTATTGTCTGCACCAGACTTAGTATTCAGTTGATCCTGCAACGTTTTGATTTGCGTCGCTTGCTCTGAATTTTTCTGCTGTGCATCCGTTAGCTGTTGCTTCAACTGATCCACTGTAGCCGCTGTACTTTCCGCCTGATTGGTGGCCGGATTCGCACTACTAGTATTATCGGCAGATGGCACGAAATTTTTCACTATAGGAATTTTATCAAGTGTACTGAACATCGTATTACGCAAATTGGAATTAAATAACATGATCATTGCGCCGACCAGTACTAATGTGAATAGAATGGGAGTGGCAATAACGAGGAAGCGTCCAAGACCTCCGCCTTCCTTTTCCACTTCCAAATCCATTGTTTTCTTCGCCACGGTAAACCTCCTTGAGCCCGCATGTTCCACTGTGACCGCTCTTTTGTCAGGAAATACTTCCTACTCTGCATGACAATATCGTCACAGTTCGGGGATTTATCTCGATTGCATCGCAAATCGAACGGTTGCCATCTCATCCAGCGCGTTTTGCTCGCGAAGCATGTACTCATGCATAAATTTAGTTTTAGCTTTATCCTTCGCTTGAAGCCATACTTTTTCATCGACCATTTTCTCGGTTAAATGAAGCTTTTTATGATCTACATTTAATTGAGCTTTACGTACATCAGCAATTTTTCTAGCAATCGCCTGATCCAGATAAACAACATAGCGCTGAAGATTTTGCAATTCCATAGCAGGTGCAGATTGTTCGGTAGCTTTATTGATCGCTTCCAGCGTTCGGTTCTGATCTTCCAGTAACTGATCGAGGGATTGTTCTTCAGCTTGCAATTCACCCAGCGCGGAGGAAAGCAGCCACTCGGCCTGGTTTTTTGCGCTTGATTTAATATCGACAACTTTTTGGAAGTTATACTGGAAATTCATAATTTATCAGCTCCTCGCAAATTCGGAAATCATCTGCTCTTGCGCATCGTGCAGCGTTGTCTTCTCATCTACTTTTTGTTTAGTAAAGTTCCACACATCCCTAATTCGTGAAATGGCTTCATCAATATCAGGGCTAGATCCTTGCTGATACGCACCGATATTGATCAAATCCTCTGATTCCTTATACACGGACATCAGGCGCTTCATATTGTTAGCTGCATCGTTGAGATCATCGTCGACAATGTCCTTCATAACCCGACTAATGCTTGCCAGTACATCGATAGCTGGAAATTGTCCTTTGTTCGCAATGGAACGATTCAGCACAATATGACCATCCAATATCCCCCGTACAGCATCGGCAATCGGTTCATTCATATCGTCACCATCAACGAGTACGGTATAAAAGGCTGTAATCGAACCAGCTGGTCCAGTACCTGCCCGTTCAAGCAGCTTAGGCAATCCGGCAAATACAGAAGGCGTATACCCTCTCATCGCTGGTGGTTCGCCAATCGCAAGTCCTACCTCACGCTGTGCCATCGCATAACGGGTTACCGAGTCCATCATGAACATCACATTCATGCCACGATCGCGAAAATATTCTGCAATCGTCGTAGCAATGAGCGCGCCCTTAATGCGAATCAACGCTGGCTGGTCTGATGTAGCTACAATAACAACGGAACGCTGTAATCCTTCCGGACCGAGATCTCGTTCAATAAAATCTCGTACTTCGCGTCCCCGCTCTCCAATGAGAGCAATCACGTTCACATCGGCTTCGGTGTTGCGGGCAATCATGCCCATCAATGTACTTTTACCAACACCGGAACCGGCGAAGATACCGACACGCTGTCCTTTACCAATCGTGAGCAGCCCATCGATCGCTCGTACGCCTACGCTCATTGGGTCCTGAACTCGTGGTCTGGTCATTGGATTTGGCGGTGAATTGAAGGTGGAATAATGATTCATCCGAGCTGGAAGCACCGAGCCATCCAGCGGCTGTCCTAACCCATCAAGCACCTTTCCAAGCAACTCCGAACCAACCTGTACAGTGAGTGGTTTGCCTGTTCCAACAACATCACAACCTGGTCCGATCGATTGAAGCTCTCCAAGTGGCATCAGCAATACTTTATTATCACGGAAGCCGACAACTTCAGCTCGCAATGGATCAAATCCTTTGGTCGGATAAATGTAACAAACGTCTCCGATGCTCGCATCCGGTCCTTCTGACTCGACCATCAAACCGATAACCTGTGTGACTTTACCATTTATCCGTACCGGATCAAGCTGCTTCAGATAATCCAGATAACGGCTCGCATCAAGTTCCTGCATTGCCATTCCCCCGCTCTTCATCGTGAAGTGCTACACGTAGCAGCTCTTTTTTCAGTTCAGCCAACTGCGTATCGACTCGTGCATCCACACTACCAAAAGCAGAGCGAATTACGCAGCCACGATCACGGACGGTAGCGTCAGGCAAAATTTGTAGCTCTGCCTGTGAATCAATCGACAGTACCAGTTCTTCGCGTGCTGCATGGATAAAATCAAATTGTGAAGGACTTACGCAAAGTGTAATTACACCTTGCTCGCGTTTACGTAGCAGCGTTTTCTTAATGAGCGTCATTACCAGTTCTGGCTGCTCACCAAGCTCTTTATCGATCACTTTTTCAGCGATCCCACAGCTCAAATCAACTAAAAACGGCTCTGCCTCCTGTATAATCTGCTCCTTCGCTTCATATGCTTGTGTCAGAACCGTTTGTGCTTCTTCCATCATTTCCTGAATACGCTCTTGCATCTCTTGCTCTGCACGCAATCGTCCTTCTTCAAAACCTTCTTGAAAAGCTTCCGCCTTGACGGCTTCCACCAGATGCTCATCTTGATCACGGCGCTCCTGCCACCATGTACTAATCATTTCCTGGGCATTTTGCAGCATTCGCTCCGCTTCTTCAGCTGCCTCGCGCACTTGCCGCTCCGCAAACTCTTTCGCATCAGCAAGCATCTGTTCTTTCAAGAAAACCGTTTGTTCATCAACTCTAGGTTGATCGTATACCATATGCGGGATATGCTCGGACGTTGCTCCCAGATCGGTCGCTTTAAAATATTCCTTGCCAAGATCCAGCTTTTTTAAAATTTCGACCGGAATGTACTGGGATGATTTTATCAAATTAGACAATAATATCATCTCCTCCGCCACGGGCTATAATAATCTCTCCGGATTCTTCAAGTCTGCGGATAATGCCTACGATACGGCTTTGAGCTTCTTCAACATCTTTAAGTCGTACAGGTCCCATAAATTCCATTTCTTCCTTGAATGTATCGGCCATACGCTTGGACATATTCGTAAATACCGCTTCCCGTACATCTTCGCTTGCCACTTTGAGAGCAAGTTGCAAATCGGCATTTTCCACATCGCGGATAATACGCTGAATCGAACGATTGTCGATATTGACGATATCCTCGAAGACGAACATACGCTTTTTGATTTCTTCTGCCAGTTCCGGGTCCTGAATTTCCAGGGAATCCAAAATGGTACGCTCGGTACCGCGGTCGACACCGTTCAAAATTTGAACGATCGATTCGATACCGCCAGCATTTGTATAATCTTGCGTCACAGTTGAAGAAAGCTTCTGTTCCAGCACCCGCTCCACTTGAGCGATAATTTCTGGTGAAGTGCTGTCCATTACGGCAACTCTACGTGCTACCTCTGCCTGTTTTTCCTGCGGCAAAGAGGATAAAATAACCGCTGCCTGTTCAAACTGTAAGTAAGACAGGACGAGAGCGATCGTTTGTGGATTTTCATTCTGGATAAAGTTCAAAATTTGACTTGGGTCAGCCTTGCGTGCAAAGTCAAATGGTCTTACCTGTAATGTGGCTGTCAGACGATTGATAACTTCCATTGCTTTCGATTCGCCCAGCGCTTTTTCCAAAATTTCTTTAGCGTAGTTAATACCGCCTTGAGAAATGTATTCCTGTGCCAGACAAATCTGATGAAACTCGGAAACGACGGAGTCTTTATCAGAGCTATCTACTTTACGCACGTTGGCGATTTCCAAAGTAAGCTGCTCGATTTCTTCATCGCGCAAATGCTTAAAGATCTGTGCAGATACTTCAGGGCCGAGTGAAATGAGCAAGATGGCCGCTTTTTGACGTCCGTTCAGTACAGCTCCCTTTGCCAAACCTATTCACCTCTTATTCATCAGCAAGCCATGTACGCAGCAGGTTAACAAATTCGTCTGGTTTCTTTTTCGCCAGCGATTCAAGCTGTTTACGTACCTGACTGTCATTGGTCAAGTTTTCCAAACTAATTGAAGGTAATTCTGTAACAGGCGGAAGCATAATATCTTCTTCCATTTCTTCGGCTTGCTGTTTGCGACGGCGGTATACGACCAGCGCGATAATACCGATAACGAGTGCGGCTGCTACGCCTGCGATCCACTGCCAGTTGGAGGCAAGGAACCCGCCATTGCTGCTATCATTACTAGCAAATGGTTGAGAGATAACGGAAACTTTACCTTGAATAGCAGTTGCATTGTTTGTGTAGTCAATACCATTCTCAGCAAGTGATGTTCTAACAAGGTTTTGAAGCATAGTTTGAATTTGAGTATTCAGCGCAGTTTGCTGATCAGTAGAAAGAGCCGTATTCGGATCAATCAGAACGTTAATACTCAAATCCTGTACATGATAAGGACTTGCCGCAATTTCATTATGAATCCGGTTTACTTCATAATTAATGGTGCTTTGCGATTTCTCAGATGATGTATTGCCACTGGAGGAGCCTCCAGGATAAGTCGGTGTATCTGTAGAACCTGTGCCTGCTGTGCCGCTATCAGGACTTGATGTGCCTGTATAGGACTCTTGAATTTTCTGGGCACTAATTGCAATGCCTTGCATATTTTCCGTATCAACCGGTTCAACGCGATCTTCCTTCGTTGTACGCTGATCAAAGTTCAGTGTGGACGTTACAAGCACATTCACTTTATCCGGACCAAGCAAGCGAGACAAAAATTGTCTTACATTGTTTTCAACATCGGATTCATACTTTTTCTGTAATGCCATATTGTCTTGCACAGCGCCGATCAGATTGCCTGAACCGCCGCCTTTCACTGTAGCTACAAGCTCGCTCCCGTCTGTTCCATCCGTAATCGTGATGTTATCGATAGGCAGGCGAGGTACGGCAGTATGCACGAGATTGAAGTATCCATCAACCGCTTCCTGTGAAGCACGGAAGCCTGGCTTAAACTGCATCACAACGGATGCACTGGCTGTATCTTGATTCTGATCGGTTGCAAACAGGCTTTCCTGCGGCAGGTTAATAAGAACCTTAGCATTTTGTACACCATTCATATTACGAAGCAATTGTGAAACTTCGCCGTTCAGTGCATTTCTATACTTTATGTTAAATTCATTATCCGTCATTCCGATTGCCGACGAGCTGGTATTAAATTCGCTAAAACCGATCGTTCCGTTCTGGATAAGCCCCTGAGAGCCTACAGCCACTTTCGCTCTAGCTGCACTTTCTTTTGGAACCGAAATCGTCGTTCCGTCCTGACTTAACTGGTAAGAGATCTTTTGTCCATCCAAATATTGCATAACTGCCGCAGAATCGGTCGCATCCAGATTTTGGAATGCCACCTCATATTCGGTCTTTGTGAACTGGATGGTCAACACAACGATAGCAATAATGATAAATGCCAGTGTTGAAATCAGTAAAATTTTTTGATTCTTGTTAAAATTTTTCCAGTATTGCACGAGTTTGTCTCTGTACTGGAGAATTCTTTCATTCACAATGCCACCCCACTCGAAACTTTGCTATGAAACATCATCTCAGTCCACTTACATTTGTGTTCTCATAATTTCCTGATAAGCTTCAATTGCTTTATTTCGAATTTGGGCAGTCAGTTGCAGACTTAGCATCGATTTCTCACCTGCGACCATAACCTGGTCTACGTCTGCTTTACCGATCAGGAACTGATCATTCAGTTTGTGTACGTTCTGCTCCTGAGAATTAACCTGCTCCAAAGCGTCAGCCAAGTAAGAACCGAATTGATCCATTGCTTCTCCTGGAGTCGATTTACTTGGAGACATTGCAGTATTCATCTGAAACGGCGAAGAGACAGCACTGTTAAACATTGTATTTTCAATCATTAATTACCCCTCCTACCAATTATTTATTCATTATTTACCAATCTGCATTGCTTTCATTAGCATTGCTTTCGTGGCATTCAGTGCAGTTACGTTAGCTTCATATGAACGCGAAGCCGATATCATGTCCACCATTTCTTTTAAAGTATCGACGTTTGGCATTTTTACATAGCCATTTTTGTCAGCATCCGGGTGAGTTGGATTGTAAACCAGTTTGAATGGTTCCTTATCTTCCTGGATTCCGACAGCCTTGACGCCGTTCAGGCCTGAATTATTAGATCCGTTCATTGCATTGTCGAGTGAGTCTGCGAATGAAGGCTTATTAGTAGAAAGAATAACCTCTTTGCGACGATATGGAACAGCCTCGCCGTTTTGAACGCTTGCTCTCGTTGTTTCAGCATTCGCAATGTTGGAGGAAACGACATCCATACGCAGACGCTGCGCAGTAAGTGCAGAAGAACTAATATCAAAACTGTTACTGATTCTCATCGGTTACGCTCCCCCTCCTTGAATTGCGGTACGCATCATTTTGATCTGATGGTTAATCTGTTCGATATACGTATTGTAACGAAGCTGGTTCTCTGCAAGATCAGACATTTCTACGTCAATGTCGACATTGTTAAGGTTGTTGTTCATTACCGTACCTTCTTCTGTCACAACTGTAGGTTGTGGCACGCTACCTGGCGCACTTCCAATTTGGAAATGACGTGGGTTGGTGGTGATGCCGCTAAATGAGCTGTCGCTCTGATCCATCTGGGACTGAAGTACGTTTTCAAATGAGACCTGAGAACGTTTGAAGTAGGGGGTGTCTGCATTGGCGATATTGTTTGTAATGACCTGTTGTCTTAAATTCGCTGCGCTTATTGCGCCTTCTAATCGACGAAAACCCACATCATTAAGCAAATTCACTTACGCCACTCCTTTCAAATCAATATATTAAAACATGGAATGTAACTTCCATTTTTTACTTTTCATCTGATCATTCGACAAACATTGCGGAATTTTGTTGTTTTAACTCATTCTGCGTCGTTTTTCCTAAAAAACGGATACCATAAGTTTCCTAGAGAATTGGTCGTAAGACAATGAGAATAAAGGACTATCTTTTGACAAAAAAAATCATTTTTTGTCTTGTTTAATATAATATTTTCCAATTATTATAAATAATATGACATTAAAAGCAAATATTGTTATCAATTAAGTAGGTGATTTTCTTTTATTTTACAGTTATGAGTAATTAAGAGGATGGAAAAATTGGAAATAAGTAAGCAATTTAAATAGTCGTTTTGGTGCAGATGGCTTTAAAATCATCTTATTTTCGATGTAAATATATTGTTTTACGTCCTAAATCCTAGTTCGGATTACTTATTGCAGAGGAAGTTAAAATAAATTTGTCACTCATTTTACTAATTTATTCCAAATTATCGACTTTTTTAAACAAGATCGAGGTATTAGATCATTATGGATGTCGACTTGCATATTTACGCAAACGCCATTATCATAACCTAAGTTTGTTAAAAAATCTATATCAAATTGTATTGTTTCCAAAAGATCAGACCCAATTTTATATCGGATACCCGTAGTTCTTATTATAGATCAATTTCTTATCTTCATCATACCTTTTTCATACTTACGAAAACATAGGAAAAAGGCGGGGAACTGACGAATCAGACACCCCACCTTTTTCCTAAAATCATACCTATTCTTTTGTAGCCTATTCCTACTCTTCTATAAACAAGGAATTGCCGCTTTTATAAAATATACTGGCTAAGATCACGATCCTGCGCAATGTCTTTCAGCTTCTCCTGCACATATTGCGGTGTGATCACAAATGTATCCAGTGTAAGCTCAGGCGCTTCAAACGAAATATCTTCCAGCAGCTTCTCCATAATCGTATGCAGGCGACGCGCACCGATATTCTCTGTATTCTGATTCACTGATGCTGCAATGCTAGCAATCTCTCGAATCGCTTCATCCGAAAACTCCAGCTCGATATTTTCTGCACGTAATAAATAGGCGTATTGATGAGTGAGCGCATTTTTCGGTTCTTTTAAAATGCTAATAAAGTCCTCCATCGTTAAGCTTTCCAGCTCTACCCGAATTGGGAAACGTCCCTGTAGCTCTGGAATCAGATCTGATGGCTTGGATGTATGGAACGCACCGGCTGCAATGAACAAAATATAGTCGGTTTTCACCGGACCATACTTGGTCATCACAGTAGAACCTTCAACGATAGGCAAAATATCACGCTGTACACCTTCACGCGATACGTCTGGGCCTGAGTTGCTACGACCGGAACCGGCCACTTTATCAATCTCATCAATAAAAATAATTCCGCTCTGTTCTGCACGACGTAACGATTCTTGATTCACATCGTCCATATCGAGCAATTTGTTCGCTTCTTGCTGGGTGAGCACTTTACGTGCTTCCTTGATTGGAAGCTTGCGCTTTTTCATCCGCTTTGGCAGCAGATTGCCCAGCATCTCCTGCATATTCATGCCCATCTGGTCATTGCCCTGTCCCATGAACATATCCATCATGTTAGGTGTTGAATCTTCCACCTCAACTTCGATAATCTCTTCTTCAAGTTTACCGGACAAAAGCTCAAAGCGAACTTGCCGGCGCTTCTCATGAATCGATTGCTCCTCATGGTGATCTGAAGCAGGCTCTTCATTAGAGTTCTGGTTGTTCATGCCACCGCCAAACAGCATCTCAAATGGATTGCGCTGATTTTTCGCCTTAAAGCCAGATGGAACCAAAATATTCACAATTTGCTCATTGGCTGCTTCTTCCGCTTTATCCTTTACCTTTTCAGTACGCTCTGCTTTGACGACACGAATCGCTGTCTCTACCAGATCACGTACCATCGATTCTACATCACGACCAACATAACCGACTTCGGTAAACTTGGTTGCCTCTACTTTTACAAAAGGCGCATGAACCAGCTTTGCCAGACGGCGAGCGATCTCTGTTTTACCAACACCGGTAGGTCCGATCATCAACATATTTTTCGGAATGATCTCGTCCTGAATATCCTCCTGAAGCAGACTTCGACGGTAGCGATTACGAAGTGCCACGGCGACTGACTTTTTAGCTTTCTTTTGACCAATAATATATTTGTCCAATTCTGCTACAATCTCTCTTGGTGTTAATGCGTGGGCATCTTTATTCATCCTATGTCCCTCCATCCTAAATTCAGAAACAAAAACCGGTGTGATCCCGCCCTAGCAAATAGAGTACGGACCGCACCGGCCAGGCTCACAATTCTTCTACGATGATGTTATCGTTTGTATACACACAAATCTCTGCGGCGATCTGTAAAGAGGACTGCACGATATCACGCGCCTCCAGATCTTTACCGTGACGCTTAAGCGCACGAGCAGCAGATAATGCAAAATTACCACCTGAACCGATTGCAATCACATCATCATCAGGTTCGATAATTTCGCCGCCACCGGAGATGAGTAACATTCCGGTTTTATCCATAACAATCAGCAATGCTTCAAGCTTACGAAGTACACGATCCGAACGCCATTCTTTAGCAAGCTCCACAGCAGCACGCTGTAAGTTACCATGATGCTCTTCCAGCTTCGCTTCAAATTTCTCGAACAGCGTGATCGCATCAGCAACCGAACCGGCAAATCCAGCCAGTACCTGACCACGATACAGACGACGGATTTTTTTGGCGTGTTGCTTCATAATTACATTTTGCCCGAAGGTTACCTGACCGTCACCAGCAATTGCGGCTTTGCCATTGTGGCGTACAGCACAGATTGTTGTTGCGTGAAATGAAAGCTCCATCTAAATTCCCTCCTGTTCGTCGTCTCTGAGCATTACGGATGACAGGGCAATTGGTTCCATTATTAAATCCATGTAAAGGAATGGAGTGATTTAACAAAGTTTTCATCCCTGATTAATCAAAACCGAAATTTTATCTTCTATTAAAATAGTATTATCGTCGTGTAGGAGGTGAGGCTTCATATAAACCATCAGGATGATGAGCAGTAGATAGACTCATCGAATCGTTTCCACTGCATCTGCTTCTCCTACGATTTGCTCCATCCTCCATCACACTACTCTATGCTTACCCGTATCGCCAATTCTTATTCAGCTGTTGGAGCAGATCCAACCGGCTCTACTTCGGGCAACTCGAAAAATGTGCGAATGCTATCCAGCGCTTGCTGTGCGAGCATTTCATTCTTTTCCTTTTTATTGCGGATTTTCTTTTCTGGTTTGGGCAACAGACCGAAGTTCGCATTCATCGGTTGGAAGTGATCGGGATCAGCCTGTGTAATGTAGTGTGCCATACTGCCAAGCGTACTCGCCTGTGGCAATACAAGCAATGGTTCGCCTTTTGCCAGACGCGCTGCATTCAAACCTGCAATCAAACCAGATGCCGCAGACTCTACATACCCTTCTACACCTGTCATCTGACCTGCGAAAAAAACATTCGAATTGTTTTTCAACTGATACGTAGGTTCCAGCAATCGCGGTGAATTAATAAACGTATTTCGATGCATCACACCGAAACGTACAAACTCTGCGTTTTCCAAACCTGGAATCATTGAGAATACGCGGCGCTGCTCGCCCCATTTCAGGTGAGTTTGGAAGCCAACCATATTGTACAATGTACCCGCAGCATTATCCTGACGCAATTGCACGACAGCAAACGGAAGCTCACCAGTATGTGGATTGACCAGACCAACTGGCTTCATCGGGCCAAACAGTGCGGTTTGTTTCCCGCGCTTCATCATAATTTCGATCGGCATACAGCCTTCAAAATAAATTTCTTTTTCAAATTCCTTCAACTGAGCGGTCTCTGCTCCAACTAATGCATCATAAAAAGCATTGAATTCTTCTTCGTTCATCGGACAGTTTAAGTAAGCGGCTTCCCCTTTATCATAACGGGAAGCGAGATATACTTTGCTCATATCGATCGAATCTTTTTCGATGATCGGTGCTGCTGCATCATAAAAATAGAAATACTCTTCCCCGAGTAGTTCCTGAATTTGCTTGGATAGTGCTGGTGACGTTAATGGACCTGTAGCGATGACAACGATACCGTCCTTTGGCAGCTCCTGCACTTCTTCATTTAATACAGTGACCAGTGGATGATTGTGCAATGTGGACGTGATCTCACCGGAGAAACCGTCACGGTCAACAGCAAGTGCTCCCCCCGCTGGAACGGCATGGCGATCAGCAGCTCCCAGTACGAGCGAGTTCAGCATCCGCATTTCTTCCTTCATTACGCCTACTGCATTGGCGAGTGTGTTGGAACGCAGCGAGTTACTGCATACAAGCTCGGCAAATTGGTTCGTATGGTGTGCCGGCGTTTTCACAACCGGACGCATTTCATATAGCTGCACAGGTACTCCCTGACTAGCGATCTGCCATGCGGCTTCGCTACCTGCAAGACCTGCTCCAATAACGGTTACCTTTTGAATCTCTGACACGATGAAAAACCCCCTGAATATCTTACCTTTAATAATGAGTGAATAATGAGTGAAAAACAGCACGACTTGTATCCAGAAGATGCTCTGAATACAAGTCAGTCGTTGTGCTATGTTTGTCGTATTTATAGTATACGTGAAATGATATGGAAATTCTAATCCAGCTCTAACGCTTCTTCATTTTCCTCCACCATTTCGGTGTGATCACAGCTTGTACATTGTAACTTCACACCTTGTTTATTACGCTTTTCGACCATCATCGAGTTACATACCGGACAAGGTTTCGGCGATGGACGATCCCATGATACAAAGTCACATTCTGGATAACGATTACAGCCATAAAATACACGACCTTTTTTACTGCGACGCTCTACTACATCGCCCTCATGACAGGTTGGGCATTTTACACCGATATCTTTAATGATCGGTTTCGTATTACGGCAATCTGGGAAACCGGAGCATGCGAGGAATTTACCGAAGCGTCCCAGCTTATACACCAGATGACGTCCGCATTTATCACAGATTTCATCCGACACTTCGTCTTCGATCTCGATTTCCTTCATCTCTTCTTCCGCAAACTCAAGCCGTTTCTCGAATGATTCGTAGAACTCGTTCAGTACGTGTACCCAGTCTTCCTGACCTTCTCCTACATGGTCAAGATCCTGCTCCATATTGGCAGTGAACTCTACATTCAGAATCTCAGGGAAAAACTCCTCCATTTGCTGAATAACAAGTTCGCCCAGCTCGGTAGGCATAAATTTCTTCTCTTCGATCGCTACATAACCACGCTTCTGGATCGTTTCCAGTGTTGGCGCATACGTACTTGGACGACCAATACCGAGTTCTTCCAACGTTTTCACGAGACGTGCCTCTGTATAACGTGGTGGTGGTTGTGTAAAATGCTGCTTCGGCTCGATCTGTTCAGCTGTCGGTTTGTCGCCCTTCGCCATCGGTGGCAGGAACTTCTCGCCTTCTTCTTTGCCATCATCGTTGCCTTCCACATACACTTTCATAAAGCCCTGGAAACGAACTTTGGAACCGACGGCACGGAATGTGGTTGGTCCAGCTCCAATATCTACAGACATCGTATCCAGTACAGCCGAAGCCATCTGACTGGCAGCAAAACGCTCCCATACTAGCTTGTACAGACGGAACTGATCGCGGCTCATATATTCTTTCACCGATTCAGGCTCGCGGCTGGCAGAAGTTGGACGAATCGCTTCGTGTGCATCCTGTGCGTTAGCGTTCTTTTTTGTATATTGACGCGGCTCTTCGGGAATATAATCGTTCCCGTATTTACCGGTAATATACTCACGAATTTCTTCCTGTGCCGAAGCGGCGATCCGAGTCGAGTCGGTACGCATATAGGTGATCAGACCGACGGTGCCTTCTTTGCCCAGATCAATACCTTCATATAATTGCTGTGCGACAGACATCGTTTTGGCTGCACGGAAGTTCAGCTTACGAGCGGCTTCCTGTTGCAGCGACGATGTGGTAAATGGAGCTGCCGGATGACGCAGTCGTTCGCGCTCCTTGATTTCATTGACTTCAAACGTTGCATCCGCAATCGCGGCCAGTATTTCATTTACATCTTGCTCACTGTGCAGCTCTTTTTTCTCACCGTTTAGCTGATGGAATTTCGCTTCAAAGGTTGTGTCGTTGATAGTGAGTCTGGCAGTAATGCTCCAGTATTCTTCTGGTGTGAACTCTGAAATCTCATTTTCACGATCGATAATAATTTTGACGGCTACCGATTGTACACGTCCGGCAGACAGGCCTTTTTTGACTTTCTTCCATAATAGGGGGCTGATTTTGTAACCTACAAGGCGATCAAGTATGCGACGTGCCTGCTGTGCATTGACCAGATCCATATTAATTTGACGCGGTGTTTTGAACGCATCTTTGACGGCTTGCTTCGTAATCTCATTAAATACAACACGGCATGCTTCGCCTTCATTTACATCGAGCGCATGCGCTAAATGCCAGGCAATCGCTTCGCCTTCACGATCCGGGTCAGCCGCGAGATAAACTTTTTTCACTTTTTTTCGTGCATCTTTTAATTCTTTTAGAACAGAACCTTTACCACGGATGGTAATGTATTTAGGATCAAAGTCGTTCTCAATATCGACTCCAATCTGGCTTTTTGGCAAATCGCGGACATGGCCCATAGATGCTTTGACAATAAATTTGCTGCCAAGATACTTGCCGATCGTTTTCGCTTTTGCCGGTGATTCCACAATAACGAGTGAATCTGCCACAGGTTTGTCCCCCTTTCTGTTATTCTATCTGTAATTTGAATTATATTAAGCTATACATAGCGCCAGAGCGCTGACTGATCTGTTTTTTTATGATTAAAGATAACAGAACCGTATGCAAAAGTCCAAAATCAAAATTCGATTTGGCTTGAATTTCGTCGACAGTTGCATCGCCCTGCTCCAATATAAGGTATATCGTCTTTTCCTGTTCTGTCAAATGAGAAATATTTGCAAGGTCATCAGAAGGTGAGTGATTTGCGCCTTTAACTATTCCATTATCTTCCTGCTTTACGTATGTCTTATCACACAAATCCTGTAATCTTGAATCATATTCATTCATAATATCATCCACACATGTGACCATAATTGCTCCTTGTTTGAGCAATGATAATGTCCCTTTACTTTTCGGGGATGTGATCGGTCCTGGTACTGCAAATACGTCCCGATTACTTTCCATTGCAAAGTCCGTAGTAATCAATGAACCACTGCGTTCATCTGCTTCAACGACAATCGAGCCATGCGACAAACCAGCAATAATTCGATTTCGTTGCGGAAATGTACCGGGAGAAGGACGCGTTCCGAGCGGATATTCCGATAGGATTAATCCACAGTCGCAAATACGTTCGTAAAGCAAACGATTTTCCAGTGGATAAATCACATCGACTCCAGTCCCAAGCACAGCAATCGTTTGCCCATTCGCTTGTAGTGTAGCTTCATGACAGGCACTATCGATTCCACGCGCAAGTCCGCTCACGATCGTTATTCCCCGATCTGTTAATCCCTGTACAAGCAACTCTGCAACACGTCGCCCATAAGCTGTTGGAACACGTGTGCCCACCATGCCTATACAGAAAGAATGCAGGAGCTGATGACGTCCACGCAAGTATAATACCCAGGGTGGCTGAACAATTTCCTTCATTAATAATGGGTATGTATCGTCCATTATTGTAATGATCTCAATGCCCAGACTTGTATATCGGGATAGTTTTTGTCTGATGACCGTTTCGCTTAATTCATATGGCAGTGTTTGTGCTACTTTTTCAGGCATGCCCAAGCTACGCCAGCGTCCGGCATTCCAGGTCGGCAGTTCGCGCAGGTCTACATGCTGTTGTAGTATAGCATACATCCTTTTCCAGCCAATACCTGATGCTTCATGCAAGCCAATCAACACATCGCGTTCATCCATCATATTCCATTTCCTCCAAATAGGAGTGAGGCAAGAGCACCTACTCCATTTAATCGTAAGTTGTAGTATATTGCAAGCGTTTACTATGCCCAATCGATAGACATCCTTCCAAATCGAGCGCTAAACGCAAAAAAAGCAACCTGATCTGCCGGATGGCGTCAAAGGTTGCTTACCTTGTATATATGCTTATGAATTCCGTATAGGCTACTTCATCTATTATAGAGGAAGACAACACAGAAAGTCCATCCCGATTCGAGATAGACCTTCTGTATATTTATACAATTATACGCTGTGCTTGCATGCAATCACATGATTAGTGTGTTGTGCACTCGCTTAGCAGACCGCGCTCTTCCAATACTTCAACGAGCGTGGAGCCCATTTCAGACGGTGTTGGAGCGACTTTAATACCGCAAGATTCCAGCTTAGCGATTTTCTCTGCTGCTGTACCTTTACCACCGGAAATGATTGCACCAGCGTGACCCATACGTTTGCCTGGAGGCGCTGTAGCTCCACCGATAAAACCAACAACCGGCTTGGTCATGTTCGCTTGAATCCATTCCGCTGCTTCTTCCTCAGCTGTACCACCGATTTCACCGATCATGATCACGGCACGGGTGTTTGGATCTTCATTGAACATTTTCAAAATGTCGATAAACTCGGAGCCTTTAACCGGGTCTCCACCGATACCAACCGCAGACGATTGACCAATTCCACGAGTGGACAGCTGGTGAACTGCTTCGTATGTCAGTGTACCACTACGGGATACAACGCCAACATAACCTGGTTTGTGGATGTAGCCTGGCATAATACCGATTTTACATTCGCCTGGTGTGATCACACCCGGGCAGTTCGGTCCGATCAGGACGGTTTTTTTGCCTTCCATGTAACGGGATACTTTGACCATATCCAGTACTGGAATGCCTTCTGTAATACAGATGACGAGATCGAGTTCTGCGTCAACTGCTTCCAGAATAGAATCAGCAGCAAATGCAGGTGGAACGTAAATTACGCTCGCTGTTGCACCTGTTTTCTGCTTCGCTTCGATTACCGTATTAAATACTGGCAGGCTTACATTCTCGCCGTTTTCCAGTGTGATATCAACGGTTGTACCGCCTTTGCCTGGTGTTACGCCGCCTACCATCTGGGTGCCGTAATCAAGCGCGCCCTTGGTGTGGAACAGTCCCGTAGCACCGGTAATGCCCTGAGTGATAACTTTTGTATGCTTATCTACCAGAATACTCATTGTCCAGTCACAGCTCCTATCACTTAAATTGGGTTCGGATGTTATACGAGTGCAACGATCTTCTGTGCACCGTCAGCCATGGAGTCAGCAGCAACGATATTCAAGCCGGATTCAGCCAGAATTTGTTTGCCGAGATCAACGTTCGTACCTTCCAAACGTACAACCAGCGGACGGCTCAAACCTACCTGTTTCGCCGCTTCCACTACACCGTTAGCGATAACATCACAGCGCATGATGCCACCGAATATATTGATAAAGATTCCTTTTACGTTCTCATCGGACAGAATGATTTTGAACGCTTCGGTAACCTTCTCCGTCGTCGCACCGCCCCCTACGTCAAGGAAGTTGGCCGGTTCGCCGCCGTAGTATTTAATAATATCCATCGTTGCCATCGCCAGACCTGCACCGTTAACCATACAACCGATGTTGCCATCAAGTGCGATATAGCTAAGGTCAAATTTGGAAGCTTCGATTTCTTTTTCATTTTCTTCTGCAAGGTCACGCAGTTCCAAAATTTCTGGATGACGGAACAATGCGTTGGAGTCAAAATTCAGCTTCGCATCGAGTGCCATAACTTGACCGTCGCCTGTTACAACAAGCGGATTGATCTCTGCAATCGAGCAGTCTTTGTCTACAAATGCATTGTACAGGGACACCATAAATTGAGCTGCTTTGTTCACCAGCTTAGTTGGGATATTGATGGCATACGCCAGCTTACGCGCCTGGAACGGCTGCAAGCCTACAGCAGGATCGATTGCTTCGCGGAAGATTTTTTCCGGCGTTTTCTCCGCCACTTCCTCGATCTCTGTACCGCCTTCTTCCGAAGCCATCATAACGACGCGGCCAGTGGCACGGTCGATAACTACGCCTATGTAATATTCTTTTTGAATATCACAGCCCTGTTCGATGAGCAGACGCTTGATTTCCTTGCCTTCAGGGCCAGTCTGATGCGTGACAAGCACCTTGCCAAGCAATTCCTGTGCATAGGTGCGCACTTCTTCAATGCTTTTGGCTACTTTAACGCCGCCTGCTTTACCGCGGCCACCTGCGTGAATCTGTGCTTTAACAACACATACAGCGCTTCCGAGCGATTCAGCCGCTGCTACAGCTTCTTCAACTGTAAACGCAACCTTTCCTTCCGGTACTGCCACACCATACTGTTTAAGCAATTGTTTTCCCTGATATTCATGGATATTCATCTGGTAAATCCTCCTATCGGCATGAATGCATTCCGGCAATATTGCCCGGCAAATCAACAACCTTTGCTATTGTACCATGTTTTTAAAACGCTTTCCTTAAAAATTTTACCATTTTAATCCACGCCATAGCCAAAATTAAACAGCAGTCTGTTGTCCCTATAATTGGACAATTTACTCTGCCGTTTCTCCTTCTGACCATTGCGCTTACAGGGCAGTAGGCCTACAGCTAATATACCATGTATACGTTAACAAAGTAAAAAAATAAATCCCCATCCGCGTTAAATGCCGATGGGGATCATAATGAATGGACCCTGCGCAGGGTTCGATATGATTCAATTACGTTAAATTACCAAAGCCAATTACTTGCCGCTGCTGCTCACGTTCACTTCGTGCACGGTTTTGAGCAAATGGCGGAATTCAAGCAGTAGCTCATCAAGCTTGTCCAGATCCATGCAAGTCTTTGTGCGAAGATCGTCGGGAATCGATACAGCCTGCTCCTGCAATTTCCAGCCCGCTTCAGTGAGTGTAATATGCACTTTACGCTCATCCTCGGTTGAACGCTTACGGATAATCAGACCAGCAGCTTCCAGACGCTTCAACAATGGCGTCAGTGTACCGGAGTCCAGATAGAGCGCATTACCCAGTTCTTTAACTGTACATTCACGATGCTCCCAGAGCACCAGCATAACGAGATACTGCGAATATGTGAGTCCAAGTTGTTCCAGCAATGGCTGGTACATTTTGGTCATTTCACGCGAAGATGCATAGATGGCAAAACAAAGCTGATTTTCCAGCTTTAATTGTGGATGAGGATATTCCTGTGAAGTATCCATAAATGTGATCACCTGCTTTTACAATAAATTTGTGAGTACAAGATGTATTGAAAATCATGCAAAAATGAGCATGCATGTAGCTTGGAAAGCGAGAACATCATGCAGGTATAACAGCATATCTTCCTCACCTGATCGGATCGATCAACAATATCAGGCAGAAGACATGCACGGTCTCCTCCTCCCTTTCAGCACCAATGAATGGATGAATTACGAGAGGTTCCGTTTTCTAATATATGAACGGATGAGAATACATGATGCTTAGTGGATATTGTATCATACAATCAATTGTTTGACATTAATATAATCATAACAATTTTACTTTTTATATTAATTGTGATAAATTATATTTTGTGAAATTTAATTTATAAAAAGGTGGTTCTTCATTATGCTGAATATTCAACAAAAAATGTACGAAACTTCTGTAAAAGCGGTTGGTGGACGTAGTGGTTATATCGAATCCTCCAGTCCAGAACTTCGCCTTGATATCGCTACTCCAAAAGAAATGGGTGGTGCTGGCGGCGCTGGTACTAATCCAGAGCAACTGTTTGCAGCGGGCTACTCTGCTTGTTTTGATAGCGCATTGAATCTGGTGGCGCGCATGCAAAAAGTAAAACACGAAGGTACTGAAGTAACAGGTACAGTAAGCTTCGGTAAAGCAGAAGACGGTGGTTTTGCTCTGGCCGTTACACTTGATGTACTCGTGAAAGGTGTAGAACGCGAAACAGCAGAACAACTTGTAAAAGCAGCTCATGATGTATGTCCATATTCCCGTGCAACTCGCGGCAACATCGCGGTTGAACTGAACGTGCTGTAAGCAGACAATCGACAGTGCATGTATTATGTATGGTATAGTCTGCTTCTCCTAAAGCAGACCTGAACAAGCATCATGCTGGCATCATACATCTTCTTTGCAACATCTTTTATAAAAAAGTGCCCTGATCGCAGTATGATCGCGGCACTTTTTCTATTGTTGGCTTGTTCCTGGCTATAGTACTTGTCCCCGCTCGAATAACGATGAATGCGCTAATTATAAGTTGCATCGTTGTCTTATTCTGGTTTCATTAATGTAAGCATTGTGTCAAAATTTGCTCTGCCGTTTATGTATGTTATGATGTTGTAAGCCACATCAAGGCTTGCATCCATTTTCAGCAAATGCATACGTTATTCACAGGAGGTCAATCATGACAAAATTAAAAATTACGACACTGCTGCTTGCACTCACTGTAGTCGTAGCAACCGGCTGCTCGAACAGCAGCAACACCACACCAACTAACTCTGGAACAGCAACGACGAGTGAACAAAGTAGCGAAAGTACGGACATGACAACGCCGGAAAATTCGGCTACAGGCGGCGCTGAATCCACAACAGGCACAACGGAGTCAACTGGCAGCACTGAAGGTACAACATCGTCTACAGACAAAGATACTAGCGCTTCCGCAACAGCAAACAGTGATCTGACAACAAAAGATGTTGCTGCTGCAATCAAAAAGCAAGGGATCAAGCTGACTTCAAAACCAGAAGAAGGCTGGACATTGAACAATGTGAAGCCGGATCGTTATGTCACTGGAACTGATCCTAAAGAAGCAGAACCAGTATCGATCTATGTATTCAAATCAAAAGAAGATTTGCAAGCCGGTCTGAAAGATCTGGAAAAGCAAGTGAACGGTGTTCCTTTCCGTAAAACCGAATATACAAAAGGCAATGTACTCGTTATTTACTGGTTTGAGCCTGCACTGAACAAAGGTAGCACCGAAAAAGGCATGCTGGATGCAAAAATTGCGAAAGCTGTAGAAAGCCTGTAATTAACAAACCGTTTGTATGTAGATCCTATAAGCGGATACGTAACCTATTGTTTATTTAAACTAAACATGCCCGCGTAAGATAGCTGGATTCTCTACGGAGATAGCTGTCGATTCGCGGGCATGTTTGTTTGATAGTTGGTGTTCATAGAATGACATAACTTCATCTGCTACCCGTAAACGGATTGATTTCTTCGCTCAAATCGCGTCCAGCTTTGCGTTCTTCTTCACTAATCCTTTTGCCGATAGCGATATAATACCATGCTTGCGGCACAAAGACCGCGGCTATGAATACGATAGCCAGTAGGATTTCCATGCTAACCAGCCTCCCCATCAACGATAGATTATCCAAAAAATGGATCACTCTGTTCCTATACGTTTGATAGCGCCTGCTGGTTACAGAAAACACTTATTAAATAATATACATACATTAGCATGTTCATACAGCGAGCAATAGTTAAATTTAAAGCTATCTTTTCCATCCTACGATTCGCACAGCTCGCCCCATGTCAGCTTTAATCCGCCTCGCAATACTTCCATTCATCTTCTGGCATCTCATACTCATCTGACGAGAAACGTTGCTCCTTAAAGGGATCGGCAATATTATGAAAGCCATGATCCTCCCAGAAGCCGCGACGATCGGTGTTCATAAATTCAATGCCACGCAGCCATTTGGCACTTTTCCAGAAATATAGCTGCGGTACTACCATCCGTAATGGCCATCCATGCTTGGTCGTAAGTGGCTTGCCCTCATAATTCCAGGCGAGCAATACATCGTCTGCCAGCAAAGCTTCCAGTGGCAGATTGGTTTCATAGTCAGGATCAGCATGCAGCATCACATATTGTGCTTCTGGCTTAACCTTAATCTGCTGCATCAGATCGGCAAAACGCACACCTTCCCATGCTGTATCGAATTTGGACCAGCGTGTTACACAGTGAATATCGCTTACGGTGTTTGTTACGGGCAAAGATTGTAGCTGCTCCATCGTAAACAGGCGTTCTTCCTCCACTTCACCAAATACGCGCAAATTCCATGAAGACAGGTCATACTCAGGCACTTCACCATAATGTAAAATAGGAAAGCTATCAGTTAGCGTTTGTCCTGGCGGCAGGCGATGCTGTAGCTCTTTTGCTAGCTGTGGTTGCTGGGGTACACGTGCTTTTTTTAGACGATCCGCTTTGTCGGACATCGTTATCCCTCCTGTGTACAATGTTATTTGATGTTGCTATTCGTGAATAGATACTATAACTAAGTTGAACCCGCTATCCAGCCAATGATAACATGCCATTCATTATATCCCAGCAATGTATAAAAGAGCGTAGTATAGCAAATAGGTGATCACAGTATATTGCTCGCTAATTGTCCGTTATTTATTCGTTGTTTGCCATTCATCTTCTCTACTGCTCCTGTGCGTCTCCATCTGGACGAAGCTCTAGCTCTGCAATGACAGGATAATGATCTGACGGATACTTTCCGTTAAAATGACACCGATCAATCGCTGCACTTCGTACCTGCCACATCGACTCTACCAAAATATAATCAATCGGTTCGCCGTCCACTCCGCCTTCGAAGTCATGGAATGTGCGTCCATACTCACCTTCCAGTTTATCGTATACATTTTGCAATCCAGGCAGTTCTCCTTGATCTGGTAATTGTCCATTCAAATATAGCAATGGCGGCTCAGATGGCGTACCATTCATATCACCCATTAATATGCCTGCACTATTCGGTTCAGTAGCCGCATGCTGCTTCATCATTGCTACCACAAGCTTCGCCCCTTCCATCCGCGCCTGCTCGCCCATATGATCAAAATGCACATTGTACACACGGATGACCACATCACTCACCCGATGCCGAAACCATCCCCATGTGCAAATTCGCGGATAATCGCTATCCCAGCCGAGTGATCCTGCAATCTCTGGCGTTTCAGATAACCAGAATTGCCCTTGCTCTAACAGTTCTAATTTCTCTGGACGATAAAAGATAGCACAATGTTCATCCTCACTACCGCCGCGTCGTCCTTCACCGATCCACGCATAGTCTGGAAGCTGTGACTGTAGATCATCTAACATTAATCGATACGCTTCTTGCACACCAACGATAGCTGGTGCCTGATCGATGATCGTTTGCGCTGCCCACGGTGCACGCTGAGACCATTCATTACCTGCATCATAAGCGGTATACGTACGCAAATTAAAAGTCATCACTTTTACTATCGGTTGTGGTAATTGATGTTCACTACCCAACATATTGCTAATCCATCCCTTCCTATCGCTACATTGTGAATTGTGTTTACTATACTCCAGTTTACCACTGTATATCGCCGCGTTGTTGTAGGATTTGATGAATGGATCGTAAAGGCAAGCTAAAAAGGAACAGTCTTATCCACTGTTCCTTTTGTGTATCGCTGTTTGGTTTATGTTATCGTTCGTTTGATTCCATTAGTCATACGGCAGTTCAATTGTAAAGGTGAACCATTTGCCCAGAGGAGTGAAATTCAACTCGCCGCCATGCAGTTCGACAATACTTCTCGCGATAGATAGTCCGAGTCCTGTACCGGATTGCAGTCGGTGATCATGACGAGATTGATCTACTTTATAAAAGCGTTCAAACAGTCTTTTTTCCTGCTCTTGCGTAAGCGGTATGCCTTCGTTAACAATTTCGATACGTACCCGTTCCTCGGTATGCTTCATAACGAGCTGTATCGTACCTGGAGTAAGGGAATATCGGAGTGCATTGCTGAGTAAATTATCGATGGCGCGTGCGATCTTTTCACTATCTACGCTTGCGTAGAGCGGCGTATGAACGATATGTTTGACTACGGTAATGCCCATTTCACTCGCAATCGGTTCAAACTCAAAATAAAGCTGATTTACCATCTGAGTCATATCGACGGATTGCCGATGTAGCTGCGTTTCCTTCCAGGCCAGGCGGGTATATTCGAACAAATCCTCCAGCATCTTTTTTAAATGCTTAGCTTTGCTATGTGCATTTTGCACAAAGCGTTGATATTCGTCTTCATCACGGAAAGAACGGTTTTGCAGCAATTCAATATAACCGATAATGCTTGTGAGCGGTGTACGCAAATCATGGGAAATACCATTAATAAGCTCCATTTTGCTATTTTCCATTTCGCGTTCCTGTGTAATCTTTTGCTTAAGCTGCTCTGCCATACTATTGATACTACTTGCTACACGTCCAAGTTCATCTTCACGATCGATCTGTATTCGATAATCCATATCACCCTGCGCGATGAGCGCTAATCCCTTTTCCAGATCAATCAGATGATCTACGATACGCCTGTTCATCATATAAAATGTAACTACAAAAACGCAGGTGAACATCACGATGATAATAAGCCCCAGAAAGGGAACTATGGTTTTCATTTCGGGTATAAATTTGCTAAGCAGATATGAAATATAAAAATATAAGAAAGTAGTAACATAAGCGACGATAAAGCTTACTATGCAACTGAGCAACAACCTTAATTGAATACTCCGTCTGATTTTCATAGGCCAGCGCAGTTTATTCCACTTTATAGCCAACACCCCAAACCGTTTTAATATACTGTGGTTCCTTAGGAGAACGCTCGATCTTCTCACGCAAATTACGAATATGCACCATAACTGTATTGTCCGAATAGCCAGCCGCTTCATTCCATATCCGTTCATAAATTTGCGCTGGACTAAATACCTGTCCAGGGTGACTGGCAAGCAGCTCTAAAATGGAAAACTCCCGCGGTGTGAGCGCTACAGGCATCTTGTGCACGGTAACGATATGCTTTTGCTTATCTATAACTAGCTCTCTTACTTCGATCAGAACAGAAGATGTGTCTGTACCGAGCAATGATTGTCTGCGTAATTGCGCTTTGACACGTGCAAGTAGCTCCAGCGGATTGAAAGGCTTGCCGATATAATCATCAGCGCCTGTCGTTAACCCTGTAATTTTATCGATATCCTCTTCTTTAGCTGATAGCATAATGATCGGTACATTAGAAATATCTCTAATTTTCATACAGGCGCGAATGCCATCCATTCTAGGCATCATCACATCGAGAATGACCAAGTCAATCGCTGTACTTGACGTTTTGTCAACCGCTTCGATCCCATCTTGTGCTTCGATTACGGTATATCCCTCATTACGCAAATACATATGAATAACGTCTCTAATTTCAGCATCATCGTCGACAACGAGGATTGTAGGCATGAGTAATATTCACTCTTTCTGTAAGTTGATAAAATACGTATCGGCATAGCTGTCATGTATGGAATGGACGTTATACAAACCGATCAAAATCACTATACATTATTCTGCGTTCACACAAATTCGTTAACTTAACGTAGGCTACACATGCAGTTCAATCCGTCTGTATAGCTGCAATTAGGGTTGTTCATTCTTCTTACGGCAAATATATACGAATGCAGGCGGCATATTGATTGGAACAAATCGGATATCTTCGATAACAAATGTATCGGCAAGCATCTTTTTCATTTGTAAGGAATACTGGTAGGTGATAAATAGTCCGCCCGGCTTGAGCGCCTGAACAACCTGATCCAGCAGCGCCCTTCGTGTAGATGCGCCAAAATTAAAAAAGGGCAATCCGCTTACTACACAGTCTAACGCTTCAATTCCCTGCTCCTGCATTTTCTCATATAAATGACGAGCGTTAGCGTAGCAGGAAAATTGTGGATATTGTTTTCTTATATATTCTCTCATTTGTTTGTCCATTTCAAATAATATAATATCGACGTTATCCCCAGCATGTGCTTGAAGAAAGCGTGTAATCGCTCCAGTTCCTGAACCGAGTTCAGCGATTGACTGCACATGATCCCACGAAATGGGCTTGACCATTTGTTCAGCTAAAAAGCGTGAACTCGGTATCGCACTGCCCACCCTTTTTGGATGACCCAAAAAACGATGTAAAAACATAAAGCCTTCTCTCATACTCATTCTGTTTTCCTCCATTGCTCTATACGATTAAAATAAAAATGCACCAGCATAATGACCGATGATGAAAAAAAGTCCCGTCCAAAGCAGCGCACTGCTGTAAGCGAGTATGACAAACATGCGATATGTCATACCGTGTATCCCGGCAAATAAAGGGAGAACATAGCGAAGGACCGGGATGAAAAAACCGATACATAGCGCTTTATTGCCCAGACGTTCAAACAGCTTTTCTGCCTTATGGACATAGGGCTTCTGCTGTAAACGAGCATGAAGATATTGACCGAAACATTTACCTGCTATATACGAAATCGTAATGGCGGTGACTAAACCTAGCAGCATACACATATAGGTCATATACGGATTCAGCATGCCAGTGCTACTCAATACAGCACCTGTCATAATCGTCACTTCATTCGGTACAGGAACGCCAAACGGCCCTAATGTAAAAGCAAGGAAAAATGCCATATAACCGTAATTTTCAACCAAATGTACAATGACAGTATTGATCATCTTCATCCTCCGTTCTGTTTAATGGGAAGGATTATTTGCTTCTGTATGATCATCATAAGTAATAAAAATAAATATTCAGTAGCTACAAATCTAAAGAAATGCTGAAGATATGCATAAAAATAAGTGAATCGGCACAATAACAGTCGTTAAAATTTTTATAAAGTATGGATGTATAGCTTAATGATGGAGCTTAAAGCTGGAATGATTTATGTTGGAATGGCTAATGCTTGATCGGTTAAACGTATTGTGCGTATGCATATAAATAAAAAAGAGACGCTGCCTCAAATGGCAGCGTCTCTTTTTTATAAATAGCAATATCATCCATTTAGCAATATTATCCATTGTAAACGGCTATGTTATCCATTAAATAACTACTCTACTCGTTCAGTTTAGTAATGCCTCTGCTGCTGCCATTATCTCCTGAACGATGTCAGCAGCAGGTTGTCCATCTGTAAGCAGTCTCGTTCCCTGACCTGCCCATAGTGCCATATATTCCGCATTATTTTGATGGGCTGCGGCATTACGAACAGTACGTGTTAATGTATTTTGCGTAGGAAATGCTAGCGGCTCGATAGCAGTAGCATCCCAGTGACGAATAAATTCATTATCAATGCCACGAGCTGGACGTCCGGAAAAAGCTCTCGTGATTACGGTGCTATCTTCCGTACTATGAAGCAGTGCCTGCTTGTACACATCATGTGCACCAGACTCTACAGATGTGAGAAATCGCGTTCCTAGCTGCACTGCCTGTGCACCGAGCGCAAGTGAAGCAACCAAGCCACGTCCGTCCATTATGCCACCAGCTGCTATGACAGGAATTCCAACATGATCTGCGATCTGCGGCACTAACGCCATCGTACCGATGTTAGAGCCAAGCGATTTTGTACCCGTATCGAATGTGCCTCGGTGTCCGCCTGCCTCGCTGCCTTGAGCTACAACCGCATCGCAACCGCTTTGCTTGATCTGGATAGCTTCCTCTACCGTTGTTGCCGTACCAATCACCTTGATTGCGTGTGCTTTCGCCTGCTGCATATATGAATCCGATAATAAACCAAATGTTGTACTGATCACCGGCACCTGTTCATCCAGCAGTACAGCAAATTGAGCTTCCAAATGATCCGGTGTGATCATCGTTTCTAAGGTAGGAGTCGCAATACCCAACAATTGCTGAACAGGCTGCAATTGGGCAATGACCTCGTCCCAGCGATCATACTGATCGCTGCCCATATGTGCAAATAGATTCACTGCAAACGGAGCATCGGTTAGCCTTTTAATTTCCTGAATCGCCTGTCGTAGCTGATCTGAATTCAAATATGCACCGCCAAGTGTTCCTAATCCGCCTGCATTGGACACCGCAGCAACCAATGGCGGCATATTTGTAATCCCTGCCATCGGTGCAAGAATGATCGGATAACGAATCTGGATGAGTTTACAAAAGTGAGTGTTTAGCTGTATAGACATACATGAACCTCCTTGTATGATCGTATAGCGCGCATATCTTCGTTTAACGGTTACCTCTTTCTTTTTAAACATACGCTATCCCTGTGGTGCTATTCAACGCCAATAGCCTGATTGCTAACATTGTTGAATCAGACTATTTTACTTGCTTCAAATCTACACATAAGAAAAGCGAACTCTTTTGCTCCGTATGACTTGTCACCTTGATAAAGTAAATCAATCAAATAAATTTCTTTTTTACAATTGACAACTTGTATATACAGGTATAGAATCAACGAGGCAAGTCATCTTGTATATACAGGTTAGAGGGAAATTTCTAGCTATGCCGATGGAGACACATATAAACATTCGGCGTTGTTCATTTCGTACAGCTTTGAAGCATTTACAGGAGGAATCATACACATGAATAGAACGGAGTGGTGGCGTCGATCGACCGTATATCAGGTCTATCCACGCAGTTTCAAAGATACAACAGGTAACGGAATCGGAGATATTCGAGGACTGACCGAAAAGCTTGATTATTTGCAAGATCTGGGTGTGGATATTATTTGGCTCCAGCCTGTTTACGTTTCGCCACAAAATGATAACGGTTACGATGTCGCTGATTATCGTTCCATTGATCCGATGTATGGCACAATGGACGACTTCGACGAGCTTCTGTCAGGCATCCGCCAGCGAAACATGCGTCTGATGCTTGATATTGTGGTTAATCATTCGTCAACAGAGCATGTCTGGTTTAAGCAATCACGTCAATCTCGCAATGATCCATATCGTGATTATTATATTTGGCGTGATCCGGCACCGGGTGGTGGCGTACCCAACAACTGGCAATCCAAGTTCGGTGGCTCAGCCTGGCAATATGATGAGCTTACCGGACAGTATTATCTAGCTCTGTTCGATCCGACGCAGGCTGATTTGAACTGGGAAAATGAGCAGGTTCGTCAGGAAGCAGCCGATCTGATGCGCTTCTGGACGGATAACGGTGTCGATGGCTTTCGATTGGACGTGATCAACCTGATCTCCAAAGATCAACGTTTTCCTAATGATGAAGGCGATGATCTAATCATTAGTGACGGCCGACGATTTTATACCGATGGTCCGAGGGTACACGAGTACATTAAAGAATTGTATGAAAAAGTATTCGGTCCATATGAACTCGTAACCGTCGGAGAAATGTCATCGACTACGCTGGAGCATTGTGTTCGATACTCCAATCCAGTCGAACGGGAATTTTCAATGACGTTTAATTTTCATCATCTAAAGGTCGATTATCCGCAGGGGCAGAAATGGGAATTGATGCCGTATGATTTTGAAGCTTTAAAAACGCTATTGTCCCAGTGGCAATCGGGCATGTACATAGGTGGAGGCTGGAATGCACTGTTCTGGAACAATCATGATCAGCCACGCGCATTATCCCGTTTTGCCGATGATGGACGCTATCGTATAGAGAGCGCCAAAATGCTGGCAACGACACTGCATGGTCTGCAAGGTACACCGTATATTTTCCAGGGTGAAGAAATCGGTATGCCGAATCCGAACTGGAATGATATCACGGAATTCCGCGATGTGGAATCGAAGAATATGTACCGCATCATGATCGAGATGGGTAAAACACCTGAAGAAGCTTTTGCTATTATCGCTCGTCGCTCGCGTGATAATGCACGCACACCGATGCAGTGGAACTACGGTCCCAACGCTGGATTTACCGATGGAACGCCGTGGATCAAGCTGGATGAACGTTATCCTGAGATCAATGTGAGCTTACAGCAGCATGATCCACATTCCATCTTCAGTCATTACAAGCGTCTGATTGCTCTACGCAAAACTGAAGATGTGCTGATCGATGGAAGCTACATTCGTCTGGATAAACAGCATCCTCAAATTTATGCGTATGCCCGGCAAAATGATCGCGATACACTGGTCGTCATGTCCAATTTTACCGATCAACCTGCTCCATTCGCCCTACCAACCCAGTTACGTGATACAGATTCGGCTCGGATCGAACTGCTTGTGAAAAATACGGATTCCGTTCCTAACTGGGACGATACCGTATTGCTTGAACCTTATGCATCTTATATGTGGGTCATCCGGGGGTAAATCCCCCGGTATTTTGCGACAAAGAATGGAGCTGAACATATGTCGGTAAAAAGAGAAGACGTTGAGAAAATTATTGAAGCCATTGGTGGCAAAGAAAATATCGAAGTAGCTACACACTGTGTAACCCGGCTTCGTTTTTCGCTTGTCGATGAGGGCAAAGTGAATAAACAGGCTCTGGATGATAATGAGCTGGCGAAAGGTTACTTTTCCACACAGGGACAATTCCAGGTCATTATCGGGCCAGGTATTGTAGATAAAGCGTACGATGAATTGATAGCGATTACCGGAGGTCAGCGCGCCAGCAAAGATGATGTAAAGGCAGCGGCGATCAAACATAAAAGTCCCATTCAGCAATTTATCAAAACATTGTCCGATATCTTCATTCCTCTGTTACCAGCGCTGGTGACCGCAGGTTTACTGCTCGGTATTAACAACTTGCTCACCGGTTCAGACATTTTCTTCAAAGGACAATCGCTCGTACAGGTATACCCGCAATGGGCTGACTTTGCAGCGATCGTCAATACGATTGCCAGTACCGCCTTCACCTTCTTACCTGCATTAGTCGGTTGGTCCGCAGCGACAAGGTTTGGCGGCAGTCCGTTGCTTGGCGTTGTGCTTGGTCTGATTCTCGTCAACCCGTCATTGCTTAGCGCTTATGATTATGCAAAAGCTTTCAATGAAGGCACCGTACCTACTTGGAATTTATTTGGCTTCCATGTGAATGCAGTCGGCTATCAGGGACAGGTGCTTCCGATGCTCGTTGCTGCGTATGTGCTCGTTGTGATCGAGAAATGGTTGAATCGTAAAGTACCTGATTCGCTGAAACTATTGCTCGTAGCGCCAATCGCTCTACTCGTTACCGGCTTCCTTGCTTTTGTCATTATTGGCCCGGTTACATTTACACTCGGTAATTGGTTGACTGCTGGTGTAGTATGGGTATTTTCCACCGTACCGTGGCTCGGCGGTCTGCTATATGGCGGTTTGTATGCTCCGCTCGTTATTACCGGGATGCACCATACATTCCTCGCTGTCGATCTACAGCTTATTAACTCGACAGGCGGTACATTCCTGTGGCCAATGCTGGCATTGTCCAATATCGCGCAGGGTTCAGCTGCACTCGCGATGATGTTCGTCATTCGCTCGCAAAAAATGAAAAGCCTTTCAGCAACAACTTCGATTACAGCGTTCCTCGGTGTGACCGAGCCAGCGGTATTCGGTGTCAATGTACGTTTTAAATATCCTCTCTTTATGGGTATGCTCGGTTCAGCTATCGGTGGCGTCTTGCTGACGATGAACAATGTACGTGCATTTGCCGTTGGTGTAGGGGGATTGCCTGGCTTCCTTGCCATCGATGTAGCTAAATGGGGCATCTTCTTCATCGGGATGGCGATTTGTCTAGTTGTTCCTTTTGTCGGTACCGTACTCTGGGGTAAACTGGCTACACGCAAGCAGGCGGAAGGCGGCGAAATGAATGCTGCTGAAGCTGAACTTGCTGATGATGATGTGAAAAAAGTAGAGCATGGTCAAAGTCCACTATCCACCAGTGAAAAAACAACGACGACCACACAAGCCTCCACTTCTTCCGCTCAATTGGATGTGCTTGAGCTAGCTGCACCGATTACCGGACAAGCCGTTCCGCTGGATCGCGTGCCTGACCCTGCTTTTGCGGAAAAACAAATGGGTGAAGGCATTGCGATTGAGCCAACCGACGGTAAAGTGTATGCTCCATTCGATGGAACGGTTGCTCATGTGATCGATAAAAGTAAGCATGCTGTCATTTTGGAACATACCAGTGGTGTACAAATTCTCGTTCACGTCGGCATTGATACGGTCGGACTGAAGGGTGATGGCTTTAAGGTCCATGTTGCGACCGGGGATAAAGTAAGTAAAGGACAATTGTTGCTCGAATTCGATATGGATACGATCAAAGCTGCTGGTTATCCAACGATCTCGCCAGTCATTGTGCCTGTAGGTCAAACGATGATTGAAGGGATCGAAGAAATGCCGGGTACCGTAGAAGCTGGCAAAACACCAGTGCTGCGGATTCATTTAACGAAAGCACATGCTTCGTGATGAAGATCATTTGTACGTAACGGAAATAAAATGAAGCTGTGGAATATGGTTACGATCAGCTGTATGTAAGCGAATTGCTATAGTGACCGAATCGTTTAACATAACAGCTCGATCTTCGATGTTTAATGTTTAATATTCGATCTTTGATGTTCAATCTTTAATGTTCAATCTTTAATGTTCAATCTTTAATGTTCAATCTTTAATGTTCAATCGCCTGCTTCCAGCCTGTTTGCTGGAAGCAGGCGATTTTGTTATGGCTTGCGTGTGCCGTCTTCCCCATTATGCTGGATTATTTTGCTTTTTTGCATCATTATCCGTAAAATAGATGGCGGTGATGCAGATGAACAAAAATATTTTTTCGCAAATTTATAGTGATTATACACAGCAAATCGAAGCTGGCACGCTTAAACCTGGTGTAAAACTACCTTCCGAAAATGAACTAGCAGAGCAATACGGTACATCGAGGGAAACGGTGCGCAAAGCGCTACACCTGTTATCCCAGAACGGATATATTCATAAAATGAGAGGGAAAGGTTCCTTTGTGCTGGATATGAACCGGATGGAATTTCCCATTTCCGGTCTGGTCAGCTTCAAAGAGCTATCTGAGCGACTTGGACGAACCGCACGCACACTGGTGCACGAAGCTTCGCTCATCCCTTGCCCACAACATATTGCACGGCAATTGAATATTGCAGAAAAAGAACCGGTCTGGAAAATTGTACGTGCTCGTGAAATCGAAGGCGAAAAGATTATTCTGGATAAAGATTACTTTCTAGCCTCGGTCATCCCCTTCCTATCCAGCGAGATTGCCAGCCAATCGATCTACGCTTACCTGGAAGGCGAACTGGAGCTTAAAATCGCGTATGCGAAAAAGGAAATTTCGGTCGAGCAAGTGACTGCGGAAGACAAACTGTTGCTTGATCTAAAACGGGACACACATGTCGTCGTTGTACGCAACTATGTCCATTTGGAAGATACGACTCTGTTCGAATATACGGAATCCCGTCATCGACTGGATAAGTTTCAGTTTGTGGAGTTTGCGCGTAGAATGCCGAATGAAGAATGAGGATTCGTCTTATATTAGTATATTGACCATTGACCGAGATTAATTTTAACTTCAAATTCGAATCGATAGACATACCCGTATACGATCCAATATCGTATTTAACCTGGTCAATGAACCAGAGCTTGTCTGCAAACTGCTTACTGGAGCAGACAGTATTGCAGTGCAGATACTATGGCAGCAAGGAATAAGGCTGGCTCTACAGGAGACCAATTAAAAAAGAGAGCACGCTATACGTGTATGATAGTGATTACGAAGCAGTGCAGCTCAAACTGAATAATAGTGCATTGATCAAAACTTAAAGAACCGTCCTATATTAATAGGACGGTTCTTGCATACTATCAGCTAGGCAGCTTGAACGTATATTCGTTTACTATTTATCCGTCGGAGGATAAATTTTATCGACCAAATTAAGCCCGTAATCTTCCATTTTTCCATTGACTGCGTTGATTACCCAATCGCATATCGATATATCTATCTTTTTGAACTTGTTGTGAAACGCAGGTGTAGCTATTATGGTATGCATTGTTAAATTTTGCGGATCGTCATACCAAGGTAATCCATCCCAAATAAATATATAAGCATTTGCTTGCTTTTTAAATTTGGGTATCGTTTCTTTTAGTATCTGCTGATATTTATCTGCTTTTTCTTCATCCACCTTCATATTCCCGGTATCAAAATAATTTTGCACCTTCGCTAAATCTCCGTCTCTCGTAGAAGAGTCAAATAATATATTAACTTTGTCTCCCCATCTCTCATGTAACGCAGTCAGACTATCGAGTGTAATATTATTGGACACTAACCGATCAGATATATGTTTTGGTGATCTCCAAACATCAGTTGCAATACTATGCCAACTGTCATTTAGAAGCAACGATGAATCAGCTAACACAGTTTTACTTTTTGCTTTTGGAAAGTAATCACTAAAGATATCGTCGGCAAGTAAAGAAGCGCCGAATCCACCAGCACTGTAACCTGTAACGAAAACTTTAGCTGGATCAGCAATGTCAGCATACTCCATAATTTTTCTCATTGCACTTGTAAAATTGATAAATCCATTATGATAAAGCGTTCTTTCTTTTCCGTTGTTATCTGTATACTTAAACTCTCCCGTTCCAATATGAAAATCACCTGTTGCATACGGAAAAGCAATTACAGTCCAGTCTTTAAATGGGTTGTCCTCTGATGCTGTAGCAATACCTCCCATATTCATAGTAAGATTTGCCACAATGTCTATAGGAATTCGTTTGGTATTATACGTTTCTTGTCTTGCCATTTCTTTATTTACGCTAACTCCACCACCTGCAAAGTACACGATAATGTTATTCTCGCTCCCCTTTTTAAATAGTGCACTGTATTTACTTCCATCAGATGACTTCATTTCATTCGTAGTAACACGATACCATTTTCCCATTTTAGGATGATCTTTTATTTCTGGGTATTGTAAAATAAACACATACATACCTGATAGGACAAGTAAAATTAAAACTGATAGGATTCCTATTATTTTCAATATTTTCTTTATACGCATTTTAAATGTCTCCAATTTCTTTTATTACTTTCTATACTGCCAGTAAGCATTTGAAAGTAGCTCTGTATCTTCAGCATTCCATGCGGATATAGCCCTATCAGGCAGTATGTCTTTATCGTGCCTTTCTATAATAGAACGATCTTGATCAGGCTTATCGAAACAGCGGATAATAAAACAAAGCAGGGAAAACGTATTGAATGATATCATTTAAGAATCTCAATTTCTCCCATTATTAGGTCACTAAAAATAGTTATATTATTGGGCCTGATAAATCTGCTGATTCTGGTAAAGTGGATTAGTTAATATTTCAGCATCCTTTGTAAAGAATGCTGCTGTGGCTTCTTCATTATGCTGAAGATAATACATAAACCACGCAGTCACATATCCATCTGCATAATAGAGCATTTGTCCATGATCAGCATCGTTTCTTCTCGCCAATACTTTAGTAGTTCCTTCCTTTATACTTGAATACAGCCCCTGTAAATTTTCGAGAGATGCTACAGCAGAATCAAATTTACCTGTAGAGCCAATAATCAACGAAGGTGTCTTAATAAGGGTGGAATCAGCAGCCCACATAAAATCATTGCCACTAAAAGAAGCGTCTGAGCTGAGGATCACAGCAGCCTTATAGCTCGCTGCATGTTTTTGAACGGTAATTGCATTCACAACACCGTACCCACCTTGTGAGTGTCCTGTAATACCTATGTTTTTTACATTTATTTTGTGATAGAAAACATTGTCTTTATGATCAAATTGTTTGGAGTTGTTTAGCTTTTCAAGAAATCTAACACTCATTTCTGCGGAAAAACCATTCCATGCATACTCTTCCTCAGTAGCAATTGTGATGAATCCCCATGATGCCATATGTTTTTGAAGAGCTGTATACTTAGAGCCTTTAATTCCTGTACCATTGACAAAAACGACTACAGGAAGCGACTTCTGGATATTTGTAATATCGGAGGGGTAAAAGATCTCGTATTTCTCAAACGACATCATAGCATAGCTTTCAAAATAACTTACTTTGTGACTACCGTTAGCCATATACTTTGCTTCCAATGGACCAGCTGTTTTCACTGTTGTCGTGTAATTTTCAGGTACATTTTGAATACTGCCCATAAAGTTCTCAAAACTATGAAGTAGAAGCGAACCTGCGCCTATGACTGCCAAAATAATTATGGGAATACGCCACCACCTCAATTTTCTTTTTTCACCCTCATTTTTTTCTGTCTTTGTTCTCCTCATTATATCCATCTCCATACTCTAATTTTATGTGATTACAGGGGCTGTGGTGTTGTTTAATAAATTTACGTGATTAGTAGATACTAACTTATATATTCTTCCATTTTTTCATTATCCCCATCGACTAAATATTTTCTCAATTCCGGAGAAGTATACGTGATTGTGAATATAGCCAATCCTATAAAGGAAACGATAGATGTGCCTGTAAACAACACAATAAATATACATGCCTTACAGCGTAACAACTGTACCATCCGTTATATACAAGTTCAATACTTACAAGGAAAATGGTACAAACAAGGGGAAATGTTCCATCATGAATAATAAAGAAAAACATACTCATTAAAAAGTGAAGGACAGAAGCTACTATAAAGCGATTAATGAACTATGAATCCTCTCAACTATCTATAAGTCAAATAACGATGGGTGCGGATAGGCCAGCTTCAAAAATATAATCATTTTAGCGGAGTGCTTTATATCGTGGATAAGAGTTCTGTAGGTATGAAAATGGATCTTATTAATATTTTCAATTTTCTTATACTATAATGCTTCCAAGAATAAAAAAACCGAGCTTGAACCCGCGATCTAATTACAGAAGAAAAAGAGGCAATATAATTAGCAATAATAGTATTCCTTAAATCCAGTATTATGAACAAACTGCCTAAACGCTCTCTCTTTTTCATTTCACCCCCGATCCAGCTGCCGATACTGAATCGCCTCGGCGATATGTACTGTATCAATCTGCTGTGTTTCCTCCAAATCCGCAATCGTCCGTGCTAATTTTAAAATCCGATCTCGTGCACGCATACTCATACCGAGCTGCTCAAAAGCCGTATCCAGCAAGGTATTCGCAGCTGGCGTTAGCGGGGCGAATTGACGAAGCCATTTGCCAGACAACTGACTATTCCAGTGGATCCCCATCCCCTGGTATCTTCCAAGTTGTAAATCGTGTGCACGCCGTACACGCTCACGCATACTGGCAGAATCATTTCCATCCACGGCTGTTGCACCCGATCCAGCTGCCTGAAGCTCTTGCTCACTCGGTCTGGGTACTTCGATCTGTAGATCAATCCGATCCAATAAAGGACCGGAGATTTTGGCGCGGTAACGAGCAATTTTCGCATCGGTGCATGTGCATGGATGGAGCGGATGATGGCTACCGGCGAAGCCACACGGACAAGCGTGTAGAGACTACTGTTGACCTTTTACAAATTAAGCGGCAAACGATGTTGCCTTTTATGCAGCAGCCTCCCCTTCTTCCGATCGATACGCCAGGGCAGCGTATTCGAGCAGCAAGGATAGAGAATCATATGACCATTCGGCAAGTTGCTTCGCTTATACAAATTTCAACCAATTCACGCAGCTTGATAGAGAATGAGAAAAGTAAGCCTTCGCTATCTATGGTTAGAAAGCTTTCGGCTTTGTTCAATAAAGAGATTTGGTACTTAGGGACGTATGAGCGTATGCCAGAAGATACACTAGGTCAGCGTATTCGTAAGGCGAGGTATTATCGTGCATGGATCAAACAGGATTTAGCGGATTATTTTAAGATTGAAGCAAAATCGGTTTATAACTGGGAAGCTGATAAGATTTGTTTTTCATATGATATAAGAGAACGTCTTAATTCGTTTTTAAAATACTTTATAGAATCAAATAGTTATACAAATAAAGCCGCCTATTTTGAACAAGGCGGCTTTCCACTTTATTTACTCATTGTAATATTTACATTTAATATGCCATCAATAGCTTTCTTAAAAACTGATGTTTGTAATAGAAGTACACAACCTATAAAGTTAAGGACTTAAAGAACGATATTTTGAATGATATTTATTATTGTACCTAATGTCGTTAATTATAATTTCATTCAAGTAAATGTACTAATTATTCCATAATCAATTGCCTCTTCCAAGTATTTTCTAATGTTTGCTTCATTAATATCCTTTTCTACTAATATTTCTCCAACACTTTTAGAACCATCAATTTCTATTAAAAAATTCAACCAATCTCTAGAGTCAGTGTTAGATACGACATATTCAATTTTTTCGTTTATAACGATATAAAGATCATCGTCTTGATGATTTTTTTCTGCCCTTACTAATAAAACATTAGGCGCTAAAGTTAATATTTCTTGATTATTAATTTCATCTCTGCGTTTTGCAAATTTAAGTTTTATATCTTCTTCCTCTACATCCCAATCATTGATATTAAAATTAGGAAGTATATTGAAAGATTCAGCATTATCAAATTTTACGTCCATATTCTCAGCCATATTATTCAATAATCCCATATTAACTAATCTAAGTAAAAACTCTAAATTGTTTACTTCAGGATCTCTATTTAATTCTTCCGCTATACCAAAAACAGAATCTGTATTGATAAACTCTGCCGTAGATGAGCTTGAAATAGCTTCCTCCAGTAATTGATTGCTATTTCTCAAAAGCATATCCAGCATCATTCTGTGAGTAAATCTCGTATCTTCTCCATAAAAGAAAGGTACCTTTTTTCTATTAATAATGGCTTCTGGTAAAAATCCTTGTATACTTTCTCTAAGTATTCTTTTGTCCCATAATAAACTCTCACGACGCTCCAAAGGTATAGATGAGGTTAATTCAACTAGTCGATAATCAAGAAAAGGCACTCTATTTTCTATATGATTTCCTGCGGCAATCCTATCTTCTAACCAACAATTAAACATTTGAATATCCCGATATTTTGTCAGTGTATAAGCTTGCCAAGCATCATCAAAACAACTTTGTTTGCTTTTGGATAATAAAAAAGAAGATGAAATTACGTCTTCCGAAAAATGCTCTTGCCAAACAAAATTTTTGTGAGATAATTGCCCTAAGTGCCTTCTCAACTCTAACTGCTCTAAGCTATCTACAAATCCGTTCCAATTTCGATTCCAGCTCGGTGATAAAACGGAACTATATCCTCCATTAAATTCATCGCTACCTTGCCCCGTAAGTATAACTTTGAGATTGGGGAATACTGCTTTCGCGTATCGATGAAGATGAAATTTATAAAGTTGTTCCGGTCCACAAAAAGGAGATTCACATAACCACAATAATTCTTTCCATTGCTCAGGACTAAAATCATTATCCTCCCATCTAAATGCCACTTGATGATTAGGAAGATTAAGATACTTAGATGTAAGATGAGCATACTTAGTATCTTCATTTGTTAGTGTGCTTTGACTTAATACTGAAAATGTATTCAATTGCTGACTTGAAGATGCAATTGCGGCAATCGCAGCAGAATCTATACCGCCACTTAAAAATAAACCTACATCTACCTCGCTTTGCAAACACTGGTGAATAGAATCAGATAATATAGACTGATACTTAGCAATAATTTCTTTATCACTAAGATCGTTTAAGTCAAATTTATTAAAGTTAGATAGATTCCAGTATCTTTTAATTTCCAAATGACCATTATCAGCATCAATTTCCATAAAGCAACCTGCGGGTAATTGTTCGATTCCTACAAAGTATGAAGATGGATCATTTATATTTGAAGAGGCATACCCACTTAACCACGGATCTGTCAATGCTTGATTCCAATCAAAAGCTTTTGGACAATCTGGGTATCTCATCAATGATTTGATCTCTGAACCGAATATTAATCTTTCTTTATTAACACCATAAAAAAGAGGCTTAATTCCAAATCGATCTCTTGCTAAAATTAATTTTTTCTTGTTTGAATCCCATAAAGCAATTGCATACATTCCATTTAAATCTTCAAGAAATTTGATTCCTTTTTCTTCATATAAATGTAGAATAACTTCACAGTCTGAATACGTTTTAAATGCATGCCGACCACTCAATTTATTTCTTAATTCTTTATGATTATAGACCTCACCATTTGCAATTAATGCTATTGTATTATCTTCATTTTCAAATGGCTGTTGTCCACCAGACACATCAATAATTGATAATCTGCGAAAAGCCATCCCCATAGGACCATTTTTATAGAATTGTTCATCATCCGGTCCTCGATAAGCAATCTCTTGAGACATATTTTTCAATATACCATTATATTTATCTTCTAAATATTCTTTGTTTAGTTTCAAAATCCCAGCTATTCCGCACATTAATTGCAACTCCTAAATCAATTTAATGTTGTGCACTTATTTTTGCATACTCGATATTGTTATGATAAGCAATGTCGAGAACAATACCTAAACGTTTAGCTTTAAGGAATGCTAGCTTTTGTACATAATTTAAAATTTCTTCTTTTTCTATATCAAAATAAAAGAATATAGCATCTTCTTGATGTAACCACCAAGAAGATGTTCTTACTTCATAATCACCACGCTCATCTTTAAATATTTTTATATCATCATAAAGAAGCGAGCGGCCCTTTACAAAATCCTGCAAAAACAATTCTTTGTTACCTTCTCCATACTGTAATAATGTCTCATGGTAATAACCTCTAATTTCAAACTGTTCTTGTATCCAATTTATAAGTTCTTCATGAGAAATATTCTTATCACGTGATAGGGCAACCATCATAACAATATAATGCAAAATACCACGCGATCTTTCACGCATTTTTTCTTCGATTCCAGGCAAATCAAATTGAATCTCTTCTAATTTGCTCCCTTGCATATTTTCTCCTTTACTATTTCAAAATGATAACGTTCTGCTTAACTAAGCCTTGAACCAGTTCAGTGCAATCCTCAAGCAATAGATCATAATCTACTTCATATTCTCCCATCATATCTTTACAAATTTCCGATAACGTCTTTTCACCGTTAATTTTTTCAAATAAACTTGTGGCCACTTCATTTAGAGTAATACCTGGTTCAATAATTGTGCTTTTTAGATACTTACGAGTAGAAACTTCGGGATTAACTTCTAGAACAGTGGTTTCATTTAAAGACATGATATATCCTCCATAACTATAAATTATTTTCTTACAATTAAAATCCAACTTTTCGCATTGGCATCTTCATCAACTTCGGGAATAACTAGTTCTTCCAAAATTTCAAGACAATCAATCATATCTTCTTCAGAAAAATTAAATTGTTTAAGTTCATATGCACTAATTCCTGCTTGTTCAACAAACGCTTCAATTTGCTCAAATGAATAACTTTCCTCAAATGCTTCACGTACAAAACGAAAATATTCTGGTTCAACTATAGATCGTTCTAAAGCTTGTAATGTTTTCTTATCATTAGGTAGTGTGTCAAGTATTATCATTAAACCACCCTGTGCTAACACCCTATAGCATTCCGCTAGACCCTTAACAGGATCTTCCCAATGGTGTAAACATGAATAAGATACAATAAGATCTGCATAATCATCAGGATAATGTTGATTATGCACATCTACAATATCGCAACTTACCATATGTTCAATATTTTTCTTCTTCAAAAGTAAGCTAGTCAATTCATGCATTGCAGGATTGATATCTACAGCATGCACTTTACCACCTGTACGTTCTACAAGCTCACTAGATAAATAACCCGGTCCAGTTCCCATATCAATTATAATTCCGCCTTGTCGATTGTACAGTCGACTAATATGAGCCCCTAACATTGGATAAAGATATGACTGATATTTATCTACAAATTCTTTATAAGTAAAACATTCATTTTTTGTTATCATAATATTCTCCATATATAGTGATAAGCGTGAGCGGTTTCTCCGCTCACGCTTTACTAACTTAGTGACCGCCGTCGATAGTCATACGGCGCAATTCCAGAGCGCGAGGTTTTTTGTAGACCTTCTTCATGCCGATCCCTCCTCACTATGTAGATTTGTGCTTGTGAGTTCTTACTAAAACTTAGTGACCGCCGTCGATAGTCATACGGCGCAATTCCAGAGCGCGAGGTTTTTTGTAGACCTTCTTCATGCCGATCCCTCCTCACTATGTAGATTTGTGCTTGTGAGTTCTTACTAAAACTTAGTGACCGCCGTCGATAGTCATACGGCGCAATTCCAGAGCGCGAGGTTTTTTGTAGACCTTCTTCATGCCGATCCCTCCTCACTATGTAGATTTGTGCTTGTGAGTTCTTACTAAAACTTAGTGACCGCCGTCGATAGTCATACGGCGCAATTCCAGAGCGCGAGGTTTTTTGTAGACCTTCTTCATGCCGATCCCTCCTCACTATGTAGATTTGTGCTTGTGGGTTCTTACTAAACTTAGTGACCGCCGTCGATAGTCATACGACGCAATTCCAGAGCGCGAGGTTTTTTGTAGACCTTCTTCATGCCGATCCCTCCTCAAATTCAAATTTCAAGATTCGAACATGACAATTCATCATGATGTCAAGTAAAGCTACAACGATTCTCATAATGACCGATAGCTAAAATGCTAACTCAATAAATTGCATGTCCTAGTTTATGATAATAATCACACATAAAAAGTTAGTCAATACTTTTTTTCAAGATAATGGAACAGGATTGATTAAATCACTTTAAAAATAATATATATTTCTCACTAATCTTTTTTTACATGTTATACTACATAACATTTTAAAAAAATTAGAATATTGACGAATTAATTTTCTCAAAGTATATTTATGTCTGAAACATCATAAAAAATACATATTTTGGAGGTAAGTCTATGGAATCTATTAATGTCGCCTTAGAATCCCCAACTCTCTCACGGATGGTAACTCCTATGAAACCCAGTGATTTTCTCAAAAATCATTGGGAAAAGAGCAAACATTTAGTATTACATGGCGATGTTCAACGCTTTTATGAGCTACCAGGTATATCTGATGTAGAATCATTAGAGAATGTTCTTGCTATTTACAAAAATCCAGTAATGGTAGTAGGAGAAGCAGTTATCGAAGAAACTGGAGGCATAGCAGATCGATTTCTCGTAGATGTTTCAGAAGCTAGGGAATGGTATGAAAAAGGAGCTGCACTAGAATTTGATTTCTCAGATATGTTTTTGCCACAATTGCGTTCTTGGATGGGTAAACTAAAAAATGAATTGCAGTTGCCCCCTGGTGCAGGTGTAAAAGCTATTGTCTATGCTGCAAAAAATGGTGGAGGATTTAAAGCCCATTTTGATGCATACACAAATTTTATTTTTCACTTAAAGGGAACAAAAACTTGGAAGCTATCAGAAAATAAAAATGTAGTTAATCCAGTCCAACACTATGATTTAGTGGAGAAGCCTTACATACCTGAAGAACTATCTACTTATTGGCAAGGAGAACACCCAGAAGATAGCCTTCCAGAAGCAGATATAGTTAATCTTGTTCCTGGCTCTTTTCTCTATCTACCTCGTGGAGTCTGGCATTCTACATCATCTAGTGAAGCTACATTATCACTGAATATAACATTTACTCACCCTGTGTGGGCTGAACTGCTTGTAGCAGAAATACGTTCTCGATTGGTAAAAAATGAAATTTGGCGCGAATTAGCAGTGAATATAAATTTTTTAGATGAAAAAAGTAAGCAAGAAGTACTCCATAAATTGGATACAGAACTCAAAAAAATTAGTGACAATATATCTTCTATCAAAGCAGAAGATATACTAACTAGAGACTCTGAAGATTTTGATCTTTACCACATCACTCAAGCTGTATTTCGTCAATCGCTTGCTTCTAAACATATGTACTAAAAAACCCAACTCAGGTGAATTATGAATATTTTCAGCATTCTTTCAGCATTTAGAGGAATCACTATCGGATTATTTTCTCCTATATGGATTTTGTACTTGAATGAGCAAGGTTTTGACCTGCTTGCTATAGGAATACTTGGTGCTATTTTTGAAATTGCACGTCTAGTATTTGAGATTCCTTCAGGCACATTAGCAGACAAAATGGGAGTTAAGCGAACAATACTGTACTCTTATATTTGTTCAATTGCTGTATGGTTATTTTTCCCATTCATTCATATGGTTTGGGTATCTGTACTTTTAATGTTGGTTTGGGCATTAGCTGACTCTTTATTGTCGGGGACCTTTGAAACCTGGATTAGTCAGAGCGTACCCGAAAAACATTTCAGTAAAAAATTAATGAAAAACTCTCAGATACTTATCGTAGCCCTTATTTTATCTAGTATCATTTCAGGGCACCTATATAAATATTCTCCATTTTTGCCTTTTATTTTAGTTGCTGGAATATACGCAATAATGTTTTTTATTGTATTGCTATATTCAAACAAAGGAATTACAATTTCTCAAAATAAAGAAAAAGATCATACACAGGAACCTGCAATACAAATCATTAAAAACAGTTTTGCGATAATATTTAGTACAAGGCGGATATTCAGTATTATCATTGCTGGCTTCTTTGCCGCTCTTTGTTATGATGTTATTATGCGATACTGGCAACCTTATTTAATACAGATCGGCGCTTCTAAAGAATTCTTAGGCTATGCTATGGCCGTAGCTGGAATACTCGCCTTCTTGTTCCTTCATTTAACTATAAAGCTTAATAAGTTTATTGAAAGAAAAACTATTCTTTCTTTAATTGTGGTAGAAATTTTAAGTATCGCATTTATTTTTAGTACAGCCATAGGTCTAAAATCCCTAGGGTTGATTGCAATAACATTTTTGCTAGCTGTCGATGATATAAGAAGTCCTATAATAAATGGGTACTTGAATAAGTTTTTCCCTTCTTCTTATAAGGCAACATTATTCTCTATAAACTCCTTCTTTGGAGCAGCAGGCGAAATTTTATCAGGCATACTTTTTGGATTGATTGCTATTAAATTTGGTATTTTAAATTCATTTATTGTTGCCGGTATTTTATTAATACCTTCAATTTTCTTATACTATAACGCTTCCAAGAATAAGAAAATTGAGCTTGAACGTGACGATTTAATTACAGAAGAAAAAGATGCAATATAATTAGTAATTAAAGAAGGTTGCCTGACACGCAACCTTCTTTTACATTAATCCAAAAATTTTGGGAGGAAAATATGCGATTAGTCACACTTCATTCTATTTCTAAGAATAATTTAAATGATTTTTTTTCAAATCATTGGGGTAGCAATCAAATGATTACTTCTCATGGAGTATACGATTGTAATACATTAGAAGGATTTGCTGTTTTAAGTGAATTAGATAACATCATTGGATTGGTTACGTATACCGTAGAGGAAAATTGCTATGAAATTATATCTTTAGACAGCTTGGAAGAAAATCGTGGTATCGGAACGATGCTTCTACATAAAGTAGAAACAGTTGCACAAATGGCAAACAAAAATAAAGTTTCTCTTATTACTACTAACGATAATTTACATGCACTATTGTTTTATCAGAAAAAAGGTTACCAAATAACACGTGTTTATCCTAATGCAGTAGAAAAGGCAAGAGAAATAAAACCTCAGATCCCTAAACTATCTAACGAAGGCATTCCTATTAGAGATGAACTGTTATTAGAAAAAATCCTCTATTAAAGTATACCAAGCCTCTTATTTTTTTATAATTGGCTTAGTATTTTTTGTTGTGAATATGCAGATGTGCAAGTTATTCCCTACATCAAAAAACGAATAATAATTATATTATTCCCTAACAAAAAAGTTTCCTGTATTTATTGAAGACAACTAGTTACTTTGTATATCAATATTGAATAAAATCAGATTTTTATTAAACGATTTCGATATGTTGAGTAGATACAATATCTATAAAAGTGAATTCTCATTAATTGTAAATTCATAGTATGGTTGCCGTAACACTCATCCCCGATCCAGCTGCCGATACTGAATCGCCTCGGCGATATGTACTGTATCAATCTGCTGTGTTTCCTCCAGATCTGCAATCGTCCGTGCCAATTTTAAAATTCGATCTCGTGCACGCATACTCATACCGAGCTGCTCAAAAGCCGTATTCAGCAAGGTATTCGCAGCTGGCGTTAGCGGGGCGAATTGACGAAGCCATTTGCCAGACAACTGACTATTCCAGTGGATCCCCATCCCCTGGTATCTTCCAAGTTGTAAATCGTGTGCACGCCGTACACGCTCACGCATACTGGCAGAATCATTTCCATCCACGGCTGTTGCACCCGATCCAGCTGCCTGAAGCTCTTGCTCACTCGGTCTGGGTACTTCGATCTGTAGATCAATCCGATCCAATAAAGGACCGGAGATTTTGGCGCGGTAACGAGCAATTTTCGCATCGGTGCATGTGCATGGATGGAGCGGATGACGACTACCGGCGAAGCCACACGGACACGGATTCATCGAAACGGCGAGCAAAATATTCGCTGGAAATGTGAATACGGCTCTGGAACGACTAATATGGATCTCATGATCTTCTAACGGCTGACGTAACAGTTCCAAAATCGTACGTGGAAATTCAGGAAATTCATCCAGAAACAAAATACCTTGATGGGCCAAACTCACTTCCCCTGGCTTCGGAATAGCACCGCCTCCGATCAGAGCAGAAGCGGTAATACTATGATGCGGTGAGCGAAACGGACGCCGCCGGATCAACCCATTCCCATTGTCTTTAAGTCTACCGGCTACACTCAAAATTTTAGTTACTTCTAACGCTTCCTCATCGGTTAATGGTGGCAAAATCGTTGGTAGACGCTTGATCAGCATCGTTTTGCCTGTACCGGGTGGGCCGATAAGCATAATATTGTGCATGCCTGAAGCAGCGATCGTTAAGGCGCGTTTTACATGTTGTTGACCAAACACATCCGCATAGTCCTCAATCGTAGCTGGTTTGTTATCATAGCTATGCACTTGCGCTTCACGTCTAAATAAATGCGGTCGGAGTTGAATATGATAACGCGGATCGGAACTACGGGATCGTTTGGTGATGGTCTCAGATTGTGCATTGGCTATATGGTTATTTTGGGATGAATGGTTCTTATTTGCTATTGTGCTTTCAAACGTACTGCTTTTAACCATACTATTTACAGTATCACTACTTGCAGTTGTATTGCTTGCCATCTTACTATCTTGAACATTATTACTCTCTGTATGATCACTTTCAAGCATAGGACTTGCCGCCATACTACTAAGATCATGATGGGGATTTGAATTGTTCTTGTAAGAATCCAGCTCAACTCCGCTTGTAGCGGATAACACACGTACCTGAATATCCGGTTGCCCTGGCACATGCATTTGAAACTGCTGAATATGTGTGCTCTGCTGCATAGAAGATAAAGAGGTAGAGTGCACATCTTGTTGCCTCAAATGAGTTTCCTCCGCGGTGAACACGTTGGAGACAGTATTCGCGATATCAACTGCTTCAGCTGCTAGAGCAAGCTTACCCTGTGCAGTTCCATCTGTCGCGCCTTTTACAACAGACATATGCCCTGACGCTTGCAATAAATCGCGCATATGCTTGATCCCGTAAACCTCGATTCCTTCAACCAGTGCCGCCTCTACAGCATTTTCAGATGGGACAATAACAGCTTTTAATCCATATTGACGCGCAACGTCTACCATCGACAGCACACCATGTACCGGACGCAAACTACCATCCAATGCCAGCTCACCGAGCAGCAAAAAACGCTCCTGCTCTGGAAATATCAGCTGATCACTTGTCACCAGAATCCCAATTGCGATCGCTAGATCAAACGCTGATCCTTCTTTACGCAAATCCGCAGGTGCCAGATTGATCGTGACACGCTGAGCTGGAAAGGTGAAACCACAGTTTTTAATTGCTGAACGCACCCGTTCGACGGATTCACGAATCGCAGAATCAGGTAAACCAATAATCGAGACGAGCGGCAATCCATTGGACAAATCCGTTTCCACTTCTACAAGCACACCGTGAATCCCTTGAATACACGCGCTAAACTGTTTCCCATACATCACAAAACACCCTTTCTATTGATCATTATTGCCCATACGTCAACGCCTATGCCTGTATGTAGTTCAAGTGATCCACTCCAACGGATGGGGCGGATTCAACTTCTGTACAACGACATAGGAGTAGCAGGGCAATCTACTTTGAAAAGGGTGCTTCCTCTATTTTCCGTTTATCTTATTATACGGTTCAGTTATTTCATTATACGTTTTGTTTGGTTTCGTTTATATGGTGTAGTGTTTATGTGGTGTATTGCACAAACTGTACGAACTAACATTTAAGTTAAGCTGGATGCTACATTTCCATCCTATGCATTTCAATACAACAATACAACAATCCTAGGCACTTTAATAAAACGAGCCTCTACATACACTCCAATACAATCATTATCTAAACGCTTCAATACAATGTTCTAGCTCTATAACCTGATAATGATCATTGAGCCGTATCGTAATCACATCATAGCGAAAAGCCGCTTCATGCTGACCTGTCTGATGGGCATATACAGCCGCAGTTTCGCGTAATTGCTTACGCTTGCGCCAGTCGACCGATTCAGCAGCCGTTCCATGCGTATGTCCTGTACGACTGCGCACTTCTGTAATGACAATGACAGATTCGGTTGTTGTACAAGTAGATGTGGCATGAGATTGACCATTCGGAGGCATTGTATCTGAATTAGCAAAATGGGATTGCATCGTATCTTGAAACTCTGTATCTTGAAACTCTGCTATATACCGATCAGCTTGAGTCAAATCATAATCTACGTCGTGTAGCTGTTCTTTTGTAGGAGCGAGCGCAATAATATCTAACTCACCACTGCGACAGCGCCAGTTACGTTCCAGCAAATGATAACCCTGCTGCTCTAAATAATAAGCGGCGACATCCTCGCCAATTCGTCCTTTTTGCTTGCGATGATCACGAATTGCTTTTTCGTTATCCTGCATCTTATTCTCCTCACGGGTATAAAGGGGATGTGCTTGTACTGTGCTTGTACTGTGCTTGTACTGTGCTTGTACTGTGCTTGTACTGTGCTTGTACTGTAAATTTGCTTAATTTAATTGCGTCAACACTTATCATTTATGTACAACCCTATATTTACAATGACAGTAGAGCCTCAAAACATGATCTGTATCAAGGCTCCACTGCTTTTGATCCTCTGATCGCATCGGATTTATAACCGCATACGACTTACATTATTAATTAGCACTTTCCACCTTTAATTAACGATCGATGATCTCAATTGATCCATTACCAATCAAGCGGATCGGTACCCAGATTTTTATCCGCACGATATATAAAGCTTAAAATTTCAGCGACCAGATTGTACAGCTCGCCCGGAATTTGTTGATCCAGATCGAGCTTAGATAGTACTTCAACGAGTGCAGCATCTTCCTGAATGGGTACACCTGCTTCATGAGCCTTTTCCAAAATCGTTTCTGCGATACGTCCGCGTCCTTTGGCAACGACGATAGGCGCTTCGCTACGAGCAGGATCATATTTTAAGGCGACAGCGCGTTTACCGATCAGCGAAGAATCGGAATCTTTGGGAGATTTGGCATTGCTCATATTTTCATGTCTACCCCCTTATACTCGGACGGTGCAAATTGGTCGATCAACTCGCCCATATTACCAGCTGTACCTACGAGAGTATCCGCCGTATTACGTACAGGTAACGGTGCAAAATGGAGCGATAGCAACTGATAACCAAGTCCAGCAATCGCCTCTGCTACTTCCTGACGCTTACTCTCGATTACAGGGCCAAGCTGCTCCAGATCGTTGTGCACTTTAAGCGATACGATCCGATCCGTTACATGAACGTCCAGCAACGTATGTCCCAGCGCTTTCATATCCAGATCGAACCACAGGCGGCAATTGGATGCGTCCAGCTCGCCTTTACTCCCCCGACGGGATTGAATATGCACGGATGCCGTTTCCTGACCGTCCGGGCCGTTAAATGGAACGAACATCGTCACCTGTGCAAATGGAGCTGTACGATCGGTATTTAGCAACAGCTGCTGTCCGGTCAATTGCTGTACGAGCTGCTGAGCAGCATCTTTTAATACAGGTGGCGCATCAGTTGCTGTAGTGAGCTGTAGCAGTAATCCTTTCAACGTATCCTGCGCTTTAGCCAACGCTTCCTCTGCTGCTGCTCCATGTGCTGTCATATGGGCAGGGTGGGCTGATGTGCCTGTGCGTTCATCACCAGCCTGAAGTGGCAGTAGTGAGCTAGCGTTGGCAGCATGATTTGTTTGATTCGCAGCAGACGTAGCTGCTTTACCATCGGTAGCTGCTGGCGTCTGAGCTGTATGACTGGCAGTCGTCGATGCAGGCGCATCTGATTGTGATGACGCAGTTGCTGCTAATGGCTGATTCACTGTCGGGGCGACTGGAGCATTCGGTAGGGTCGGCGGCGTTGGAACAGCTGGCTGGCTCGGATTCGCTACCGTTCGCTCACCACCTACTTGTGTGGCAGTCTGCTGTGCATGGGTTGCTGCTGGATTGGCTGCACTTTGTTCTTTGGCAGCATCTACATTTTGCGCCGTAAGTGTCAATGCTGCACGTACACTCTGCTGTTCGTATTCTGCCCCCATTAGCTTGAGCAGTTGACCAAGCCACGGCGAAGCTGAACCAGACGCTGTAGTCGAAGCTGTAGCTGGCGTTTGCGTCGAGTTGGCAGCATTCGTATTATTCCCAGGCGTCTGTTCCGCTGATGTCGCGTTAGCTGATGTCGTCGCAGCTTGCTGACCCGCATTACCTGGCGCTGGCGTTCCGCCAGCTGTCGAAGATGGTAGCAGATCATTGATTTGCTGTAGCACCTGCTGGAGTTTGGCAACAATCGTTGCCGCACTACTTCCCGAATTTATATTCGTACCCGTTGGAGTTGCCTGCTGTCCATTAGCATTCGTAGCGTTAGCATTTGCCTCATCGGTTGTGCCTGTACTAGCCGAAGCTGTAGCTGCCGATGCTTGAGTTTGCGACATATTGGCGCCGTCTGTTGCTTCATTTAGCAATGTAGTCGCTCCAGATTGAAGCTGTGGCAACAGGGTACGCAGTAAATTTTGCATATTGTCCAACGATTCGTGCAGTGGGGGGCCAAAAATAGCTTGCTGTAAGCCAGCTACACTTTGTCCGGTAACCGGCAGTCCACGCTGGATTGCCACCGCTGCGGATTGTACCCATTCTCCAATCGATACATTTGCAGGCTTTTGCGCCATCGAGGTTTGAATACTTTTTACATTATCCGCTGTGAGTGTTATACCTGCGGCGCGCATCTGTGTTAGCATCTCACGATTATCTTTTGTATCTGGCAATTGAAAAGAATCCAATAGCTCGTTCATCGTAGAGGGAGGGATCGGCGTTTGACTTGCTGTTACTGGTTTCAGTACAGTCATCCCATCTTTGCCTGGTGGCTGTACTTGTAACAACGTTGTCTCTCCCGGCTGTAGCGGTGCTTCCAAACGCGCCTGCACCTTAACACCTTGAATCTGTACAACCGCTTCTTTTCCGTCCTCCGACACACTGGTCACTACTCCGCGAACGACCTGGCCTTCTTTCAATTCCATCTGTTTGGCCTCACCGGGCTTGCTATCGCCCATCATGCCACGGAACAGTGAACCGATATTCATAATCTCTCCTCCTGTCTTCCTATCTGTCAAAGCCTGGGGCTTCGCTATATAATATGTAGCGCCGTTTTCCTTGACGATGATATGTTTATTTATCGGTTAAAATAGACGGAATGATGAGTCATATATGACAAAGACTGCGATGCTGCTTCTCTGTTTATATACAAAAAGAACCCGATCTTTAAATTACAAAGATTCGGGTTCTTCCCTGTGCCTCAGCACTTCTGTTTCTTATCGTAACGGATTTCGCTGCAAAGAGCAATGCCCTTTTACGAGCAAGCATAACATCGGTTCACGATCTCTATGCTACTATGCTCATTGAGCGGTACTGATCCATACGTCCATGTACGAACAATCTATAAACCGTTGTATCTGATTTAAAATAAAGTCGGTTGCTCTAGCAGCAAATTGCCGAGAAAGCTTCGGCGGTGCATCGGTGTCACACCGAGTTCAAGAATGCGCTCGCGATGTAGCTTGGTTGCATAGCCTTTATGTCCGGCAATACCATAACCTGGATACTGCTGCTCCCATTCGCCTTCGCACAGACGATCGCGTGTAACTTTAGCAATAATCGATGCAGCCGCGATGCTATGACTGTTCGCGTCCCCTTTGATGATGCTTTGCTGCGGTTGCGGCATATCGACAGTTTCTGCATCGACCAGAATATAATCCGGTACAACGCTAAGCTGCTCCAGCGCTTGCTTCATCGCACGCAGCGCAGCCTGGCGGATATTGATCTCATCGATCACGTCAGCCGTGACATAGCCTACACCAACAGCGAGCGCCTGCTCCATAATTTCTGTATACAGACGTTCCCGCTTTTTATCGGTAAGTTTCTTGGAGTCGGTTACCCCTTCGATAATTACGCCCTGTGGCATAATGACCGCAGCTGCAATCACATCACCAAACAGACAACCGCGTCCCACTTCATCTACACCTGCAATATGCTGATAACCTGCTTCCCAGCATATACGTTCATAGTTCAGCAATTCAGACATCGTATCTCCTCCCGTCCTCTAGTGGATTCAGGGTCTTTCCATCGAGATCCGACCCAGTTTGCCTGCACGCAGCTCACGCAGGATCACTTTGGATGCTTTCTCCAGATCGACACGGCCTCCGCTCATCAGACAGCCGCGTTTACGACCGATTGCTTCCATGACTTCTACCACATCGTTCGGATTGTCCATATCCTGTGGCGGCTCTTCTAGTTCAAAGCGTTCCGCCAGTCGATCCCAGTAATGCTCACAGATGTATTTTGTACCAAAGTACGCAACATCTTCCACATTCAAAATTTCTTCGCGAATCGCACCGGTTACCGCGAGACGATAACCAACACCTTGATCTTCGAATTTAGGCCACAAAATACCTGGCGTATCCAGCAGTTCCATCTCTGTACCCACTTTGATCCACTGCTGCCCTTTAGTTACACCCGGACGATCGCCTGTAGCAGCGATACTTTTACCAGCAAGTCGGTTTGTCAGCGTCGATTTACCTACGTTTGGAATACCAACGATCAGTGCGCGAATTGGACGCTGGTTCATGCCCTTTGCCGCGCGTTTATCGCGTTGTTCCTTTAAAAGTAGCTTGGCACGTTCTGGAATTTCTCGTGTGCCCTGTCCGCTTGCTGCGTCCAGTGTGAGCACCTCATGTCCGTCACGTTTAAAATATTGTACCCAGGCATCCGTAATTACCGGATCAGCCAGATCAGCTTTATTTAAAATGATCAATCTCGGTTTATTTTGCAAAATTTCATCAATCATCGGATTGCGGCTTGATAACGGCAAGCGCGCATCCAGCAGCTCGACCACCATATCGATTAGCTTTAGCTTCGCTTCGATCTGGCGTCTTGCTCTGGTCATATGCCCGGGAAACCATTGAATGGTCACAGGTTTTCCCCCTTACTTCCTAAAATAGTAGCAGTTGCAGCGAATCAATAATGATTAATCCATTCTGCTCTGCTCAGCGGCCAGAAGATTACATCGGCCCGTCCAATAATATCACCCAGAGGAATATAACCGATCATACGGCTATCCTGGCTGTTGGAACGATTATCGCCCATAACGAACACATAGCCTTGCGGTACTTTACCATCTGGAATTTGCTCTGTTGGGAAGTTGTTAATATTGTAGTTATTTCCCTGTGCATGAGCATGATCAATCGCAGCCTGAATATATGGCTCACTGATCGCCTTGCCATTTACAGTTACCGTATCGCCATCTACCTTCACTGTATCGCCACCAACCGCGATGACACGTTTAATAAAATCACGATTTTGTGAAGGAACTTTCAGTACGACAACCTCACCTGGATGTGGAGGACGGATATCATACAAAATTTTGTTTACAATCACACGATCATTGGTGTAGAAGTTCGACTCCATCGAAGGACCATCCACAATAAACGGCTCAAATAAGAAACCGCGAATGATGATCACAAGCACAAGAGCAACAACTATCGCTTTAATCCATTCTTTTGCTTCACTTTTTTTCTTTTTAGGAGGGTTTTGCTCTGATTCGGGCAAACTGCTAACTACAGGTTCCTGTACAGTTGTAGCTTCAGCTGCTTCTGCCCGGTTTTGATTTTGTTTGTCTTGCTCCATCGCAATGCCTTCTTTCCTGGTTGAATTGGCGCTTTGTATATGTACCGGTAGTATGATGCATCCGGAAACACTCCAGTGTCAATGTACCCAAGTACCTATACGATTCCTTAATCTATTTTACACACAATTTTGCAAAAACCAAATTTTGAAGGATTTACGTTGTCAAGCGCCGCTCCCATTATAGCATGACAATGTATACATAATGATGATACAAAAAAATCCGTCTGCAGTTGTAGCGTCATTTTGCCACAGAAATAAACCGATCATGCATAGCGATCGACAGTACAGGATACATTTTCGTTATCCTGCTCCGCAGTTGCTGACTGCCAGGTTGGTTTCTCTGGAAAAATGCCGTGTCTGTATAACTGTAAGGCGGAATAACCACTTGCCTATGCAATTGAAAAGTTCTGAAAATAAAGAAAAGAGCTTGTATAACAAGCCCTTCTCAACCGAAGCTCCCAAAGGATTAACGGCGCAATTCTTTAATTCTCGCTGCTTTACCGCGAAGTTCACGAAGATAGTACAGCTTCGCACGACGCACTTTACCACGGCGAGCCACTTCGAGTTTATCAATCTTAGGGGAGTGTACTGGGAAAGTTCTTTCCACACCTACACCGTAAGAGATTTTACGAACTGTAAAAGTCTCACTAATGCCTCCACCTTGACGTTTGATTACAACACCTTCGAACAACTGAACGCGCTCACGAGTTCCCTCAATAACCTTAACGTGCACTTTCAAAGTGTCACCGGCACGGAAATTTGGAACATCGTTACGCAGTTGATCTTGAGTAATCGCCTGAATGATATTCATCTATGACTCCCTCCTTCCGCACAGATGTTCTTGCGTCTCAGGAAGACCTATTGTCTTCTCATCATTGATCGCAGAGGACCATCGTATTCACACAACATTCGAATCATACCATATATTCATAGCTGCTGACAACACTTTTTTGAAGGATGATCCGCTTTATTTTATACTCAGCCAAAACGCTCCTGCAACAGCATTTTTTGCAGCTCATTCAGCCGCTGAATCTCATCGCTATAGCGGTTATAACCGACCCGGTCAGACTCCTGCACATTCAGTCGAGCACTTTTTTTGTTATGCTCCATTTGCTCTAGCAGCTTGATGACTGTATTACGGCCTGCATAATCGGCAATAAAATATTTTTTGCGTTCATCGGCATGAATATACAGTAAATATTTAAACTCCGGCAGCAGTTGACCGATAATGGTATCTGCATCCTGATCGTTAAAATTCGGATGCAATACAGACGCGTACCCCTGGCTGCGTAAATCACTGCCCAGCTGCTGCACCCAACCGCTTGGATGCCCGGCTATTTCATTCGAATTTGACATGTTCCAAACTCCTATCTTCTCACCTTGCCTGTAGGATCACCGCGTTAGCCTTCATCCCAGCGCGAACTGCTCCAGAAAAAGCATGATATACAAGCATTTTATTTATGATAAAGAATGGATCTCGATATCATATGTCCGAGCTTTTACCGACAAAAACAAGTCATGCCCTGCAAACACATAGCCTAGTATGTGATGTTCTGTATCTACTTCATGATAGACAGCAGGCGGATCATGATCGACATCCGCATAAACGGCAAGTCCGGATTCTCGATCGGTGCAATATAGGGAATCCATACCCGAAAAACGGAACTCCGCTATCCGATAACCGGAATCATTATATAGCTTATCCGGAATTTGCAGTTCATCCTGAAGATCATATACAGAAAGCCATTTACCGATATCTGCCTTTCGGATCTCTTCTCCCAAAAAGATCATAAACGATACTTTCAATCCATCTTCATCGTAACTAAACAATGGATCACTACAACTTTCCATTTTCCATGAGAAATCAATCTTTTGAAGTACGTTCATGACTGCACCTGCCTCGCTATCTATCACATCGTTACATTCCGTTTAGGATTGTTCCGTTTCTGAACGTTTGTTCTGGAGCGCAAGCCAGCGGCGCTCTGTCTCCGTCAGCTCTGCCTGTTCTAACAGATCAGGACGGCGCTGCAATGTACGAAGCAAGGACTGCTCACGCCGCCATTTCTCCACATTAGCATGATGACCAGATAACAATACATCCGGCACCTTCATCCCACGAAATTCAGCCGGGCGTGTATAATGCGGATATTCCAGCAGCCCGGTACTGAACGAATCGGTTACAGCGCTGTTCTCATTGCCGAGTACACCAGGCAGCAAGCGCACAACGCTGTCTACAACGGTCATAGCCGGGATTTCGCCGCCCGTGAGAACATAATCACCAATCGATAGCTCGTCGGTGACAAGATGCTCGCGAATGCGCTCGTCATAGCCCTCATAATGACCGCAGATGAAAATCAGATGCTGTTCCTGTGACAGCTCTTCTGCCTTCTTCTGCGTAAACGTTTCTCCCTGCGGACACATCAAAATAATGCGGGGCTTTACAGCCTCATCGGATACTCGATCTTCTACAGCGGCAAAGATCGGATCAGGCTTCAACACCATTCCGCCACCGCCGCCATAGGGCGTATCATCGACCGTACCATGCTTACTCGTCGAATAGGTGCGAAAATTGATCGCATTCAGCTCCACAATGCCTTTGTCTGCCGCTTTACCGAGAATGCTTGAGCCGAATACACCTGCAAACATGTCTGGAAAAAGGGTCAATACATCAATCTTCATCATTCCAGCAAACCTTCCATGATGTGCACAATAATTTTTTTGTCATCAATATTAATGTCCTGTACAACATTATGAATATACGGGATCAAAATATCTTTGCCTTTCGCAGGCTTGACTACCCATACATCATTCGCACCCGGTGTCAAAATTTCCTGAATCACACCCAGTGACTGCCCTTCATCCGTGATCACTTCACAGCCGATGATTTCGTGAAAATAGTACTCGTCTTCTTCCAGCTCAACCGCTTCATCTTTCGACACGCGCAGTTCGCAGCCTTTGTACTTCTCGACCTCATTGATATTGCCAAAGCCTTTGAAGCGAACGACATACATATTTTTTTGCAAACGTGATGTTTGGATTTCAACTACCTGAGAAATGCCGGCTTCTTCATTTACCATCATCAGTTTGTTACCCGCCGCAAAACGTACCTCTGGAAAATCTGTATTTGGATATATTTTCAGCTCACCGCGAATACCATGTGTGTTCACGATTTTACCTACATTTAACCATTGTTTTGACATGTAGCTCTCCTTTGTATCTCTGTGATATAAATTCGTATTGAGTATAGCGTCTACCATCATGTGATTACAAAAAATGTACGAAAAAAGGCTAGGAGTAACCCTAGCCCTTTTTCGTACATTTTTAAGACATGATATCAACCGTAACCCGTTTATGTGTTTTGACAGCGGCGGAAGTCACTACTGTGCGGAGTGCCTTGGCGATACGTCCTTGCTTGCCGATCACTTTGCCGGCATCGTCCGGATGGACGCTCAGTTCGTATACGATCAGGTTTTCCTTTTCCACCACATTTACAGACACATCTTCCGGATGATCCACCAGAGCTTTAGCAATAACGATTACTAATTGTTCCATCGTTTCATCCTCCGGAATAGGCAATATTTTGCGAAGCAAAATCAGTTGTGTCAAGCAGGCTGCAATGTCACAGCCTGATGCGTCGCTGTCGCCGATTTGCTCGCAAAAACGCAGTTCTGTATATACAAAACCGCGTTTCGACCAGCCAATTCAGCGTTAACCAGCGAACGCTTTACAGGGCCAAGCTTATCAGCAATTATTTTTGCTGTTTCAGCTCATGGAATTTTTTCATAACGCCCGCTTTGCTAAGCAAGTTGCGAACAGTATCAGAAGCTTGCGCTCCATCTTGAAGCCATTTCAGAGCTTTTTCTTCATCAATTTTAGTTACAGATGGTTCTGCAACCGGGTTGTAAGTACCGATTTCTTCGATAAAACGTCCATCACGAGGAGAACGGGAATCGGAAACAACGATACGGTAGAAAGGCGCTTTGTGGGCACCGATACGTTTCAGACGAATGCGTACTGCCAAGAGAATTCACCTCCTTAAACTAATTCATTATTCTATCAAGCGCTTCATAAAGAAAACGCAGGATTCATTGTCTTCACAGCTGCATAGTAGAACTTAACGGAACGGGAATTTAAAGCCTCCGCCGCCACCTTTAGTCATTTTTTGCATCTGTTTCATCATCTTGCCTTTGCCGCCCTTCATCGCTTTCGGGTCCATCATATCCGAGAATTGCTTCATCATACGGCGCATCTCATCAAATTGTTTGATCAGACGGTTTACCTCAGCAACCGAGGTTCCGCTTCCGGCAGCAATACGTTTACGGCGACTATGGTTGATCACTTCAGGATGCTGCTTTTCTTTGATTGTCATCGAGTGTACAATCGCTTCAATGCGGCCCACCTGTTTGTCATCGACCTGCAAGTTTTGTGTTTGTTTCATTTTGCCCATGCCTGGCAGCATGTCCATAATCTGATCCAGTGGTCCAAGCTTTTTGACCTGTTCCATCTGCTCCAGAAAATCTTCAAAGGTAAATTCAGCGTTGCGCATTTTGCGCTCCATTTCTTTTGCCTTTGATTCATCAATGTTCAATTGCGCTTTCTCGATCAGGGAGAGCATGTCACCCATACCGAGGATACGGGAAGCCATACGTTCCGGATGGAACACTTCCAGCGCATCCAGCTTCTCGCCGAGAGTCGCAAACTTGATCGGACAGCCGGTTACTGCTTTGACAGACAGCGCCGCACCACCGCGGGTATCGCCATCCAGCTTCGTCAATACAACACCGGTAAGGGCAAGCTGATTGTTAAAATTCTCTGCAACGTTAACCGCATCTTGACCTGTCATGGCATCGACTACGAGCAATACTTCATCCGGATTCGTCAGTTCATGAATCTGGCGCAGCTCGTCCATTAGCTCTTCATCGATATGAAGACGTCCGGCAGTATCGATAATGACGTAGTCATTGTTGTTAGCTTTCGCTTCCACCATCGCTTGACGAGCAATTTCAACCGGGCTTGTCTGATCGCCCATAGAGAAGACAGGAACTTTAATCTGCTCACCGAGAACTTGCAACTGCTTGATCGCAGCTGGACGATAAATATCGCCTGCTACAAGCAATGGACGGTGGTTTTGCTTTTGTAACATCCGTGCCAGTTTACCAGATGTGGTTGTTTTACCCGCACCTTGCAGACCAACCATCATGATCACGGTAGGCGGCTTCGTCGCTTTCGCAAGCTTCGACTGTGTGCCACCCATCAGATCAGTCAGTTCTTTATTAACGATATCGATAATGACCATACCAGGTGTGAAGCTCTCCATCACTTCTTGACCGATCGCTTTTTCCTTCACCTTGCTGATGAATTCCTTAACGACCTTGAAGTTAACGTCTGCTTCCAGCAGCGCAAGTCGTACCTCGCGCATCGCTTCGCCTACATCCTCTTCGGATACTTTACCTTTACCGCGCAGCTTGCTGAATACGTTCTGCAGTCGTGTTGTTAATCCTTCAAATGCCATTGTTGTCTTCACCTCACTTCCTGCTTTGATCCTGTATAACCCCATGCTTGGAATGCATCATTTCATTATATCATCATACCGCTAGTTCATATAAAAGGGCGGTATCTTTATAGTATACCTTATTTGGTGTTACAGTTCTATTTTGAAATAGAGTCCTATCACGTACTCACTCAGTCCATTCGATCGATCGCTTCAAGCTGTTCGATCAAGCCAAGCACAGCGCTTGATTGCCTGTCGTTCAGATCGCTCTCATTTAAACTTTGCTTGAGCTTATCCAGCTCACGCGAACGACGATAATGCTTGTCCATGAGTCCAAGTTTATCTTCGTACATCTCCAGCACCTGTTCGGCACGCTTGATGTGCTCATACACGGCCTGACGACTGATGCTAAATTCAGCAGCAATCTCGCCCAGTGAATAGTCATCATGGAAATAATATTTCAGGAACATTTGCTGTTTGTCTGTCAGCAATGATTCGTAAAAATCAAACAATAAATTGATTCGGGTCGTTTTCTCGAGCCGATTCTCCTGACTCATACGGGGCACTCCCTCCGTCAAGGAAAAACACTTTACAGTGATGTTCAACGTTTTATATCATATCCAAATCCACAGGGGTTGTCAAGTGTTTTTCCTTAACATGTTTTGGAGGGGAATGTAGGAGGGTGGATAGGTGTTTAGAAGCTTTGAGTTTTGGCGGAGTTTGCATGGTGTTATGCGGTTTTTGGGCACTTATTTATGCATGCGTTGGGGGATTTAATAGATGTGCTTTTTTGTTACTAGGGTGGTGGCGCAATCACCACTTCCGGTAAGGAATAAGGGAACGTCCTCAGGTGGAGGTTAGGAATCTACGAATGGGTAGATAAGGTAGATTCCTAACCTCCAAAGTCGTCCTTTTCCCTTATTTCCTTCCCTCCGTTCTCTGCTGTTTACATCATATGTATTTTAAAGACGATAGTGTATGGCAGTGCGTAGATCGTATGATGTTCGATTACATTGTACAGATCGTATTGCATTGGTTATATTGCACTACGTAGATGATATGTTGTTCTTTTTATTGCCTGAGTGAAATGATAACTTAAATGATCAGGCTTGAAAAAATTTCATTTCACTTCTATTACCGATCATTCGATAGCCACTCATCATTCGATCAAATGCTTATCAAGTGCAAGGAAAAGTCACTTTTACAAAAGTAAACGACAATACATCATTCAAAGTTCAAGAAACTTACACCTGACAAGTTAACTCAAACTAAACACCCCTTTTATCCTCCCCCTCTTATCGTATATCGTATAGTAGATAGCGCTTTACTCATGCAATCTTTTAAAATTGAATTTAGGATCAATGCAGTAATTTTGAAGCGTTACCTTCAATAGTTTATTAGTAGTTATACGGCATGATTCCTATGACAATAAGGATTTTATGTTCTTACAGAACTTTCTGTATAAACAAAATATACATAATACACATCATAAACAAAAAGATTCTTTCACACATACAAAAGCCACCATGCAACGGACAGAATAATATCTTCTGTGATCGTTTCTGGTGGCTTTATTAATCTGCATGTCTGTATGAATGGCTAGCATTAGCAGTCTATTTTCGTTAGCAATATAGGCGAGTTAGTCATATATGTGATAATCTGAGCCGCGTATATACGAATAACTATAATGAGACGAGAGACTGTTTACACCGGTTCTTCTTAGCTCTCAGTGTATATACGCACCATAGACTAATCCTTAACGCCACGGCAACAGGTAGAACAATACGGCGAAGAAGTGGAGGATGCTGCCTGCGAGTACGAATAGATGCCATACGGCGTGGTGGAAAGGGAAGCCTCTCCATACGTAAAATACAGTACCTAGCGTGTACAGGATGCCACCTGCGGCGAGCAGGATGATGCCTCCGGTTGCGATGGAGGCGGTTAATGGACCCCATGCGAGTACGATGAGCCAGCCCATGAGCAGGTAAAAGATTGTAGACATAAATAGGAAACGTTTTGTGAAGAACGCCTTAAATACACAGCCCAGTACAGCTATGCCCCAAACTGTACCGAAGATCGACCAGCCGAGTGGGCCTTTGACGGCTAGCAGCATAAATGGCGTGTATGTGCCTGCAATAAACAGATAGATCGCTGAATGATCGAAAATTTCGAATAAATCTTTTACTTTACCATCGCGGAAGCTGTGCACCAGCGTGGAGCAGCTATACAGTAATAACATGGTGAATCCATAAACGGTAAAGCTGACGATATGCCACGGTGTACCTTTCAAGCTTGCGAATACAATTAAAATAACGAGTGCTGCCGCACTAAGTGCAGCTCCGATGCCGTGGGTAATGGCGTTAGCCACTTCTTCACGGCGTGTATACGTATACGTATCGGCCATGATTCACTTCCTCTCTTGATCCTGTCCGTTGTCTGTCTCTGTGTCATTGTCTCGTATCCAGCATGGTGATGGGATATGATCGGTTACAGTTCATCTGATCATACATCGATCATAGCCCATGGTATAAGCGCTAAATGTACGACTTTTGCCATGTTATAGTACAAATCTTGTGTTTTATAGTTAAGATTGTATGTAGTACTGTATCCATTGTAACTCTTTCGCAGGTCATATTTCTACCTTACGTGAAAATAACGGTTCAATGAAAAAAGCAACCGCCCCTGTGTGCCTGTTAATAAACAAGCACGCGGGCGGTTGCTTTGCAATGCGGTAAGGACGCTACTTTGATGATAGCAACGATTATCAAGCTATCATGACGATCATCTGCCATGCAGTTCATCCACTATACGGATCATCATGTCATACATTTTATCGAAAATCGCATAACTAGGATCGTTAACGTTGGAAATCGTACAAATGAACGGTTACAGGCTGTACACAATCCGTATCGCTACAACATTAGCCTGTCACCTTTTAATTCGCTAATCCAATAGCCCATTGGATTATTAGATGATTGGATCACCAGATCACTAGATCACTAGATCACTAGATCACTAGATCACTAGATCACTAGATCACTAGATCACTAGATCACTAGATCACTAGATCACTAGATCACTAGATCACTAGATCACTAGCTTAGCATATTACTAATTTATCAATTTGCAACCTTACGCCTGCTCTTCTTCTTTTTCCACTTCTTCCTGAATGAGTCCAGCAAACAGTGCATGGACAAACTGCTCGCTGTCAAATGGTTGCAGATCGCCGATCTTCTCGCCCAGACCAACAAATTTGACAGGCAGATTCAGCTCCTGACGAATCGCTACCACGATACCGCCTTTCGCTGTACCATCGAGTTTGGTCAATACAAGACCGGTTACGCCACTCTTTTCGCCAAATAGCTTCGCCTGGCTAAGCGCATTTTGTCCGGTCGTTGCATCAAGCACCATGAGCACTTCATGCGGCGCATCGGGAATTTCACGCTGAATAACGCGGAAAATTTTGTTTAGCTCGTCCATCAAATTCGTTTTGTTTTGCAGTCGACCTGCGGTATCACACAGCAGCACATCCACATTACGTTGCTTGGCTGCACGTACAGCATCATACATGACAGCAGCTGGATCAGAGCCTGCTTGCTGCTTGATCACTTCTACGCCTGCCCGCTGTCCCCATACTTCCAGCTGTTCAATCGCTCCCGCTCGGAAGGTATCGCCAGCTGCCAGCATCACTTTTTTGCCTTCCTGTTGGAAGCGATGTGCCATTTTACCGATTGTCGTTGTTTTACCGACACCGTTAACGCCGACAAACAAAATGACCGTAATGCCATCCGGGTTCATATTTAGACCTGGATTCTCGTCACCGCGTAGCAATTCGGTCAGCTTCTCAGACAGTACCGGCTGCAAATCTGCCGCATCCTCAATCCGTCTTTTCTTCACCTCAGCGCGCAATTCATCGATCAATTCCATCACCGTATTCACGCCTACGTCAGCACCGATCAGAATTTCTTCCAGCTCTTCGTAAAATTCTTCATCGATCTTTTTGCGACGAATGACCAGATCGGTTACTGCTCCGACCAAGCCTTTCCGTGTTTTTTCCAGACCATCGCGGAACTGCTGCGTTACGGTTTCAGTTTTCTGGGAAATGCTTTCCCGCAGTTTTTTGAAAAAGCTCATGAGATTCCTCCGTCAACATCGTAGTGATCATGCTTGTATTTATTTTAAGAAAAACAAATCCAGGACGTGCAACAAATCCGCTTATTTCCTTACCACAGTGAAGTGCTACTCTCACATTTACGAGCTTTCGTACATGTTCATACTCTTACGATACACAGGTACATAGCGCTCGCACACTTTCGCCAAAGTCAGGCAATCTCCACCTCGTCCACATCATCCAGGCGCACAGACACAAGCTTGGATACGCCGCCTTCTTCCATCGTGACGCCATATAACACGTCCGCTTCTTCCATCGTGCCTTTGCGGTGCGTCACGACAATAAATTGCGTTTGTCCGGCAAATTCGCGTAAATACTGAGCAAATCGCGTTACATTCGCTTCATCGAGTGCCGCTTCCACCTCATCTAGCACGCAGAACGGAACGGGCTTCACCTGTAAAATAGCAAATAATAACGCCATCGCAGTCAGTGCGCGCTCCCCACCGGAGAGCAATTGCAGGTTTTGCAATTTTTTACCTGGCGGCTGAGCGACGATATCAATACCGGTTTCCAGCAACCGCTCCGGATCTGCCAAAATCAGATCTGCACGTCCGCCGCCAAACAGCTTTGTAAACACAGTGCCAAACTGACCGCGAATCGCATCAAACGTATGCTTGAAACGTTTGGACATTTCATCGTCCATTTCCTTAATGACCTGATACAGAGCGGTTTTCGCTTCAATCAGATCGTTTTGCTGCACCGTCAGGAATTCATAGCGTTCGTTCACACGCTGGTATTCCTCGATCGCACCGAGATTGACCTCACCCAGCTCGACAATTTGCCGCTTCAAGCCGCGCACTTCTTCACTAGTTGCGGCAACGTCTTCTGGTAGTCCATAGCGCTGTTTGGCCTGTTCATACGTCAATTCGTATTCTTCTAGCAGCTTCGCCATGATGTTTTCCAACTCCACATCCAGACGGTTCACTTGAATTTCCGTTTTACGCATATCGTCTTCGACTACTTTCAACTCACTACGCTGCTGACGCGTCTTATTCTCTTCCTGCTCCAGCTTTTGCTGTAAAGCAAGACGCTTCGCACGTGCTTGCTCTAGCTCGCTACTTGTTTCGGTACGTTGACGACGCAGACGCTCCAATTGCTCCTGTTGACGCTGCTGATCGGACGTATTTTTTTGCAAATCACGTTCGAGTCTACTAAGCTGTTCGCGGTTACTTTCCAGTTCAAGCCCGTAATCATGCGATTCTTCACGGGTGCGGGACATTTGCTCTTCGAGTGAGAAAATTTCCTGTGCCAGCTTCCCTTCGCGGATTTTCAGATCGGTGACCTGTTCTTGCAACTGCTCTTTGACCGATTCGTTTGATTTGCGCTTTTGTTCAGCCGATTGAATATCGTTTTGTAGCGTTTGCTCATGCTTTTGCAGCTCAGCCAGCTTTTGCTCGGCTTCTTTGCGCTTTTTAGCAATTGCATCAAGCTCTGAGGTGTAGGCGGTTTTCTCCTGTCCATACAGCTCATATTGCTCATTCACGTGACGGAACTCATGCTCCAGCTGCTTCAACTCACCCGCGGTCTGCTGTTCTTCACCACGCTTACGGTCGCCATCCCCACGCAGACGATCCAGCTTGCTTTCCGTCGCTTCCAGTCGCTCGCGTACACTTTCCTGTTCAAGGCGTACACGCTTAATTTCCTGCTCACTCTCGGCAATGTGTTCGCCCAGCTGATCCAGCTGGCGCTTGCGTCCAAGCAGATTGTTGTTCTTTTTAAACTGGCTACCACCTGTCATCGAACCACCTGCATTGACCACATCGCCTTCCAGTGTGACCACACGGTAGCGATAACCAAGCTTGGCAGCGATCCGGTTCGCATGCTCCAGCGTTTCCGCGATCACGACGCTTCCGATCAAGCTGCCTACGATTGAAGCATAACGCTCGTCATATTCCACCAGCTCAGCACCAATCCCAACAAAGCCTTCGGCACCTTCCGCCAGACGCTTGTCATTGTCTCCGATACGGCGTGGACGAATAACGTCCAGCGGTAGGAAGGTAGCCCGTCCTAGCTGACGCTGCTTGAGAAAAGCGATCGCTCGGCGGGACACATCTTCATTTTCCATGACGATATGCTGTACCGATGCACCGAGTGCCGTTTCCATCGCTTGCTCCAAATGTTCCGGCACTCGCACCAGTTCAGCGACAGCGCCATGCACACCGGACAATGTGTGATTACGGGCAGCTTTGAGCACTTCTTTAACGCCCAGCATAAAGCCTTCAAAATCTTCCTGCATCTCCTGCATCGTATCACGTCTTGAAATAAGCGCTTCACGGCGCTGCTCCCACTGGCGAAGCGATGCTTGCAGCTGCTCGGCTGATTTTTGCAAGCTATGCAGCTGTTCGCTTTGTTTAATATAATCGGTACGCACACCGGCAATCTCTTTGGCAAATTGCTCAAGCTGCGCTGTCAGCTTCGCTTTACTCTGTTCCAGACGCTGCTTCTCTTCACGCCACTTGCCAGACTCGCTTTCGGCGCGTGCCATCCGGCGCTGCGTCGACTCGGTTTCCTGATCAGCATAACGAATCTCATTGCGGAGCTGTGCCATATCGTTCATCAGTTGCAGTAAATCACCTTTCAGGCTCTCTTCCTGCTGCTGACTAATTCCACCGTTAATATCATTTAAACGTGCTTCTTCCGCAGTCAATGTGTTACGTAGCTGCTCCAGCTGTGTATTCAGCTCAGACAATTTACCTTGCAGCTGCTCGGTTTCCCCGGTACGTTGACTTGTACGTTCTTCGCTTCGCTCCAGTGCGACACCGAGCTGCTTGCGATTTTGTTCCAAATTGTGACGGCGTTCCTTGAGCAGTTCGACCTGACCCTCTGCCTTCTCCGCTTGCTCACTATATTGTAGTAATAGTTCTTGCAGACGTTCTACCGTTTGCTCTGCTTCACGGAGTGCAGTGCGCTCATCTTCCAGCTTCGCATCATGTCCGGCAACGACACTCGCGAGCGCTTGCTGTGCCTTTTGATATCGCTCTAGCTGCTCACCGGCAGCCGTCCATGTACGATGAATACGCTCGATGTCATGTACATACATACCGATTTCTTGATGCTTAAGCTGTTCTTTCAGCTGCTTAAAATGAATCGCCTTTTCCGATTGCTCACGCAGCGGTACAATCTGGTCTTCCAATTCATGTACCAGATCATAAATACGCAGCAAATTTTGCTCGGTATCATCGAGCTTGCGCACCGCTTCTTTTTTGCGTGATTTATATTTGACAATACCGGAAGCTTCCTCAAAGATCCCACGACGATCCTCAGAACGCGTGCTCAAAATCTCTTCAATACGACCCTGTCCGATAATCGAATACGCTTCTTTACCGATACCGGTATCCATAAATAGCTCTGTAATGTCTTTCAGCCGACAAGATTGACGATTAATAAGATATTCACTATCCCCGCTACGATGCACACGACGGGTAATCGTGACCTCGTTATAATCGAGCGGCAACACTTGATCTTCATTATCCAGCGTCAGCGATACTTCAGAATAGCTGACAGGCTTGCGCGAATCGCTTCCGGCAAAAATAATATCTTCCATCTTGCCACCACGCAGCGATTTAGCAGACTGTTCACCGAGCACCCAGCGGATGCCATCGGAAATGTTACTTTTCCCACTGCCGTTTGGTCCGACGACAGCGGTAATGCCCTGGACAAACTCCATTTCTGTTTTGTCGGCAAATGATTTAAAACCCGATAATTCAATTCTTTTCAGGAACATAATGTATTGTTCACCTCTACTGCTATTGTAGCATAATTGCGTACCTTGCCATCAATGGAAAAAGAGCAAAAAGCGGTCGTGCCTCTTGTATACTTGCAAGGGGGCAATGACTGCTCTTTGCTCTTTGTTTGTCCTGTAATCGCTAGAAAAGAGAGATGTTATTTCAGCTTCAGCTGGTTCAGGGCAGCCGCAGCTGCACGCTGTTCCGCTTCCTTTTTGGAACGGCCTGATCCTTGACCCAGGCTTTCATCCCCCATATACACTTCCGAGACAAACTCCCGCTCATGGGCAGGACCTTTTTCCTCAATAATGCGGTATTCCAGTACACCCATATTGTGATGCTGGGTGAACTCCTGCAACTCGGTTTTGAAATCCATCATGTGCAGCTGACCGCCAGGCGAAAGGCTTGCAAACACATGCTTTTCCAGGAAGACCTTGACTGCATCCAAACCTTGATCCAGATACAGTGCTCCGATAAACGATTCAAATACGTCTGCCAGTAAAGCAGGGCGCTGCCGTCCACCGGTCAGCTCCTCCCCTTTACCTAGCAACACATAACGTCCGAAATCGAGCGCTTCCGCAAACTTGACCAGCGAAGGCTCACACACGATCGCTGCACGCAGCTTCGTCAGCTCACCTTCGGGGCGGTCAGGATATTCGTTATACAGATACTCCGACACCGTCAGTTCCAGTACCGCATCACCAAGAAACTCCAGTCGCTCGTTGTCCTGATGTTGACTGAACCGATGCTCGTTCACATACGAAGCATGCGTAAACGCTTGCTTGAGCAACTGGCGATTGTGGAACTGGATTTGAATTTGTTGCTGTAGCTGTTTCACATCTCCGTTCAAGAAACTGACCCCTTACGCTTCGAATTTCTTCAGGACGATCGAGGCATTATGTCCCCCGAATCCAAAAGAGTTGGACATTACGATGTTCAAATCGGCTTTGCGTGCCACATTCGGAACATAATCCAGATCGCATTCCGGGTCCTGATCATGCAGGTTGATCGTCGGTGCAATGATCTGATTTTGCAAAGACAGCGCACAGATCACAGCTTCGACACCACCGGCAGCACCAAGCAAGTGTCCGGTCATCGACTTGGTAGAGCTGACCGCAATCCGGCTGGCATGATCGCCAAGCGCCATTTTGATCGCTTTTGTCTCCGATTTGTCACCGACTGGAGTGGATGTACCGTGTGCATTGATGTACTGTACATCTTCCGGCTGAATACCAGCGGTACGCATCGCCATTTTCATGCAGCGTGCTGGACCATCTGGATTCGGCTCGGTCATATGGAATGCATCAGCACTCAGTCCATAACCGATCACTTCAGCATAGATGTGTGCACCGCGCTTCTGCGCGTGCTCCAGCGATTCCAGAATCAGAATCCCCGATCCTTCCGCCATTACAAAACCATCACGGCCTGTATCAAATGGACGGCTTGCTGTCGTTGGATCATCATTACGCGTCGACATTGCCCGCATCGAGCAGAAGCCTGCCAGTCCGGTTGGACGAATCGTAGCTTCCGCGCCGCCTGTGATCATCACATCCGCTTCGCCAGATTGAATAAATTTGAAAGCATCGCCAATCGCATGGCTACCGCTCGCACAAGCCGTTACCGGCGCTACATTCGGGCCTTTCGCTCCGTGAATGATCGATACCTGGCCGGAAGCCATGTTTGCAATCATCATCGGGATAAAGAAAGGGCTCACACGTTTTGGACCTTTTTCCAGCAAAACGCTATGCTGATCTTCGAAGGTACCCAGCCCGCCGATGCCGGAGCCAATAATGACACCCACACGTTCGGGATCGGTATCCTCGCTAACATTCAGTTTACTATCCTTGAGGGCTTCGGCAGTCGCAGCAACGGCGAACTGAACGAAACGGTCCAGCTTGCGCGCTTCTTTGCGCTCCAGATAGTCCTCTGGATTAAAATCATGCACCTGACCCGCAATGCGTGTCGTATAGGCGCTAACATCAAATCCCTCAATTGGGGTAATTCCGGATTTACCTGCCATCAGGTTGTTCCAGAATGTATCTTTATCTTTACCGAGAGCCGTAGTGACTCCAAGACCTGTAATTACCACTCTATGTTTCAAACACATTCACCTCATATCGACTGCATGTGTGTATTTTTGGTTCAATTCCGATAGACGCCATGAATGAGGAGAAGTCCCGACCCGCAAAAATATGCAGGTAACGGGACTTTTTAGCCTTAGGTATGAGATTGTATGTAGTTCACAACTTCACCTACGGTCGTAATTTTCTCCGCGTCTTCATCAGAAATTTCAAGATCAAACTCTTCTTCAAGTTCCATAACGAGTTCCACTACATCGAGGGAATCTGCGCCAAGGTCATCTTTGAAAGAAGATTCTAATTTAATATCAGCTTCGTCAGCACCTAAACGGTCGATAACGATGCGTTTTACACGTTCCAAAACATCAGACATCCGGTTCACCTCCTCTTCCAAGTATTATACGTAAATTATACTTAAAAATCCATACAGGCATCTGTAAGCATACCCTGTTTCTTACATGTACATGCCACCATCAACATGTAACGTCTGGCCCGTCATGTAAGAAGCAGCAGGCGACACCAGGAAACCGACGACCTGTGCCACTTCATCCGGTTGACCTAAACGTGCAAGCGGAATCTGGCCCAAAATACGGCCCTTCTGCTCTTCGTTCAGCTCATCCGTCATATCGGTAGCGATAAAACCAGGGGCTACGCAGTTCACGGTAATGCCGCGGGACGCAAGCTCCTGCGCAGATGCTTTGGTCAGACCAATGACACCTGCTTTAGCAGCAACGTAGTTGGCTTGTCCGGGATTCCCCAGTACACCAACGACAGATGAAATGTTGACGATGCGGCCATAACGCTGCTTCATCATCGGACGCGTTACAGCTTTAAGACAATTGAACACGCCTTTCAGATTCGTTTCGATCACCTGATCGAACTCCTCTTCCTTCATCCGCATAATCAAGTTGTCGCGTGTAATACCGGCATTATTGATCAAAATATCAATTTTGCCAAATGTATCACTCACCTGCTTGACCATCGCTTCTGCCTCAGCGGCTACGCCCACATTCGCCTTCACAGCAAATGCTTTCACACCCAGTGCTTCGATCTGCTGCACCGTCTCCTGTGCCGCAGCTTCGCTGCCTGCATAGTTCACGGCTACATCCGCTCCGGCTGCTGCTAGCGCGAGTGCAATGCTACGACCAATGCCGCGAGATGCACCGGTAACGAGTGCAGACTGTCCTGCGAGTGGTTTACTCATTCATACGCACCTCCTTCACGAAATATTCGCTCTTACAACTCCAGCATTCACCGTTATAGTTCCAGCGAAGCCAGGCTGTCCAGACTGCTGATGTTAAACAGACGCACCTCTTTGTCTGTTTTCTTAATTAATCCAGTCAATACATTGCCCGGACCGATCTCGATAAATGTATCTACGCCCTGCTCGATCAGATAGCGCACGCTATCCTCCCATAATACAGGGGAATACACCTGTTCCACCAGCAGCTTGCGAACTTCGTCTCCAGAAGTGACCGATTGAGCGGTAACATTAGCTACAACGGGCACGGATGCATCGTGGAATGGAACGCCTTGCAGACGCTCTTCCAGACGCTCGGCAGCAGGCTTCATCATGGAGGAATGGAAAGGTCCACTCACTTCCAGCGGAATCGCACGCTTGCCGCCAATCTCTTTTACCCGTGCACCTACCGCTTCGACACCCTCACGCGTACCGGAAATGACAATTTGTCCCGGACAGTTCACATTGGCAAGCTCAACCGCATGTCCATCCGCTGTTACGGCTGCACACAGCTCGCTCAGTGCCGCACGCTCTGCACCGAGCACAGCTGCCATCGCCCCCTGTCCAGCAGGCACCGCTTGCTCCATGAATTGTCCACGAGCACGCACGATCGCAACCGCATCTTCAAATGACAGTACACCAGCTGCTACAAGTGCGCTGTATTCACCCAGACTGTGACCAGCCACATAATCCGGCTGAATGCCATTTGCCTTAAGTGCTTCCAGCAGCGTAATGCTAGCTGTCAACAGAGCAGGCTGTGTATTGGCAGTCTGCTTTAACTCATCTTCCGGACCTTCAAATGCCAGCTTACTGATCGCAAAGCCAAGCACTTCATCCGCTTTATTAAAATATTGCGCAGCAGCAGGATTGGCATCGTAGACATCTTTTGCCATGCCTGCCTTTTGCGCTCCCTGACCCGGGAATACAAATGCTATTTTACCCATTTGACCTTTACCTCCTGAATCACACAAGTTACCAGACGATGACGGATGCTCCCCATGTGAGGCCACCGCCGAAGCCGACCATGACTACTTTGTCGCCTTCTTTGATGCGTCCTTCTTCTACCGCTTCAACCAGCGCTAGTGGAATGGAAGCTGCCGAAGTGTTCGCATACTTTTGCACATTGATCATAACGCGGTCTTCCGTCAAATTCAAACGCTCCATCGCGGAGTTGATAATACGCACGTTCGCCTGATGCGGAATGAACAGGTCAATTTCGTCTTTGGACATGCCTGCTTTGTTCAGTACATCCACTGTCGCTGTGTTCATTACCTTCACGGCAAACTTGAACACTTCACGACCGCTCATCTGGATAAAATGCTGTTTCGCTTCCAGCGTATCGGCAGAAGCCGGTGTACGTGAACCGCCAGCCGGCAGCTTGAGCAGCTCGCCGCCAGCGCCTTCCGCACCGAGATCGAATGCTTTGAAGCCGCGTCCTTCGCCTACTTCGCCGATAACGACTGCGCCAGCACCATCACCGAACAGTACACAGGTGTTGCGATCTGTGTAGTCAGTAATGCGTGATAATGTATCTGCACCGATAATGAGTGCATTTTTGTACATTCCCATTTGGAGCATACTTGTCGCTGCACCCAGCGCATACACAAATCCAGAGCACGCTGCGGACAGATCGAACGCAGCTGCCTTTTTGGCACCGAGCTTATCTTGCAAAATACAAGCTGTCGACGGGAAGGACATATCCGGTGTAATCGTTGCGACAACAATCAGATCCAGATCGGCTGCTGTCATGCCAGCCTTTTCGATCGCCTGAATTGCCGCTTCGTAGGCCAGATCCGATGTTGCTTGATCCGGTGCCGCGATATGACGTTCACGAATACCTGTACGGCTGACGATCCACTCATCATTCGTTTCGACCATTTTTTCAAGGTCGGCATTCGTTAATATTTTTTCAGGCACGTATTTACCTGTGCCGATAATTCCGATTGGCAAAACATTCATCGTTGTCACTCTTTTCTATACGTGCGAATTTCCTTATCGATAGGGTAAGGATCAATAGAGCCAGGATCGTAAGTGTGTCACCCGATCCAACAACACAAAGCACACCGTCAATTAACCGATAACTTCTTGAGAAATGCTAGAAACGAGATTTCCTTTAATCGCAATACGTGCCTGACGCACAGCATGCTTGATCGCACCGGTATCGGAAGAACCATGACCTTTGATCACAAGTCCATTCAGTCCAAGTAACGGCGCACCGCCATGCTCCTTGTAATCCATAATGTTACGCAAGCTGCGTAGCTCTGGCATAATGAGCGCAGCGGATAATTTGGTCTTGAGCGACTTGGAAAATTGCTGCTTCAGCAACGAGAAGATGCCTGCTGCTGTACCTTCCATCGTTTTAAGCAAAATATTACCTGCAAATCCATCGCATACGAGCACATCGCATACACCGTTCAGCACATCACGAGCCTCTACGTTACCGACAAATTGAATCGGTAGCGCTTCAAGCAGTGGATACGCTTCTTTAACAAGCTCATTGCCTTTCTTCGCTTCGGTACCTACATTCAGCAAGCCAACACGCGGAGAAGATACTCCCTGAACCTTTTCCCGATAAATGCTGCCCATCAGTGCATATTGTGCCAGATGCTCTGGCGTTGCGTCCATATTAGCTCCCAGATCAAGCGCTAGCATGCCTTTGCCATCAATAGTCGGAATGATCGGTGCCAGTGCCGGACGTTCGATCCCTTTGATACGTCCAACGACGAGCAAGCCTGTCGTCATCAGTGCGCCGGTATTGCCTGCGGAGATCATTGCCTCAGCCAGTCCTTCTTTAACCATTCGGCCTGCAACGACCATTGAAGCATCCTTTTTGCGGCGAACCGAACGTACCGGCTCGTCTTCAGGCTCAATCACTTCGGAAGCATGTACCAGCTTCAGATTAGACGGAATTTCAGGCAATAGCGCCCTCATCTTCGCTTCGTCACCGACAAGAATAATCTCCGTATCCTTCCACTCTCTGGCTGCCTCCAGGCCGCCCAGTACATTCGTGTCTGGAGCATGATCTCCCCCCATCGCGTCAATCGCGATTCGCATGATCAAGTCCTCCTTCATCGTGTTCTTCTCCATCTGATCGGTAAATCACAAAGTTGCCCTGAAATACCATTTCTTCCCCCACATAAGTCAAAACTTCCACCTTAGCTTTCCCTCGGCGTGCCGGGCTTGTTTGTACATAAGCTTTCGCAATACATTTCTCACCCAGATTGACCGGACGGACAAAACGCAGATCCGCGGATGCGGTCAATGCAATCGCATCGTTAATGACAGCGACAGCGAGCGAGTTCGCCTGGGCAAAAATGTGATGCCCCCGTGCAATATGATTGCGCGAAAATACATGTTCTTCGCGAATCTCAAAAATCGAAATCCCACTCCGGTCCAGCTGTAAATCTACAATATCCCCGATCACTTCATCCAGTGGCAAGGATCGAACCTGATCATAGGAACGCTCGGCCATCAGCTTCATACGCTCACGCAGCTCGGGAATGCCCAGCTCCATTCGGTCCAGACGAATCGTCTGAATACTAACCTTTAGCTGACGAGTCAGCTCCTGGTCTGTCACAAACGGGTTATCCTCAATAATTTGTACGAGCCGCTGCTGGCGTTGCCTTTTCGGCAATCGTTCGATGGTCACAAAGCCTCCCCCCACTTTCAGATGGATTTTCCGAAGCACCCGAGCCTATCCCCTATCTGATGCTTCTTCATGTATTAGCACAATACATTGTATCTATATAAACTATTCGGTTTCTTCATCACGTTTACAGAACCAAACGTACTGAAGGATACGCAAACGCATCGCTCCATACATTATCGCTTCGTTTTAGAACCTGGTACTAAGATTGTAGTATAAAGCATATTTCCGTAAAAAGAAAGGGGCAGTGTTCTGTTATTATGTAATTGTGGTGTCAGACCGCGCCAGCTCTAAGAAGTGGCCCCTTTACGCAAAAAAAAACAGCGTCTCATCAAACGACGAGACGCTGCCTTTACAACAATTACTGTTGTACGATTTCTCTTTGCTTGTAAGTTCCGCACACTTTGCAAACGCGGTGAGACAATTTCATTTCTCCGCAGTTTTCGCATTTTACCATACCTGGTACTGCCAGTTTAAAGTGTGTACGACGTTTGTCACGGCGTGTTTTGGAAGTTCTCCGTTGAGGTACTGCCATCGTTAAACACCTCCTTCATCTAGTTGAATGCCATTTAACACTCTGAGATCAGAGTTATCAAATCACTTGAAAAAATCTTTCAGCCCTGCCAATCGAGGATCGATCGGCTCGTTATCGCAATCACAATCCTGTTCGTTCAGGTTGACTCCGCATGTCTGGCACAAGCCTTTGCAATCGTCCTTGCACAGGACAACCGCCGGCAAGTCCACCAATGCAGCTTCCTCCAGATAAGGACGAAGATCTACCGTATCGCTATTCACGAATATTGTATTATCTTCTTCCGCTACATTTTCCGGTTCTTCACCGTGTCTGAATTCCTCATCCATGCGAAATTCGCGATGGAGATCAACGGGCTTCAGACAGCGAGCGCATGCCACCTGCAAATCAAGCTTCAACGTTCCGTTCACTTCAACGACCTGATCGACTCTGTACCGTGCTTTCAAATCCGCCTGCAAAGGTTGTACAGCCAGTATATCATTGCGTTCGGTTTTTACAAATTCGGAGTCAAGTGTCTGGTGAAACTCTATAGGCTGATCGCTCTGCGCCATTTTTCGAAATTGGAATTGCATAGTTATCACTCCAAACAAACAAAAATTATTTTACCAATGAATAGCGGTTTTTGTCAATCAAATTTTGTATTTTAACAACCTGTAAGGGTAAATCCCTTTACTGTAGCGGGATTCCTAGTGTTGATGCGGGTTTTTGGTCGTTGTGATTCACCTAAAATCCATCCAAAATTCGTCCAAATCTACTCGCGCTTCACTGTTTATTTTCCAGTCGATCCTATGAATTGAAGCCGCTTTTCATCTTCCAAAAGACGAATGCGGTATAATGGAGCAGCCGCTATCCAGAACAGTTCCATCATCCATTGAAATAAAGCGGATAACGTTGATTGTACCATACATCCACCTGCTACACGCATACTAATTATAATTATATTATGAAGCTTATAAAGGAGCACACCATCATGAATATTGCTGGCGTTATCGTTGAATATAATCCATTTCATTATGGACATCAGCTCCATCTGGATCGCACACGTCAGCTGACCGGCTGTGATGCGATTGTAGCCGTAATGAGCGGCGGATTCACCCAGCGCGGCGAACCTGCCAGCTTTAGCAAATGGGCGCGTGCAGAAATGGCACTACGTGCCGGCTGTGACGTCGTGTTAGAGCTTCCTTCCGCTTATGCGGTACAGCCTGCTGAATGGTTCGCCTACGGTGCTGTAGCTGTGCTGGAGGCGACTGGCATAGTGGATCAGCTTGTCTTCGGCAGTGAAGCAGGCACAATGGAACATTTGAACGATGTCGCGATGCTGATGGAGCAAGCGCCGCCAGCATTGAACGACGCGATTCGAGCGCAGCTTAAGCAAGGAATGAGCTATCCGGCTGCACTCGGTCGTGCCGCTACCGCTTCCGGCCTGCTATCCACAGAGGCAGCCGCCATGCTGCAACAGCCGAACAATACGCTGGGACTGCAATACATACGGGCCATCCATCAGCTCGGTAGCCGCATCATACCGCTCACGATTCAGCGAGAGCAGTCGGGTTATCATGATCTGAAGCCCACCCATGAACAGATTGCGAGCGCAACATCGATCCGGCACATGCTGCTGCATGAGCCAGAGCGTGTAGCTTCCTATGTGCCACCCACTACATTAGCGATTATGCAGCGCGAGATGGCTGCTGGACGCGGTCCGGTGCAAATGGACAGTCTATGGCTGCCTCTACTGCAATTGATCGCCACATCGTCTCCTACGGTGTTAGCTGACTACTATGATATGAACGAAGGCATCGAGCATCGACTAAAACGCTTGTTGCCCTCCTTACGGGAAGCGTCAGTGAGCCAGTTGATCGATAGCTTAAAAACGAAACGGTATACTCGCGCGCGGTTACAGCGTTTGCTCGCCCATCTATTGCTCGGTCATCGCCGGGAGCTGTTGCATGAGTCCATGTTACGCCGTGGTCCGGGTTATTTGCGAGTGCTTGGTTTTACCGATCGGGGACGGAGTTTGCTGAAACAAATGAAAACTACCGCTTCTCTGCCGATTATCATGCGAGCAGTGGATAGCGATCATCCGCAGATGACATTGGATATTCAGGCAACTGTTATGCAAGCAGCAGGATTTACAGTACAGCAGATGCGTGATATTTACTCTGATTATTATTATCCGCCTGTACAGGTGCGATAGGAGCTAGATCAGGTAGTTCACATCTATCGTCAGATATGTATAAAGGCTGGATCGAGTTTGTGTGCAATATATCAAGTGAGCAGTGACCCACTCCGGTAAAAATACAGAGACAGGCTGACAGTTTGCAAACGAATCTACGAAGTAAACGTTTTTGGTAGATTCCTTTACTGGGAAAGATTGAGATACTTCACTTCGTAAATTCGTAAACAAACATTGCTCATCAAATTGTATGGAATAGCATTTTAACAGGGCGCTGACATGAGAAGTCAGCGCTCTTTTTCTTTATTGTATATTTTAATGATTGCACTATTAAGTTAACTTAAGTAAACTAATTTATAGAAGTTAACCGAAACAAAAAAAGAAGGTGTGTCATTGGTACAACAACGTCATTCTTTACGAGATATAAAAAAAGCAAGAACCCGGATCCAGCTCTACGAAACCGGACTATCTATGATGAAGACGCGTAAATTTGGCGACATTATGGTCGATGAAATTTGCCAGGAAGCAGAGCTGTCCAAAGTTACATTTTTCAAATGTTTTCCGCAAAAGGAAGCGCTGCTCGTCTATTTTATGCGAATCTGGTTAACCGAGCGCCTATTGGAGATTCAGCGGAATGAAAAGCAAGGCTTTGATGCGGTGTGGCATGTGCTGGACAGCGTAGCAGACTGGCACCAGCATACGCCAGGTGTGATGCCAAGTCTGATCGCCTTTTTAGCACAGGTCGATATGCATCCTTGTATGCCGGAGCTTAGTGAAGCGGAAATTCATCTGTTGTTTCCCGATCAGGAGAGCGAAGCAAGCGTCTCACCGGATCTGTATTTGTTTTTTGAGCAATGTATGGTGCAGGCACAAGCGGAAGGTACACTTGCTTCTGAACTGAAGGCTGAGGAAGCGGTCAAACTGTTGTTCACGGTGTTTTATGGGGCTTTTTTAACGGCACGATTGTATGCATCTACTGATATTCGCGGCTTTTACGAGCTGCATGTCAATCGATTGAAACGACAATAAGGAGGCAAAAATGATGAATCCGATTATGCCAGGTCGCCAGTCAGCGTCAATTGAAGGGCCGTTCGTCGTGTTTATTATTGGGGTGCGTATTAATAAATGGCTTGCGTTCAGCCAATGGCTGCCTGTCGTGCAAGCGATGGGACCTATGCTCAAAGAGCTGTATGAGAACCGGGAGCTTGGTTTTCTGAATGGTGCTTCTTTTATATCCGGGCGCGGCGTGTCGATTGTGCAATACTGGCGTTCCTATGATCAGCTGGAACATTACGCCCACAGCGCCAAGCATCTGAGCGCATGGCAAAACTTCAATCGCAAATCACGGGCAGCGCAAGCGGTCGGAATTTATCATGAAACGTATATGGTGGAAAATGGCGCCTATGAGTCGATTTATGTGAATATGCCTGCGACTGGGCTTGGACGGGCAGGTGAATTGCGCCCGATTGGTGCGGGACGGGAAACGTCGCGGGAGCGTACAAATCTTGGGAGCGCTGATGAGCCTAAACATGTGGAGAGTTCATTGGATTAGTGTTGTAAGGTGTCGGGATATATTTTTATTTGTTGCCTAAATTAAAGAGAAGACTCCTAGGAGTCTTCTCTTTTTTGGTATTCTTTCAGTATATTATTGATCGCGATTAGTGTTATTTATCATTACGATTTAGCAGGCAACGCCGCGATCGCCTTTAGTGCATCATCCATCGTCTGAACCGGGATCAGCTTGATCGTGGAATGCATACGATCTAGCTGTGCTTTCGCATCGGCATAATTGCCCTGCGGCACAAGGAAGATTTCAGCTCCATTGTTCTGTGCAGCAACGACTTTGTGCTGGACACCACCGATAATACCTACTGTACCGTCCGGGTCAATCGTTCCGGTTCCGGCAATACGGTAACCTTTGGTCAGATCGCCTGGTGTCAATTGATTATAAATTTCCAGGCTAAACATCAAGCCTGCGGAAGGGCCACCGATGCTCGTATCGGCAAATTTCACTTCATGGGCTGGATCATCTGGCGTCACTTTTTGCACTTCTCCGATCGATACACCGAAGCCGACACGCACGCGTCCGATCGCATCCTGAAACTCGGTCAGTTTAATATTTTGTTCTACCGTTGTGCCTGCGCGGTCGATAACGACTTTTACGACATCACCTGCTTTTTTGCTACTCAACATCTTTTCCAGCTGTTCAATCGATGTGATGGTCTGTCCATCCACCTGAACGAATTTATCGCCAGCATGAATCGTTGTATTGCTCGCTGGCACATTCACGACAAACACATACTGAGGTTCGATTTTGAACGCAATCCCTGCTTTTTTGTAAGCAGCAGCAATCGCATTGGATTGAGAACTGTTCATATAATAGAGCTGCTCGGCTGCGTATTCTTTGCGATCACTTTGAGCTGGCTTCGGACCGATTTCTTCGTCTGGATCAAATAAGCTACCGATCAGCATCGCTGTATTCGCATAACTAATCGACACGGTCGTGAGCATAAATGTGCCTTTTTCGGTCGGATCGCCACCCGATACGCTAACGATCGGCTTCAACTCATTGGCGCTACCTGGCGCATTAATCACATAGGAAGTTGGCATATACACAAGCACATAGACCAATACGAGCAAGCAAAGCAAATAAACCCATATTCGCTTTTGCGAAAACGGGGATTTAAGGGATGGGCCGGACATGCAGTTCTCTCCTTTACATTCGAATACCTGAACAGGCGGGATATTCGCCACGGCAAGTCTTGCCCTTCGTTTCCAATCGGTACATATTCCTATCCAGGTAGGCTGCACAGGCTGGAAACGAACAGCCAGAACGATGTCGATAACGACCTATCTGTCCGTCTATTATCCCATGACCTGCGCAGCAAATCTACTTTCGCCATCTGCTATGATTGACTCATCATTATAAATCGGATGCCGCTCCAAATTTGAGCTTTAATTGTTGCTCGATCAGTGGTGGCACAAAATCGGAGACATGTCCGTCAAAACGGGCAATCTCCTTGACCATACTGGAACTGAGGTATGAATAGCGTGGATTCGTCATCATAAAAATCGTCTCTGCATCCGGATTCAGTTCACGGTTGATTGAAGCCATCTGTAGCTCATATTCAAAATCCGTTACCGAACGAATGCCGCGTACAATCACATGGGCTTCACGCTCACGAATATAGTTTGCCAGCAAGTCACGGAAGCTGTCGATTTCTACATTGGGCAAATCAGCCGTTACCTGCTTGAGCTGCTCTACACGTTCTTCCACGCTAAACAATGGCTTTTTGCTCATATTGTTTAGCACAGCCACGACAAGTGTATCGAACTGACGTGCCGCACGATGGATAATGTCCAGATGTCCCATCGTTACCGGATCGAAGCTGCCCGGATAGACAGCGATCCGCCTGCCTCCGTTTTCGACGAACTGGATCGGCTTGCCTGGTTCGTTATTCATCTAACGTTCCTCCCTGCTGTACTTCGTGTTGTGTTTCCTGTGCATGAGATCCTTGTTCTTCTAATGTTGAGGTGCTGTCCGGTGCGTAACGATAAATGTACAACGTAGTCTCCCCATACTCCGCCTGCCGAACGCCGACGAAATGATCACACTCTGTTGGATACGGATGACCCGTTTCAAATTCAAGCACGATTGTCGCATCCTGCTTCAATAAGCCGCGCTCATGCATATCCTGCATCAGCTCGATCCCGTTTTTCATGCGGTAAGGTGGATCAAGAAATACAAGATCAAAAGCAGTGCCGCGCTTTTGCAATACTTTAAGCGCACGTCCTGCTTCATTACGATAAATCTCCGCTTGCTCGGTCAGTTTGGCCGATTGCACATTGGCTTTGATGATTTCAATACTTTTGTATTCCATATCGATAAATACGCCATGTTCCATCCCACGGCTTAGTGCTTCAATACCGAGTCCACCTGTTCCAGCAAACAAATCCAGCACCTGTCCCCCATCAAAATAAGGACCAATAATGCTAAACATCGCCTCTTTGACTTTATCCGTCGTTGGACGGGTTCCGTTACCTGGCACCGCTTTGAGCGGTCTTCCTTTGGCACTTCCAGAAATTACTCTCATTCCGTTCGATTCACCCTCTGTATATAATGTAAGACAGCGTACTGATTATCGCTGATCGTATCGTTGTATCGTTTGATGATGGTAGGCTCTTTACGATTCATGCGTATCATTCCGTAGCTGTCCGCTCCGATAAGTCCGGTCAGCTTGTGATGTCATCGCAAACGTCGCGACGCTGCATCTACAATCTCACCTTTACGCTTGATGTTCATTACCCGTCAGGGCGCTACCCACCAAGCAAATACACGACGTTATCGTATCATATCAGGCGGTCGTTGCAAAATCATATTACGTTCTGCTTGCCTTTTCCAACAGCCATCTGCTACAATACTGAACAAACGTTCAGTATCGAAAATGTTGAGGTGAGACAATGAACAAAAAGCAAGTTCAAAGTGAGCAAACACGTAAAAAAATAAGCGAAGCCGCACGCAGTCTATTCGTACAAAAAGGCTATAAAGCGACGTCCATTGAAGATATCGTTGCCGCTACAGGCAGTAGCAAAGGAAATATTTATTACCATTTTAAAAGTAAAGAAGGTCTATTCTCCTACCTGCTACATGAATGGGATCGTGACTGGCTGGATAAATGGCAGGCACGTCTACCTTCTTATGCTACCGCTACTGCCAAAATGTATGGACTCGCCGAGCAAATTGTACGCGAGGATCTGAACCATCCATTGACCCGTGCAGCCGATGAATTTTTTAGCAATGATGAGCAAAAAAACGAGATCGAGGAAAAAATGAATACGATGATGCAGGAACATCTGCTGTTCAATCGCCAGCTCATTCAGGAAGGCGTCGATGAGGGTGAATTCAGTAGTGAACAGATCGAGCAAAAAGCGCTTGTGCTGGAAGGCATTTTTGTCGGTATGAGCCGTGTCTGTCGCAATCTGCCGCTGGAACAGGTGCTGAACCATTATCAATTTGCGATCGAGACTTTTTTGCATGGCATTGTCACCGGAAAACAGCAGTCTTAGCTAATGACTAGCTCTGCTGACGATCCGGTATTTTAATTCCTTTTTACTGACCGAATGTTCAGTATGTATTGTATCCAATCCAATTGTTTCAGGTGATTCGGCTCGTGTCTTGCATGACACGCAGTTATTTTACGGAGGAAATCATGTCACTATTAATGCGTAATCGAGCAGCGCTATTGCTGCTTATGTTTAATATTTTTCTTGTGTTTACCGGAATCGGGTTGGTCATTCCTATTATGCCAACGTATATGAATGAGCTGCATATCGGCGGCAGTGTGCTTGGCTTGATGGTTGCAGCCTTTTCGATTAGCCAGCTGATCTTTTCCCCTTATAGTGGTCGTTTATCTGACCGCATTGGGCGAAAAAAGCTTATTATTACCGGTATGCTTGTGTTTGCCGTATCCGAGTGGTTGTTTGCGATTGCGTATTCACCGACATTGCTATTCGTATCGCGTGCTATTGGCGGTCTGGGCGCGGCACTGATTATGCCATCGGTTATGGCATATGCTGCGGATATCACTTCGGATGAAGAACGCGGCTCAGCGATGGGCTTTATCAACGCTGCGATCACGACCGGCTTTATTATCGGGCCAGGGATTGGCGGCTTGCTCGCAGAGTATGGCATCCGTGTACCTTTTTATGCGGCCGCAATTGCCGGTCTGGTCGCTGCGATTGCCACGCTGCTATTGCTGCCTGAATCGTTATCGCCGGAGCGCCGTGCAGCATTAACTACCAGCCATGCACAGGGTGATAGTCTGATACGTCAGCTCTTGCAATCGTATCGTAAACCTTATTTTCTTAGTCTGATTATCGTATTTGTCGCTTCATTTGGTCTGGCGAATTATGAAACGGTATTCTCGCTGTTCGTCGATCATAAATTCGGCTTTACGGCAAAAGATATCGCAATCATTATTACATTTGGCTCGATTGCTGGCGCGGTTGTGCAGGCAACGATTTTCGGCTGGATGATCAATCGCTTTGGTGGACAAAAGCTTATTATCGTCTGTTTGATCGCCTCTGCCCTCTTTATCGTATTAACATTGCTCGTTCACACGTACTTCCTAATCTTTGTAGTAACATTTGCGGTATTTCTGGCGATGGACATTTTGCGTCCAGCGATCGGTACCCAGCTTTCCCAGCAAGCAGGACATGAACAGGGTTATGTTGCCGGTTTGAACTCTGCTTATACAAGTCTTGGCAATATCGCAGGTCCGATCGTAGCAGGTGCGCTGTTCGATTGGGATGTGAATTATCCGTATATGATGGCAGCGATTGTGTTGACGCTATGTTTCCTGCTGTCTTTACGTGTGAAACCGCAGGCTCCGAATCGCAATGCAGTCAATTCCGGTACTGCGGAGTCTAACTAACGGGAATAAGTCGAAGTTACATGAGTGTCTGTTGAATATAGAGGAACGTGCGCGCTGAATGCTAGTACCATTCAATCGGCATTTGCGCATTGGTTTGAAATTAAAAGATAACGAGCGATCTATAAAATCAGCTCCTTTTCATAACAAGACATGAATTGTCATAAATAAGATCAGCCAGAGATTGATTCCATTTCACTTGGATCATCTCCAGCTGATCTTATTTTTTGTCAGTGCTATTCTATTTTGAACGTTCGTTTATTTTACTCTATCTATAAGGTATTATATTGTTGCGCCGCCTATATATCGCTCAGATTCGTTCCATTAATTTGCGATAGTGTGCCATTAATCCATTTTTTAACTCCATCGGTTCTACCTTCGACAATACGGTTCCCAGGCTGGTCAAATACACAAGTATAAACCCCTTCTCCTCCGGCTCATAGCTCCCTGCAAGTTGCCACCCCTGCTCTGTATGTTCTAGCTGCATCGAAGGCAATAAGCGTGCCCGAAGACGTCGTTCATCTGTCAGCTCCGGCAATGTACAGTGAAAGCGAATCGCCTCGCTCGTAGGCTGACGCAATGTGGGGGCAGAATGCAAATCCATATCGGCAAAAATCTCCCCTGTTTGCTCTTCCATCCTACTGATCGACAGAATCCGATCACAGCGAAACACACGATACTGCTCCTTATCCATATCATAGCTACGGCAATACCAGTAACCGTCCATCACATAGACAGCAAATGGCTGTATACGCCGCTCGCTTGCACGATGACCGGAATGGTAGCTAATCTGTACGACTCGCTGATCCGCTGCTGCAAGCAACAGTTCTTCCAGACATGCGCCTGGCTCAGCCTCCATATGATGATAAAAGGCAACCCGATCGCGAAACTGTTCAATTTGCGTCTGCTGGGATGGAGATACGATATCAAGAAATTTGGCATTAATCGAACCGAATGACACACCAAACGCAGCACCCGAAAAGCTTTCCAGCGCCTGCATGGAAAAGTATAGCGCCAGCACTTCCCGTGCTGTAAATGAAATAGGCGGCAATGTCGCCGTATCCAGCACCCGATAGCCGCCATATCGCCCATGCTCGGCATACAATGGCACGCCGATTTCCTCCAATGCCTCTACATCACGAATAGCTGTACGCCGTGAAATACCAAATTGCTGCATTAGCTCAGCGAGCGTAAAACGGCGTTGCCGGTACACATAGCGCTGTATCTGCTGCAAGCGTTCCGCCTTTTTCATACCAATCTCCTTTTCATCTTTGTATATTGCTATTTTAAAGGTGCCATATTTTGACACCTTATCGTTCTATGCTATTACTGTATCACATTATAGGAGGCGACGAATATGAATAGCAATCAAACGACATCTACTACGAAAACGACCGCACAAGTGCACCCGGAGCATGTACATTCGCAGGTTACAAAACAGGAAACGAGCCAAATCACGCAAACCGAAGTGATTCCTTTTCTCTCGCTCAATGGTAAGGCTGCTGAAGCGATAGCCTTTTATGAGCAGCTTGGGGCTACTGTCCGATTGAAAGTCACTTATGCGCAGTTGGCGGCTATAGACGACAGCTTTCACGTACAGCCTGGACAGGAAAACTATATTACGCATTCCGTATTAGAGCTAGGAAGTGGCAAATGGATGATTGCGGAAGAACCTGCGGATATCGAGCAAACATGGCAACACGGTAACTCCTTCTCCCTCTGCTTGCAATCGCGCCAGCATGAAGAGATGGAGGCGCTATATACTAAATTGACTGCCGACCCGCGTTGTACGATTATTGTTCCATTTGGGCCTAATTCATTTAGTAGCGGTTATGCCGCGGTACGCGATCCATTTGGCGTTGTCTTTCAATTTACGGTAACCCGTCATGCTTTTTGAACGTGTTAAGAAAGAACGATGAGTTGCGGTCAACTCATGATGCCTATAACTTTCAGTAGCAGTATGCGATTGGGGTAGTAGATGAGCATCTTTGTAGGGTGTGGACGCAAACTGTTTTACTGGAGCGTACACAGCCTAGTAGATCGAGATGCTGAATCGCAGATTATCGCTGGAAAACATATAACACCCGATCCTATATTGTACGGATCGGGTGTTGTACTTGTATATTCCGTTTTATGAACGCGAATATGCGAATTAGAGCATGTAACCTTTAGTTCACGATAAATTTAACTCGGGTACCATCTGGATATTTGGTCAGCTGATTGCCAACCCAGGAGCCTGCGCCCCGGTTATCCGATGGTGTTATGTAACGGATATCTGCGCCTGCGCCGCCTTCCAGACACATAGCCATTGGCCATTCATCACGATCATAGCCGCTTTTGGTCGGTACGCCTTTAAGCGATTCCTCACGGCGCTCGTCTGCACCGGAACGATCAATCGTGCATACAGCAGAGTGACCGTCTGCAATCGCATCACGAATATGCGAAGCGGTTTCTGGATAGCGGCTGGATGGGAAGGTCAAAGTGTAATCATACGTTGCTGCCGCATAAGCCTGACTCAGATTATTTTCACCCTGTAGCAGCGCTGGTGTCGTTAATAACACCACCAGCATCATCAACATCATGCCTAGCTTTTTCATTCGTTTCAATACAATCAACTCTCTTCCTAAAAGGATGTAGATTCCGCCGTTCACTGGATACACAGCAAGTCAGCATAAACTTATTCGCTGTATATTGTGCGCAACTGGAATCTAATACCATTTTAAGCGAAAGAATGTAAAACTTAACTCTTTTTATGTTAAATTTTGGATTAAATTTAGTGCGATTGTAAATTCTTCATATAACCAATATGATTTTATTTCCTTTATCCTTATAACAAATACACTCACAACACAACAAATACATTCACAACGAAAGTCATAAACACTATCTGATCATCACCAGCAGCCAATGCACCTGTATATGCATCTGGATACAAAAAAAAGGCCCTGCCTGGGATCGAGGCAGGGTGTAGGCAATATTTATATCAAAAGGGGTATGTCTGTATGTTAAACGCACAAGCTGAAATAAAGCTGATACCCACCTAAAAATTAGCTTAAAATTCAAAAAAATTATTTTTATTCGGTAACACTCGATAATATAAGTTACTATTTTTTATGCTCTATTTTCCGCTAGGGTAAACGGAGATTCAGAAACATGGGTTATCAAGCAGCCATTTTACACCGATAATAAGGATATGCCCTGTTTAGAGGCAGGAAAGGAGGAATGTATTCATGGATATCGCTTCTTTGTCTACCGCAATGAGTCAAAGTGCCGTGTCGCAGGCTGCTAGCCTTAAGGTATTGTCCCTATCCAAGGATATGGCCGAGCAACAAGGCCAGCAACTAGCAGAGATGCTGAAACAAGCTCCTCACCCTACACTGGGAAGCACATTGGATATTCGCGCTTAATGACGAATGCCACGTATGGCTATATGTGTGATGCACGCGGAGCACAATAGCGTTGATGTCGTACATATAGCATGTGATTTCCACAGTAAAACTGCGCAAAACCGCCCTACTCACATCGAGAGGCGGTTTTGTTCGTTTTGGTACATTTTCGATTCGTCTTCAGTTCGTTTTTAGCTTCGTTTGTGTTCCTTGATGAGCTTGTGGATACAAAGATAGGGAGTTCCATTCGTATCCCTATAGTACACGGTTGCTATCTAACCGTGATTATTGTAGATAGGGGCAATCTCCATCGTTCTACAATGACGTATAAGCTTATCGCTATTTTTCTTGTAACAGCTTCACCGCCAGATTGCCGAAATCAGGATCATCACGTAGCTGTTCCAGCGCATGTCGTACCTGAGGCAAATGCCGCTGTAACCGTAACAGAGAAAATGCTGCTGAACGAATTAAAATATATTCGTCACTCTGTACAATCGACAGCGCCAGATCAATATCCTCTGTTTGCACATGAAGTGCAGTCAATGCTTCCAGCATCGCGATCTGTACATATTCCTCATCCTGTTCCTGCATCCAGTGCTGGTGAATGGCTGTACGAATCTGTGCTTTATGCGGTTCTTCGCTGTACAAACCAAGCACTTTCCAGCATTCGATCTGCAAAATATCATCACTTTGAGCATGTTGAGCTGTATCGAGTAACAGCTGAATTTCTTCGACATCCAGCGCGGAGTCGATACGAAGCAGTGCTTGTAAACGTTCATCTGTGCTACATTGCTGCCAGTCGTGCAGACGTTCAGACATCGGTATTCGCCTCCGTTCTTTGGGAAGATCATAGCATATAAAGCAATATGCACCTCTCTATGGGACTATCGATGCCCCTGTCGATCAGACGGTGTATCAAACTACGTGTCTTGCATATACTCACGTATCCTACCTATATGCTAAAAGCAAAGTCTTCTTTTACAGGTCTAACTCTTCCAATGCGGTACGCGCCATCGTTTGAATGACCGCATCTTCCATCGGTGGATTATGCAAACCTGCACGTACATCACGATACAGACGCTCAAGTGGTAAATTTTTCGATAAGGCAGCGCCGCCTACAATCTTCATCGCTTTGTCCACCACCTGATTCGCTAGATGCACCGCATTGTATTTGACCAGACCAAAGTCCGGACGCATATGCTGGCGTTGCTCTGGCTGACGGTCCCAGCGATCCGCGACATCATACAGCAGTGTACGCGCCAGTCGCAGTTCACTTTCGATCTGCCCGATCCATTGACGAATATGCGGCAATGTGGCAATCGGTTCATTTAAGCTATTTGGTGTATAGCTGGCTGCATATTGAAGTGCAAAATCCCTTGCCGCATAGGCGATACCGAGATAACAAGCTGGAATATGCAAGAGCCAGCCGTCACCGTCATCTCGTCCTGTTTTCGGTGCGCCCGGTTTGTATATGTTCAGCACCTGACGATCCGGTACAAACACATCATGCAGCACTACATCATGGCTGCCTGTCGCACGCATCCCCAGCGTATTCCACGTTTCCTCTAGCTCGATGCCTGCACGAGAACGAATGAGAAAATCGCCAAGCTCCGGCTGTCCATCTAATCCAGCACTCACGATAAAATCTGTCAGCATTGGACTGAGTGTACTGTACGTTTTGCGTCCATTGAGTAACCAGCCGCCATCGGTACGAACCGCTGTCGTTTCTGGACGTCCCCCACGGGTCGGACTCCCTGTACCGCGTTCACTGGCAAATTTGTTAATCATATTGCCATGCGCCACAACGTCTCTACAAAATTCAGAAAAGGTCGGCTCCGGCCAACCGTCTGCCTCGCGAAAATGCAGCATCATCCCGCCATGCCAGCCTGCGCTGAGCGCGGTCGAACCATCGCCACGAGCGATTCGTTCCTGCACAAGCAGCCATTCATATAGCGATAGTTCCTCTCCGCCATAGTCACGACTGACAGTCAACTTCGCATAGCCCGCTTCCTTTAACTCGGCAAAATTTTCAAACGGAAATGTTCCTTCCGCATCATGCTTCGCCGCTCGTTCCGCAAAGCGCACAGCCAGTCGATCCGCCCAGGCTGCCAATTCTGCTTCGCGTTCATTACGGATAAATTGATCGATTCGTTTGCCCGTCATATCCCATTCCTCCTCCAAACCCATTGCCCGATTGCATCTTCATGTTGGGCATGCTGCTATTCTTCTTATCCTTTAAAATATAGATGTGCTCATATCATATCCAACTTGCCTGCTTGAAACGCTATCACACAGATTATTCAATCCGTCCGATTACAGAGCTACCTGTATGCAAAGCATTCGTTACAGGCTCAATCCTCTACTTCTGTTGGCAGTGTATCTTATTATTCCGCGTTGTTTGCCCTGAATTAATATTGCAATCCGTCATCTACATGCCATCAGATGAGGTTAACGATCACAATAAGAATGGGAAAAAGCAGGTCGATTGCATACTCATCTGTTACTTTTATTCACTAACTACAGTATCAGCTAGCTTTCATTATTATAAAACATATTCGCCGTTCATGCCTTCACTACTCATCAAAAATTAGCAAATCCAAAAATTCATCAAACGTATCCGCAATGTCATAAAAATCTTCGCCATCCATTGCGAACAAACTTACCTTTCCGTAATCCTCTGCGCGCAGCGATAATACAAAGCTATGTCCGAATCCATCATAGGCAAATGGAAACAGATCAATTAATTGTGGATAAAACTCAATTAAATCCAGATAGATTTTTTCGGCTGGTACGTTGTCATACCGAATCGGATGAAAGCCACCAAAAATGATACCTTGCTGCTCCGCCCATTTCTCCGGCAAATAACCGCCATTGTATTGCAAATAGAGCTGGCGAAACGACTCCGGGAATTTCCAGTTATGCAGTTTCTCCAGTTCGTCTAAATCGGCGGCGGTTAATGGATGTTCGGATTGTTCCAGAATCATTTTCGTCATAGGCGTACCCTCCTTCGTGTTGACTTGATCTTGTTATATGGAGCGTTGATTGCTATTGTTCAATTCAGACTTTTTCTACTAGAAGTACACTACATATTATCCAAGACAAAAAATTCCTACACATCTTTCATTGCTAAATAGCCTGATATGTATGCAATTATAGCAGAGACATATATACACAGTCATAGCACAGACATAGGAGATAACTTACTTCCTCATCTGCAATTAGCGATAGTTTATCTTTATCATCCTACTTCCCACTATAAATAACGTTGCGATCTGTTGCAAATAACATAGACCATAATCCTGTTTGGCAGGACTACGGTCTATGTTCAGGATATTCTTTTGGATTGATCATCGAACTGATCTTGAGTGAATAACTTTGAACTGTACATAACTTTTAAATGAGCAACTATAGTCCTGTTAACGTCAGTTCTCTCATCTATGCAGCTCATTCGGGTAAGCAGCTCATTCAGGCTTCGGTGTCATTTCCCATATCATTAATATCATCAATATTATCTATTGGCTCAGCCTTTCCTATTACCCAGCTATGAAGTGAGCTACTACGTCGCTTCATCAGGCAGGCTCCCTGGCTTACCAGTTAACAGGTTGACCGAGATTATACGCCACTGTCCGTGTACCTTTTACGCCTGGACGGACACGGAATACCCCACCATCCAGCGTTCCATCATTCGGCTCGCGCTCGCCGCGTGCGGTCGTGATGTACAGCTCGTCCAGATTCGCACCACCAAATACGCAGGATGTTACATTGTCAGCATCGACCTGTACTTCGGCAACGACTTCACCAGTTGCTGGATCAATGCGAGACACACGTCGTCCACCCCAGCGAGCGACCCATAGCATGCCTTCCTCATCGATTGTCATACCGTCAGGGAAGCCATCTGCATCGTCGATGTTGGCGATCACACGTGCATTTTCGATCGAGCCGTCTTCAATATTGTAGTCAAAGGCACGGATCGTCAGTGTCGGTGTATCGATATAATAAAAGAGACGTCGATCGGCACTCCATGCAAGCCCGTTAGAAGTGGATACTTCGCTCAGCAGCAGGCGAACATTACCGGATGTATCCATACTGTACAGTGCACCGGCTTTCTTCTCATCGCTCAAGCTCATTGTACCTGCGATAAAACGACCATATGGATCACATTTGCCATCGTTAAAACGGTTGCCTGGGCGTCCTTCTTCCGGATCATGAATGGCAACCTTTTCACCTGTTTGCAAATGGATACGATAGAAGCCGCTGAACAGCGCAGCGATGACTTCGTCCTCGGTATAAGGTACAACCGCGCCGATATGCTCGCCGACGTCAATCGCCTGATCCTCGCCTGTCGCCGGATTGTAGCGATGCAGCTTAAAGCCTTCAATATCGACCCATAACAGCTCCTGTGTCCGTTCATCCCAGCTTGGTCCTTCTCCTAGCTTTGCTTGAGCATCCAATACCAGTTCTGCTTCATATTGCTTCATCGTAACGCCTCCTGAACAATTTCATTTCGATTTGCTACATGTGCTTGTTGGAACGGTTTACTATACATACGTCGCTCTACATTTCCATACATAAAATAAATGATTTGCTTGATCAGAAATGAAGATAGCATTCATGCTAAGATAAAGCGATGAAGTTGAATGAAAGCCAGACTAACCTCTGCACTGTTCCAGCAGAACATGCTTCGCCCTAACTCCGATTCCAATCATAGTCAATCGCCTGTAAAAAGGCGCGTGCCAGCACCATATGCCCTTTCGTATTCGGATGCACATGATCCCATCCATGCGACAGTGTGGCCGGATAGATATGCTCACCGATCCGATCAAATGCGGCCTGTGTATCTACGCACGGTACACCGGTTTCGGCAGCGATGCGTTTCACTGCTTCACCGTAAATGTCCATCGTTGCCCGCATCGGATCTTCTACCGTTGTGCTCATATAATACGGTGTCATTAATATCAGACCTTTTACCTTTGGCAATGTGTCCTGCACCAGCTTGCGCAATATCTGTTCGTACTCATCCAGGTACACATGCTGGCTTGGATCAGTTGGGCGGTCAAACTGACGCCATACATCATTAATGCCGATCATAATGGATACCCAGTCCGGCGAGTGAGCAAACACATCCTCCTGCCAGCGTGCCTCCAGATGACGCACCGTATCACCGCTTGTGCCTGTATTGAGTACACGCAGATTATAATCCGGGTAGGCTGTGTTCAGCAAAGCATCCACAAGACCTACATATCCATCTCCAATCGCCCAGTGTTCACCTACCGGACGAGCGCGGCCACAATCTGTCACCGAATCACCGATCATTAACAGCATGTTATTAGGTTCTATTTTCATTTCAATCCATCCCTTCTGTCTCTACATTATGTGTAATTAGGGCATTGTGTAAATTGCCACTAATCATATTTCTATCATTTCTATTTTCAACATAGCGAATGTGTAGATTACCAGCCCTGACGATGCAGCCAGTCTGCACAGCGCTCGGTCCAGCTGCCCATCGACGGATGACCTGTAGCTAGCCCGGCTCCATGTCCACCGTGCTCATACACATGCAGTTCAAATGGAATACTATGCTGCTCCAGCGCAAGCGCCATGCGCAGGCTGTTTTGCACAGGTACGACTTCGTCATCCGCGGTATGCCAGATAAATGTCGGTGGTGTATGCGCAGATACTTGACGCTCTGCACTATGAGCGGTCATACGATCGGATGAAGCATCGGCACCAAGCAGCGCTAGTTTGGAACCTTCATGGCCGTAGCCTTCCATCGTAATGACCGGATAGCAGAGCACCATCAGATCGGGACGGGAGCTTATCCGCTCCGTCCGTCCATCTGGCAATAGAACCTCCTGTTCACTGCATACCGTTCCGGTCATCGCTGTCAGATGACCACCAGCCGAAAAACCAAGCATCCCAATCCGGTCAGGACGCAGTCCATAGTGTGCAGCATGCGCACGCACATGACGAATAGCTGCCTGTCCATCTTCCAGTGGTGTACCGCGATGCTTCGGCGTCAATCGATAGTGCAATACAAAAGCTGAAATCCCCTGTTCATTGAGCCACTGTGCGACCGGGCCACCCTCATGATCGGCTCGAAATTCATAGCCGCCGCCAGGCAGGACGATGACCGCACTAGTTGCCCCAGACAGTAAATAAGGTTCCAAATACGGACGTGTCCCCATCTCATCTACAACATGTTCATCCGCAATCCAAATTTGCTCCATATGTACTTCTCACTCCTCCATTGATCCATTTTCATCCTATGACGATCTCCTGTTGACAGAAATAACGTTGAATGGAAGCCTACCTGTATGATACCGCTGAAACCACTGCGACTTATATCCATACGAATTTGCATTCATACAAACTTTCGTTCTTACAAGTTTACATTCATACGATAGCATAGGATTGCAAAAATATGCCCTGGCCGGAAAGCCAGGGTACAGGATGCTACTCATTCGTTATTTCTTTAATCGCTTATATTGTAAGCGCTTTAGATAATCGTTTCAATGATGAATCTTCAAAAGTTCATGCCGATAGGTGATACATTTATCACATATCCGGCGCTGAGCTAGTAAAGATTGCGGAATTGCTCTGGTGTTACGCCTTCCAAACGGCGGAATGTAGCGACAAAATGACTGGAATCGCGGAAGCCTACCTGACCGGATACTTCTTTAATGGTCATACGTGGATATAATGTCATTAGTTCCTTTGCCTTTCGCAAACGAAGCAAAATGAAATAAGCATAAGCGGTCATACCAAACGTTTGTCGGAATAAGGTGTTCAAATGTCTTGCGCTCACGCCCACCTGCTGTGCCATATCTTCCAGCCCGATATTCGGATCATCATAATGCGCCTCCATAAAGCTCATCAGCGGCGCCAGACGCTCTACCGTATGAGATAGTGACGGCAAATTATTCACCCGTCCATGCTTTTTAAGCAGGGTTAGGAAACGGTACAGATCGGCGCTAGTATCAAGTCCTGACAGATCACGGTTACTACGAATCTGTCCGAGCAGACTCCCCGAAAAAAATTCAAGCTCACAATCACGATCCCATTCATAATAAGCGGAATGCGACAATCCAAAGGTCGATAGCAGCGCAAGGGACTGCGGGCCGCCAAAGGTCAAATACGTAGTCTCCCAAATGCCGCTAACCGGACGATAGCTATGTGCATCACGCGGAGCAAGCAATACACCAGAACCTGGCTTCACCATATAACGCGCTCCACCAAATGTAAATTCGCCTTCTCCACGTACCGTTTGCAGCCAGTGATAACACGGATACCCATCCGGACGTTCAATACTTTCCTGATCCGGATTCTCGCCTATACTTTCCATATGAATCGGTAATTGCAGGTCTTTCAGTTCACTAAAAAAGCGGCGATGCGGATTGGTAACGTACATGAGTAATCACATCCTATATCCTTATTTTAATATCATAGTGTAATTATCTTATATTTTACAAGGGTTTGTTATCGTTTAGTATAGAATTATTCTTATACAAGGAGTGACAACGTTGATCAGCAATAAACTACCTAAAATGTTTTATGGCGGCGACTACAACCCGGAACAATGGGATCACGGAACTCATCTTGAAGATCTGGACCTGTTCAAGCAGGCTGGCATTGATATCGCTACGCTCAACGTTTTTTCGTGGGCACGCAATCAGCCGGACGAAGTTACATACCACTTGGAATGGCTGGATGGCTATATCAACAGCCTTTATGAAAGCGGTATCTATACTTGTCTGGCTACAAGTACGGGTGCACATCCAGCATGGATGGCAACTCGTTATCCGGACATTTTGCGAGTGGAAAAGGATGGCCGCAAGCGCAAATTTGGCGGTCGTCACAATTCCTGTCCAAACAGTCCAACCTACCGTCATTACTCTGTAGAAATGGCTCGTAGACTGGCAGAACGCTATAAGGAGCATCCTGCCATACTCGTATGGCATATTTCCAATGAGTATGGCGGCGAGTGTTATTGCGACAACTGCGAGAAAGCGTTCCGCGTCTGGCTCAAGCAACGTTATGGCACGCTTGATGCTGTGAACAAAGCATGGAATACCGCTTTCTGGGGCCACACCTTTTACGATTGGGATGAGATTGTAGTGCCGGATCATCGCAGTGAGGAATGGGGCGAGAACAGTTCTAGCTTTCAAGGGATCTCGCTCGATTATACGCGCTTCAACTCGGACAGCATGCTGGAATGCTATCAGCTTGAGTATGACGCGATTCGTTCGCTCATTCCCGATGCGTTGATTACGACTAATCTCATGGGCTTTTACAAACCACTTGATTACTTCAAATGGGCGAAACAGATGGATATCGTATCATGGGACAATTATCCGGGTCTGAATACTCCGGTCAGCTTCACCGCTCTTGCCCATGATCTGATGCGCGGTCTCAAAGACGGTGATCCGTTCATGCTGATGGAGCAAACGCCAAGCCAGCAAAACTGGCAACCGTACAACTCACTGAAACGTCCGGGTGTGATGCGGCTATGGAGTTACCAGGCTGTGGCGCATGGTGCTGATACGGTTATGTTTTTCCAGCTTCGCCGTTCGATCGGTGCCTGCGAGAAGTTCCACGGTGCTGTGATCGAACATGCTGGACACGCGAATACACGCGTGTTTCGTGAAACGAGTGCGCTAGGACACGAGCTGCAAAAGCTGGGTGATCAACTGCTTGATTCACGTATTGAAGCAAGCGTAGCGATCCTGTTCGATTGGGACAACTGGTGGGCGATCGACAAATCGAGTGGACCAACGGTTGCACTCCAATACGTCGAACAAATTCATAAGTATTATAAAGCATTGTATAACCGGAATGTGCAGGTAGACATCGTCTCAGTCGATTCCGATCTGAGCGGCTACAAGCTCGTTATCGCGCCTGTACTGTACATGGTCAAGCCGGGTCTGGCAGCCAAGCTGGAGCAATTCACCGACAATGGCGGTACATTTGTCACGACCTTCTTTAGCGGCATTGTGAACGAGCATGATCTGGTCACAACGGGCGGCTATCCCGGCGAACTGCGCAAGCTGCTCGGCATCTGGGTGGAAGAAATCGACGCCTTGCTTCCATCCATGCACAACTCCATTGAGATGAAGGAAACGATCGGTGAACTGAGCGGCAGCTACCAGTGCGGCATGCTCTGCGATCTGCTTCATACAGAAGGAGCCGATGTGCTCGCCGAATACGGTACAGACTTTTACAAGGGCATGCCCGTATTAACACGGCATGCGTTCGGTCAAGGCGAAGCCTGGTATATTGCTTCTGATGGCGAAGAAGACTTTGTTGCCGGTCTGCTAAAGCATCTGTGTCAGCAGCAAAATATTGAGCCTGTTCTGGACACGCCAGCGGGTGTGGAAGCCGGTCGACGGGTGAAGAATGGTCAAGCTTTCCTATTTTTACTGAATCATAATGCAGAAGCGGCAACCGTCGAGCTTGGTTCGCTTCAGACGAGCAATATGCTGGATAATCAGCCGGTAGGTAGCTCGATTGAGGTGCCTGGTAATGGGACGATTATTTTATCTGTAAAATAATGCCATCCATTACTGTGCCTATTGTAACATGAAAATAGCGATACGTAAATGTAGAAATACACATTTTACGTATCGCTATTTTTGTCGAATTTGCTCATCTTACGCATGTTTAGTCGAAATAACACATAAAGTCGTTCAGCACGTCATTATTATATGGAACTAGCTATTCGATCAACCGGTTCGATTGATGAATTTAAATTCGTAACGGGATGAACTTGGCACGATTATCGTTTCACATACTATGTTGTCGCCCTTTTATGCTGATAATGGGTACGGAATACAGCCGAACATCGCTTTTTTCTTATTGATCGTATATCCAGTGCTCGTCTCGTTAGCGATATCGACCGCCAGATTTGGCTTTTCAATCACAGTGTAACAGATGTTCGCTCACTTCCATATTTTAATTGGAACTCTTTTATTTTACAAGATCACACCATCTTTAAAAATAGCGATTTCACGGAATCCATGACGCTCACTGTTCGTTTCGAGGCGACCGGAAGCGATATCGACAATTCGCTCCAATAGCTCCAATCCGACCTGCTCGATCGTTCTGCCTTCTAATAATTGTCCGGCATTAAAATCAATCCAGTGCTTTTTGCGATTCGCCAGCTCCGACTGAGTCGCAATCTTCACCGTTGGTACAGGTCCACCAAAGGGTGTCCCCCGTCCGGTTGTGAACAGTACGATATGTGCACCTGCCGCCGATAGCGCCGTCACCGATACAAGATCATTGCCCGGCGCCTCTACGATGTTCAATCCGGTACGCTGCACACGCTGTCCATAACGCTGCACATCGACCACCTGAGAATGACCGCCCTTCTGGGTACAACCTAGTGACTTTTCCTCCAATGTCGTAATACCGCCTGCTTTGTTGCCTGGTGAGGGGTTTTCATAAATATTTTGACCGTGATCGACAAAATATTGTTTGAAGCCGTTGATCAGCTCTACCATATCTTGAAACACTTGCGGACTGGCAGCTCGATTCATCAGAATCGTCTCCGCGCCGAACATTTCCGGCACCTCCGTCAAAATCGCTGTACCACCTGCCGATACGAGCAGATCAGCAACTTTGCCGACGAGCGGATTAGCGGTAATACCGGATAGTCCATCGGAACCGCCGCATTTTAAACCAAGCTTAAGTTTGGATAACGGTACAGGCTGACGTTGTTGACGCTCTGCCAGTTCAGCCAGCTCCTGCAAATAGGTCATGCCTACTTCCAGCTCATCCTCTACTTCCTGTGCTTTTAAATAACGAATTTTGTCCCTGTACTCTGCCGGAATACCTGCGGCAAATGTATCGACCTGATTGTTCTCACAACCTAGCCCGATCACAAGCACACCTGCGGCATTCGGATGCAGCACAAGCGAGGTGAGCAATTGTCTTGTATATTCCAGATCATCGCCAAGCTGAGAGCAGCCAAACGGATGCGGAAAATGATACACACCATCTACACGACCTGCCAGCTCAGCATGTCCCATACGAGCGAGCGCTTCACAAATTTTGTTAATGCAGCCTACGGTATTGATGATCCACAATTCATTGCGAATCCCCACCTCACCATTCGGACGCACATAACCGTCAAATGTATTCAGATGCGCTGGCAGTTCGGATGGCTGCCAATCCGCAGTCGGTGCATATTCATAATCCAGTGTACCGGACAATCCGGTATGCAAATTGTGGCTGTGAATCCATTGTCCTGGCTGGATCAGCTGTGTAGCACGCCCGATGGAAAAACCGTATTTGAGTACATCTTGCCCCAGCTCGATCTGACGCACAGCGATTTTATGTCCACGTGGTACCGACTCCGTCACATTCAATATGTCACCATCGTCCAGCAGTAATGTATCGCCTGCTTCCATATCACGCAGGGCAATCACAACATCGTCCTGCTTTTGAATCGCTATATAATCTCGGATCATCGTGTTCATATCGGCTGTGCCTCCATATCATGTAGATTACATGCCACCTGCTCAACCAGTCCGGGAATTGTGGTCAAATCCTCCTGCCAGATGCGCGTATCACTCAGAATGCGCTGAACCGCCACACTGTAATCTATCGCAGCAGTAGCGTTGCTTGTGTTATGACTTTCCTGCCAGTGCTGTGCCATATACTGTAGCCATTCTGCATCATCATGAATAGGTAGCGGCTGACCATCCAGTGTCAAGCTCTGGAATGAGATGCTTCCATCCTGCTCTACAGGTTGTACGCGATACAATAATAGTAACGCAGACAAACCGCGCACAAGCTGCTGGGGCAATTGTCCATTTTTCGTTGTATACGTTTTCAACACTGGCAGTATACGTGCCTGAAATTTGCTCAAACTGTTCATGGCAATGTCCAGCAAGCGATGCTCCAGATACGGATTGTAAAAGCGTTCATACGTTTCCTCTGCATAACGCTGTAATTGTTCCGCTGGCAAAGACAACGTTGGAATCACTTCCTCGGTAATCGTTTGCTTTACCCAGCTGCCTAGCTGCTCGTCCTCCATTAACTCACGCACCGTACTCCGATTATGCAGCAATCCAATCGGCATCATTAGCGTATGCGCCCCGTTCAAAATATGCACCTTGCGCTGGCGATATGGCTGTAGATCATGCGTCCATATGACATTTAATCCTGTCTGCTGGAGGGGCAAGCGCTGATCAAGAGCAGGATCGCCTTCAATGACCCAGATATAATAAGGCTCTGCGGAGGTGAGAAAATGATCTTCATAGCCCCATTTACCTGTTAAGCGAGCATATTCTTCCTGCTGAGGCATACCTGTGACGATCCGATCTACTAGATTGTTCAAAAATAGATGATGTTCATCTACCCACTGACAGAATTCCTCGCCAAAGCCAAATTCTCTCGCATACCGCAGTACATAGCTTTTGAGCACATCGCCGTTATTTTCTATCAGTTCACACGGCAAAATCATTAACCCACGCTGTGGATCATCACCAAATGTCTGAAAACGGCGATGCAAAAAGACTGTCAGACGTGCTGGATAGTTCACAATCGGTTCACCGGGCACATAGTCGATCTCGGCATACGTCAAGCCCGCTTCAGTCGTATTGGAAATGACCACATCAAGCGACTCCAGCTCCGCAAGCTGTAAAAAGGCTTCCCAATCCGTATACGGATTCACATAGTCACGAAATACCGAAATGAGCTGGCGCTGCTCTACCTTTTGCCCATTTTGCAAGCCTTGCTGTACAAGTGTATACAGACCTTCCTGCTCAGCCAGCTTGTCCAGCTTGGTCCCACCTCGCGGCGTTGGCGGCGTTAACACCACACTTCCGTGGTACTTGCCGCTGGCATTCATTTCATGAATCATCCAGTCTGCAAAGCCGCGCAGGAAGTTCCCTTCACCGATCTGCAATATTTTGATCGGCTGCTGCCGAATCACATCGTGTCGTCTTTGTTCATTTTCACCGGTCAAATGATGGCGCAGTAAAGGCTGAGTTTTGCTCATTGTCATAAATGAACCTCCATTGGAATCGAAATAACGTGCAACCTGCCAATCCAAACTACACTCATACAATACAATAATGAATGAAAAGCCTTTTAATGTTAACGTGAACATTTTGATGTAAGAGCGTTTCTTGCCTCATATTGTAACATCATTTAGACTAAAATAGTGAAAAAAATAACGGCTTTTCTCATTTATATATCCAATGCTCCTAACCTCTTCATAGAAAGGATTTTGACCATGCCAACTGAACAACCGTACATTCATCATATCCGTGAACGTATACAAGCGATGTACGATGATCCAGCTTCACGTATCTTATTCTGGACGGTAGCCGATAGTATTCCTGCGAATATGAAAGGCAACAATCAATTCATTCCTGCTCCATTATTGGAGGATGACGATTGGGCAGTTTGGAAGCCTGTACCCTCTACCATTACCAAAGCTCAAATCGATCTGTTGGAGCAACAATATGAATTTCAATTTCCGTTACCGTACCGCGCATTTTTACAGGCATATCATTTGCTAGATTGGCAGCTTCCCAATTTGCCAACTACAGACGGATATCCCGGCGGCTGTAGCTCATTCATGTTCCCTTCGCTTGACACCGAGCAGGGATTATGTGCACTGGAGCAGCTCATCCAGCAATGGCCTATATTTCAGCATACCGGCTATATTCCTTTTGCAATCGGGGAAGATGGACAGGGCATCGTCTGCTTTGATACGGTAAGAAAGCAGCCTGATGGAGACTGTCCGGTTAGCTGGATGATGATAGATACATTGTATGAACTTCCAGATGCCTCCGCTGCTGAGGATCGACGCGCCATGTTGGAACCAAAGATGGAAGATATCTTCTCTAGCTTTGATGCATTATTGGGCGCAGTGTTCCGTAAACGCGCTTAATGTAAATTTACAAACTGTACGATGAAACAGATGATAAATGGAGGCTTTTCCTATGAGCAAAATTTTCATTTTCTCAATTCTCTGGTGGTTGCTTGGCAACCCGTTTCTAGCACTGATCGTGCTGCTGGTCATTATTTATGTGCTGGATCGCCGCTTTGTTGGTATATTTCCGAGCGCCGTCAAGCCATTACGCCGGATGAGCCGGATACGCGCATTACGGCGGCAGGTAGCGAACAGTCCGAGCGATATGTCCTCACGTTATGAGCTGGCACGCTTGCTGTTAGAACGCCGCCACTATAATGAAGCCAAGCGCTGGCTGGAGCAGATCGGTCATGCCTATGAAGAATCTGCCGAATACTGGGACGATCTGGGTACTGTGATGCTGCATACAGGAGATGCATCCATCGGCGAGCACTATATGCTTAAAGCGCTGGAACTAAATCCTCGTGTCAAATATGGCGAACCTTATTTACGATTAGCGAGCTATTATGCACAGCACCACAATGAGCAAAAAGCGCTCGATGTACTGGAGCGCTTCCGTGATATTCAGTCTTCCTCCTGCCGTGCCTATTATATGCTCGGTCAGCTGGATCGCTCACTTGGACGTGAGCAAGCGGCAAAAGCTGCTTTTCAAGAAGCGGTCACGATCTACCGCTCCCTGCCTAAATACAAAAAACGCAGCGAGCGCGGATGGGCAATCCGTAGCTGGCTGCGTAGTCTGGTTTAATGGACTATGGAGTGTATAGTATAATTGTTGCTTGCTATTCTATATGCTCCACATCTTATTTTTGAGGAAATTGTAGGCTATGCTGTGATGCCAGTAATTTAATTGGCATCATATCCGAAAATACGGCGGCTCACTGCTTTGAGCAGAGGGCCGCTTTGTTTGTACCAGTTCAAGCCTTCGTCCAAACGCTTTGCCTGCGCAATGACCACATCCGCCTGATCGATGCCTTCAAAATAACGACTCAGAAAATGCATAAACACATCCATACGGCGCAGTAAAATGAGCAGCGGCAAACGAACCGCTTCAGCTTCAGTTAATGTCACTACTGAAGCATACCCTTTCAAAAAAGCAGTACAGCGACGTTCTTCCTCGGCGCTCCATTCCATACTGCCCAGCATATCAGACAGGCATACCGCAGGCTCCATCGCCCGCAAATCACGTGTAACAAATTCAAAATCAAGAATAGCTGTAATCTGACCATTTTCCGATTGCAGCATATTCGATGCGTTCAAATCACCGTGAATGAGCTGATGCGGCAATGAAGCAAGTCGTGCAATACGCACAAGCTGCTCACCAAGACGCTCACCGATCCGGTTTAACGTCTCCCGAATCTCAGCAAAATCCTCCGGCGGATTGGCGCAAAAGGCTTCCAATCGGCCTGGACTGCATAGCGGATACGATTGTCCCAGCCGGTAATACGGTGGGTATACCGGGTGCAGATCGATATCGATCTGTGCCAGCGCCTCGGATAGCCGCCCTACGGTATGGCCAAAATGAATCAGCTGTTCATCGGTTACCAGCTCGGGATTGCTACCATCCATATAATGAAAAAGTGCAGCCAATCGTCCATTGCTCGTCTCTGCCGCTCCAGCAGCAGTAACATAGATCGTATCACCGTGACAATCACGAACAGGCTTCGGGATCGACAATCCGTCTAGCACCTCCGGTAGCACAGCGAGCACCTGGTGCTCATAGCGTACCTTTTCCGGTTCGCGATGCGTCTCGTATCGACGAAGTACGTATCGTTCGGAGGCATGATCGATAAACATCGTCGTATTGTTCATGCCGCCCTTTCCTTCTACCATATGCCAATTCCCGGACGGGAAAAAGTGATCTGCCAGTTGTTCCATTGAATCAATTGCTTCGCGTTCCAAAAATTCCCCTCCTTGTTGCCATTAGTCCTTTGCAGATAAGGGAGAATACCGACATGGCAGGCGCTTGCTGCCCGTGCCAGCCGTACGTGTTACAGGGCAGATGAATCATCAGCCGGTTATTCCGGCAGTCGTTCCATAATGCAGGCGTTGTGGACGGCCTGCTCCATACCTTTTATGCATTCCGGTACAAAGTCGTGAATCCTTCCGATTCCGGGTGTTCCCTTACCATGATCAAGCCCTACGGCCCTTCGTTAATCCATATATTTATATATTCGCCACCAGCAAGATTGCTCCTGCTGTAGGCTCAAAATCCGGCACCAAAGCTATATGATAACACGAACAGGCGTCTATGAAAACTTTTTCGTAGCGAAGCCGCTAAGGTATAGCTTAAATTTTGCTTATTTTATAAAAAGGATACAAAAATAGCAACAGTAGCATCCCTGCAATAGAGGGTAGAGAACATGCTGCTGTTGCCTATAGTGTGATGTAGCGCGGTGTTAAAATTACTATTACTATATACTGTTACTGTTACTGTTACTGTTACTGTTACTGTTACTGTTACTGTTACTGTTACTGTTACTGTTACTGTTACTGCATATACTATAATGCGACTGTCCACATGAAACAATGATTATTTATAACATAGCACTATTGCTAGTTATACTATTTTGCTAGTGCCTATTTTATAGTCAATCTAGTCAATCGTAAACCGATCTACCTTTTATCTGATTTACATACCTAGTCTTTTCTAAGGATAGATGGAATACGAAAAGCTATATCATCTCCTATTCACCTGAACATAGTTAACGATGACACACTTACAATCGCTCCACTACAGGCGGCACTTCAGTCTGCGCCTTACATTTGACTACGGCGCTTTCCACTGCACGCATAATGCCGCCATAGCCGGTACAACGGCATAGATTACCGCAGAGCGCTTCTTTGATCGTCTGTTCATCCGGTTGCTCGTTACGATCCAATAGCGCTTTAGTCGAAATGATCATCCCTGGTGTGCAATATCCGCATTGAAAACCGCCTTCTTCCAGAAAAGCCTCCTGAATCGGATGCAGCTCTGCTGGCGTATCGCCTTGCAAGCCTTCAATGGTCGTAATCTGCTTGCCCTGACACTGATACGCCATCGTTAGGCAGGAATTGACTGGCTCGCCATCCACGAGCACCATGCAGGCACCACAGCGTCCGATCTCACAGGATACCTTCGTTCCAGTTAGTTCAAGATCAGTACGCAGCACATCGAGCAAACGGCGGGACGGCTCCACTTCCAGTTCGCGTTGTTTTCCATTAATGGTAGCGTTCCAATTCATGCTTGCTCTATTCATCGCGGACTCACTCCTTCCTGCTGTCCTACACCGAGTGGCTGAATTAATCGTTCACGCGCAACCGGCAAATGATTCACCCATACGCCAGAGGCCTGACGAATCGCTGCCGTGATCGCAGGCGCGAGAGCAACTGAACCAATCTCCCCAATCCCACGCGGACCAAAAGGATCGTTTTCCGGCAGGTCTTCAATCACTTCCACTTCCAGCGAGCGATGCATATCCTGAATCGTCGGGATGATATACGTATCCATATTTTTCGTCATATAATGACCGTCATCCATCACCGAATCTTCGGTTAATGTAAAGCCGAGCGCCATCACACTTCCGCCCTCGATCTGCCCGATAAAGCCCATCGGGTTAATAACCGGCCCTGCCGCCACCGTATGATACGTATCCAGCAAACGTACATTACCTGTTAATGTATTCACTTCCACCTCTGCTGCTACAGCTGCATACGTGTATAAGAAATGACCACCCATCACTTCATCCGGTGTCGTTGGATATTGGAAATGAGTATCAAACACAAGTTGTTCCAGTACCGATTGCTGCGCCAGCTCCGAGTAGGAAATGACAAGTTCATCTGTTGCGTTATTGCCTGCCTTCGCATAGACCGAGCTTTGCTCAGTAACATTCTCCATATCTAACTTACGCCGAATGCCGCCGATCCCTGTCGTTAGCTCCTGCGCTGGAATTCCACTCAGTCGTTCTGCCTCTTGCAAAATAGCTTCCAAAAACGGTACCTTCAACCGCTGTAATGCCATCCATGCCATCGTCGTTGAACGCGAAGCCGTACTGGAACCGCTATGAGGTACACGATCAGTGTCACCGATAATGATACTAATATCGCTCGGATCGCAATGGAACAGATCAATTAGCATTATCTCCATCGTTGCAATCAAGCCCTGTCCAAATTCTTCATAGCTAAAAGCTACTTCGATCTGTCCTGCTTCATTCAGTGATAGACGTCCACCTGCTGGATCTTCAATACCGTAACCTAGCCCGGCACCATGCATGGCAAGCGCTGCGCCAATGCCACGTTTGATCCACGGCGGTTGCGACTGTCCGTGTCCTTCTCTATCTATATCTGTATCGACTATAAATGTTCCTGCTGCCATCCCCGCATCCAGCCGCGACTGTCTGCGTTGCCAGATGGTGGAATGCTCCAGTGCCTCCATCACCTGATACAGTCCATTGGTGCGCCAGATTTCCTGCTGAAGCGGCCCGGGATCATGTGGCTGTCGGCGATTGAGCATCCGGAATTCCCACGGGTCCATGCCGATCGTTTCCGCTAATCGATCCATTTGCCCTTCCATCGCAAAAATCGCCTGATTACCGCCAAAACCGCGAAATTCACCGGATACGCCATTGTTCGTATATACCGATATGCCTTCTATGTCCACATGGGCAATACGATAAGGTCCCATCGCATGCTCGGTCGCAAAATTCAGTACAGGTGCCCCCAGCGTTGCATAAGCACCTGTATCGGCGACGATACGTACCCGATGTGCGAGCAGGCGCCCATTGGTATCGATGCCCGTTTCCATTTCAATTGTCATCGGATGTCGCTTCAATCCAGCGCGTACCGATTCTTTGCGTGAATTGTGCAGCTTGACCGGACGACCTGTTTTCAATGCCAGCAGCGAGCCATACGGCTGAACATTCAGCTCATCTTTACCACCAAAAGAGCCGCCAATCGGACTGGAAACGACCCGAATCCGTTCTTCCTCCCAGCCGAGAATACGAGCAATCTGCATCCGATCTTTGTAGCCATGCTGTGTTGGAGCATAGACCGTTAAGCGACCATCCTCTTCCGGTACAAACAAGCCGCCTTCCGTTTCCATATAAGCGTGCATTTGACGCGGCGTCCGATACGTCTCGCGCACAATATGAGCACATTCGGCAAACGCTTCATCTGCATGGCCTTGCTTCACTGAAGTGCGATGCAGTACATTGCCTTCGGGATGAAGCTGTGGCGCATCCTCTTCCAGCGCTCGCAGCGGATCGGTGATCGTTTCTAACACCTCATATTCCACACGAATGAGCGATAATGCATATTCTGCTAGCTCTGGCGTCTCTGCCGCTACAGCAGCAATCGCGTCGCCAATATAGCGTACTCTGTCCTCGCATAATGCAGGCTGATCCGGCGTGGCGATACCAAAGCGATTTAAACCGGGCACATCCAGATGCGTGATGACCGCCACTACGCCTGTACACGCTTCGGCTGCCGAGGCATCGAGTGAGACGATGCGTGCATGCGGATGAATGCTACGCAACACGCGTGCGTATAGCATGCCTTCCGCTGTCATATCGGTCAAATAACGCAGCTCACCGGTTACCTTCTCCTTGCCATCCCGACGCTTGCGCCAGCGTTCTCCACTATTTTCACGATTAAGCAGCATCAACGATCATCTCCCTTCCTCCATATCCCGAATACTTTCCCACAATCCTGCCGCTAACAAATTGCCGGCACTTTGCTGACGATAAGGCGCTTCAGCGAATGGATCGCTATAACTACTAAATTCCTGTGCGGCTACACGGGCTAGCTCTGGCAGCCAGGTTGCATCATACATGCGTCCTTCTAGCATCAGCTCACATTGCAGCAAACGCATCGCCAGCCCAGAGCCGCCACCCGCCGCTACGCGTACACGCGTTAACTCACCGCTTTCGCTAATCCAGCAGCGCATCGCCACGGTCACTAATGATGGGGTAAATGCTTCACGCCGACCGAGTTTACGGAAAAAGCAAAGCTCACGCCAGCGTTCTCCGTGCTCATCGATCCAAAAGGATACTGCATTTGCAGATAAATCTACAGGTGTAGACTCTACTGCAACGCTGGACTGTACTGGCAAATGCCCGCTGATAACAGGTCCTTTAGGAAAACGAATGCCTAACAGTACAGCATGCAAGCTGCGCCGTCCTATACGTACCTGTTCCATCCAATCAACCGCAGCCTGCTCATGATGCAAAGGAGTATGTTCCCCATCGATCCAGAGCAAGCTGGCATCATGGACTAACAAAGCAGGTAGCGCATCCCCCACCGCAGACGCTACATTGCCGCCGATCGTCGCCAGATTGCGCACTGCTGGTGCTGCAATATGTCGACACGCCATATATAAAGCATTGGCATATTGCTGCAAAGCCGCATGTTGACCGCATTGCTTTAATGTTGCCAGTGAGCCTACTTGAACATAATCCGTTTCATCAATAATCGAACGCATGCCTTCAATCGTGTCCAGACGGATCATATGAGCTGGTATTGCGGCGATTCCACCTTCCCACTGTGTGCGCAGCAAGGTTCCACCTGCAACCCAGACAGCGTTTGCGCCATGCTCCCTTTTCAAAGCCAATGCTTCTTCTGCATCTGCTGGTTCCCACACGACAGGCTGATCGATCGGCGGCATATCGTTATTGCTCAAATGTGGATTCATGATGCCACCCTCCGTTTCCAAAATGAATATTGAACCTATATTATAGAAATTTATATTTCACGTCAATTAAATTAACTTCATTTTGTAGATAAAATGCGTATAAGGTTATTTTTTTGTTTTTTAAACTGAATATTGATATATTTCGTGTCTTATTAGTAGTATTTTATTACTTTATAGGCGATTTATTTATTCTGAATTATTTTATATGTAATATTATATAACATTAAATCAAGTTGATCATCTTATTTGTGTTGATAGATTTAATTTATTTATGTTACAGGTTTGAATGGTTTGTAAATTAAAGTTATACATGCATTCAGGCTGTTGCATGAAAGTAAGCTATTTAAGTTATTTATCAAAGTGATTTATTTATCGCTTAGCTACGTTATTCATACCGACATCTCACTATTTTGGATCCTATGCTCTAGCCCAGAATGAAGAAGTATAACGAAATAGGATACACAAATACCAGAATAGTTCTGTTAGCTATTCTGGTAATGCGCAATATTCGCTACGATATAATGTATTCGAAATTGAGTATATTAAAGTAGAGACGCTTATCTTGACTTGAACGAATTAAATATGGATTTTGATCATACACAGAAAGGATAAATTCATGGCGTGATGCAGGGGCAGGCATCATAACCTAGAGTAGGTTCAACTTTCAATTTAAACTGGTCAATGTACTTACAACGTACCCGGTAACTTTATACCTGTATATCTGTTTAATAATTGAAGGCTTGCTTTTCTTAATGCCGATTAATTCATCATCGCTATAATCACTACTATCGTTACTATGATCATATGATTATTGTGATCACTACCACTACTGCACTTTCAACGCCACTTTTATCCAGATTCGCCCCCTAATGTTTTCTTTCATGCTCTATTACTCGTTTGCTCATTTCTGTTATATACTGCTGAATCCGTTCCAAAGCTACCGGTGTATCTGCATCCCAGAAGCAATACTCTGGCAGCTGCACATACTCTCCATGCAGACTCGTATCCTGTAATAAACGACGTGCTCCCTGATCTCCAGAAAGCTGTTCCAAACGATCCCAGATGGATGCAGCAAACACAATTGGCGGCGCAGCTCCATCCTGTCCGGCGGCGGCTACGTAATGAAGCTCTGGATGCGTTAACATATGCGCTACCAGCTGCTGAACATGTGCAGGCTCTAGTAAAGGTTGATCTGCCAGCACGATCATCATCGCCTGCGCTTGCGAATTCTCGCGTACATATTGCACGCCACAACGGATCGAATACGACATGCCCAGCTCAGCATCCTTGCAAACTACAAGCTCCATACGCTCATGATGTAGCTGCTGAAGTTGTCGACACTGTGCTTTCCATGCCCGTGATGACTGCGGAGAATGCACGATGACGATCGATGACAACTCACTCACCTGTAGCAGCGTGGATAGTACGCGTCCGCCGACGGTAGGGTTGTTCATGTTCGCCACATCGGAAACAGGTGAACAGGAAGTGTGGTCTGCTAATGATCTCGTATTCGTATTGGTTTTACTTTTACTTTCACTTTTATCCCATACGGCATGTAGCCGCATAGACAGCTTATCCCTACCCATGCGACTACTTTTACCAGCGGCAAGTACCAGTGCGACGATGCCCATAACGGGTTACCTCCTGACTTTGCTGTTGTTTGCCGCGTTTGACTGCGATTAGCTCGGCGGCAATGCTAATCGCAATCTCGTCCGGACCGTCTGCACCAATCGACAATCCAACCGGTGAATGTAGATTTGGATAGTTGGGTAGTCCATCCAGCAATCTTCTCGTTCGCTCGGATGAACCCATAATGCCAAGATACGTATACGGACAATCCTGTAACCGTTCGATCCATTCTCGTTCACGCGGAAAATTATGACTCATCAGCAGTACATAATCACCTTGTCCCGGATGAATCTGCTCGTACAATTCCTCTGGAAATCCGGTCACACACTGTGCACCGGGAAATCGTTCGGTTGTACACAACGCGGTACGCCAGTCACCGATCACGACATCAAAGCCTGCGGCGCGTGCTAACGTATTGACCATTCGCGAATCATCACCTGCTCCAATCACGATCAGACGTGGCTTAGGACGATACGTCCGAATAAATACATACGGTTCTGCTAAATCAGGTTGCGTCTCTCCAGCAGGAAGTCGTGCAGTATCATGATGAGCTAGCATGAGTGTATGGAGGCTGTCCATGCTGTCTGTGTGATCAGTCGCCAGCACAGATGCAGCAGAATCTGCCATCATGTGGTGACCACTTACTAGACTATACTGGACACGCTCCCCTTCATTACGGAAACAACGCGTTAAGCGCACTACTTCACCATGACCTAGCTGTGTATAAATATTACTCATTAATGCAAGCAGCTCGCCGCGGATCGGCTCCAGCAAAATATGCAGCAAACCACCACAACCGATATTTTCACCCCAGGATAGATCATCCTTCGGACGCATATCATATTCCACGATACATACCCGTTCACTGGACCATGCCTGCTCAACACGGGCACATAGATCGTCTTCCAGACAGCCCGGGCTAATCGTGCCATAATGACGACCATCCTCTGTCAGAATCATGGAGACGCCTTCCTTACGGTATGCATGTCCTTCTACGTGGACAACCGTGGCAAGCACAGTACGGATATGATACTCGTCCTCTCGCAGTGCAGCTTCACATAGATCTTTCATATCCATGTCTCCAGACTCCTTTCATTTTGGGGGATGTGGGCGGATTTTATGCTGGTGGGTGGGGCACCACTGCGGGAAGGAATAAGGGGACGGACTCCGGTCTCGCACAGGAATCTACGGAGTAAGAGGGGATTGTAGATTCCCGTGTTCAAAGCAGTACGATATTTTGCTTCGCAAAAATCCTTTTTCATTACACCTCGTGTTAGGAAATCGCTAACACTAGAAGCAGTACGATATTTTGCTTCGCAAAAATCCTTTTTCATTGCACCCCGTGTTAGGAGATCGCTAACACTAGAAGCAGTACGATATTTTGCTTCGCAAAAATCCTTTTTCATTGAACCTCGTGTTAGGAGATCGCTAACACTAGAAGCAGTACGATATTTTGCTGCGCAAAAATCACTTTTTCATTGCACCCCGTGTTAGGAGATCACTAACACTAGAAGCAGTACGATATTTTGCTTCGCAAAAATCCTTTTTCATTGCACCCCGTGTTAGGAGATCGCTAACACTAGAAGTCATCCTTTCCCCTTATTTCCTTCCCGCAGTGAAGTGCTTGTGCAGCATGCGCATAAACATTCGCACATTGTTGAGGGGTTGCCGTTTTTGAAATTCATTATCAAAAGCGTAAAGTTATAGCACTTTTTTATAAGTTGTATGTGAGAACTTGTTAAAATGTCTCTTTCACTGTCTTTTCTTCTCTTTTCGTTTGTTTGATCTATTCCTGAACTACAGGCGTTTCCTGAATTCCTTTAATTCTATTCGTCCTCTTTATTACTTTGTTTACGTACCTACAATAAACAAATACTCATGCATAGTTCACAATATAAACTTGTCTTCACTCTTCCATTTCCTATTCACTTTCGCTCTTAACCGATTCTCGTCAGCAGGCGTTTGATCGACTTGTCGGATTCGTGCATGACGATGTGGCGGTCGATGGTGCGTACCTGGCGGTTTTCGAATACGATTTGGCCGTCGATGAGGACGGTGTCGACGTTGCTGCGGCCGGCGGAGTAGACGACGCGGGAGTAGACGTCTACGTCGTAGGATGGGAACGTATGGTAGTCGTTCAGGTCGAGCAGGACGAGGTCTGCTTTTTTGCCGACTTCGATGCTGCCGATTTCTTTGGACATCCCCAGCACTTCGGCGCCGCCCATCGTTGCCATACGCAGGACGGTGCGCGCATCCATCACGGTTGGACCGTGTGGGACTTTTTGCATTAAGGCGGTCAGACGCATTTCTTGAAACATATCGAGATTGTTATTGCACGGTGCTCCATCGGCGCCGATGCCAACGTGGATATGGCGATTCATCAGATCGGGAATCTCAGCAATTCCGGAGGATAGCTTCATATTGGAACCCGGACAATGGGTCACTTTGACACCGCGCTTGTGCAGGATTTGCTTTTCTTCTTCACTGAGCCAGACGCAGTGTGCCAGGATCAGACGCGGGTTGGCTAAACCGATATGATCGAGATATACAATATTGCGCATGCCGCGTTCCTGTTCGACGAGTGCGATTTCGCCACGATTTTCCGAGGCATGGGTATGCACTTTGACATGATAACGAGCGGACAGATCACGCACCTCGGTTAGTAGTTTTTCCGTACACGATACGACAAAACGAGGGCAAAATGCATACTGGATGCGTCCCCCACCAAAGCCATTCCATTTTTCCAGCAGATCGACGCTTTTTTGCAGGGATTCTTCGGTCTTTTCCTGTAGTGGTTCCGGCACATCATCACCGTGATCCATCATGACTTTGCCGGAAATGACGCGCAGACCGCTCTGTGCCATTGCCTGAAAAGCAGAATCCGTATGATGCACCGTCTCCATATCACAGATCGTTGTCGTACCACTGGAAATTAGCTCGCCGATACCAAGCAGTGCTGAATAATAAATCGATTCTTCATCATGTGCGGCTTCCAGCGGCCAGATTCGTTTGCGCAACCAATCCATCAACTCCATATCATCTGCGCGTCCACGGAAGATCGTTTGACAGAGATGAATATGTGTCTGGATAAAACCGGGCAGCAGCGTTTTGCCACGTGCGTCTATTTCACGATCGGCTACATCATCGAGCCGGGTGCCGATTTTGGTAATTTTGTTATTTTCGACGAGTACATCACCGATGAATACCTCTTCACTTGCGTTCATCGTAACAATCTGTGCCTGACGGATCAGTATGCTTCCCACTCTTGGTTCCCCCTCTAGTCTGCTTACAGCTACAATATGTCTCTTGATGCTATCGCTCTATTTATGAAGCAATCGATGAACATGTTGCAGTAAAGCCGGAGCGTTGAGAAAGTTTACACTGCATCTTCTACAGTGATAACATTTCTGCAAACGCGTCCGGCTTAATGCTGCTCGTTCTGTTGCTGGATCGTAGCTATATGCTGTATCCATTTCTACAACTACATTCACTGATCCCGATGATGCTTTGCATGCTTCTTATACTGTTAAGTCCTTTAATTCTTTTAAAGCATTTTTTCTTCATGATCTGTACGATCTGCCGCTAAACTAAATGAATTTTAAATGCCGATCGCCAGACCATCGCTACGCGGATCAGCAGCTCCGCTAAATGTTCCATCGTCAGCGATCAATATCCCCTGTGCTTCGCCCATTAATGCATCGTAATCACGCACCGCCTCTACGGTATGACCGTAAGCTTCCAGACGTGACGAGATATCTTCGTATGAACGATGCTCAATCTTCAGCGTATCGCTGACATCGCCCCATGTTCGCCCATACAACCAGCGTGGCAATGCAATCGCCTGCTGTACGTTCATTCCGTAATCGATCACACCGGTCAGAATGGATAGCTGGGTTTGCGGCTGTCCTTCGCCGCCCTGTGTACCAAGTAGCAAGTACGGCCGTCCATTTTTCAACACCATGCCTGGCATAAGCGTATGGAATGTGCGTTTACGCGGCTCCAATACATTCGGCTTACGATCATCAAGTGAGAAAAACGAACCGCGATTTTGTAAAATCACACCACAGCCATCCGGCACATACGCGGAGCCAAAGTCAAAATACAAGCTCTGAATAAACGAAACCGCATTGCCTTCATCATCTGTTACCGCTGCATATGCCGTATCCTGTCCCATCATGGCGGATAAATGCTCTGCTGCTTGCGGGCTAGATTGCAGCTCATGCCATAGTTCAGATGCATACGCTTTGGACAGCAAACGATCCAGCGGAATGTCGCGGAATGCCGGATCGGTCAAATAACGATCTCGATCACGAAATGCCTTTTTCACCGTCTCCGCCATTAGATGGTAAAACTCTGGTGAGAAGCGTGCAATCGCCGACACATCCGTATGCTCTAGCATATTAAGCATCATCAACAGTGAGAAACCCTGTGTATTCGGTGGTAATTGATACACGTCATGACCACGATAACTAGTCGATACAGGCTCTACCCACTCGCCACGATGAGCGGCAAAATCATCTGCCGTTAATGGACTGCCATCACGCTCGGTAGCGGCACCCATTCGTCGACTAAAAGCACCTTCGTAAAAGTAGCTTCTTCCTTCCGCCGACACACCGCGCAATACTTCGGCAAGCCGTGGCTGTACAACCAGCTCACCTTCTGACAGTGGTTGTCCATCACGCAGGAACGTTTCGCGCAGATACGTATCCTGGCGCAACCATTCCAGATCACGTACCGTCCAGCGTGCCAGACTGGGCGATGCTGGAAATCCTTCTTCCGCATACCGGATCGCCGGCAGCATCACTTGCTCCCATGCTAGCCTGCCATACTTTTTCCATACGGCTTCCCACGCATCAACCATGCCTGGCACCGTGACTGCTGCCAGTGGCCCGCGCTGAGGAATCGTTTCAAAGCCTTGTTTGGTATAAAAGGAAGCTGTCGCTCGCATGCCAGAGCGACCACTTCCGTTATAAGCATTCACCGTGCCTGTTTTACTATCATGAATAAGGAAAAAGGAGTCTCCACCGACACCTGTCATATGCGGATACACTACACCAAGCACCGCGCTAATCGCGACGGCAGCATCAATGGCGTTTCCGCCGGACTGCAATATGAATGCTCCGGTCTGGCTCGCCAGATAGTGAGGCGCAGCAACCATCCCTTTGCGCGATTGTGGCATAATGTTCATTAGCATATCACTTCCTCCTTGCCTGCATACACTGCTAGAGCAGCCTGTACACCTGCGCCAGCAGGCAATTTCACCCCATGATAAATCAATGTCGCTTCGAGCGCGCCAAGCACATGCAGTACATTTTTGCGACTGCTGCTGTAGCCCATGCTGCCAATACGCCAGATGCGTCCTTTTAGTGGGCCAAATGAGCTGGCAATTTCAATTCCAAAATCGTTCAACAGCATCGAACGTACACTTTCACCGTCCACACCAGGTGGAATCTCGATACACGTAACGACAGGCAAGCGATGCTGGTCACCGCCAAACAGCTCCAGTCCCATCGCCTTCACCCCTGCTACGATCGCAGCACCATTTTGACGATGACGCTCAAAGCGAACATCCAGCCCTTCCTGATGCAAAATGCGCAACCCTTCACGCAAACCATATAGCATCGAAGTCGCTTCAGTATGGTGATTCAATCGTGCCGGACTCCAGTAATCCTGTAGCTGCGCCAGATCAAAATAGTTACTGCTAATGCGGCGACTGTTGATCTCATCGCCCGGCATACGCAGTCCGCGCTCAATACTTTTACGTGCCAAAATTTTGCGTTCAATCCGCTCATTGTACGTAATCGGCGCCATACCTGACGGAACGGATAGACATTTCTGCGTACCGCCAATGACCGCATCGAGTTTCCAATCATCTACATACAGCGGTACACCACCAATGGTGGCGACTGCATCGACAACGAACAATACATCCTGCTCACGGCAAAAGTGACCAATCTCACGCAGCGGCTGCATACAACCTGTAGATGTCTCACCATGCACCATCGCGACAATGGCTGGACGGAAGTTCCGAATCGCTTCCTTTACCTGCTCCGGCTCGAACACGGTTCCCCACTCGGTTTCCAGCGTCATCACTTCGCCACCACAACGCTCTGCAATCTCGGTCAGCAAATGACCGAAGCGACCATAGATCGGCACAAGCACACGATCACCCGGCTCAATAATACTTACTAATACCGCCTCCAGACCGGAACGCGATGTACCGTCAATCGGATAGCACCACTGATTGTCGGTCACAAACAGGCCGCGCAGCATTTCCATCGTCTCGTTCATTAACTCGGTAAAAGCAGGATCGAACTGGCCCAGAATCGGATAGGATAATGCACGCAGCACACGCGGATCAACTTCAACCGGTCCAGGTGTCATAATCGTACGCGGCGGCGGGGAAAGCTCTTTATACTGTTTCATGGCGTTCACCTCAATAAGCAGTTTGATATAACCATTGTGTTAACACGCGGAAGCCCTGTATTAGCTCTTCGGGTGCCGTATATTCCATTGGATTATGACTGATACCATCACGACTTGGCACGAAGATCATCGCCGATGGACACATGATGCCGAAAACCTGAGCGTCATGTCCTGCTCCACTTGGCATCTGACGACTACGGATGCCATTTTGCTCACAAATCTGTTGCAATTCATCGATCATGTTTGCGTTCATCAATACCGGCTCAGCACGCAGATTTTCCTGCCAGAATAAAGTCATGCCTTCTCTAGCAGCCATCGCAGCCAGTTCGCTGCGAAGGCGCTCGGTATATTCATCCAATCGCTGACTGTCCAGATGGCGGATATCCAGCGTGAACATCGTTTCTCCGGCGATCACATTCGATACACCTGGAAATGGCTGAATATGACCAACTGTAGCGACAAGTGGATCACCTTCCGCCAGTGCAGTACGGCGCACAGTCGTGATCATCTCGGCGGCACAGGCAAGTGAATCACTGCGCCAGCTCATCGGTGTCGTGCCCGCATGATTGCTTTCTCCGGTAACTCGAACTTCAATGCGGCGCTGCCCGACAATGCCGGTTACGACACCGATCTGTTGCTCGCTACGCTCCAGCACACAGCCTTGCTCAATATGAAGCTCGATATACGCTCCAGGCTCTCGGCGACCGGATACATAGGGCGATGCTGCTCCAAATCCAGCTGCCTGTATCGCCTCTGCAAGCGTGATCCCGTTGCGATCCTGCACATGCGGCAGCTCCTGCACGGTATATTTTCCAGTTATATTGCCTGAACCCCAGTATGTGAGTGGAAAGCGGCTGCCTTCTTCCTCTGCCAGCGATAAAGCTTCCAGCGTGCGCTTCGGAGGGCCATACGCTTCTTTTAAATAAGCCAGTGCCAGTACAGCTGCTACGACACCATAGGCACCATCATATTTACCGCCCATAATGACCGTATCGATATGGGAGCCTGTAGCAATCGCTGGCAGCGACGGTTCTGTTCCTAACAATCTGCCAGTCAGATTCCCAGCCTGATCATAAAAGGCATCCAGTCCGTGCTCAGTCATATATTGCGCCAATGCAGACTGCGCGGCGACCCATTCTGGCGTATATAAAAGTCGACTGACACCGCCCTGCGGATCTGCTCCGTAACGAGCTAGCCAATCCAGCATCGGTTGCAGTCGTTCACAATATTGCTCCAATAGCGCTGCCGTCTGTGCTGTTGATTTAGCCATGAGTAACACCTCCCGACTGATACGCAACCCATTGTCCGATTCGCTCCGTAGCCAGACCTTGCTGCTCACTGTAAACGGTACGGCCACGCACCAGCGTTTCCACAATCGTCGATGAGAACGGATAGCCGATGTATGGACTTTGACGATGCTTATCTAATAAATCCGCTCGTTCCAGCATCTTGCCACGGCTCAGATCAACCAGTACCAGATCGGCATCCATCCCTTGCGCAATGCTTCCTTTCGCATGAGCTAATCCAAGTCGTTCGGCTGGACGCTTTGCCAGCATCGACATCAATGCAGGCAATGTTAAGCTGCGACGATGATAACCTTCTTCCAACATCAACAGCAATGTGCTCTGTGCACCTGAAATACCACCCCATGCTTTGAAAAAGTTATCCGTCTGCTTCATCTTCGGTGGGCACGGCGAATGATCGGAAGCTACGATATCGATCATGCCTTCCTGCATTGCCTGCCAGAGGCGATCCTGCTCTTCTGCCGAACGCAGCGGCGGCGCACACTTCGCCACCACACCTTTGTGAAGCAAATCCTGCTCGGTAAGTACGAGATAGTGCGGACACGTTTCCACCGTTACATCCTGTCCTTTTGCCTTCGCTGCTGCGATCAATTCCACCGCTTCACGACTGCTAATATGCACAAAATGCAATGCACAACCCGTCGCCTGACCTAGCTGCAACGCTTGTTCTACAGCGCTGGTCTCCGCTTCAATCGGACGAGAATGCGCATAATCCAGCTCTCCAACTCTGCCTTTTGCCTGCGCTTCAGCAGCGAGCGCGGCTACGATCTCCTCATCTTCAGCATGCAGGGCAAGCACATAACCGAGACGCGCAAGCTCTTTCATCCCTGCCAGCAGCGTTGTATGATCAGCCCTTGTGAAAATATCTTCACCATCACCACCCGGCTCCGACATAAATGCTTTGAATCCAGGTACGCCGCCCTCTGCCAATCCTTGCAAGCTATCTATATTGCCTTCTACCAATCCGCCCCACAGTGCATAATCAACATAGGAGTTGCCGTGGGCTGCTTGCTGCTTTAAATCGAGACGTTTCTTATTGGTCGTTGGCGGTACACCATTGAGCGGCATATCTACATACGTCGTAATGCCGCCTGCTGCCAGCGCAGCCGATCCAGTCTCAAACCCTTCCCATGAATCCAGACCCGGTTCATTAAAATGGACATGAATATCGACCGCGCCCGGCAACACATACAATCCGGTTGCATCAATTACTCGCAGCGCCTGCTGCCCTGTTAATGAGGGAGCGAGCTGTACAATTTTCCCACCGTGTATGCCGATATCCAGTGCTTCCACTCGATCCGGCAAAATTACCATTCCGCCTTGAATGATACAGTCCAGCGTCTGTGCCATAGCTGCTCCTCCTCTCGTGTTACTGCTTCTCTACTTGCTGTACACATCGAACATAGTATCAAACATCGTACAGTGATATGAAGATGATATTTTAACAAGGATTTAAGTGATACATTGAAGATGTTAACCTGTACGGAACTTCGTTCAGCTTCCCCGATACGTACTGTATCCGCCGGGCGATACCAGTAACGGAATATGATAATGGCGATCCGTATCCCCAATCTGGAAGCGTATCGGTACGATATCCCAGATTGAAGCTTCTGCTGCGGCAGTTGCCAGTGTGCGATGATAATCACCCACATGGAAACGAAGCTCATATACGCCTGCATTCATTTGCTCACCGCTCAGTAGCGGCGCGTCCACACGTCCATCATGATTCGTCACCGCTGTACCCATCTGCTTTCCTGTCGCCACCTCGTATAATTCAATCGCTACACCGACAGCCGGACAGCCCTGTCCAAGATCAAGCACATGCGTCGTCAGCTTGCCACTCATACACGCAGCCCCTCACGGTCGGCCCAATCCTGCATGCGTAAGCCAACAATGATATGTACCTGTGCAAGTGCCGTAGCAAATTCCTGTTCCTTTGGCTGTCCGTTGCGCTGTTCCATTATGTCGAGAATTTGCGCTGCATTTTTCCCTTTGACAGCGAGAATGAATGGAAACTGATACGTATTTGTATATTCGCGATTCAGACGCGATAGCTTCTCATACTGCTCTGGTGTCAAATGATCCAATCCAGCACCCGCCTGCTCTGATTGCGAATGTTCGGTCATTTGAATCCGTGCTCCTAGATCTGGATGCTGCCGCAATAATTCTAATTGCTTCTCCGCACCTGCTTCATCTACGGTAGCTTTCATTTTATCTAACACATCCTGTAAGCTAGTAAAAGGGGATTTTGCCCAAGCACCTTCTGCTACCCACGGTGAATGCTCATACAATCCACTGAACTGGATGATGAATTGTTCTTTTGTCCATGATTGCCACGGTTGTGATGTTAGTTCCACTATAATCGCCCCATCATTATTTTTATTTTTACCATTGTACGTCAGGTAAGTGAACATATCAATTAAAGCTTTATTTTTTTGTTATATAAAATAACATTGCAGATTGGTTTTGTGAATCGTGCCTTATGGAAATGGTGAGTGAGGTCAGGGCTGCAAATGAATGACTTCGAGCAAAGGGAGCCAGACACACTTTCCGCCTTTTATTCTCATCTTAAATTTCTCTTTATTCACTTTTTACTCTTTATTCACTCTGTTTGCTGTTTATTTATTGCCTCACCTGTTTGCTTCCCTATAAAAAAAGAGCATGCGTCTATCACGCATACTCCTTTTTCATATATCCGGTACTATACTTACGCTGTGCATCATTACATCTTAAACGTAAAATACTTTATATTATTGCTTCCTGGTCAATAGATTGCTGTGACTTCACTTTAGCTCAGCCTTCGCTTCCTGGCCACCGTGCTTCATACTATATACTAACCATTTTCATATCTGTGATATGATTCGCTATCTTACATCACTTATGCTTCAAAAACTTCCGAAACGTAAACACCATTTTCAACTTCAACAGATCATTCGTCTTTTTAAAATCCATCTGGAGCAGACTGCCGATCTTATCCATCCGATACGTAACCGTATTTCGATGCACATACAGCTGCTTGGCAGCTTCATTGATCAAGCCATCATTTTCAACAAACGCTTCCAGCGTGCCCATCAGCACCTGGTTCGGATCGCTATCTCGAATCATGAGCGGCTCCAGCACTTTATTGCAATACGTTTCCATAATATGCTCCGGCACATGCTGGAACACATACGCAAATTCCAGCGTATGGAATTGCAATGCCATATGCCCCATGCCAAAACGCCGTGCCAGCTTACGTGTCTCGACCGTCTCCTGATGCGCCTCGCGAAACGATTCGGGCTTGAGCTTAATATTACTAATCCAAAAACGCGGACTACCACCATCACTTGCCAGCTCAGCCATATCTTCAAACCGTGTCATAAGAAAAGCCGACAGTTCCTCGCCATAGTCACGTTCAGACGGACATGTATAAATCGACAGAATCCCTTCCTCCACGCGAAAATGCTGGGACGGAAATAGCTGCATGAGTGGATTGTACTGTAGCTCCTGATGAATTTGAGCCAACCGTTTTTCCGATGAAAAAGCCTGCGGCTCTAGCGTCGTCAGCACACATTGATACGGTCCGCTGAACAGACTGATGCCGAGCCGCTCCGCACCTTGAATCAAATCCCCGATCGAAATGCGTCGTGCCAAATGCTCTGCCATCAATGTACGCATTTTATCCTGTAAACCCGGATTAATATGCTCCCGATATGTCGTATCCATATGGAATGCCAGCACTTCGGCGGCTTGCTGGAATAGCTCTTCTTCCTCACGCAGCTGAATGGCTGTATCGGTAAAAACGAGCAGGAAGCCATATTGCTCTTCCCGCTGCATAATCGGTACACGGTAGCAACTGCCCTGATTCCATTTCACACGCGTTAGCGACATTTTCCACGGCCAGCCTTGTAGCAAGCCATCTTCTTTGCCCTCACCACTGTTATATAACACATGACCACGCGAACCAATAATCGCTACCGGATATTGAATAATGTCCTCCAGCGCAGCAAACACATTACGTTGCGAATCTTTGTTCAGCGCGAACTGCATAAGCTGTTTCTGTTTATGCAGCACCGATTGTAATAGCTTGGTGCTGCGCTCATGCTCTACCTGGAACAGTGCATTCATCTGATCGGAAAAGGTAAATTCAAACGGCAGTTCCAATAGCGGAAACTGCAAGCGGTCGGCTTCCTCGATAATCGCCTGTGGAATCACATCCCAGAAGCGCCCTAATTTCACACCCATGCCTGCACAGCCGCGTTCATTCAGCTTACGCATCAGCTTGATTGCTTCATCCTGATCATCTTTCATCAGAAAAGCCGTTGTAAACAACATCTCTCCACTCTTAATCCAATCTGCGATATCCGGTGCATCCATCACATTCACCGACTTCATGAGCCGGGAAGTTCCCCCAGCACCCGCAACAAGACGCGCTTCCGATAACGGATAGACCGCCAGCGCTTCTTTGACAGTCAATTGCATACGAGCACCCTCTCCCCTATGGTTCACTTTGCATCACCTGTACTACGGTAGCTACAGGACAGTATGGTTTGCAGTTTTCAGCCGAGCTGCCTTGCGATACTACAGTCTCATTCAGCCGTTAAACTCAAATATTGTCACGTATTATAACATACAAATTATTTAATGTACTATCTTGTATATTTCGTAAAAATATGCCCGTTTTCATTCATTTGCACAGATACGATTTTCATTTGCACTGAATGATGGATGAACAAAGTATGTACATGCTGAATATTCATACCAAGCATGTACGATTGGGAACGAGTTGCATCATAATCATACCTATTTATGCCCAACGTAATACATGAGATAGCTCCAGCGAACCTGATGTACATATTATGAGCATACCTGTTCATCCCCAACGTCCGCTCTAAACGCAAGACCAATACACGCTGAACTAGACTTTATGGAAGCAAAGAAGACAGCAATATATTCGTCGTCGCATGAATAAACGTAGGATCAGGATTCGTCTTCAACATTACCGTTAACCCGAGCATGCCAGCAACTAGGGTCTGTGCATGAGCCTGTGCATCATAATCAGAACTCAGTTCCTTTTCCACAATCGCTCGTTCCAAACGCCGGGTAAATAGCGCACTTAAATACATCTGATGCTCCCGTGTCAGCACCGCAAAACGCTCATCATGCGGCGCCAGCTCTACCATCGTATTGATGCAAAAGCAACCATATTCGGTTTGATGCTGATCATCCGATTGTGTCACATACTGAAATAAACGTGCAAAAGATTGTCTGGCTGTCTTGTCCTGCTGCAATAATCGATCCATACGCTGAGCATGCTGATGATTGTATCGACGCAGAGCTGCTTCAAACAATGCCTGTTTATCGCCAAAAGCAGCATATAAACTCGGCTTCTGCAAACCTGTCGCCGTTGTCAGATCCGACATCGATGTAGCTTCATACCCTTTTTGCCAGAACAGATTGACTACCTGCTGCAATACATGTTCCTCATCAAATTCTCGCTTTCTCGCCATATTTCCACCCCTTTTTATACCGATAAGTAAACTATATAAATGAATGAATGAACTATTGGTTTATGATTTGTCTTTATAGACTTATCTTTATAATTATAGCATAATTCATAGGATAAATTGGAGCGTATTCATTATTATTACTTGACACTATTTTATTAAATGATTATATTGAACTTAAATTATATACCGATTGGTATAAAATAAATATAAGGAGTCTTATATATGAATATCGTTCAATCCACCTCTACAACTACCCCATTATCTAAACCGGTTGTTGTATTATTGGCTGTAGCATGCGGACTATCTGTCGCTACGATTTATTATGTGCATCCGATGCTGTATACGATTGCAGCCGATCTACATATGAATCCAGCACTCGCAGGTTCTGTCATTACCGTTACCCAGATTTGTTATGCGCTTGGTTTGTTGTTTCTTGTACCTTTAGGCGATCTGTTCCCCCGTCGTCAGCTCATTATCGGACAGATGCTTTTGTCCGTGCTCTGCTTATTGTTTATCACCACAACCTCGGGAGCAACTGCTTTTTGGATCGGTATCGGTTGTGTTGGCGGCTTGGCGGTAGTCGCTCAGACGATCATTGCCGCTGCCGCATCGATGTGCACACCGCAGCAACGCGGGCAAACGATTGGCTCCATTACAAGCGGAATTGTAATCGGTATTTTGCTGGCTCGTGTACTTGCTGGATTATTAACCGACCTGTCCGGCTGGCGTTCTGTGTATGGCTGCTCGGCAATTGTTTTGCTGCTAATTACAGCGCTACTATATCGCTATATGCCAGCTACGGCTGCTCCTTCCAATCGTCCTTCCTACGCCAGACTTGTTTTATCTACGATGCAATTGTTCTGCGAATTACGTGTTTTGCGCATACGTGCGATACTGGCGATGCTGATCTTTGCTGCATTTGGCACATTATGGACAGCGCTTGTATTTCCGCTAAGTGTAGCCCCCTTTTACTTTTCCCATAGTACGATTGGTACATTCGGCATCGCTGGGTTGGCAGGAGCGATCGCAGCTTCGCGTGCAGGTACATGGGCTGATCGGGGCTGGGCACAGCGCACAAGTGGTATCGCGTTAGTGTTACTCGTTCTATCCTGGATATTCATGTGGAATATGTATCATAGTCTATGGTTTCTCATCATCGGTATTATCGTACTGGATCTGGCGGTACAGGCGGTACATGTAACGAGTCAGAGTATGATTTTGAGCACTAAACCAGAAGCAGAAAGCCGCTTAACGGGCGCTTACATGGTCTTTTATTCAATTGGCAGTGCCGTTGGTTCGCTTACAGCCACATGGGTGTATGCCCACTATGGTTGGAATGGAGTATGCTGGCTTGGGTTGAGTTTTAGTAGTGCAGCGTTGTTATTTTGGAAACTGACCCAGACATCCAGTATGCCAATAGCAGTTATGCCTCCACTACAGCACCAATGCAACCGTACCGATTAATTGCTGGATCGGAGCAAAATCAAGATCACCTCTTCGCTCAGCACGATCTACACATTTCCTACTCATTTCTACTTCTATGTATAAGTTCTAACTTTAGCTCTAATTATAGCTAGTTCTATGTCTATGTATACTTCTACTTCTACTTCTACTTCTACTTCTACTTCTACTTCTACTTCTACTTCTACTTCTACTTCTACTTCTACTATAATTGTGCTTCCCCATCCCCACAAAGCAACAGACTGCCCATTCATCAATGGACAGTCTGTTATCTAATAAACATCATACTTATACATCGGCATCGTATGGCTCGCTCAAGCTTCCTCTTCGTCATCCGCATGGAAAATACACATATACGAATCTGAATTGCCTTCATCCAGCTCCGTGCTCATGACGGAAAAGCCAATATTACGATAAAATTCCACGCCTTCCGCGTCCGTTTCCGCCATCAGTATCGCGGGCTTTTCCTGTTCCAGCAGCAGCAAAATAATACCGCGACCATAGCCGAGACCCCGTTCTTCCGGGGCAATCGCGAGATGACGAATGCGCAACGCTTCTTCCATCTCTTGATCTGCCGCACAGCCAATTACACCGATCGCTGCCCCGTCCTCTACATATTTGTACAGACGCTGCTGCGGATCATTGCGATACTGCTCCAGCACGTTATCCAGTACCTCATCATCCGGAAATACGGCATACGCTAACAGCTCACGCAGCTCCGCATCATCCAGTCGTTCATTCATGAATTCAAGCATTATCTTTCCTCCTGTTTATCCAATACACCCCAATAGTTTACCCTGTTTGCTCGTCCTGCCGCAAGCGCTTCGGTTCATGGGTTGGCGGCTGCTTACTCGCTGCAAAGGTTACCCAGTTGCCCTGTAATTCGATATCCTGATCATCTTTATTTTCTTCAATCGCCTGCGCAACTGCTTTGTGAGCGATAATATCCCAGCCTTCATATTCACTCTCCAGCAATTCCAGCAATTGCGTTGTATCCAGATTAAGTTCAATATTCCCTTCTTCTACATCACCACTATGCTGATCAACCTGCTGCACCGAAGAGGTCATTGAGATAAAATGAATGCCACCTGTGCGTGTGCCTGCTTGCATGCGTGCTAACACTTCATGCAGTGCCTCCAGCGAGGATACATGTTCCAGACAGCCGGTTGCAATCATATAATCGAATTGCTCTGGCTCAATCTCATAATGTTCCACATCGTTCACAATGCCTTCAATGCGGTCGCTCACTTCGTATTCGTCCGCATACTGCTTTAGCTGATCAATCGCATCTTCCAGCAGATCGACGCCCACTACTTTACCACCTTGTTCTAACTTCTGTGCAACCGGAATCGCATGTCGACCGACTCCACAGGCTAGATCCAGTACGTGTGGTGCTGGTGTATATTGCTGTAATCGTTCCAGTAACTCCATCACGAGCGGTGTCGGACGCGACATCCAGCTGCCGTCCGCGAACAGTTTATTTTCCTTATAAAATTGCTGATGATACTGATTCTCCGATTCTCTTGCTGTGTTGAAAGAAGCACTCATGATGATGATCCACCTTTCTGTCTCCATAGGTTGTACTATACCATTACCCTCCAAGCCAGATTTCTACCGTTTCATCACAAATGATATGGAGTAGGAATAGCTAAAAACTAAGCTTGTTCACTGTGTAAACATCAATTTTCACTGAATTTCGTGTCACAAAACTACGAATATAACAACATATACTACGACAAGATAAGCTAGTTGACTGCACAAAAAAACCTGCATCCATTAAGGAATGCAGGCTTCTCATTTACAAACTAAAACGATACGATATGATGCTATTAGCGTAAAGAATCATAGTTATCATTATACATTTTGTCTATCTTTTGTTAAATGATGCCAAAATTAATAACTATACTACCTTGCTTATCCTATCCATCTTTAGACTCAGTTGACCAACTGCTTAAGCTCTGTACAGACTTGATCGTATGCCGGGAATAGCGACTGCACTAGCGCTTCAACACCGTCCAGTTTTCCCTCATGAGCCTTCTGCTCAATCTCAGACAATAGCTTGGACAGATGATTCACACCGATGCTCAAACTGCCCGATTTTAATTCATGAGCGGCTTCGGCAAGATTTTTGGCATTCCGTTCACCAGCCAGACGCTGTAGACGCTCCAGCTTCGCAGGGGTCTCATTTTGATACATATCAATCAACGTGCGTAGTACCTCCGGGTCGCCTTCTTCATTCAGCTCCATAATTTCCTGAATGACACTCATATCCAGCACCTTTTCTGTAGTCGCCACGGCAGGTAACCATTTGTGCAAAATACGTGTCAGACTTTCCAGATTGACCGGCTTGGTTAAAATGTCATCCATTCCAACCTCCAGACAACGCTGTCGATCTTCTGGACTTGTATTTGCTGTTAATGCAATGATCGGTACAGGCTCGCGTAACTTCATCCGTTCCAACTCCCGAATTTTGCGTGTGGATTGGAATCCGTCCATCACAGGCATTCGGTTATCCATTAACACCAGCACATACGGATGCTTATGAAACACATCAAATGCTTCCTGACCATTGGTTGCTAGATGCACATTACTCATGCCCATCTTTTTCAATTGAAGCTGGATCACCTGACTATTAATCGGATTATCCTCTACGATTAGAATCGGTTGATCGGTCACACGAGCTACCGGAGTGTTCGATGTTGTACGATTACGCTGACCGGTGTCGTTGCCTTGCTCCTGCTCCGCTTCAACGGTTGTATTTTTTTTCAAAGGAATATCAAACCAGAATATGGATCCTTTACCTTCGTCGCTTTTCAAATCAATTGTCCCTTCCATCAGCTCCACCAATGACTTACAGATGGAGAGGCCCAGCCCAGTTCCTTCCACAACGTGCTGCTCCGGACGCTCTGCCTGTGCATAAGGCTGGAATAAACGTTGTTGCTGGTCCGGTGCAATACCAATGCCAGTATCGGATACTTCGATATGGAGAATCTGTAGATTTGCACGGTTTTCCTTCAATTGCACACTAATTTCGATTTTCCCGTTTTTAGTAAACTTATTGGCATTGTTAATTAGATTGAGTAAAATCTGACGGATCCGTCCGCCATCGCCAATCAAATCACTTTTGACGCGATAATCGATAAAGGTAGAAATGGTATTCTCATTTTCGTTGGCTTTCGGTTCAATGAGCCGAATAATATGATCCAGCAGCAGACGCATATTGATTACGCCTTCTTGCAGCTGCATTTTGCCTGCTTCCATTTTGGACAGATCCAGCATATTGTTAATCATACTTAGCAGCAGCTCTGCCGATTCCTGAATGAGCATTACCGAACGTTTCTGCTCCTCCGACAATTCAGACGACATGAGCATCTCTGCCATCCCGATCACACCATTCATCGGTGTACGAATCTCATGCGTCATAATGGCCAGAAAACGAGAACGTGACTGGTTCGCTTGCTCTGCTTCTTCGCGTGCTGCACGTAGTTCAGCATTACTTTTCACCAGTAAACGCTGCAAATTAACAAGCTCATTGTTGATAGCCGAAAATTCGGAGAGTGCCTTTTCTTCCTCGTGCTTACTCTGGATAATCTGGTGGGAAAGATCTTCAATTGTTTTGCGCAAAACCATAATTTCATGCTCTGCATTTGTCATTGCTTTCATCTTCCCTTCCCCATATTCTGCTGAACGCCGGTTATTGCTGTGCCGCAGCAGATACCAGAGTCTCAGCCAGCTTGGTTGCTCCATCTGCATCAGGCGCATAACCATCGGCTCCGACTTTTTTCCAGAGTTCCCGATCTATATTGAAAGGTAGACCACCTACAATAATCTTAACGTGTGCGGTCTCCTTACTACTGCGAATTGTCGTAATCAATTGCTGCACCAAATGCACATGAAATGTCATCGTTACGGAGATTGCTACCAGATCAGCCTTGTAAGAAACAATCGCTTCCAGCAAGCTGCGATCCGGCACATTTGCTCCAAGATAATACGTATCCCAACCTTCCATTTCAAAAAAATCGGTCAGCATCCGGATACCCATCTCATGCATCTCATTACCGACACATGCCGATACGAGACGACGGGTATGATGAGGATCATGTGCTGCTAGCCATTGTGGATACAATCTCGACATGATGCTTTGCGTAGCAGCCGTACAATAATGCTCCTGCGCTACATTAATCTCACCTGTCTGCCACAATCGCCCAACTTCATACTGTACAGATTGAAAAATATATAAATATACATCTTTGATGCGAACCCCTTGCTCCAGCAGCTCGACAATTATCGCATAAGCATGCTTACGATCTCCCTGTAGCAAATGATTCAAATACATTGCAGCTTCTGCACCGAATGGAGCATGGTCTGTTATATAACTTACAGATACAGGAGCATGAGACACATAATCAATGCCCAGATCAAGATACTGAATAATATCCCCTCGATCGGCATGATCAAAATGTTCCAACAATACACTGCGTATCGCGAGTAAATTCACGACCAGATCCTTCTCTGTTACCCGGTACCCTCGCAAAAGCAGTTTGAGCCAAGAGATATAGTGTATGAACAATGCAGGACTTTTTAACAGTACGCTTTCCGCTAAATAGCTGAGGCTGTACCATGAGTCCTGTTTTGTTCTATCTCTACCCTTGGCCCCAAATCGATGGACGAGATCTGGTTGTTTCAGGTACTGAATGATCGTTACCTGTTCCGCCAGTCGGTCCGCTTCTATAATTAGTTGTTCACCTGCTGTTCCTTTTTCCTGTAATGCCATTAGCGGACACCTCCTGTACAATAGCAGGGGATTACTCCGCGTGTACGACATAACGCTTCACAGTAGGTTTAATATCGGATAACTCTAAATAATGGACTGCACGCTATACACGAAGTAATGTCTCTCTAAGCGGTAATGAGAAAAGTCAGCCATCGTTCGGCTCCCCTGCCGAACAGACTTTTACTCTGCATCAATTTATACGATTTCGATCAGCGTCGACCGGCATGAATTGCAGCAGCCAACGTTTGAGTGCTTTAGTGAAATTTTCCCACACATCAGTTAATTAAGCAAGTTCCCTTGCACCTATATCACTTCGAAATCGCAAAATTATTATATTGTAGCAGGTGTTACGTATGGGAACTTTATATTGCAACATACAATCATTCCTACACGAAAACCTGCATAACCAGATAAACAAAAGGTTAACTCTATACATAAAGCCATTGCCGGAACCTTTGTTCTGTTTCCATGTCGCCCTACTATAAACCTTATAGCTCAAATATACAAGGTTAAATCCCCAAAAAGTTTTGTTTGTAACGTTACTAAAGCTTATAACACTCGTTATTAGCTGTCGTAATTTCAGTGTCATCGTCTAGCGTTCTCTACAATACTATTCAGCCTGATCACGATCATTTTGCAATGCTTCAATCGCTATTTGTTGTTGGATAGCAAGCTGCCATTTTCCAGCAGCGAAGTCATTTCAAATTGTGCATCCTTTAGTGTCTCATTCCCATCCGATACGGCTATATAGGTTAATCTAATAATTGCACATTAATAATAGAAGAGATTTTTTTAACGAATAAGTAAATCCACTGCTCTTTATTGAACATAAGGCTGCTTTATTATTCATTAACTGGAAGTCGTAATCTCATCTACATAAAACATTTCATCTTTGCGTGGCTTGAATGTGACACGATGATCGATGCCATAGATGCCTTCCATCTGGAACAAATAGATAGCTGGCCGATCTTCTGCCAAAATCTGTTGCACTTGTTGATACTGCTTTTCACGTGATACTGTATCCATATTGATCGCAGCTGCCTGTAACAATCGTTCCGTTTGGGGATTATTATAATCCGTTTCCCCTGCCGCTTCTGATTTCAAGTAACGGTTAAAGTTATTTGAAGCATCGAACAACGAATTACCGATGCCGATCATAAATGCTTCTTTAAATGATTTGGAACTGTATCGTTCACTGAACACACTCGGCTCCAGCACGTCCAGTGTCGTTTTAAAGCCTGCTTGATCCAGCATCGTGCTGATCGCTTCGGCATACGGTTTGTACGGCGAAAATACGCTTAGCGTGATTGCTGGTCCACCGGATCGATAACCTGCCTCTTGCAGCAATTGTTTAGCCCTGGGCAGATTATAGAGAGATTGCTTGTACAGCGATACATTGGCACCGAAATTGCCCGGCGTCACAGAGGTGCGCGTAACGATACCTGTACCACCGGCGACCGTGTTCACAAGATGTTGCTTATCGATCGCAAGATCCATCGCCTCACGTACTTTCGGGTTGGCGGTCGGGCTACCTTCTGACATACGCAAAATGATTTGCAGTACACGCTGAATTGGCGTTTTCACGATCGCTTTACCATCCGTGTGCTGGATACGTTCGATATCAGTCGATGGAACACCTGTTGCAATGTCGATGTTACCTGCCATCAGCTCGGATACACGCGATGCCGAATCTGGAATCGCCCGGAATACAACCTTATTCCATTTTGGTTTGCTACCAAAATAGTTATCATTGCGTACCAGCTCAACCCGATCATCTTTGATCCATTGTCCAAACTGATAGGGACCGGTACCTACTGGATGATTTAGAAAAGCTGCCATCCCATTCGTATCGATATAATGAGACGGTAATATGCCCGCACCCATTTTGCTAAGACGATTGAGCAGCAATGGCTCGGGACCATCCGTCACTATATCGACGGTGTAATGATCGATCACACGCACCTCAGCAATATTTTTAAAATAAATATTTTGTTTGAGCGAAGTATCTTTAGCTATACGTTCAAATGTATATTTTACATCAGCAGCGGTGAATGGATCGCCATTATGAAATTTCACACCTTGACGAAGCTTAAAGCGCCATGTGTTATCGTCCGTTTGTTCCCACGAAGTTGCCAGTACAGGTACCTTTTTCTGATCATTATCGTTTTTTAGCAAATAATCAAACATATTCACAAGTACAGCTTCACTCGCTGTATTGTTATTATTATGCGGATCGAAACTCTCGATATCTGCTGTTGTACCGATCGTGAGCACTTTACTAGCATCCGTCTGCTCCATCCGAGCAGGGTTGCCGATCAAACTGCTGCAACCAGCTAGCATCGTTACGATCACTGCTAGGATGACACTACCTGCTAGCCATCTCCATTTCATTCCGATCTACTCCCCTCCTTATGCCCAATCATTTTATCTTCATCTATAGAAGTACGATATTTTGCTTCACAACAATCACTTTTTATTGAACTACGTGTTAGAAATTCGCTAACACTGTAGGTGTACAAATATATGTAGGCAAAAGATAGCCTCCAACATGTCTCTTACGATCGGATCTATCAAGTATAACGCAACCGCTTTACCCTATTGTAAATAATGACAACGTATGATTTTCCTTACTATACTGACTCCATAGAAACAGGTCAATCTTTATTATGACGCAAAAATTAGCTGCCATAAAAACAAAAAAGTCTAACCGATAAAGGCTATCGGTTAGACTGTCTTATCCGCCGCGGCAAAGCCGAGCTTTTTTAGCAATGGAATCACGACCAGTTTCTCTTCCTGTGTCAATCCTGCCATCGCTTCTACAATGGCTTGCTTATGCTGATCGAAAATACCTTCAAAAAACGAATTCCCTTGCTCGGTCAGTTCTGCAAAAATAACACGACGGTCATTGTCACATGAACGGCGGGCAAGCAAATTTTTCTTTTCCAGCTTATCGACAACATAAGTAATGTTACCGCTTGAGATCAGTACCTTTTGTCCAATCTTTTGTAGTGGCTGCGGCTCATCGCTATGGTACAAAAAGTCCAGTACACCCAGCTCGGTCGGATTCAGACCATAACTCTGGATATCGGCATTGACCAGCGATACAACCGATTGATAGGCTCTCGATAAAACCATCCACAAATGCAAAGATTCCTTCTCTACATCGTTAACAGGAGCAGTTGTGCGATTGGCCTGTTTCATGATTTGTTCCTCCCTCATGATGTATAACGCCTGAACGTACTACTACTATGCAGTACGTCCAGGCGCTATTCTAATCTATGGATCGCTTCAAAGATCACGTATGAATACATCCATTCCATTCATTTGGCAGCGGGCAGTCGCTGCGGGCATGATCTGCCAGTGAGTATGAATCGCATTCGATACACTACTTCGACATCGGCATTTCATATTCCTTCCGACTCCAGCTGCTTGACTGAAGGATATTCGCTGTAATGGGAATCACAGACAAGCATGAGAGCCAGTCAAACGCTAAAGGCGATTAAGCCATCTACAGCAGCAAGCGGTTAGAAGCTTCAATTAAAATTGTTTTGCAACTTCTTTGGCTTGCTCCAGACCTTCTGCAACGATTTGTGCAGCACGATCAGGGAATGCGTTATGACCTTCGATCAGGAATTTCTCAACATCGGTAATGCCCCAGAATCCGAGCATCGATTTTACATAACGAACAGCCAGCTCAACGTCTGCGCCAGGACCTTCGGAATATACGCCGCCACTTGCATGCAGCAGCATTACTTTTTTACCGCCAGCCAGACCTACAGGACCTTCTGGAGTGTATTTGAATGTTTTACCTGCTTGGGACAGATAATCGAAGTACGTATGCAGAACAGCTGGAACGGTGAAGTTCCACAGTGGGAATGCAATAACGATTTTCTCAGCAGCAAGGAATTGGTCCATGTAACGGTTCACACGGTCAACAGCTACTTGTTCTTCAGGGGATACGTCAAATCCTTGACCTGCTTTGTAGTTCGCACCGATTACGAATGCATCATAGTAAGGAGGATTTTCTTCAAACAGATCCAATACTTGTACTTCATCCTGTGGATGGGAAGCTTTGTAGCTTTCCAGGAAAGCATCGTACAGTTGTACGCTGATTGCTTGATCGGCAGGACGGTTGTTCGCTTTTACAAATAAAACTTTAGACATGGATTTCTCTCCTTTGGCTCTTCAAAAAATTATGATTTAGTAAATCTTGATTTAAAGATAGTATAACAAATCATTTTTGTCAACCGTTATCGGTAAAATCAATTCGTAAAATAATTAAAAAAACCGGAGCTAACTGCAAAGCAGTCTGTCCGGTTCGTTCATTCATTATATTTGCTATATTATACGCTATGGATCATGTACTATGAATGATCATTCATACCCTGTCTACAATAAGTAGGATCATCCAATAGCATAATCTACTACGATCTACGTAACGATGCGTTTATTGATTTCCCACTATCGTATACATGCTGCTTAGTCAACTTATTGTCCTGCGCGTCTAACCTCAATTGTGCCACTATTGTAAGCCACAACAGCTGCACTTGCCAGACCGACAAACAGACCATTATCCACTACACCTGCAATATCATTCAACTGACGATGCATACGTGCCGGATTCAGAATCTCTTTAAAATGACAATCGACCGTATAATTCCCATTATCCGTAACGAACACATCGCCATCTTCTTTTTTTCGCAATACAGGGGTGCAGCCCAGACTTGCCAGTTTCTCTATCGTCCATTCATGGGCAAAAGTAACGACTTCTACCGGTAAGGGGAACTCGCCCAGACGCTTCACCACTTTGTTCTCGCCGGCTACAATCATCAACTGACGACTACGTGTAGCGACAATCTTCTCACGCAATAGCGCACCGCCGCCACCTTTGATCAGATTCAAATCCGGGTCCACTTCATCTGCGCCATCAATCGTCAGATCAATCATGCCCACTTCAGCAAATGGCAAAATGGGAATCGACAGCTCACGTGCCAGCTTTTCTGATTCTACAGAGGTAGCTACCGCCTGGATACGCATACCTTGCTGTACTAATTCGCCAATTTTACGAATCGCATAGACTGCCGTTGAACCTGTACCCAGTCCGATCGTCATGCCATCCTCTACCCAATCTACTGCTTTTTCAGCAGCCAGTTGCTTAATATTCATTGTATCATTCACTCCATCGTTCAGATTTTTCGTCCCTTTGGCTATCCCTTCAGCTAACAACCATATTACCTTTCCAATCGATCAGAAGAAGAATAACATTCTAGTTCTGACATGTATGACTTTTTATGTATTAGAATACGAATGCATACATGGATTTCCTGCATTAATTGAACTATACTGAAACTGGCGAATACACACTATCTCCATCACAATCCATTCCCAATTTGAAAAGGAGCCTGCCTTATGCGAACGGAAGATCAAATCAAGGCTAAGCTACATGAGCTTACTATGCAAAAAATGAATTTACGCACACGTCTCTCCACACTCACACCCGAAGTTGCTGCCTACACCTCATTACATCAGCAGCTTGCCCGGCTTGAAGATATGTCGATCATGCTGGAATGGGTACTTGATTCTCCTCAGGGCAACTATCATACGTGAATACGTCCCATTTTATATTTTATCCCATGTATTTCAGAATTACAAAGCAAATCGCTCTGCGCGAATCGTGTCAAAACATGTAATTTTTTATATTTTACAAAATTAACTTGAAATGTTTCAAGTCGGATTTTTCAGGGTATATGCTAATAGTCTAAAAGAACTACACTCCAATCAGCGGCGCATATCCTGAAAAATTTTCGCAATGCTATAACATAACTGCCTACAAATTCCGACAATACATTTGTGTGCTGGCTTGCAATATAGAGATTTATTTTCTAGTATAAGGAAAAATTTTACCTTTATTTTTAAGGTAATACTAATTCTTACATACGGAAAAATAATCCAAAATACCTAATTTGCTAAGTCTTGCAAGTTGTCGGAAATGGCCACTGAACAATTGTTCAGTGCCTAAACCCATTCTATACTTACTACAGGAGTGAATATCATTGAAGAAAATAGGTAGGCTGTCATTTGTTGCAAAAAATCTGATCATTTCAGCAATTAGTATCGTTTTAATTGGTGTCATCCTGCTCGTCAGCAGTTATATCACACAGCGCTCCATTTTGATCGATCAGCTTCATCAGCAAATTCAAGCGGTCACCGATACGTTTGCGCAAGGAATTACACCTCAGCAAGTCCAACAAGCCATGACTGAAAAAAGCTACGAAGGCACTGTACAAAGCGAACTGCGTGCCTATCTGGACAATGTGAATAAATACAATCCGAACATTGCACAGGCTTATGTGTTTGGCACAGAGCTGGAAAACGGCAATGGTACACAACTTGTCGCCGTACCAACCAAATTGATGGAAGCCCTCAAAGAAGGCAAAGTGAATATCGGGGATATGTACGAGCAACCGCAAACAATTGTAGAAGGTATTCAAGAAATGCTGAAAACTGGCCAAACGACTTTCACTAGCTTTTATAGCGATGATTTTGGTCTGTGGACAACGATCCTGTACCCAATTAAAGATTCGAGCGGTAAGATTTTTGCATACTTTGGTGTCGACGTAGATGCTAGCGCCGTACCGGATGGTCTGCATCAGCTACTTATTCGCGGAATTACAATTATGGTTATTTTCCTGATTATCATCTTTGTACTGCAATTCTTCATCGTACGCCGTACACTATCTCCAATTCGTGAGTTGATTCGTGGGATTGAAGAAGTCAGCAAAGGAAATCTGGATATTCATATCAAAACTGGTAAAGACGACCTCGGTATTATCAACCAGAAATTCAATGAGATGGTCGCGAAAATGAACAGCGTTATCGTTAATGTACAATCCGCTTCCAAGCAAGTTACCGAATCTGCGAAGATGTTGATGGATAGTGCATCTGATCACAGTAGCCGCTCACTTAGCCTGGCCAATAGCGTACAGGATATTGCAGATGGTATGAGATACCAGGAAGCAGCTACGGAAGAAACAGCTAAAGCGATGAACGAAGTGTCTACCGTTATTAGCACGATCGCGAAAAACTCCTCCACCGTTTCGGATGAAGCTTTCGCTATGGAGCAAAAGTCAGCACATGGTAATGAGATCGTAAGCGAAGTGACGAACCAGATGGCGATGATCTCCACTTCTGTGCATCAAACCGCTCAAGCAGTTGAATTGCTGGAAAGTCGTTCACAGGAAATTGGTAATATTCTCGGTATCATTACAGGCATCTCCGGTCAAACGAACCTGCTTGCCCTGAACGCATCGATTGAAGCCGCGCGTGTAGGTGAGCATGGTAAAGGCTTTGCCGTTGTTGCTGGTGAAGTACGTAAGCTAGCTGAACAATCAGCTGACTCTGCGAACCAGATCAGTACATTGATCGTTGAGATTCAAAACGAGATTAAAAATGCTGTAAATTCAATGAAAAAAGGGACAACCGAAGTGGAACACGGTATGTCTATTGCCGATCAAACTGGCAAACTATTTGCCGAAATTCACCTTGCAACCAAAAAAGTAACCGAGCAAATCCAGGATATTTCCAGTGCAACCCAGCAAATCTCTGCCGGAACGGAAGAAATGGCTGCTACAACAGAAAACCTGAGAACAACAGCGAATGTCGCTGCTGCCAACAGTAACAAAGTATCCGAAAACCTGGAAGGTCAAAAAGCAACCGTCGTTTCTACGTCGGATGCAGCGAATCAGCTGTCCAATATGGCTGAGCAATTGCAAGAATTGATCTCCCATTTCCATGTTCGTAAAGCAGATTAAAAGAGAGTAGATCAATCAAGTCAGACCGTATCAGACCGTAATTGAATTCATCGTTTTCCTGTACAGCCAGGGAAAAGAATGCCCTCCACATTGCGCTGGAAGGCATTTCTTTTCTACAGGCGTGCGATAGAAAACATATCATCATAGGTTTATATGAAACAAAATGTAACAACGCAACTCTCTTTTCAACTGTGCTTATTACAACCTGTCGTTCATTGACTTCAATTTAAAGGAGAGATCATGATGTCCTCACCAGAAAATATTTTCCCAGCTGATAAGCCGATCCAACTTCCAGCTCTGCAAATCCCGCTTGATCATGCCCGTCAACACCAAAAAGATACATTTGCGATTCATCGCTTTGATCTGGGCCAGGTGATTGCTAGTTATGTATTACGTCTTGAAGCTGGTTTGCAACAACAAAGCCTGTTGCTTGCTGCTTATCTAGGCTGGCTTCATCGCATGTCAGCTGAATATGAAACTGCCGTTTTGTTTGCTTCCAATAAAGGAACCTTCCCCGTCTCTATGTCTTTTGAAGAGTCTCCTGCCTTCGAAATGATCGTCCAGCAGGTCTATACTCAGCTCCAAGAAGGAAAGTCCGGACAACGGGTTCAAGCTGAAACGATGTTTAGTTTTGGTCAGACGATCCCTGCGCAACGTGGACAACTGATCAATTGGACGATTGAACGGCACCCTTCTTCATTGACGATGGTGGTGGAATATAATGACTCTCTGTTTAAACCGGCAACGATTGCTCGCTTCTCGACCTACTACATTCGTTTGTTAGAAGCATTACTTGCTAATCCACAGCTGCCTGTAGGTGCTGTGAACATTTTGAATGCCGAGGATGAAGTGTTGTATGCTGCTCTTAATCATACAAACGCACCTTATAACAACGAATTGACGTTTCATAGTGCATTTGAACAAGCAGCAGCTCAGCATCCAGATCGCCCTGCGATCAGCTTCCGTGAGACTACGTGGACGTATACACAATTGAATGAGCAGGCCAACCAGATTGCACATCATCTGTTATCCAAAGGACTTCGTAAAGGCGAATTCGTCACCATGTTTTTGGATCGCAGTCTGTACAGTGTGGTCAGCCTACTCGGTATTATGAAAGCGGGTGGTGTGTATGTACCGGTTGATCCTGCGCATCCTGATGATCGCAACCATTATATCGTACAGGATACACGTTCTGCCTTCGTACTTACACAAAACGAACATTATCATAAAGTACACGAACTCACTGCGGGCATATCGACTTTGCGTGGTATCGTTCCGCTTGAATCGATTCGTTCAGATGAAGTGATTCCCTATAATCCTGAAATCGGCGTACTGCCGGATGATCTTGCTTACGTGATCTACACATCCGGTTCGACCGGCAAGCCAAAAGGCACATTGATCGCTCACCGCGGCGTTGTGAATCTGGGCCAGGTACTCAATGAACAATTCGAGATCGTACCACAGGACATTATGGCTCAATTTGCCAGCTATAGTTTTGATGGTTCCGTATGGGATACGATTGCACCTCTGTTCCACGGTGCGCATATGTACATGCTTGATGCGGATGAGCGTGTATCGATTGAAGAGTTCGCCGTAGCGATCGAGCGTACACAGACCACGATTGTGACAGCACTTCCTACCGTCTTCTTTAATCAACTATCCGCTTATCTGTCACCGGAAGGCTACGATCGCCTGCATAGCTTGCGTTTGCTTGCTGTAGCTGGTGAAGCCTTATACGGTGAGCGTGTACGTGCATTCCAGCAGAAGATCAATCAGCCTGTACATGTCGTGAATGCTTACGGCCCGACGGAATGTACCGTTTGCGCTACGATGCACAAAGTAAGCGATGCGCTGCCACCACATATTGTGAATGTACCCATCGGACGTCCGATCAACAATTATGAAGTATGGATTATGAATGATCAGCAAATGCCTTGCCCGGTCGGTGTGCCTGGCGAAATGTACATCTCCACAGTTGGCATCGCGAAAGGTTATTTGAATCAACCGGACAAAACCGCAGCTGCGTTCGTCCCTCATCCACATATGGAAGGCGAAAAGCTGTATCGTTCGGGCGATCTAGCCAAGTTGTTGCCTGATGGAACGATCGAATATGTAGGCCGCCGCGATTCTCAAATTAAAATTCGTGGTCATCGGATCGAAATCGGTGAGATCGAAGACAATCTGAACAAATACGAAGCGATTCAGGATGCTGTCGTCGTTGCCAAAAAAGATGCGTCCAATCAAAATATGCTGGTTGCCTATTTTACAACAAGTGATGGTAGCAAATTGTCGCCAGCGGTAATCAAGCAGTTTTTGGCAGATCGCTTGCCTTCGTACTTTGTACCGAAGTTTGTATGCCAGCTGGATGAGATCCCCATTTCTCCTACCGGCAAAGCGGAGCGTAAGAAGCTGATTAATTATCCAAATATCGAGCTTGCCGAGCAAGCCGCAGGTTATGTAGCTCCGTCAACCGATATCGAAAAACGTATTGCCGCAGCATGGTCTGAGGTGCTGAATCGCGAACAAATCGGTATTCACGATGACTTTTTCTCGATCGGTGGCGACTCTCTGCATGTGATCCATGTACTGGTTCTGCTCAAAGCGGATTATCCGGGTCTTAAAATTGCTGATTTCTTCGAATGCAAAACGATCGCTGCACTTGCAGCCCGTGCGGAGCTTCCTGGCGGTGGTCAGGCAGATCTGCTGCCATTTACACCATCCGGCGAACTTATTGATCTGGTTGAATTTCCAGAACGTGTGCATGTCACTGAACCTCAGGAGATGCTACAACCTACAAAAGGTGTATTGCTCACAGGCGGAACAGGCTATCTTGGTTCTTATTTACTGTATGAGCTGTTACAGCGTAGTGAGGCACATATTTATGCCCTTGTACGTAAATCCGGCAATGCCAGCAGCATGGATCGTCTCAAATCGACAATGGAGCTTTATTTTGGACGCAATATGTTGACCGGCTTTGACGAGCGTGTCACAGTAATCGAAGGTAATCTGGAGCAACCTGGACTCGGCATTAACGAAGCGGATCATGCGTTACTTGCTGAACATATGGATGCGATCATTCATAGTGCAGCAGATGTACGTCACTTCGGAGACCCAGAGCATTTCCGTAAAGCGAACATTTTATCAACGAATGAGCTATTGAAGCTAGCAACTGTACGCAAAGGAATTCGTTTCCACTTCGTATCGACGATGGGGATTCCGGAAGACCTGTCGCTGGAAGGGAAATGGCAGCAGGTCGTTGAAGCAGGTACGATTCCAGATTCACTGCGTGCTGAAAATGTATATACGAACAGTAAATTGGAAGGTGAGAAACTGGTGCTGCAAGCAGCAGAACAAGGACTTGCCGTTAATATTTACCGTGCCGGTAATCTGTCCAGTCATTCGATGAGCGGCAGCTTCCAGCGCAATATCGATAGCAACGCCATGTACCGTATGATCAAAGCGATGCTGCTGTTAGAAAAAGCACCTGCTGTCGATCAATGGATGGACTTTACACCGATCGATTATGCAGGACGCTCCATTGTCCATCTGGCACTACAGCGGGACACAGCAGGCCACATTTTCCATATTTGTAATCCACAGCAATTGCTGTACAGTGATCTGATTGAACTTATTAACGAAGCAGGGTATGCTGTTGAGCAACTGCGTCCAGAGGCTTACCATAACTGGTTGCTAGATAGTTCGATTCGTAAACCTGCTGAGGCGATGCAGCTCGCAATGGCACAGCTTGAAGGTGATGGTGCACGTCAATCACCATATCGTCTTGCCAACCCTCTTACAGCAGCGCGTCTGGAGCAAGATGGCATCACCTGTGTTGCGCCTGATCTGAGCTTTATTCGTGCAATGCTGGATTATGCAGCAGGTATTGGCTACTTCCCTGCTCCCACGCCATTAACGGATTCGACAAGCTCGAGCACGAAACTAGAAAACCCGTTAACAAATGAGCCGGTTTCCTCTCGCTCTTTGAATGCCTGATGATGTAGAGTGCTACTTGATAGGCGGCAATAGAGCAGCATAGGATTCATATATAATGGTATGCGCTACGTAATCGAACATGATTCATTTTTATCATTCATCATCTGAGTGATAAGGATATACCTGAAAGGCTCCTAGCGGTTATAATCAAAGGAGCCTTTTAGGATATAGTTATAGATAACACCCTCATTCAACGAAATGAGCGCAGTCCGATGCATATGAATGATTATTGACGTCTCGTTATAAACGATAAAGCATTAGTAACTGTATCATTAGTAACTCTATCCTTAGCAATGCTAGCATCAGTAACGCTATACTTGTTTTAACTCTATACACCAGCTTGGTTTGCTCAATGCTAACTAACAAACTACATGTCTAATGCTCATTTATATCTGATATTGCTGAACATGTATGATGTACATATAAAGTAGGCAGATTTTAGCTTGATTTATAAAATATTAGCGATAGAAATGTGATTGTACTCTTTTCTGCATCTACTTTTTTGTACAAACTAGCCAATAAACGTTTAGTTTACTTCTCATTATAACCAGTTGGCGTTTCATTCAGACTACTTTCTTATCTTAAACTATTTTATTTCTACATAATACGACAAATTATTACAAAAAATATTATTTATTGCTTATCATGTCGAAAAAAGGTATAATTTAATAGAAAATACTGATTAATAACATGAATATTGGGTAATAAGTCTTAAATCTTTTTACCCATAACTTTGAGGAGCTACTTGACTAATGAAAAGTCTTAATATGTTTAAAACCTGGAAAAAGTCGACTTTATCTGCAACCATTCTAATTCCTATTTTATCCGCTGCATTTGTAGGATTTTATTATTCTAATCATACATCTAACGAGCAACGCTATCTCGTTCAATACGCTACGATCCAGGCGAAAGAAGCGATTACTGATGTTGCCAGATTCGGACATACCGAATTTTTCAATCATCTGGATATGGCAGCTTTAAGCTTAAATGATGAGCAAAAAGAACAGCTCTCTCATACTTCTGGCATCGTCAGCATTGAACCGACCATTACGTATGCTTCAGCAGCACAATCGTTTACACCTGATGTCAAAGCGATTACCGTACAGGGCAATGAACAAGCATCCTGGGGTTATGGTACTGTCGATGCTCAGCTAGCTTTGCAAAAAGGCTATACTGGTAAAGGTGTTAAAGTTGCTATTCTGGATACCGGCATTTCTAACCACTCTGATCTGAAGATCGCCGGTGGTGTATCGGTTGTCGATTACACTTCTTCTTATGCAGATGATAATGGACACGGAACATTCGTTGCGGGCGTTATCGGGGCACAAAACAACGGTAAAGGGCTGATCGGTGAAGCGCCCGATGCTAGCCTGTACGCGGTGAAAATTTTGGATAATCAAGGCAATGGCTCGACAGAGCAACTAGCTGAAGGTCTCAACTGGGCCATTCAAAATAAAATGGATATCGTAAATATGTCGATCGCTTTCCCACAAGCTTCACCAGCTGTTCAACAAATGCTGCAAACCGCTCATGATCAAGGCATATTGCTCATCGCCGCTGTTGGCAATAAAGGAACAAACAATGTACAAGACGATACCGTTCAATTCCCAGCTAAAGCTAACAATGTGATCGCTGTAGCCGCTATCGATGATAGCTTATCCCGTCCATCCTTCTCTGCTACAGGCGCTGAAGTCGATGTGACCGCACCTGGTGTGCATATCGTAAGTACAGCTCGTACAGGCAAATATGAACTACGTGACGGCACTTCTGTCGCTGCTCCATTCGTAAGCGGCATGGCCGCTGTATTGAAACAAGCTTACCCCCAATTGACGAATGACCAGCTACGTAGTCTGATCGAGCAAAACAGCATCGATCTTGGTACACCTGGCAGAGACAATGTATATGGTAACGGTATGATCAGCTTCCAGCATGTATTTGATGGGGTTAGCAGTAAATAATATTGTCGCGATCTACTAACACTTTTCTCAAAAGAACCTGAATAAACCGTCTTATCCAATCACTATGCGCTACCTGCAAATGTAAGCTAAATAAGTAATAACCGTAAGCTGAATAGTGCGATATTTTGCTTTGCAAAAATCTTTTTCACTGAATCCCGTGTTAGGCAATCACTAACACTGAAGCAGTACAATATTTTGCTTTGCAAAAATCCTTTTCATTGCACCCCGTGTTAGAACATCACTAACACTAAAGCAGTACAATATTTTGCTTTGCAAAAATCCTTTTCATTGTACCTCGTGTTAGAACATCACTAACACTGAAATCAAATCATAATTTGTACACGATATAACAAAGCCGAGCGTGCTCCATCATGTGATAGAGAACGCTCGGCTTTTCATGTAGAGTTATTTTCATGCAAAACTAGGACGTTTACGCAAACTTGTATAGGTGTAAGCAGCACTTCACTGCGGAAAGGAAATAAAGGGTAAGCACGACTTCTAGTGTTAGTGAATTGCTAATAGAGAGTGCAATAAAAAAGTGATTTTTGCGAGGCACCATATCTTACAGTGTTGAGCACAGGAATCTACCATGCTCTTCTACTGCATACATTCCTGTGCGAGATCGGAATCTGTCCCCTTATTTTTCTCGGAGTGTCGGATACCTGAGTAAAACAGTTTGCGTGCACACCCTAATCTAGTATTAGATGTCGCCCACAGACACACTTTGACGCAGCCACTGCATTTCATTGTCCATCATCGCATAGTCTGTCCAGTTTAGCTCTTCATTGACCCAGTTGCGATAGTCTCGAATTTGTCGATACAGGCGCTCCAGACAAGTCTCAGATGGTGTTACCATAAGGGACTGCATGGACGACAACAGCTGCTCTGGCTTGCGGCGAGCATGCTGGAGCATATGTACAAGCAACTTTTGTCCAGGATAGAGCATCTCATTGTGTGCGAGGATTAAACGCCCTCCAAATAGCAGCAGATTCATAATCGACTGGTGCAATACATAATGTTCCTGTTGAACGAGCGCACGTTTACACTCCTGATACCATGCCTCAAACTGTGCATAAAACCGATTAATATTCGCCTGCTTCAAATGCAGCGGATATTCCGTAATCTCATTCAGCATCGTCCGTAATTCAGGCAGACGCGAAAATACAATGACTGCTCCCATAAAGGCAAAGCGTGCTGGCTCACTGCCTGCTCGTGCTATCTTTTCCAAATAGCGCGGAGAAATGTATCGACCTGTGACCGTCTCTGCTCCTATAGCTGGATCTGTCATTTTATAATGGAGGCGTCCATCCTGTAGACGCTCTTCAAACTCCTGATCAGAAACGACAACAATTACATTCAATTCGGCTCCAGCTGCTCCACTATAACTTGCTTCCTCTCCTGCCAGCAGAAGCGCCAGCACGGAAGGATCATATTGCAACTGCTCGCTCAAATGTGCGAGATGCCCGGAAAAGATACTCATCAAACCCCTCCTTCTATGGTGTACACCATACGAATTAGCCGAGCGATACCCGGCTATGATCTATACCGCGCCCTCGGTATGAATGATTTTCCCGTTCAACACAAATACTGCTCGATCCGTTGATCCATAGAATTCATCTTAAACAGAGTGGCATTCAGCGACGCTTACGTGTAATGACCGGCTTACGTCCATTGATGTTCGTTTTTGTTCATTTTATTTCGTTCAGCTGCTCCTGTTAATTGAAGATGATAATCATTATCAATTAATGTAGTCATTGTATAGCACGTTTCGCCTTTTGGCAAGCGATTGTGAGCAGATTGTGTCGTGTCCTTTCACTTCTATTCACTTATATTGTCTCAGCGTTAGCTATTTTGTAACAAAATAAACAGGCAAGCCGCACGATCGCCATGTATACGCTCGTTTAGCTTGCCTGTTATTAGTGTACCTGCTGTCTATTGGTGTACTTATTATCTGTTCGTTTGTGCATCTGCCGAATAGGAGGATGAGTCTGAACGCTTCCGCTCTATTGTACTAAACGGATAGCGTTCTTACACCTTACACCTATCATCTATCATCTATCATTCAATACTTTTATGCTGTTACGCTTTAGGATGAATCATTTTGGAAGGTACAACATATTCATCAAATTGCTCCTCGGTTAGCAGACCGCTTTGCAGCGTTGCTTCGCGTAAGGACAATCCTTCCTTATGTGCATGCTTGGCGATTTTCGCTGCATTTTCATAACCGATGTACGGATTGAGTGCTGTAACGAGCATCAGGGAATTGTCCAGATTGAACTGGATTTTGTCCACATTTGCTTCGATACCTACCGCACAATGATCATTGAACGAAATGATGGAATCGGTCAGCAAACGTACCGATTGCAGGAAATTGTAAATAATAACTGGCTTGAATACGTTCAGCTCAAAATTACCCTGACTCGCTGCAAAACCAATCGTTGCATCATTACCCATCACCTGCGTCACAACCATCGTCATCGCTTCGGATTGCGTTGGATTTACCTTACCTGGCATGATCGAGCTACCGGGTTCATTAGCAGGGATCGTAAGCTCGCCCAGACCGCTACGAGGGCCACTTGCTAGCCAGCGTACGTCATTGGCAATCTTCATCAGATCGGCTGCCAGCGCCTTCAGAGCGCCGTGTGCATACACCACTTCGTCATGACTTGTGAGTGCATGGAATTTGTTTGGTGCGGATACGAACATTTTACCTGTCATATCAGCGATCTTTTCAGCAACAAGGCGACCAAAGTCCGGATGCGCGTTAATACCTGTACCTACCGCTGTACCACCGATGGCCAGCTCTTTCATTTCGCTGGAGCTGTGCAGGATCATACGGCTCGTTTTGTGCAGCATCGCTTCCCAGCCGCTAATTTCCTGACCGAGTGTAAGTGGAGTGGCATCCTGCAAATGTGTACGGCCAATTTTGATCAGATTCATAAATTGTTTAGATTTACTTATCAATGTATCCTGTAGCTTTGTAATCGCAGGCAACAGTTCATTTTCGACTGCCAGTACACCGGCTACATGTAGTGCAGTTGGGAACGTATCGTTGGAACTTTGTGACATATTCACATCGTCATTTGGATGCAGACGATCGCTTTTGCCGCCTTGCTCCAGCAGTTGATTACCGCGATGAGCGATGACTTCGTTCACGTTCATATTGGACTGCGTTCCGCTTCCTGTTTGCCATACGACGAGCGGGAAGTGCTCATTCCATTGTCCTGTCATAATTTCGTCTGCTGCTTGGACAATCGCATCTGCTTTATCGGCAGAAAGCTTACCCAGTTGCTCATTCGCTAGTGCGGCTGCTTTTTTCAGCATGGCAAAAGCATAGATCACCTCAACCGGCATTTTCTCGCCACCGATTTTGAAGTTTTCTTTACTGCGCTGTGTTTGTGCTCCCCACAGCTTATCGGCAGGAACCTGAATTTCACCAATCGTATCTTTCTCTACACGGTATTCCACTGAACAAGTCCTCCTTATAGGTCGAATCGACTATTATCGTACCACGGATCAAGGCTTCGTTAAACCTTTATAATTGTAACGCTTACATGGTGTAAAAATCCACCTGTTTCCGTTAAAATTGATGGATCTTGATGAAGCGCAACGCTACGTGATTATGATTGATGATTGCATGTGCACATGGAGATATACCATTTTCGCAAGATTATTATCTCTTTTTGTCAGGTTAAACATACTAGCTTGAGCATAACGGAGATCGATCGCAATCAACATCAAGCATAATTAAGATGAAACCTCATTAAGATAAAACACAATTAACATAAAGCACAACCTAATCATATAACAGCAACTTCATCAGGATACCTATGTAAGCGAGTCAGCGTGACTTCGTACTGAAACCATTACCGAAGCATTCATTCACCACCACGTCTGTATAGCGTCAAACATCGATAATGCTCACCGCTGCGAATCGCTCTTTTCCACGGGTTCTGCGGGCACGCACCAATCGATCGTCTGCATCCCTTGCTGCTGCAAAAATTCATTTGCACGCGAAAAAGGACGACTGCCTAGAAATCCGCGATGAGCGGACAACGGACTTGGATGAGGTGACTGAATAATAAAATGACGACTGCGATCAATATTTGCCCCTTTACGCTGAGCATGACTGCCCCACAAAATGAACACCGCAGGCGTTTCGCGCTGATTGACCGCTTCCACTACACGATCCGTGAACGCCTCCCAGCCCTTATTTTGATGCGAAGCAGCCTGTCCACGACGTACAGTCAACACGGCATTTAGCAGCAAAACGCCTTGCTGCGCCCAGTGCACAAGCGAACCATGACGTGGCGCCATACAACCAAGATCGGCATGCAGCTCCTCATAAATATTTTGCAACGATGGTGGAATCGCAACGCCAGGCTTTACCGAAAAGCTTAGACCATGCGCCTGTCCAGGGCCATGATAAGGGTCCTGCCCCAGAATGACTACCTTCACCTCGGACAATGGCGTGTAATGAAGCGCATTGTAAATATCATACATATCAGGATAGATCGTCGTCGAACGGTATTCTTGAGCAAGGAAGCGTCGCAGCTCCTGATAATAGGGCTTCTCCAGCTCCGGCTCAAGCACCCCTGCCCAATCATTATGAAAAATCTTGCTCATAGGGGGCGCTCCTTTCGTTTTATTTTATAAACAATGATCAACACATCGTTACCTGAACATCTCTGTACCTATTATCGAAAAAACGAGCGCCGCTGTCAAAAACAGCACGTTTCTGTATTACAAATAGAGCAAACACAAATAGGCATAGCGGACAGCTGCTCGCTTCGCTTGAAGCTTGCTGCCTGCTATGCCTGTATATTTATATAACCGTATCATCGCAACATAACGGCATCATCACGACCATGGTGACCGTTTCTTTATCTATTTATTTAGCTTCGTGTCATTCCTATCTTCAGCTTCGTGTCGTTGATATCGTATGAAGCACTTCTAAATCATTTCCACCGCCACCTAATTACGATTACAGACGAGGATTCAGAAATATTTCCATTACAAACGAGAATTCAGGAATACTTCCATGAAGTTTTTAAAGTCATGACTCACACTGTTTAGCTTATCTACCAGCTCGCTAAATTCATTCACAAGTCTGGCTTGCTCTGTGGAAGAATCCGCTACAGCAGACATTTCTCGCTCCATTTGTAAAATCGATTGTTGGACGCTGCCAAGTGAGCTTTCGATGTTTTGCGTTGCATTTTTTGTATCGACGGACAGCTTACGTACCTCGGACGCAACAACGCCAAAGCCTGCACCTGCTTCACCAACACGAGCCGCTTCGATCGCAGCGTTCAGACCAAGCAAATTCGTCTGTTCCGAGATTTCGCGGATAAACCCTGTTACCTGATTGACTTCTTTGGAGTTCTCTACCGCTTTACCTGTGTTCGCTTGAATCTGGCTAGCTGTCGCCGACAATTGCTGAGATTGCGCTGCCAGCAGTTGTACCATATCGCTAAGCTGTTTGCTAATGCTTTCAATGTCAATGGTCACGTTCGCCATAAACGTATTGTGCTGCAATGTGTACGCTGAAGCAATCGCGCCTACGATGTTGCCTTGACTATCTTTCAGTGGTACTGATGTCGCATCCAGCTCGAAACCATAAGCAGATGCAGGCACCCGGTTCACCGTGACAATACCATTTTTCAAGGCATTGTTCAGGTTCGGATCATCTTTCGCAATCGGTGTACCTGGACGAAGGCCAAGATCAAGTTCCTTTGCTGGCTTGTAATATTTGAACTCATGCAAGTCGGTTACGCCTAGCATCAGATCATCTCCAACGACATGTTCAAAATACTTCATACTTTCAATTACCATATCGACGATACTCACGTTTTCAATCGCTTTTGCATCGCTTTTACCATAACCTTGTTGAGTCATTATCATATCACTCCTGTTGTTTTAGCTTGTTGTTCCTTGTCTATCTGCAAACTATTAGTTAACAGATAATAGGGCATCTATCGTTATGGGTTTGACATCCCAAATCGTTATGCCGATGAGGCGGATATGCATGATGAAGACGATGTGCAAAACTTACTGTATCCTAAACCGATCGCTCTGCTCGTCCGTAATCCATACACTTACTTAATTTATTTCGACCAATTCACTCCCATTTTGAATAGTATACAAATTTATTTTTCGTAATACGATGTACAAGGATCATTTTTCATGCAAGGAATGGAGATGTAGCTCGATCATCTCTCTAGTATGTAAGCGATATGAATTTGCTTCTTTATCTTTCTTACTATGCGTCTGCTTGCTCATCTGTTGTGGAACAAATATAAATCAGATGTAAATGGATAGCGTTATCTATAAAATTTTTTAGTTTTTTTGAAAGACTCATTTTGACATTCATAATCGTGATTTTTATACCATATCTAGTTTTCTCACTTTGTAAAAATCAACATATTGGTTTGGGTTTATCTTTGCTTCATTGTAAAGCGCAGGTTAAACAAGACTCACCCCATTGTATGTTGTTTGGAATTGTGGTAAAAACTAAATATAGCGAATTTCACGTTTGCGGTTTGAAGCGTGAGATTTACCGGCACGCCCCTATTCTGCTCGCAGAATATCGCAGCTTGTGTCAAGCAATTTGTACGCACAAATAAACATCCGGCATCGGGTGTACATATGGGTGTTAATGGGTAATGTACACATATGCATATCCCGATTGCACTGGTGTATTGTCGCTGGCAAGTTGCCTTATGCTAGGGCAAAACCATATATATCTATTTTGAGGAGGAAGAGAGCAATGAAATTTTTCTTAGACACAGGTAACCTTAACGAAATCAAACGTATCGCTCGTCTCGGTATCGTGGATGGTGTAACAACAAACCCTTCCCTGATCGCCAAAGAAGGCCGCGTTTTTAAAGATGTTATTGACGAAATTTGTGAGATCATCGATGGTCCTGTAAGTGCTGAGGTTGTTAGCCTTGACGCTGAAGGAATGCTGAAAGAAGCTCACGAAATCGCAAAATGGGCTCCAAACATCGTTATCAAGCTGCCAATGACTGAAGAAGGTCTGTACGCTTGTAATCAGCTTTCCAAAGAAGGCATCAAAACAAACGTAACGCTGATCTTCACTCCAGCTCAAGGCCTGATGGCTGCTAAAGCTGGCGCTACTTTTATTAGCCCATTCGTAGGTCGTCTGGATGATATCGGTATCGACGGTATGCAACTGATTCGCGACCTGCGTCAAATCCTTGACACTTACGGTCTGAAATCCGAAATCATTGCAGCAAGTATCCGTAACCTGGAGCATGTAAGAGCAGCAGCTCTGGCTGGCGCGCACATCGCTACAATCCCAGGTACACTCGTTCCTACACTGTGGAAACACCCTCTTACTGACAGCGGTATTGAGCGCTTCCTGAAAGACTGGGAAAGTGTTCCACAAGCAAAAGAACAAGTAAAAGAAGAAGCTAACACAAAATAAGAAGCCGATGAACCTGCCCTGATTTACTTTTTACGATTTGTAGGAAGTGAACGTAATCAGGAATGAGAGATCACGCTTCATTTATGAAACCACACACCACGCGGGAATCTACACGATTCCCGCTTTTTTTATTGCAAATTTTAGTTGCATTAATTATAATTGCATTAACAACTAATTATCCGAACCGTAATGGATGACGATGAGTTTATTGCTTAAGTGGGGAAAGGAGCTGTATGAATGACCATGCAAGAGCTGGATTCAATCGGTTTTCTGCTAGGTAGTACGTATCGCAGAGTGAGTAATATGTTTGCTGCCCGATTAAAAGAGTATGATATTACACCCGAACAGTGGGGCATACTGTATTATGTTTGCGCACAGGAAGGTATGAATCAGAAGGAACTGGCTACTTATGCTTATAAAGATCAGCCGACGACTGCGCGCATTCTGGATGTGCTACACCGCAAAGGACTGATTCAAAAAGAAATTGATCGGCATGATCGGCGTGCTTTCCTCGTCTATCCTAATGAAGCTGGACGCGAGCTGATGAAAAAAGTGCATGCACTGGAAGCACAGCATAATGAGGAAATGACGAAGCTGATCACACCGGAGCATATGGAGCAGCTCAGCCAATTACTGCATGAACTGCGTTCACGTTTAGAACCATCTTAAGTTTGCAGCCGCATAAGCTTGAAGCAAAAAGCTCAAGCAACCGTGTATTTTAGAAGAAATGGAGAATTACAATATGGAACAAACGAATACATCTATCCCCTCACAGGCGACCGCTGGAGCTAAAAAAGGCCCGGTAGCACGTCTGTGGACGAAAGAATTTCTGGTGTTGACCGCATGTAATCTGCTCGTATTTTTGAATCTGCATATGATTCTGTCCTCGCTCCCGCTCTATATGAGGGAGCATTTTAATGCCGGTGACTTTTATGTCAGTCTGTGTACAAGTTTGATGGCATTATCGGCTATCGTATCGCGCTTATTTTCCGCCAAAGCGTTAGAGCTTGGTAAACGTAATCTCATTTTGTTTGGTGGGCTGGCAATAGCACTGCTTGGAACGGTTGGTTATTATTTTAGCGCTTCGATTATTGCGCTGCTCGTTATGCGTGTTATTTTCGGTTTTGGTTTCGGGATGTACAGTACGACGTTCCCGACAATGGTATCGGACATTATTCCACGTAATCGAATGGGCGAAGGCATGGGTTACTTTGGATTATCGACGACGATTTCGATGTCGATGGGTCCGCTGATTGGAATGTGGATTGAGAAACAGTACGGATTCACACCGCTTGTGATTATCGGCTCGCTGTTCATTATGATTCTGTTCCCACTTGCGTACAGTTTAATATCAGGCAAGCATCGGGCCAAATCAACTGTTACCTCGAATATACCCAATCAGAACACTGTCTCCGCTGATCCATCCGTGGTAAAAACGAGTTTACTCCCATCTGCTGATGGAGGGAGTACCGTTACCGATCACGAGGCAGCACATACGAACATTGTGCCTAAGTCGGCTACAGGTTTACCATCATCGTCTTCTGTATCGCGTAAAACGTCAAGCTTTGAACGCAAGCTGCTGCTACCGAGCTTACTTAATTTTCTAATGTCTGTCACTTATGGTGGATTGGTTAGCTTTATCGCGCTGTTCGGTAGTGAAGCGCATATTGCTAATCCGGGTTACTTTTTCCTGTTTAATGCACTGGCGGTGATTTTGATTCGTCCTTTCTCCGGTAAGCTGTACGATCGCTTTGGTCCAAAAGCATTGCTGGTGCCAGGTGCCCTATTGTTAATCGCGGGCCTGCTATTGCTCTCTCTAGCGCATTCTACACTTGGCTTACTCGCTGCTGCATTATGCTATGGTCTGGGCTGGGGCGCGCTACAACCAACAATGCAAACATGGATGATTCAGGTCGTTAATCCGCATCAACGTGGGATGGCAAATGGCATGTTCCTCAACTCGCTTGATCTGGGCGTCGCTCTGGGTGCGATGATTCTAGGTACCATTGCGAGTGCGACTAGCTATACATCGATGTATCGTTATTCGGTCATTTTTATTATCGTGTATATCGTAGTTGGTGCGATCTATATGGTACGTGCCAAAAAGACACCTGCCCAGCAAAGTCCATCGATTCATATTAAAGTCGATTAAAATGGATGTAATTGTTGTTTATGCAAATGTACGAATAAAAGAAAAAGCGGTGATCTCACTACAAATGAGATTACCGCTTTTTTTGTGAGTAGTCTGTTTCATTAGCGTTCTGTTTTGCTGGTGGGCTGTATACTTGATACAGGCTGGCTGTTCTGTATCAGTTGGATGTTGCTTCCTCTACTCTGCAAGTCAATTATGCTTGCACATCTATGATCAGATCATGTACAACATCGTAGTTTAACAAGATATTTTTATTTATAAAAGGTATTTTATTTGTAATTAGAGAAGTGCCTATCGTTTGATGGGATGCAAACAAACCGGCACCCTTTCTGCTAATCATTAATCTACACGTTACGCTTACAGCTTAAACCGATGCGGGTTGCTCGGAGTCCGTACTTGGCTCGCTCGTTAGTTCTGGAGCGAGTGCAATATGTATCGTAATCCGGCCATCCGGTTCATACTTTTCATAGTCAAATGTATACGCGCGGCTAAGTTCACCCTGCTCTTCCAGTTGCCAGATGTGCTTCCATTGCTGGATTACCCCCTGCGCATCACTCGTTGCCGCTTCAAATACGCGATATTCAGCAGTAACGGGCAGTTCCAGTTCTGTCGCTCCATCATAGCTTTCAGCCAGTGCTGTCGTTAGCGAGTAGTCGCCTTTGTAATCGTTCTCATAATCGTGGTACACGCCGTACAATGTGGCAGGCTTGCCCTCCAGATGGCGGTACGCTTGCTGCCATACGTCTTGAATCTTTTCCAGCATTTCAGTGTCCTTAAAGTTGTTAGTACGGATCGAATGAATCGAATACAGTTTCATAATGAAGCCTCCTTGTGTCAGTTGGTCATAACAATGAACGGGAAAATCAATATGCACTTCTTTGCATAGCGTTTGTTATTATCTTAGAACATTCGTTCTTTCATTTCAACTTTTATACAGTTTGTAAGAGAATGATAGTTTTTTTACGATTTCATTCTTTGGACGATGTAAATACAATACGAAAGAGGCAGCCTGCATATAGAGCAGTAGCTGCCTTTTCGTGTTGTATTTAGTTTTAGTAAGCTGTCCATTTACTTTATAGATTTATAGATTTATAGATTTATAGATTCATAGATTCATAGATTCATAGATTCATAGATTCATAGATTCATAGATTCATAGATTCATAGATTCATAGATTCATAGATTCATAGATTCATAGATTCATAGATTCATACCTATTATGACGACTGCAATTTATGAGGCTATATTTATTTAAAATCACAGCTCAATACGAATCGTAGTTGTACCTTGATCTGCGGTGATGATCGTGCCCTCTTCACTCGTCGCGGACGAACCACCTGTCGTGGAGGCTACGTTGGATATGCCGCGCAGCACGATCGACCAGTTCGTGAGGGAGCCGGTTGTGGTGAATTCGATCATGTTGCCAGTGCGAGTTGCGGTTACGTTGCCTACGGATTGGCCATCCATGTTGACGATCTGTGCGCTGGCGGTTTGGCCGTCTGCTAATGCAAACAGATGCAGTTGCAAGCCATCAGCATAATGGTAATCCGGTTTGCTATCGTCTGCACCGAAAGCGATCAGACTGCCTGGTTTGACGAGCAGGGGCAAGTTCATATAATCGTATGTTTCCTGAAACCAGCGTCCGCCCTCTACGACATCGCCTGTGAGCAGATTCGTCCATTGGCCTGCTGGCACATAGTAAGATGCTTCGCCATGCTCATTGAAAATCGGTGCAACGAGTAACGAATCTCCGAACATATATTGACGATCCAGTGTATGGGTAGCGAGATCGTGATGGAAATCGAGTACCATTGGGCGCATCATCGGTACACCTTGCTGGGTCGCTGTTACGGCTGCATCGAACAGATACGGCATTAGCTTGCATTTGAGCTTGGTAAATTTGCGTAGGACGTCCACCGATTCTTCATCAAACAGCCACGGTACACGGTACGATTCATTACCATGCAGTCGGCTATGAGACGACAGCATACCGAACTGTACCCAGCGTTTGTATACAGACGGCGCAGCGGTCATTTCAAAACCGGAAATGTCATGGCTCCAGAAGCCGAAGCCAGATACACCAAGCGATAAACCGCCACGCAGCGATTCGGCCATCGATTCAAATGTGGATGAGCAATCGCCGCCCCAGTGAACCGGGAATTGCTGTCCACCTACGGTTGCCGAACGTGCGAACAATGCCGCTTCATTGACGCCAAGCTGCTCTTCCAGCAGTTCAAAGACGACTTTGTTGTACAGGAATGTATAGTAATTATGCATTTTAACCGGATCAGAGCCATCATAATACACCACATCTGTCGGAATCCGCTCGCCAAAGTCAGTTTTAAACGAATCGACCCCTTGATCGATCAGCACTTTCAGCTTGGATTGATACCACTCTACTGCTGCCGGATTTGTAAAATCGACCAGTGCCATGCCTGCTTGCCACATATCCCATTGCCATACACTGCCATCCGCACGCTTGACCAGATAGCCATGTTCCATGCCTTCGTCAAACAGGTACGACTTTTCAGCAATGTACGGATTAATCCAGGCACAGATTTTCAAGCCTCTGTCTTTAAGACGCTTTAGCATGCCTTCTGGATCTGGGAACATACGCTCATCCCATTTAAAATCACACCACTGGTATTCACGCATCCAGAAGCAGTCAAAATGAAATACCGACAATGGCAAGTCACGCTCTGCCATACCATCGACAAAATGATTCACCGTCGCTTCATCATAATCGGTCGTGAACGATGTAGTTAGCCACAGTCCGAATGTCCATGCAGGCGGCAGAGCTGGTTTGCCTGTCAGCGTTGTATAGTTGTCCAGCACTTCTTTCGGATTGCTGCCACCAATAATAAAGTATTCCAGCGTCTCGCCTTCGACGCTAAATTGCACCTTTGATACATTTTCAGATGCAATCTCATACGATACGCGCTCTGGATGATTAACGAACACACCATAACCACGGCTGGACAAGTAAAATGGAATATTTTTGTACGCCTGTTCACTGCTCGTACCGCCGTCCTCGTTCCAGATATCTACCGCCTGTCCATTTTTCACAAATGGTGTAAAACGCTCACCGAGTCCATAAATGTATTCACCTACACCCAGCTCTAACTGCTCACGGAAAAATACGCTGTCTTCCGGGCCGTTAATATAGCCGGGACCGCGATGCACGCTACCTGTCAGATGACGATCGCCATAGTCAAAGCTAATGTTCCAGCCTTTATTTTTTTGTACGGTTGCCTTCAATTCACCGCTTTGGAAAGAGAGGTGTTGCTCGTTATCTTCTACCTCAATAGCCGTATCCAATGATGCCAGCTCAAACTGTGGCGACCCTACAACACCGCCTCGATGATGATTAAACGTTACTTTGATCACATTCGGGATCGGCGAGCTGAGTGTCGCCTTGAGCAGTGTGCCGTTTAATGTATCTCCTTTACGTTCGATACGCTTGGTCGCGGCGTACAGAGTCACTTCATCGCCCTTACGCACGATATCGCGAATATCCATCGGGTGTTGCATCGTGTAGCCTTTTCGAGTCATCCAGTAGCCATCGGTAAATTTCATCGTTTTCATCCCTTCTCACATTCAACTGGCGTTTTCGCCTTCAATTAGAGGTTTAAAGAAAAGTCGTTCCGTATATCGGGCTGTAATTTGTTTGTGTGGTTCGTCTATGTGTATAATGATATTGATTAAGAAAGCGCTTTTCTTCTTTTATTTTGACAAAAAGTATTAAAATTTTGATATACAAGCGAATGGGATCAACAGGGGGAAATATATTATGCAAAGTTTTGAACCATTACGTGATCGACTGCGTGAGGATCGGATTCATGGTAGTTTGATGTATCCGGTTAGCATTTATGAGATGGGCAATCTACATGATGATATTATTTTGGAATGTCACTGGCATGAGGAGCCAGAGTTTATTATCGTTACCGAAGGGAAGGCGCTCTTTCAGGTAGGCGCGATTAGCTGTGAAGTGAAAGCAGGAGAAGCGATTTTTGTGAACAGTGGTGAGATGCATACGGCGTATCAGATTGAGGATCATGTGTGCAGCTTTGCAGCGATTGTGTTTGGCATGTCGCTGCTGGATAGCAGCTCATACGATACGATTCAGGCGAGTTATTTGGACCCGCTGCTGTCACAAGACACACATGCATTACTGCATATCGGCGGTCATGACATATGGCAGCAGGATGTGTTGCGCTTGTTGCAGCAGATTGTGGAGGTGAATTTGAGTAGACCGATTGCATATGAGCTGACTACGAAAGCATATTTATGTCTGATCATCAGTATGATGTACGAACATATGGATCACCAGCGAGAGCCAGCGCCTGCTATCGCCTATGATCGGATCGAGCGTCTGAAAACGGTACTTCGTCATATTCATAAGCATTATGGGCAACCACTACGATTACGTGAACTGGCAGAGCAGGTGAATATGAGCGAAGGGCATTTTTGTCGCTTTTTTAAAAGCATGACACAGAAAAGTCCGATTGATTATATTAATCGCTATCGTACCCAGCAGGCGTGCCGCTTGCTGAAAAGCAGTGATCGCAAAATCGTCGATATTTCGCTGGAGGTTGGGTTTGATAGCTTGAGCTATTTTATATCGGTATTCAAGCAGCATCATGGGTGTACGCCTTCACAGTATCGGAAAGAATTGCACCGGTTGTATGCGGGGCGTACAACCGAGTTGTTGGCGGATACTGGTCTGTAGTCGATATTTCATTGTTGCTGGGATGGCAGGCACTACTGGCTAGCAGGAATAAAGGAACTGACTCCCAGCTCACAGGGATCTAATAATGAGGGAGATCCTATAGATTCCTGTGTAGGAGATCGTTAGCATGATAAGTCATCCTTTCCCCTTATTTCCTACTCGCAGTGAAGTGCCCATGCAATCTACGTACATATACAATCACTATTACGTACCTATACGATTACTATAATGAAAAAATAGGCAGGGCTTTATGCACCAGTGTGCAAAAGTCCTGCCTGTATAGTCCGATCTCTATCATTCATGCTACAAGCTCAACTCGGCATGAAAGCATACATATTTACTTTTACTTTTGATTTTACGGAAAATTGGTTCTGTACTCTTCCTGTATCTTCTTCTGCCTGCACCTTATTCTGCCCGCATCTTATTAACCGCGATAGTCATTTTGTTCATACAGCTGTGGATCGACATGGCTAATAAACGGTGTGACTTCGCCGACAGAATAAGCATACAGCAGATGCATCGCGCGCGTGCAAGCAGTGTAGAATAGTTTACGTTCTTCTTCGCGATAGTATTGCTCGGTGGAGGCATTGTACAAAATCACCGCGTCAAATTCGACGCCTTTAGCCAGGTAAGCGGGGATAATGATCGTTCCCTTTTCGAATACTGGCGTGTTTTTGGTCATTTTACGCATCGTGATCTGGTCTTTGAGTGCTTCATAGGCTTGTGTACATTCGCTCTCGGTTTTACAAATGATCGCAGTATACTGATAACCTTGCTGTTGCAGCTCATGAATATTACGCACGATCTCCTGATGCATATCTTCCCGATCATCGTACATCGCGACGACAGGCTGATGGCCGCGCCGGTTAAATGGAATGATCTGCTCACCGCCAGGTAGCATCGCTCGTGTAAAATCAACGATCTCATACGTCGAACGGTAGCTGCGCGTTAAACGGATCAGCTCGGTCTGCTCGCGTCCGTATAGCTCCATCAATGGCTCTTCCTCATCGAACACAGAATTATGACTGTAGATCGCCTGATTGAGATCACCCAGTGCGGTCATGCGCGCACGCGGAAATAGACGCTTCATAAATTCAAGCTGGAATGGCGAATAATCCTGCACCTCATCGACGATAATGTGCTTGATCGCCGTATTGGAGCGGAAACCTTGCAGCTGTTCTTTTAAATACAAATACGGTGTCGCATCCTCATAACCTAGCTCACCCTGACGCATCCGGTTAGCGGTCTGCGGCGCAAATTCCGCCCAGCCATCCGGCAATTCCCCATCCTGAATACGCCGGAACCATGCTTCATCCTCAAACAGACGACGATACAGTCCGCCCAGATCGATAAACCGCAGTCGTTTGACCCATTTACGTAACGGCTTGAGCCAGTTGTTCACGACCATCCGTGCAGCCATTTCGGTTTCCAGCTGGAAATCGTCGAACGATACCGTCTTGTTTTTCTGCTTGCGGCGCATCATCGTATACGCACGATGGTAGTCGTCTGTGGTGAGCATCTGAATCTGTTCTTCTACCCACGGCTCTTTACGCTCGCGGCGTCCGAATTCATTCACTTCCTTCAGCAGCCAATCGCGCAGTAGCTCAATCCGATTGCCAAGTTTCACAGCAGGATCGTAGCTGTAGAACTTTTGCTCCATTTGCGCGGTCGATACGATCTCATGTCCTTGAAAACGAAGCGGTCTGAACTTCATGCCATCATGCAGCAGTAATTCAGCATAACGACGAATCGCTCGGAAGTAATTCAGCGACGATTTGTAGCGAATGCCTTTCACACGTGCTGGATGTCCATCATCGTCTGACCAGGCGAGTAAATACTCCATTTGCGAAAATACATCTTCCAGATCGAATTCGCGGCCGATGCGAATTTCCAAATAAGCCTGAAAGGTCGTTTGCTGCATATTCTCTTCACCGAGTTCTGGCAACACCGTTGACACATAGCTGTTAAACATCGAGTTTGGTGAAAATAACACCATCTGATCGGCACGCAAACTATCCCGATAGCGATACAGTAAATAGGCAACACGTTGCAGTGCGGCAGATGTTTTACCACTGCCGGCAGCGCCCTGTACGATCAGCATGCGGCTTTTATCATTGCGAATGACACTATTTTGTTCCTTTTGAATGGTCGCGACGATATTTTTCATCTGGTTGTCGGCACTATGGCTCAGCACTTGCTGTAACAATTCATCGCCGATCGTCACGCCTGTATCGAACAGCACTTTAATCTCGGCATCACGAATGACAAATTGCCGCTTTAATTCCATCTCACCTTCAATGCTGCCTACCGGTGTACGATACGATGCATGTCCTGGCGCACCATCGTAATATAAGCTGGATACAGGTGCACGCCAATCATATATTAAGAAGTCCTCTTCGTTATCGTCCAAAAAAGAGCCAATCCCTAGATAAATGCGCTCTGTTTGCTCCTGTCCCTGCTCTCTAAAATCAATCCGTCCAAAATAAGGAGAGCTGGACAGTCGACGCAGCTTATCCAGCGTAAGACTGGAACGACGGTGACTCAGCTCCAGCTCAGACAATACTTGAGATTGCTGACGCAAGCTGGTGGAAGTCTCGCCTACATCATCCTGCTCACTAAAGTTGATCGAAACCTCGTCCCAGAAGTCCTTCCGCATTCCCACTACATCGCCGCGGCTTTCACCGACCTGCTGTTCCAATACAGACATTTTGCGATTAATTTTGGCAGTTACGTCGTCTACACGCTGCTGCTCCGTCTTCCAATCCTGTTCTTCCGTTGCCATACTGCCATCACCCCTTCGAAATTATCTATTGACAATCATCTATAATGTATGTTATTATTCATGAGTATATAAATACATTTGTCTGTTCTGCTTTTTGGCAGAGCATTTTTTATTTTACGACTTTTTTTTCATATTTGCAAATAGCAAAGCCGCACGACGGAGATTCACTTCTGTCATGCGGCTTTTTCGGTCTTATCGAGTCAAAATAATCGGCTCGCCCTTCGTAATGATCAGCGTATGTTCGTACTGTGCAACATAGCTACCATCATCCGTTTTCAGCGTCCAGCCATCACCGGATTCATACACTTCTTCAGCTTTCGTCGAAACGAACGGTTCAAAGGCGATCACACTGCCTTCTTTCCACAGATCGTTATCGGTTGGATCGTAATAGCTTAAAATATATTCTGGATCATCATGCAGTGATTTACCGATACCGTGACCCGTTAGGTTCGTAATGACGGTAAATCCGAGCTTGCGTGCGGTATTATGACTTGCTTTACCTGCATTGCTGCGTTTGGAGCCGGCTTTGATCTTTTTCATCGCTGCATCAAAAGCTTGAATTGATGCGTCGCAGAGCGCTTCCAGCTTCGGATTACCTTTACCAGCTACAAAGGATACACCGGTGTCGGCAAAATAACCATCGAGTGAAGCCGATACGTCTACATTCACCAGATCGCCTTCCTGAATCACGCGATCGCCGGGAATGCCATGTGCCACTTCCTCATTGATGCTAATGCAGGTGTATCCTGGGAAGTCATACGTTGACTTCGGTGCAGAAATTGCACCGTACTGTTCAAACAATTCACCGGCCCGACGGTCCAGATCAATCGTACGTACGCCAGGCTGTGCCATATTTTTGAGTTCGTCACGAATAATCGCGACAACTTTACCAATTTTCTTTAATCCTTCAATGTCTTGCTCTGTTTTGGCTATCATAAGTAATCTCCTTTTCCGTCAACATCATATTCTACTATACTCTATTATACATCGTTTTGCACGGGGGCTTGGTGTAAGTTCTATGTTGAGGTTTGCCTGGATATATGAGTGTATACCTGGTTAATGGGTTAAATGAGTTTGGGCGCGCGCTGCATCATTATGTTATCATTTCGTTTATTCGTAATAATTTAGTGCATAATATAGGGCGATCTTAAACCGTCGCTTTTTAAAATTCAACACAGCAGATTCAATTGAATTAAATGAGGCTTCAATATAGGCATACATTGATGTCTTTTTTTCGTTAACATACACATTTGCACAAACCATTCTATAAATAAATGGAGTCATACTGACCAGGCTGTACATATCCAATAAACGCTAAATGAGCAATTATTGCCGCGATTAGATCCATTATCTAAATACAATAAGGAGCCAATAATCAGACTTCTTCATCTGATCGCTGGCTCCTTATTGGTACTATTCGACTTGCTTATTGCGCTTTTATACCACTTCAGTTGTAACGTATAATTCGATAGGATACCTTTACAAAATGTACCGCTATGGAATCGATACCTTACATAAAGAATATCCTATAGCTATCCTATACCGGAAGCGAGTTGTGCATTATTATAGTTTTACGAAACTTGGCGCAGGCACAGATGCATAAAGTTGAAATTATTTATGCTATAGTTAGGCAGCCATGCTACGACATGCTTCTGCGCAGTGACGGCATGCTTCGGCACAACGTTGACAGTGGTCGTGCTGATGTTTTCCGCACTCCTGAGCACAATCTTCGCAGATTTGTGCGCATAGCTCGCAAATTTGTTGCATATACGGACTATTCGAACTCATCGCTTTGATCGCAAACTGGCATATGTCTGCGCATTCACGGTCGAGGCGGATGCACTCACGCATCATGTCGATATGCTCCTCACCTAGACATGATACATAGCAGTTGTTACATGCCTCTACACATTCCATACAAGCTTCGATGCAGCGTTGTCTTTCCTCAGTTGATATCATCGCTTGTCCCTCCTGTTGTTTTCTCATTGGCCACTATGATCATTTTAACCATAATGACAAAAAGATAACGGTAAGGGCAGGAATTCAATCCATATTTTTAATAATACGATCAATCATTTTCACTGTAAATTCGCGTTCTTCCGAGCTAAAGCCTTTAAAAATTTCTTCGATCGTCTGATACGCTTTAGCTGCCAGATCATCCAGAATGCTGCGACAGTAGTCGGTCAGATAAATTAAATTTGTACGGCGATCGTCTGGATGCGGTACGCGAATGACCATTCCCCGTCGAATCATATTGTCAATCAGCCTGGACACACTCGGCTGATCCTTACGCGATAGACGAGCGAGACGGTTTTGCGTCTGTCCGTCGCGTTTCCATAAATACGAAACGAGTATCCATTGCTCATAAGTGACTGGATAACCGGCATCGCGGAACTGCTGATTGAGACGATTACTTGCAAGACGTGAAGCAATTGTGAGTTTGTAACCGATAGACTTTTCCAATTCGTATGGGATCCCATTGATCATTCCCGTCGATCTCCTTTAAACCGAATACGTAATTTTAGTTGTACATGTAAAATTGTAGATGAGCCTGGCCCGGGATATCACTTCCAGGGCCAGGTTGGGAAATTCCGTCTGGAACGCTTGGATCGCGCTTCCGCATCGGATTGCAGTTCATCGTGAAGCTCCTGACCGGAATCATCTTTGGCATGATCCTTATCACGCCCGGACGAGCCATTCACATGGTCGACCAGTCGATTCAGTCGCTCCAGCTGGTAACCATAATCATACATGACCGCCGCTACGATCGACAACCGCAGCACACCGCCAAAGTTTTGCTGATAACGCTCAATCATCGTATCCAGAAATTTATCATTGGCAGCATCAACTTCTGTTGCCTCACTACCATTTTGCTTAATTTTGTTGTCGGATTTGAGCAGGATGTGCTCATGGAATTTGATCAGCTTTTCCAGATGAGAATCGAAGTATTCATCGATCTCCGGACTTCGCTCCGCCTGAAAATAATGCTGCTCAATTGCCGTCAGCACGTCCATTCCTTTACGCAATGTGGTAACCATCTGCTTATTCACTACCAGATGGCGCTGGGTCGTCATCGATGGACGATTCAACTTACCAAGCTCTTCTTCCATCAGATTGTATTTATCAGACAATGATTGAATCGAGCCGTCCAGCGAACGTTTTTCATCACGAAATACCGCTTCCTTGATTTCGTCCGATACCGCTGTACGCAGCAGCAACGACATTTTCGCAAACGTACCTTCAATCTGTCCTTTAAATTGCTCCAATGGCTTGGGCGGCGCGACCAGCACGTTAATTAAAAACGCAGATACAATCCCGATAATACTAAGCGTAAATCGGTTCAGTGCAAATTGCCATTGGCCTATACCCGATACTTCCATAACGGAAATAACAGTTACAAGCGTCAAACCGATCGTATCGCCCATATTCAAGCGCAAACAGATCATAATAACAACGATACACATCAAGCCGACGGCAATCGGATCGTTGGAAAAGACCATCCCACCTAGTAACGCCAGTATAGCGCCAAGTGTGTTCGTTTGAATCTGATCTAAAAAATAGCGAAACGAGCGATAGATCGAAGGTTGCATGGCGAAAATGGCAGCAATCGCCGCAATGACAGGTGGTTTTAAATCGAGCCAGGAGCTTACATATAGGGCAAGCGTGACCGCGATACCGGTCTTCAGCATGCGGGCTCCGAAGTTCACGGGTGTTCCTCCTTTAGAACCGAGTAGTTGATTATGAGCTGTGTCGACAGTCTATAACTGAATGCATCGTTATCGCAGCAGTTTATAGACTGCATTTCTCTTGTACGAATCTCCTCTACGGAAGATGGAAGTCGTATTGAAAGAAATAGCAATATACATTAATACCCTTGTTTGGCTGACTGGTTGCAGGAAGAATTATTTTTTACCGCGTATCAACTGAAGCAGCGGCTTACGGTATTTAAGCATCACCCATTTAATGACCACATAAATGAAAACGGCAAACACCATACTGTTCACAGCCGCCCCGGTTGCAAAGTACAAGCCTGCATCTCGCAAGTGATGCGATGCATGTAATGGCTGCATATAATCTTCCGGCCAATCTGGCATTTTAATATGAAGCATTCGAGACGGCCAGCGTGCCGAATGAAACAAACTAATGAGCAGATGACCTGTATGATAATTGAGAAAAAAGGTGAGCGGCCAAACAAATGAATCTAGCGAAGCCGCAAAGATGGCTGCCGGTAATGCACCTTTAAATAAACGATTCAGTCCAAGTGACAATAGCGGACCTACTCCAATTAGTGGATACCAGCTTGGAATAAGTCCTACTGCAAATCCGATTGCGACCTGATGCGCGCCTTTCCGCAATCGAAGCAGCCGAATGGTGTTAAGCTTCAAGTAGCGTCCAATCCGTAATTTTTTCATCGCTTATCTCCCATGCGGCGCCAGGATCATGGATATCCATTATTGTAACCATTTCTGTTACGCTTGGAAAGTTTCAGTTTGGTCATTATTATCCGTTGTTTCCGTGGCATCTAGTGTGGTTTAACCTCTGCTATCCAATGTCAGCAATCAGCAGGGGCAGAATTTAAACATACCACAAAATAACCAAAAACACAGCTTCATACAACACAAAGAGCACCGCATACTGTATATAACGTACACGGTGCCCGCCTATTGAATAGACAAATCGTTTATTATTACAACTTTATCATAAATTCATCATTATAATGGATTACTTATCCGTTCAGCCTTACTATGCAAAATCTCATGTAAGCGATCCGGGTAATCTGTAATAATGCCTGCGCAACCCATATCGATTAGCTGCTGCATCCGCTCAGGATCATTGATCGTAAATGGATTGCTAATCATACCAGCGGCATTCGCATGCTGCACGATAAATGACTCCATCGTCAAATGGTACGGATGCAGTGCTTCCGCACCTATATTACGTGCATAATTCCACGGATCAACTAAATTTTCCACATATAAAATACCTGTACGCACTTCAGGGGCAATCCGTTTGCAGGTCAGTAGGGAATAGTGGTTAAAGCTCGAAATGATCGTACGTTCTTCCAAACCACGTGCGCGCACAGCGCCGATAACCTTTTCTTCCATCCCTGTATACGGTTCGATATTGTTTTTGAGTTCCAAATTCAACGTTAACTCTTTGTCTGCTGCCCAATCCAGTAGCTCATCCAGTGTAGGAATCCGCTCACCAGCAAATTCATGACTATACCAGCTACCTGCATCCAGACGACGAATCTCATCGATATGAAGCTGGCTAATCTCTCCGTGCTGTCCGGTTGTACGGTGTACACTTTCATCATGAATTAGGACCAGTGTGCCATCTTTGCTCATTTGCACGTCGGTTTCAATGCCAGTCGCTCCTAATTCCAAGCCGCGGCGAAAGGCGACCATTGTATTTTCGGGACAATGACCTGATGCGCCTCGGTGTGCATAGTTAATGATGGAATTATTCATGGGTAATTCCTCCTTTGGCTTACTTAGGTTGCTTATGATGTTTTGGAAGCAGACGTGTTGTAATGTTGAGGGTGTTATAGTTCATTGTTTATTATGATGGGAGAGTGTTTGGGCAATGTCAAAAGGGATGGATTATGTATAGGAGAGTGCGTTTCATGGTTCATCGGATTTAGCTGGCACCACTCACGTAAATAATAAGGGAACCGACTCCCGTATCGTACAGAAATCTAAAATGTAATGATACTATGTAGATTTCTGTACGATACGGAAGTTCGTCCCTCATTCCTTTCCACAATGTTGGATGTCTCACAATCTATATTTGCGTACATATCTAAGGAAGTGATTTCTCCGTATATCTTTACTTCACCAGTGCATGATTCGCCAGTGTCTGGGTTTGAGTTAACATGGTCGCAATATCCATGCCGTAATGGTTGCCAAGCAGAATGACCATAACATCATTGTCCAGATTGTAGGTGAAGCCAGTAGAGTAACCGGTGCCGCTGCCGTTGTGGTAGATCGTTCGTTTGCCGTCTATATTTTTGATCAGGAACGCATAGCCGTAGGGCTTCAAGTTGGAATACGGTGTGAACATGCGGTCAACGCTGGCCTGGCTTAAGATTGTATAGTTAGCAAAAGCCTTGTACCACTTCATCATATCGTCCAGGCTGGAATAAAAAGTGCCGGTGCCGGATTGAGACCAATAGTAATCGCCTTCGATCCAATCGCCTGTTACTTTGTCTTTGACATAGCCAGCAATCGTTGGGTTCGCTGGCGTTGCTTCGCCGGTATGGTTCATCTGTAGCGGCTCAAGAAAGGTATGCTGGATATACTGACCGTATGTCTCGCCAGATACAAGCTGCACAATATAAGCGAGCAGTACATAGCCCTGATTACTGTAGTTAAACGTTGTCCCCGGTTCAAACCGTAATGACTTGGTCTTGATTTCGTTAACGGTATCTTCCAGTGTCGTGCCTTCACCGCGTGTAAAATTAGAATTAAAGCCGGCAGTGTGAGACAGTAGCATATGCACGGTAATTTCATCACCACGCGGGAAATCGGGAATGTATCGGGTGAGTTGATCATCCAGGCTCACTTTTCCATCTTCAACCAGCTTCATCACCGCAGCAGCTGTAAATGATTTGCTTAGCGAGGCGATACGTGACATGCCATTCGGATCGGTTACTTTACTTGCTCCAGATAAGCCGTAGCCCTTTTTCAGGACGATTTCCCCTTTCGATTCCACAAGTGCAAGACCAGAGTACCCTTGTTTTTGTAAATAGGCATCGATACTCTCCGCAGCGGTTGATAGGACGGTCGATGCATCCGGTGTCAAATTAATCGTCGCTTGCTGGCGGGTTGAACGTAGTGTAAGTGCTGCTTTAAAAGCATCCGCCAGAAAACGGGCGGGTACCATCATCGTTCCGTTTACATTGCGCGATGCTTCAGGCATATGCAGGGTAAAGCCATCCAGTGTAATCGTGGAGGTGCCTGGCATATGTGCGATGCGGTCGCCATTATTGTACATGACGACAGAGCGTGTAGCCGCATCCCATGTCGCCTGCGCACCAAGCTCGCGTGCCGCTTCGCGCAGGGGAATCATCGTTGTTCCTTTCGTGACGAAAGGAGCCGTTGACCAGTTCACTTCCTTACCGGCAATCGTAATGACAGCCGGTTTCTCAGTCGTTGCCGCCTGTACGTGTGGCGCTGTACAAGGAGCGATGCCAAGTGAAAGGGTGAGCGCGGTCACGGTTGTTAGTTTGACTATAAATGCGAGCTTAGCTGTGATGCTTCGGAATGTCATGTCGTTGATGTCCTCCTGATTCGGTGCGATATCGTATCGTTTGGTTGTTCCAGTTGTACATGTGTACGTTATGATCGGGTAAAAGTTGTGCTTTTCCAGCGAATGTTATGACTGCGATTGGGTTATGGGGATTCCATAGCAAAAACTCTGCATTCGATAAGAACACAGAGTTTTGAGGCTACGAAAAGTATAATTTTATAACGCCTATAATTGTCTTGGATATACATATGGATACACATTTTGTTGATCTGACGGACAATGTATCCAGTTGATTCGGTGCGATATCGTATCGTTTTGTGGTTCCAGCTGCAACCTACGACTTACTCAAAATCACTCAAAAACATGATACACATACAACTTACCTGCCATACGACGCTGCTCTGGATCATAAATATACGCATCCAGCAGCTGTTCTACCGTTAGAGTCAGAATGAATTTTTGCAGTTCACGCTGGCTTTCAAATTGTAAACGGAGGCGTTGCTGTTCTTCATCCGTTAGTTCGATATCCCAGGTCGTTTGTTGTTGGTTCATAGCTTCTCCTCCTTGATTGCGATCGACTTAGATTCCCTCGGTAAAATGACGGCGTTGCCGCGGCTGATGAAACTTGTTGCTGTTATACTGTGCCGAATGCTGGCGAGGAATAGACAGGCTGTCCCAGCTCGTTGATTTTAACATTTTGGCAGCGTACACGATCTGGCCTACATGATAGGGATAATGGCTTAATTGACGATTAATCGCTTCCAGCACCGTATGACCTTCATTGCGAATATAGATGATGGTCATCAGTTGCTGGGGCTGTAATTGCTGGAGCGCATCCAGCAGACAGCGCCAGCCTTCTTCCCAGTACTGCCATACCTGATCCGCATCTGCGTCCGCCCATTCAAACTCTTCGTCTCGCAGCCGCCACGGTTTCTCCCCATCACTGGTAAATAGCTCTGTCCAGCGAGAAAGCATATTGCCCCATAAATGTTTCACAATGATAGCGATGCTATTGCTATCATCGTTAGGAGCTACAAAAAGCTGTTCTGGCTCTAGCTGTCGCATCGCTTTCTCGCCTAATTCCTTATAATGTGTAAACTGACGAATCGCACTTTCAAGCACATTGGACTCTATTCCCATCTCCTCACCTCCTGTCTCAATTTTAATATAGAGCAGATACGATCTGCAAAGCTTATCTTCTTAGGTGCCACATTGTATTTTGCGTTTATAACAAAGGACAGCTCCAATGATCGAAGCTGTCCTTGTGTTCGTATATAGGTGTGGTGCGTGGTGGTGGACGTTCTTTATTGTTTTGCTTGTTCGCATGTGACATAGGCATGCCTTTTGATTGTTTTGCTCGTCCGTATGTGACATAGACATGCCTTTTGATTGCTTTGCTCGTCCGTATGTGACATAGGCATGCCTTTTGATTGCTTTGCCTGACGCGATCATGCTCATTATGCTTACTTTGTTTATGCTTATGCTTGTATACGTATGCGATACGTTGCAAACCCATCGGTATCCAGCTGTACAAAAGAAAACTGCGGATGCTCATCCAGCCATATTTGCGCGTCTGGTGAGGACTGAAATAGTGCATGAATGGTCATACTGGTAGGCGCTGGATACCGTTCTACAGCGCTGTACACATGCTGCTGTGCAACCGATCCTTCTACTTTCTGCACGGTTTCTACTCCTGATTGTGTGGTTTTTGCTCCAGATTGCCCGGATTCCGTTCCAGGTCGCGAGGCAGAATCAGGCAGATGGGTACAATGAACAGCTCTTTCATCTGTTCTGTCTGTATCTATACCTGTCGTACCTATAAACTTTGGATCATAGCAAAGTGACCAGTTATGATCGGCGACAGGCTGAATATGTCCCTGCTGACGAACATATTCAATTAATACTTCCCGATTTTCAATTGCTGCATCTACAATAACACGCTGTCCATCTGGATTCGCAAGCGGTGTGGAAAATGCTCGATATTGATTCGTCGCTACCGCAAACTCCATCGCTGCGGTGACCGGTTCACCATTGTACGTCAACTCGATAATACGGTGACTGTCGGCATGAATAAGCTCGCCTTCTGCACTATAACGCGGCGGTACGCCTACATTCATTCGATAGGACAGACCATCAATCACATCGAAATTAAATGGTGAAAATGCCGGGTCCAGTAGCATTTGCTGCTCATCATCGGGTGATAGCGTGTTGTACAAACCTGCCGACCACTCCAGCCATTCACGCACTTCATGCCCGTATAACCTAACGATACAAAATGTATTGGCATAGCTATAAATGTCCGACATATGCTGTAACGTAAGACCACCTGGCGCAATTGCTGTGTAATGCAGCGGCCCGTAACGCCCACCTGTTTTAAACGGAGCGGCAGCAGACAGCAGTGGCAATGACGAATATGGCGTCTGCTCCAGCAAACGAAGCCCTGCATGGCGTTGTGCTTCATTAATGAGCTGTACAACCGCAGTATCCGTGACAAGCGAAAAGTAGCTATGTAGCGGTACATCGAGCTGTCCTACCGGAGTGTGGATATATTGAAGCGTTCTATTATGAGCATCGGCAGCAGCCTGCTCTAGCTCTGGAATTGGCTCAACAAGTGCACGATTGGATACCGGATCAACTATAGGGCGTACCCTACCACGTCCTGCTACAACCGACCATCTCCCTGCTGTCAGCTGCAATTCCAGATCGATCAGTCCCAGATGGCTTCCCCATACACCAGGCTCCGCCGCAGGCACATCATGAATCGTTCCCTGTTCTAAATTCACACCTGGTCGTCCAGCAAATTCCTCGCTTGGAAATAGCTTATGCGCATGACCAAAAAATAACGCATTCACACCATCCAGCCGACTTAGCGGCAACACTGCATTTTCGCTAATCGTTGGTGTATCTTCCTCAGCATAACCGCAATGCGCCAGTAATACGATAAGTTCTGCACCTGCCTGGCGTGCTGCTGCTATCGCCTCTTTCGCCGCTTCGACCATCTCCATCGCTTCAACTTTGCCTTCCAGATGTTTACGATCCCAGTTCATAATTTGCGGAGGGACGACTCCGACCACACCGACACATAGCTCGGCTTCCGCTCCATCCTCAGCGTATAGCTTACGATGAAGCAATATATACGGTGATAGAAGCGGACGGCGCTGCTTTCCCTTCACTTCATATACATTGGCGTTCGTATACGGAAAGTCAGCCCCGGTTATACATTGCTCCAGATAATCCAGTCCATAATTGAACTCATGATTACCGAGCGTTGCTGCATCATAATCCAGCTTATTCATCAGCTGGATCAGCGGATGTACACCTGCTCCCATCTGCTCCTTTTGCCAGTAGCGCTGTTCAGCGGCATAATCGCCTAACGGATTCCCCTGTAAAATATCGCCGTTATCAAACAGCATATGATTGGTAACTTCACTGCGAGCCTGCTCAATCAGGGCAGCTGTTCGCGAAAGACCCATATGGTTCGTATTGTGATCACGATAATAATCGTATCCCGTCAGGCTCACATGCAGATCGGTGGTAGCCATCAATCGTAATGAAAAATGCTGCTCTGGCTCATTTGCAGTCGTAGTCGCTTCACTGCCCGATCTATATTCGGCTGATCGATAAACGCACCTGTATATAGAAGAAGTTGCTTTCATCTCTATCATCCCTTTCTGTTCTAATCCAACAAACGAAATTTCATCAAACGAAACCACTTTATCATATGAATATTATTACATCGTAAACGTGGACGTTTACATTGTGGTAAGCATTTACATTTTTGTTACAGAAGTCATCTTTTGTTTTGACCCTTCCTTTTTCGAACGCTGGTAGAATACGATTTGTGAACCTTGCCAGTTTCCAGCTCTACTGTATTTTATCACCAGTCTTACTTGCGCCATTGTGTACTTACACTATTCTGTGTGCAAAAGGACAGCATATTGTCTGGTCGCTGAATCTGTTCATAGGCGTTACATAAGCTTATATTTTATAACATCTTAGGGGGAAATTACGTTGTTTAAAAAAGTACTAGCACTAGGTATGACTTTAGCTTTTGCAGTCGGTCTGACTGCTTGTGGCGGTAATCCGTCCACATCGGCAAGCTCTGGCACCGCAGCCAGCACAGCGTATGTGCCAACTGAACTGAAAGTTCAATTCGTACCCTCGCAAAATGCAGAAACACTGGAAGCCAAAGCGAAACCACTGGAAAAATTGCTGGGCGACAAGCTGGGCATTCCGGTAAGCGTATCGGTATCTCCAGACTATAACACGATCGTTGAAGCGATGGCTTCCCGTCAGGTCGATGTAGGCTTCCTGCCGCCAAATGCGTATGTACTTGCTCACGATAATCGTAAAGCGGCTGATCTGCTGCTGCAAGCACTGCGCTATGGTGTGAACGACAAAACCGGCCAACCAACAACAGAGAAAGTGAACTATTACAAATCGATGATTATCGTCAAAAAAGATTCGCCTATCCAATCGCTGACAGATCTGAAAGGTAAAAAGATCGGCTGGCAGGATGTAACGTCTTCCGCTGGTTATGTATTCCCGGCTGCGGAGCTGAAAAAAGCGGGCATCGATCCAGATACCGACGTGCAAGGCGTCACGATCAAAGGTCATGACGCTGCGGTTATGGCATTGCTGAACGGTCAGGTGGATGCGGTAGCGGTATTCCAGGATGCACGCAACACGGTGAAAAAAGACGTGCCTACTGTATTTGATCAAACTCGTGTCATTCACTTCACAGCTCCAATCCCCAACGATACGATCAGCGTCCGTTCGGATATGGATCAAACATGGAGAGACAAAATCAGTCAGGCATTTATCGATATCGGTAATGATCCAGAAGGACAAAAGATTATCGAAGACATCTACACCCATGTTGGCTACGAAAAAGGCGATGACAAAAACTTCGATCCTGTACGTGAATACGCGAAAGAAGTCGGTCAGGCACAATAATTCCAACCTGCTCAGCCATAGCATGAGCAACGATAGACGTGATATGACATGATCCATGACCAAGGCAGCACCGTCCTTCTTTTGCGGGCGGTGCTGCTTATGTTCGCTTTTACCTGCTGGCTGTCTTCGCTCCTACAATGGGCTGTACTTCTGCAATAGTTTGCACTTCTGCAAGCATCTACGCTTTTGTAAACCGCTTAAAACGAATTTGTAGAAATGTAGCGATCATGAGCTGGCTGGTATTTTCGTTAAGAAAGCAAACAAGCTGTTATTCGCTTGCTTAAATACGTTTCTATTTTTCTACGTCCCCTGCTCCAAAGGCAAGTACGATTTTATATAGAAAGTTGGGCTTTAGCATGATTGAATTTCAAAATGTATCCAAAGTATATCCGAATGGAACACGTGGTCTGAACAATATCAATCTAACGATCGGTGAAGGTGAACTGGTCGTAATTGTCGGCCTTTCTGGTGCAGGTAAATCGACATTGTTGCGCTCGATTAACCGACTGCACGATATTAGCGAAGGCAATATTATGATCCATGGACAATCGATTACGAATGCCTCTGGTTCTGGCTTGAGACGTATTCGCCGTGGCATCGGCATGATCTTTCAAAATTTCAATCTGGTGAAACGCTCCACCGTGCTGCGCAATGTATTGTCCGGTCGTGTAGGCCATCACTCCACATTACGCACGATGCTCGGCATGTTCCCGGCAGAAGATACACAGCTGGCGATGGATGCGCTGGAGCGTGTTAATATCCGGGATAAAGCATACAGCCGTGCCGATCAGCTGTCTGGCGGACAGCAGCAGCGTGTATCGATCGCGAGAGCACTTGCTCAGGAACCGCAAATTATTTTAGCCGATGAACCTGTAGCTTCACTTGATCCGCTGACTACGCGTCAGGTTATGGACGATCTGCAACGCATTAACCGTGATTTGAAAATCACGACGATTATCAATCTGCATTTTATCGATCTGGCTCGTGAATATGCAACACGTATTATCGGTTTACGTGCAGGCGAGATCGTATTTGATGGTACACCAGAAGAAGCTACAGATGAAGCATTTGCGCATATTTATGGACGTTCGATTCATCGCGACGAAGTGCTCGGTGCGCAGTCGCCTGCGGAAGAAGTCGTCACACTGGATGGCACACCCGCAGTCAGAGCGGTCGGTGAATCATCATGAGTACGAGTACCAATCATACGCCGCCTGTGATCACAGCCCCACCGCGTTACAAACGTTATGCGACATGGGCGCTGTTTCTAGCGTTGATCATCGTTTGCTCGATTCAAACCGAAGTTACGCCGTATCAACTTCTACGCGGTTTGCCGCAAATGGGCTTTTTATTAAGTGAAATGGTGCCGCCGGATTGGAGCTATTTGCCAAAAATCTGGGAGCCGATGGTCGAAACGATTCAAATTGCGCTCGTTGGTACGATGCTCGGTGCACTGCTGGCGATTCCGTTTGCCCTGTTATGTGCGTACAATGTAACATCCAATCGCTGGGTGGCGATGCCTGTACGTCTCGTATTAAATCTAGTACGAACGATTCCGGATCTGCTATTCGCCGCCATCTTCGTTGCGGTATTTGGTATTGGGCCGTTTGCCGGCATGCTGGCGATTCTGTTCTTTTCATTCGGTCTGATTGCCAAGCTGACGTTTGAAGCGATTGAATCCATCGATCCGGGTCCACTGGAAGCGATGACTGCGGTCGGTGCGAACAAACTCCAACTCATCGTATTTGCCGTCTTGCCGCAGGCGATGCCGTATTATATGTCGTATCTACTGTATGCGTTTGAAGTGAATGTGCGTGCCGCATCGGTACTCGGACTCGTTGGTGCAGGTGGTATCGGTTTGCTACTTGACCGTTCGCTCGGCCTGTTCCGTTATGATCGTGCAGCTATTATTATTTTACTAACACTGGCTGTCGTACTTGTAATTGATTATGCCAGTACAGTAGTACGGAGGAAATTGCTATGAATTCAATGACTGCCAGAAGACCGTTATGGCATCGTATGCGTCCGTGGGTATGGATCGCTGTATTGATCGCGGTGTATTTGTGGGCATTTAATGGGCTGAACTTTGAAGGGGTACAGTCGACAGCCAAGTCGGTATCATTATCGATTTTGGACGGGTTTATGCATCCTGATTGGGATTATGTGTACGATCCTGCTGGTGAAGATTTGCTGCGAGGTCTGTTAGAGACGTTGACCATCTCTATTCTGGGTACATTTGTATCCGGATTTCTATGTATTCCGTTTGCGTTCTGGGCAGCTGCTAACATAAGCAAGCTACGTGCAATCTCCGGTACAGGTAAAGTGGTGCTCAGTGTGATCCGCGTCTTTCCTGAAATGATTGTCGCCATTCTGTTTATTAAAGCCGTTGGTCCCGGTTCATTTGCCGGTGTACTCGCGCTCGGTGTCCATTCGGTCGGTATGTTAGCCAAGCTATATGCAGAATCGATTGAAAGTATCGATCAAGGCCCATCTGAAGCATTGACCGCTGCTGGGGCAAGCAAGCTGCAAGTGCTATGGTTTGCTGTGCTGCCGCAGGTAATCCCACAATTTTTCTCATACGCACTGTATCGGTTTGAAATCAATATGCGTTCGGCGACAACACTCGGTCTGGTCGGCGCAGGTGGTATTGGTACACCGCTGCTGTTCGCGCTCACCTCACGTAACTGGAACCGTGTCGGTGTGATTTTGCTAGGGATTATTATTCTGGTTATTTTGACAGATTTGATCTCAGGTTGGATTCGGAAGAAGATTGTGTGAACATATAAGATGATGAGTGAATTGGCAATTTTAAGAGGTAGGGATGGATAGAAAAGGCGCTACGTTTCTGAGCAGGAATCGTAGCGCCTTTTGATCGTTTTGTATTCGTTTTATAAATAAATGATCCAAAGCGCTCCATTTAGACGGAGCGCTTTGGATTTTACTGTACAGGTTTCACTTATCAATGCGCCAATTATTAGCACCGCTCGTTATCATTCCAAACAGTCACCTCAAGTATCATTAACTCCGTGCTATTCCACTCAGCTTGTATATAATGGGTATTTCTTCTTCATGCTCATCATCTCCTCAAAATAATTGAGTTGCTTGCTAGCTATATCGGTGCAAACAACCCAATTATTTATCTAAGCTACAATATAAGCAAATGAGCATAATTCCCTTTATAGATTAAGCTTGTTTTGACTCGTTTTGCTACAATTTTATCTGATAAACATTGCTACTTACTCGCTCCGATGATTACAAACGAAGGCTTCCGCAGCTCATTCACCAGCTGTGGCATCCGCTCCAATCCTTCCGCAGTCGGCTCCGGCTCGATCACAGCATCGATACGAAGACCGCTCCCAATTACACCGTTGATCAGTGTCGAGATACGACGATGATATGTAATCACATTGTCAACTACCCAGTGGGCACGCCGAACGCCTTCCTGACTATAGTGATCGACCGCATAATAGAGTCGCTTTCCTTCCTGATCCTCGATCCAGCCCTCCTTATCCAGCTTAGCAGTCACAATGGGATGTTCAGTAGAAAAAACAAGCTTGCCGCCATCTTTGAGCCAGTAAGCGATTTTCTGCATCATGTCTTCATATTGCTCCACATAATGTAGCGCGAGCGAGCTAACAATCAGATCAAACGAATTTCCCGGGAAATCGAGTTCTTCCATCGGTGACTGAATATAGATAAGCTGCTCGTGCTGCGGGGCGAGACTGAGCATACGGGTAGAAATATCTGTCCCAACTACCTGGGCGGCGCCTTGCTCCAGCATATAAGCAGCCAGTTGACCTGAACCGCAACCTAGATCAAGTACTCTTTTCCCCTGTACATTCGGTAACAGAGAACGAAAAGCAGGCTGCTCTACAAAATCATTAAAGGTGATTTTTGATGCACGTAAACGGGTATAATATTCGAAAAACTCAGGATTATCATACAAATTTTGTTTCATCGTATCGCATCCTCTCTTTTTCCTGAAGTAAACGGTGGTCAAGCAGATAACTAGAAACAATACTAAACAACACCTAGCACTTTCCAGACGATTCCATAACCATACAGGTTGCACAGATACGATCCGAATTGACGATAATCCTTCACCTTCTATTTGTCAAAATAATCTAACCAGCTCCGTTATGCTGATTAGTCCAGTCAGTCGCATAGCCAGCCATAGCGAGCCGTACAGATCTCCAATACAGCCAGTATTCAGCCTGTGGACGGATGCACATCGACACTAATTTTGATATGTTGGAAACAACTAAAGCACGAACCGGAGTGATACTGTATGAAGAAACTCATTTTGCAGATCATCGTTATCGCGATCATCGCCGTTATTGCTGTAACGTTTGTATATCGGAGCAGCATTCAAGTTACCGAAGGCACGTACCAGATCATCGGTGTGAACGATAAAGGTATTGTAATCCAGCTTGGTAATAAGGAGCAGACTTTACGCACAACCGATGATATTGTGCAGCTTGTAAAGCTAGATCACTATTACGAATTGCGTTTTGAAAAAGCCCCATTACAGCAACCAGAGCTAGATTATATTCGTCTGGTCAGCTCCAATGGAAATAGCCACAAGTCGTAGCCTATACGACCTGTGGCTATTTTGTTTTATTTGTATCCCGTTCTAACCTTTTACCTGTAGTATTCATCTCTGGCTAGACAGCACCGTCATGTCCATACTTGATCCAATTTATCGGCATAAAAACGCATTGCTTTGCTGTATTGTGTAATACCCACATCAGCGCTTGTGGCTGCCAGTTGCTCTAGCAATAGTCCGACCGCCTCATTAGCACGCCCTAGATTGTACAATGTCATCGCATAAAACACGTGCAACTCTCTACGCTCTGGATATTCAGCAATCGCTGTTTGTAAAAGTTGCTCGGAATCCTGGTATCTACCCAGTGTACGATATGTACTGCCAAGACCGAGCAATGCGTCCGGTCGATCTTCTCCTTTTAAGCCATGCTGTAGCGCTTGCTCGTAATACGGCACCGCTTCACGCTCCAGTCCCAGATGATCGCATGTCCAGGCAAGCTGGTACAGCACATCCGGTTGACAGGGATGTTGCTGTAGCATTTGTTCCAGCGCTTCTTTTGCCTGCATTGCCTGCCCACCGCTTCGCAGATCAGCCGCATATTGAATCGATTGTTCAAGTGTCATGTTCATTATTTTACCCCTTTTGCATACTACGCGTTATTGTTCTAACATAGGTATCCTCTCTAGTGTAGCATAAGGCAAAAAGACAATGCACATGCGGTGCACTGTCTGATTATTTATAGGCTGTGACGAAGCGCCATACCTTTATTATTTATAGCCAATCTGCATCAAGGTTCTGTTCATTATGATGCCAACTTACTATATCTTTACTGCATCGTGTGGACAACGAGCACAGGCGGCACTCTGTCTTTACTTGATTTGCTGAAACGAGC
>NZ_JBCGUH010000001.1:410288-574075 GCF_039822605.1 Paenibacillus wenxiniae
TTGCGACCAGAAGCTTTTGGCAACAGACCTTCGCGATTACTGAACGTATCGCCACCGATACTTTTACCCGGTGCCACTTCAGCTAGATTGCCCTTAGAAGAATCCCAACCCAGGCGTTCAGCCTGCTTTTTCGTCATATAATTGCATGGCAGCTCGCCATCATGCTGACGCAAATAATTAGCAACACCGTCAAACGTATTGATAACTGTACAGGTTTTCGATGTGGTTGCGCCTGACGTTGCTTTACCTGAATTTGCTGTACCTGAATCGGTCCCATCTAACGTTCCTGTAGCAGATGTGCTGCCATTAGACGAATGATTGGAGCGATCGGAGCTAGTTTCCTGATGGACTGTAGTTGAAGCAGTCTGCTTGGCAGGTGTCTGCTGTCCATCAAATTCATTAACACCAAATAACACCGCCACCATAGCGATAATGACAAAAAGAATACTCGATAACATTTTTCTGGACATAATTTCTCCTGTCTGTTGTAGTATGATTTATATATTATACAAAACTTTGTATCGATATGTATCATACATATGACAAAGATAGACGACAATAAGGGGGATATGCTATGTGGAGAAAGCTTGATCATCTGAATCGGATTGCCAGTACAGGGATTGTGCTCATTATTCGTACCGATAGCGAACAGGAAGCGCTGGCTGTAGCAGAAGCCGCAATTCAAGGAGGCATCAAAGCGCTGGAGATTACGATGAGTGTACCGAATGCATTGGACATTATACGCACACTGTCTCAGCGTCATAAGCAGAACGATATTTTAATAGGTGCAGGCACTGTGATGGATGGGGAAACCGCTCGTGCTGCGATCCTTGCCGGGGCAGAGCTGCTGGTCAGTCCGCAACTGAATCCGGATATGCTGCGCGTTGCCAATCGCTATCAGGTCATTACGATTAGTGGCGCTTATACACCGACCGAGATTGTCGCCACACTGGAAGCGGGCGCGGATATCGTGAAGCTATTCCCGGCAGAAACACTCGGACCGGCTTATATCAAAGCAGTTACGGCTCCGATCTCACAGGCACCGCTTGTACCAACAGGCGGCGTAACACCAGCTAATGTACATGAATGGTTTCAGGCTGGCTGTATTGCTGTCGGCGTGGGCAGCTATATTACAAAAGCAGCGCAAAAGGATGGCAACTATAGTAAGGTCACAGCAGCAGCGCAGCAATTTCTAGCTGCCGTAGCAGACGCCCGATCCTAATAAAAAAAAGCAGTTCCTCCTCACGCGCCCGATCGAATGATCGCTGCGATAGGATCGGACTGCTTTTTTCATTGCTCGTCTGTGTTTCCATATGCAAAAATAACGCTTGTATCCATCTAGCATATCTACAGATGAATTGGCATGTCTAAAAAAATGAAGTGTATCCTCACGTCTGCACTTCATTTTCCACGATCACTCGGAAGCCGATTCCTTCTTCTTCCGCTTCCTCCAGCAATGCTTTTACATGTTCGGCACGCTCACCCAAACGCTGCTTGCTCACATTATAATGATGCCAGTGAAGTTCCAGCGGCAGCTCGATCATCCCTGTCAGGCAATCCCACAGTGCATCCAGATTCGCACCGTAAAAGTCCGGCAGTTCCAGCTTTTCTTTCAGCTGCTCATGCAATTGTGCAATCGTAAAGAAATCACGTCCATCGATATATACTCGTTTCATGCTGTCACGTCCTTGTCTGGCATAATACTCATCTGATCCATTTTCTTATTTCATCCTATACTAGCATATCATCACACAACAAGCCCGTCTTCCTATCGCCATCAGCGATTACGAGAACGGGCCTGTCCTTTCAATAACGTATATCTGTGTCTGTATGCGTCTGTTTACACGTCTTTTATTACGTGGTTCTGTTACGTACTACGTATTTGTACATGATCATTACCGAAGTTATCTCATGCGGGTAAAACTTTCATAATGATCTGTCGTTTTATAGATCAATCCATCATTAGAGTACAGGATACGCTTGGAATTGCGGAATCCAGACGTGTAGTCGATATCCGCTTCACGCCATACGCGTCCGCTTGCTTTGGGCAGTAAGCCTTCACGGTTGCTGAACGTGTCGCCACCGATACTTTTGCCTGGTGCTACATCAGCCAGATTGCCTTTGGAGGACACCCAACCAAGTGAGCTTGCCTGTGATTTCGTTATGTAATTGCAAGGCAGCTTGCCATTGGCATCTAAATAATTAGCGACACCGTCAAATGTGTTAATAATCGTACATGTTGCCGCAGACGCTGTTTGCGCATTTGCCGCAGGAATTGCCTGTGATCCAGTAAAAAATACCACTACCAGCATCATTGCAAGTAAAGCTGTTGACCAAAACCGTTTCATCCTGTCATCCTCCTGTACACCGTATAATGTTGAATTTGATACCCTAAAAACGACTAATCACTTATAGATATCAACCTTCACTTACCAGTTATACCATATGATGTTGTTAAAATCTTTAATTTTATGATTCAATTTTGTAAAATTTTAAATAATTGTGTGCTATATCCATATTTCAATATCCCTACATTTCTATATTTCCAGATTGCTATGTCTCGATATTTCTGTACCGCTATACTTTTGTATTTCTATTTCTCCATATTTCTGTATTTGCCATATTAGGATGAGCTGATTCCTTTGACATACGATGATTGATATGACCGTGCATACGAATACGCTCATAAACATATTGCTAAACAGAAAAAAAGCCGCTGTCCTTTATCGCCCAAATTCCTCTTGCTGATTCATATCAGCACAGAATTTCGGCCATCCAAAAGACAAGCGGCTTTTCAATTACGAAATCAAGCAGTATGGCGTCCACATCGTATACACAACGTGCACAATGCAGATCATTATATGTCACGCTGGCTTCATGCTGACAAGCTGACGGCCAAGCTCAAAATGCCATCGCATCGCTGCTTTGCAGCACCCAAACCCGGAAGCCATTGCCTTCACTTTGCACTTCTTCCATCAGTCCAAGCACCTGCTCTGCATAACTACCGAGACGTTCATAGCTTAGCTCGTAGTTGAGCCATTCAATTTGCAGTGGCAGCTCGATCTGCCCGGTTAATCCATCCCACAGTGCATCGAGATTGGCACCATAACTAGCAGGCAATTCTAACACCTGCCGTAGTGTCATATGCAGTTCTTCCACCGTTGCAAAATCTTCCCCGTTTAATACGACTGTCTTCATATTTGTTCTCATTGCCCACACCCTACCTTGTTCAACATTTGTATACCTTATTTGCAGTCTCCGGCATCTCAACGTGAACCTGTACGTTTGCAGTCGCCCACTCCCGAGCGTTGCTGTAACGTGACAGCCGTTTCTGCACCTGTCAGAATCGGTACTGTCTTTTCATGCCTGTCCAATCATTTGTTGCTTGCTGTTTACTTCCCCCTATCTTTTATATCATATTCAGGCAAAAAATAGACCGATTTTATTGCGAATGTTTGTAAAAAATAAACACGCTGGAGCAGCAGCAAAACCCTGCTACCGGGTGACTGGCAGCAGGGTCTGCACAGATGCTAGTTGTTTATTGTTTGGATAAACCAGATGCTTCTGATTCGTCAGTAGCCGTATCCTATGGAGACTCTGTTGTATTGCGTTTACGTGCTAGCCATCAGTGACGTGCATGCTTTTGCTTATATGCATGCGAATATTGATCAGCGGCGATAATCGCGTCTTTCACATCCGCAGCTGTGACCGGGAATGGCAAATTATGTGCCGTTTCATCCGGCTTTGTTGCTGCTTCGGCTACACGATACAAATCTTCATCAGACACATTACCAATATGCAAATCTTCCAGCGTCACCGGCAGACCGAGACTCATATAAAAGGCGATATATTTCTCAATTTCATGAATCGACCGCTGTTCTAATGCTAACTGAGTCAATGTACCAAAAGCAACTTTTTCGCCATGCGTCATATGGTGAATATCACCTTCCAACACAGTAAACCCGTTATGGATCGCATGCGCACCAGCAAGACCGCCGCTTTCAAATCCAAGACCGCTGAGCAACGTATTCGCCTCCACTACCGCTTCCAATGCAGGTGTGACGACTTTACGTTGCACAGACTCGTAAGCGAGCAGACCGAAGTCGAATAATGTTTCTTCGCATTTGCGAGCAATCGCTTCTGCTGCCAGTGTCGGCAGACCACCAGCCATCGTGTTCGCACGGGCTTCGATCACTGCTCTTGCTTCCACCCATGTTGCCAGCGCATCGGCAATGCCTGAAGCGAGGAAGCGTGGTGGTGCGCCTGCAATGATTGTCGTATCAACCAGAATCAAGTCTGGATTTTTATTGTAAAATTTGTAACTTTCAAAAATACCTTCATCTGAATAAATAACAGACAACGCACTCGTTGGTGCATCAGTAGATGCGGTAGTCGGCACGATCACCGTATAGCCGCCAAGTGAATCACTTACTGCTTTCGCGGTATCTAGCGTTTTACCACCGCCAACGCCAACGACAATCCGTGCATCCTGTTCGCGTCCGGTCGAGGTCAATCGCTCAATCTCATTCGTCGATGCCTCACCATTAAAGACAACTTTCACATATTCAACCGAAGCTTGCTCCAGACTATGCAGTACATCATTACCTGCAATATCCCATACAATCTCGTCAGCAATAACTAACGCCTTACCGCCATCCAACGCTTTTACATACTCGCCTGCTTTGGCGATCACACCGCGACCTTGTACGTATTTGCCTGGACTAATAAATACTCGTTCTGTCATTGAAATTGCTCCTTTCAATTATAGACATCGTATTATGCACGAAGGCTACGCTCTCCAACTATGTACCTGTCCATATCGTGTACTTGCTCCTATGCTGCTTAGAGGTAGATATCATTCGGACGGCTGCATGGGCATAGCCCTCTTACTCTATTCACCATAACAGGCCGCAGGTAACCGGGCAATTCCGCACAATCCTGTGAAGACATCGTCCAGCTCCTGCGGCCTATACAGTTGAGTGTATATAGCGGCTTGCTACAGCGTATCGATTCGCTCATGCTGCATGATCGTTTATATGATTTATATCGTTTACGTTCATATTATAACTGGACGACTCCATACTTTGACGATGTTATAACTCCACGACTTTATAGCTCTGCGACTTATGAGTTCATGACTTTATGAACTCATCACTCTGTGACAGATGGGCTTAACGCGACTCTGCTTCAGTTCGATATGAACGGTTTAACCAAATGAACTTAACGCTTCAGCAGATCCTCACGAATCGGCGTAAATGTATCGAGCAACGCCGAATTTTCCTCCAATGCGACCACACCATGACGCGCATGTGGCGGAATCGCAATCGTCTCGCCTGCGCTGACGATCGTCTCTACATCATCAATCGTAAAAATGAACGAACCGCTCAGACAATAGCTCATCTGTTGATGCGGATGGCTGTGCTGATAGCCCTCTGCTCCTTTTTCAAAATGAACTTCCATCATCATCAGCTCACCCGCAGCATTCAAAATACAGCGTTTCACGCCTGGCTCTGCCGATTCCCATACTCCAATATTGCTCATTATGCACAGCTCCTTTTTGTTTACGATTCCAACCTACTACAGAGTCTCCACTATTGATCTGTACGATCATGTAAAGCCGACTCTCTTGTTTGATTATAAAACATATTTTTTCGGAGCGGACACGGACAAATCTATTTCGGAAGGGGGGATAAAACAACTGAACTCATCACGTGTGATTCGCATATGAGCATCTAGCGCAAGCATTGGCGTAAAGGAACCATTTTATTCAATCATTTAATAGTCGCTCAACCTTTTGCTTGGAAGTGCTGCCTGTCAGCATATGTATTGTAATCGAAGCTTGAGGCACATCTTCGCATTGAAATGAAAGATAATCCAAGCGAATCTCGCCTACAAGTGGATGAAAGATACGTTTGCTGCCTTCGGGAGTGCCGGATACATTTCCTTGCAACCACCAATTTTTGAATTCATAGCTCTGTTCGATCAATTGCTCAACTAAACGAAGCCCATTCGGATCATTTGGACATTGGCCCAAACGCATACGCAACTGGCTAACACGGAGCTTGGCATGACTTTCCCAATCTTCCAGCAGATCCTTCATACTCGGATCGGTAAAGGCGCGCCAGATGGAATTACGCTCAAGAGGCGACATTTTATTGTAATTACCAAATACTACACTCGCGGCACGATTCCATGCTATGATCGTCCAATAATAATCCATTACATACGCTGGATGTGGTAGCTGAACGTCAAGAAAACGCTGCATTCGCTCCGAAACGCCGTCCAGCATAGGAACCGTTTCTGGCCATCGATGCTGTGCCAATGAGAACAAATACTGTTGCTCTTGCATATTTAGCTGCAAAGCATGAGCGAGCGACGCTAACACTTCAGGTGACGGATGAACAGCTCTTCCCTGCTCTAACCGAACATACCAGTCTATACTTATATTCGCCAGATCAGCAACTTCTTCTCGGCGTAATCCAGCTACCCTGCGCGTCCGCTTATCCATGATGCCTAACTGTTCAGGACTAAGGCTATTACGTTTACGTTTCAAAAAATCGCCCAGTTCACGATACTGTTGCTTCATCATGACAACCTCACTTTCTCATTATCGGGCCGATACTCAAGGTAGTATTGTTAATCCTAGGATTAAGGCTCCCTTCAACAACGTTGCTGCTCCTTTTACAATAGGACACAAATGAAGGGAAAGCAGGGATAGACCTATGCACGCATTTCACTCTAAACGTCAAACGATTTCATCTACAATGGAATGGACATTAAGCATCATCTGTATGCTGGTCGTTGCCAATTTGTATTATGACCAGATGTTATTACCTGATCTTGCACATACTTTTCATCTTCCTTTTCAACATATCGGAGTTGTATTAACCGTCCTACAACTTGGTTATACAGCAGGTTTATTGCTTATTGTGCCCTTGGGAGATCGATGGGAACGAAAACGACTCATTATGCTCAGCCTAGGATGCTCTGCATTATGTCTGTTTATGATGACGATAGTGCATTCATTTGGCTGGCTGCTCTTTTTTGCCACTTTATTAGGCTTTAGCGGATTCGCTGCACAGATGATCATTCCTTATCTCGCCTCTACACTTGTAGCTCCGCGCAAGTCGGCTGCTATCAGCAAATGCTTAACCGGAATTTTTCTCGGTACACTACTAGGCAGACTCAGCGGCGGCTGGATTGGACAATTATGGGGGTGGACTGCTGTACATGATGTTGCAGCGATCGCTTTGTTAATCGGGATGATCATTGTGTATATCTATTTGCCAACCGATTATGCGCTTAAAGAACCTTCCTATGTACGCATTATGAGTTCCTTATGGACACTAATACGCACGGAACCTATTTTAAGAGAAACGATGTGGATTGGTGCAATTACTTTTACTGTATTTAATATATTTTGGGCACCACTCTCCCACTTGCTGCATCAAGCTCCCTATGATCTGAATAGCGGGATGGCAAGCAATTTCGGATTGATTGGTATGGCAGGTGCATTGGCTGCCGGTTTTGCAAGTAAGCTACCCAATCGTGTCCATATACGATACTGGAACATGTTTGCGCTTGGCTTGATGTTGATTTCATTTATCGTGTTAAGCATCCCATGGAATCAGTTATGGATATTAATTGCAGTTACATTTGTACTAGATATCGGTTCACGCATGAATATGTCGCTTAATCAAGCACGTCTCTATCAATTAGCTCCAGCCTATCATAGCCGCTTGAACTCGATATATATGGTCAGTTATTATATAGGCGGTGCGATCGGCTCCTATATCGGAACGACGGTCGCAGCAAGTTATCATTTTCCTACATTAGCATTGATCGCGATCTTGTTGTTGTGCATCGGTTTACTATCCATCTATGTCCATATCGTTCGTGACGCGAATGCTGAGTCTGTTACCAAATAAGGCACCCTAACATAAAGCAATATATAAAAACTCCTGAATCGTCACAAGGACAGACTCAAGAGTTCATATATCATGATATTCACTTATCATCATCACAAAATGCGGTCGAGAGGACTCGAACCTCCACGGGGGTAAGCCCACACGGACCTGAACCGTGCGCGTCTGCCAATTCCGCCACGACCGCATAATCACATGTTACCGTTACATGATCATAATCATCCATTTCTCGGCGACAAAAAATAGAATACCATATTAGTTAGCAAGCGTCAAACGTTTTTATAGGTTTGCTCATTTGGTTTGTTTACTCGATTTACTCACTGGGTTTGTTAACTTGATTTGATTACTACGTTTACTCACTGGATGTGTTCACTTGATTTGATTACTAGGTTTATTCACTCGCTCTGCTTACTATATATATTACCTTTTACATCAAACCTTTGTCTGCTTTAGGCTACTTTCTTTGGTGCACAGTAGTTAGAAAGATGTACCCAGCGGTAGAACATTTTTGTTCATCTAACTTTAAGGAAGATCAGCATTTGGGTTCCTTTTCTATTTTCGATTTCCGATTGTATATGTATTCCATACAACGATACCCGTCTATATCCGCAGCGATCAGGTTCCACCTGTATATACCTGACCGCTGCTAGTATAGATAACGCCAGTAATGTCATCATTATTCGGTGGTGCTCATCGTTAATGCTCGATCAGTCGCCACATCATTCGCTTTCATTTTGCAATTTGAGCACATTTAGGACGAAGACCAATCTTCAATACCTATCTGGCCTTTACTACATAGCTGTATGAATGAGACCATTTCACTTTGCTTACCGCTCATCCTGTATTATGATTCCGCGTTTCTTCTATAGAAAGGCAGATGCTCACGAAGCGCGAACAATTGATCATAACGATGAATAACCGTATTCGCTTGCTCCAGATTTTGTGAACCAGAACCTGGATTCTGGTGACCGATACAGCGCATGCCTGCTGCACGAGCTGCTTTTACACCATTGCGTGAGTCCTCAATCACAAGGCAGCGTTCCGGTGGAATGCCAAGCATCTGTGCAGCATGCAGGAAAATGTCAGGCGCTGGTTTACCATGTGCAACTTCTTCTCCGCTTACCATGCCTTGAAAATAATTCCGTAGCTCTAACCGCTCCAAAATTAACTCAATCAGCGCACGCGGTGAAGACGAAGCGACAAACATCGGTATATTCGCTTCTTTTAACCAATCCAGCCAGGCAATCAGCCCTTCAAATGGACGTAGCTGCGGATGCTCACGAATTACATCCATGACATGTTGCACATGAAAAGCGAGCATATCTTCAACTGTACATTGCAGACGATGACGCTGCTGCACCTGCTGGAACATAGATGCCAGCGTCACCCCTACATACGTATGATGCTCTTCTTCTTCCACCTGTGCACCGAAGTGAACAAATGTACTTTTTTCAATATCAAAATAGATTGGCTCACTGTCAATCAGCACACCGTCCATATCAAAAATAACGCCTTCAATAGGTTCAACCAGCCAGTCGGCACGTTCACCTTTATTCGTATCTGCAAGTGCCGAGGCACCCGATTGTTCAGTTGTCATCATTCATTCCTCCTTCCATTACAGACCATTACACAAGTTACGAGCATACCATACTTATTTTCACATCAGGTCGATTGCAATACAACTTTGATCGCGCTGGAAGCGGTCTTGAGTGTACCATCATCCAGATCACAGCCGAGCATCCGGAATGCTTCCTGATACGATTGCAGCGGATACGTATGTGTAATTAGCTTTTTCGCCGGCACGAGACCACGTTCGATCATATAATGCGCGGTGGCAAATGTACCAAGCGAATCGATCGAGCCAATGATTTTCAGACTGCGATCCACGACTTCTTTCGGATTAAAGCTACTCACTCCATCGCGCAGACCGACCAGCATCAAATAGCCACCATGCGCCAGATTGGATAGCACCTGTGTACCGATCGCACCTGTCGTATCTACAATCAGATCCACCTGATGATCATCAGGCGAAATGCCCTGTACTGCCGCATCAAAAGAAGCATACGTATCCCACTGATCGGGTGCGATCGAATGAGCCAGCTCTAATCGTTCCTCGGAAATGTCCACGATACTGCCGATCACACCTTTTGAAGCAAGTGCGTAACTATATAGCATACCGATTGGACCTGCACCTAGAATGATCGTGCGGAAATTCGGCAATAATTGAATCTGATTAATACCGGTCAGCATGCAGCTCAGCGGCTCGGTCAATGTCGCTTCTTCATAGCTAACATGATCAGCAAGCTTGTACAGAAAACGATCTTCTGTCACATAATAATCGGTAAATGTACCATCACTGCTCACGCCGGTCTCGGTCGTGCTTTTGTGCAGGCAATGATTTTGGCGTCCGGTACGACACATTTTGCATTGACCACAATAATACGTTGGATCGATTACGACGCGATCGCCGGGCTGTAAATTTTGTACATTCGGCCCAATCTCGATCACTTCGCCTGCGGATTCATGACCCAAAATAATCGATGATTTGGCATGATATTTGCCACTAATGATACCGAGATCAGTACCGCACACACCGGTAGCGTGAATGCGCACGATGACGTCATGGTCACCTCGAATTTGTGGGCGTGGGCGTTCTTCAAGTGCCACATCCCAGGCGGAACGATAAACTAGTGAAAGCATAGTGATTCCCCTCTCTGTTCGTTAACCCATTTTTTGCAAAACGCGTTCCAGACGACCGATAATCTCCACAATCTCATCTTCGGTTACGGTCAACGATGGACGAACTTTAACGACATTACCAAATCCATAACGCGAGCCGCGCAGGATCAGGTTCTCATCACGGAATGCCATATCGATAATTGCATTGGCTTTGCGCGAATCCGGCGCGCCATCGCCATCCACGATTTCCAGACCCCACATCAAACCAACGCCGCGTGCTTCGCCAATCGTATCGGGATACAGCTCGGCCAGTGGAGACAGCAGATTGCCAAGCAGTTCTCCTTTGCTGCGTACGCTTTCCAGGAAGCCCGGTGCCGATACGACTTCCATCGTCGAACGTGCCGCCGTCAAAGAAATCATATTACTGCCCGATGTAAAAGAATGCTCGTGCTTTTCCAGTATGTTCAGACGAGACTGCATAAGTACTGCTGCTACCGGTACACCGATACCGCCCAGACCTTTAGCCAGCGTAATGATATCAGGTTTAATATCAAACAGTGTACTCGCGTACATATAGCCTGTACGTCCGATCCCTGTCTGTACCTCGTCAGCAATCAAAATCATATTATGTTCATCACACAGCTTACGGAGCTGCTTGAAATATTCCATCGGTGGAATGATATTACCGCCATTGCCAAGAATCGGTTCAATAATCATGCATGCAGTGGAACCGGAGCCACCAAATTCAAGCTGATCGGACAGCGCTTCAATACATTGCATCGCGCAATGATCTGGATCACTCTGGAACGGGCAACGGTAGCAATACGGTACAGGCACATGAAGTGAGTTCGGTACAGTAGAGTTTGGGAAGCCTTTACGACGGAATGCGTTACCAGAAATGCCAGTCGCAAATTGTGTCTGCCCATGATGCGAATAGTACAGGCTGACAATATCGCGCTCGCCTGTATACTTTTGCGCAATCTTGGTTGCACACTCGTTGGCAGTTGAGCCTGTAATGTCACGCATCCAGCCTGCATCAATTCCATTTGGCGCTTCCTCCAGTAGCAGCGACAATACTTCCTCCACATAAGGCTCGGTAAATGAGGAAGACATATGCGTTAGATTACCAACCTGCTCCTGAATCTTTTCCACAACATAAGGGTGATTGTAGCCTAATGACAGGTTAAACGTACCGGATACACCATCCAGATATTCATTTCCGGCATCATCGATCAAACGGATTCCTTGCCCTACTGAAAAACGGCTTTCTGTAGTTGTTGACATGTATAATCCCTCCACATGGATAGAATAGCAATGCAATCGAAAACCAATATTGCGACATGATCGTCCTGTGTATAGCGGAACTGCGTTGGTCTCTTGTATACGCATTCCGTCTTCCTGCTTGCCCTTATGATCTGCACTACACCTCACCAGGATTGTACGCCTTTACAATCCGCTGCGATCCGTTGTATCTGTTGTCTACACCGCGCTTGTGACCTGTGATTGGAAATCATTAGCTGCATCACCAGCATAGTTATTGCAAACAAGTCATTATCCACTTTTGATATCATATATACGTTGTTATAAGAATTAATTTCCTTTAACCGCATATAGACGATATAGCGATATTTCGAATCGCTGCTATTTATAAATATGCCTGTTTGCTATGTTGATGATAAGGTGAGACTGTCGCTTTTTCCTGCTCACTGTCACTATATCTATTGCACGTCATCCGTTAGGGACTATGCACTCCCGAACCATACTGTTCTTTACATGTCCCTATGCTGCTGCATGATGTATGTTACCGATTCCCTTTTCGGCGAATGTTTAACCGAAAAGGCAGGCACCACCTCCTTCACGTCTATCCATTCTTATGCTACTGATGTGATATAGCACAGTTGTCTGGCTGGCAAAAATGTATGTAGCGACGTGTAGCAAAGCACGAAACCCAAACGGCTCCACTACACCTGCCTGTATATGTTGGACTTCCTCATTTCGATTCTATTCCTGCACGTACAGGGGCATTCCCCGTGCGAAATTGCTGGACAAGCACGATGCTGATAAGCAGTACAAGCGCAAACACCGCAAAAATCCACAATGTCGGTCTTACTGACCAGTTATCCATACTCCATCCGATCATATATTGCAGTACCGATCCGCCAATACCGCCTGCGGCGATCAGTGTACTTGTCGTCCGCTCTACCATTCCCGGCATGAGCGTATTGGCGAATACAAGTCCGATCGAGAACAGACCTGAAATGCAGAAGCCAACCCCAAAGATGAGCACATACATCATAATCGGACTGGAAAAGAGCGCCAGTGCGACAATGAGCAACATCGAGGCAATCGTACTGCCAATTAAAAACGGTGCATAGCTCATCGATTCCGCCATCCGTCCGACAAATAGACGCCCAACGGTGATCGCGCCCCAGAAAAAGGTAACGCTGAGCGAAGCTGCCGAATCGCTAATTCCGATACTTTCGATCAGAATCGAAGGCAGGAAATTCATCATCCCCAGCTCAATGCCCATATAGACAAAGAAGAACAGGACGAAAATCGATAATATTTTGAGTTGACCAGCTTGATATTTCGGCTTGGCTGGCGTAGCTGATAGATCAGTCTTGATCTGATCCTGATGCAGATGAGCTGAGCTATCCGCAGGCATTCTCATCCAGAACAGCAGCAGGACGAACGTAGATAACGCCACCGTATAAAACGATAAATTCCATACTCCCAAATAAATGTACAGGCTTGCCAGCGCCGGAAGCAGCATCGAGCCAACGCCAAAATATACATCCAGCTTGGTCATGGCAACCGCTTTTTGCTCCTCAGCAAATTCAATCGTAAACGCACCGATCGAAGATTCGATAATCCCGGAGCCAAAGCCAACAAAAATCGTCATCAACACCATCAGTCCCCAGGCAGGCATCGTCCCCATCACGGCATAAGCAAGTGTAATCGCTATCAAAGCAATTAAAAGCAAACGTTTGCGTCCAATCCCAGCTGAGAGTGCAGGCGAGACCAATACCCCTGCTAGAAAACCGATAAATTGCAAAAATAACAGTGTGCCACCATCGCTATAACTACGATGATAATGCGGCAAAATGACCGGCAATAACGCACCAAGCATAACGCTCGTAATACCGATCAAAAAGTAAAATGCACAGCTTAATCTGAAAATTCGTTTCATGTTCACCGTCACCTTCCCATAATTATGTTTAGGAGCTTGATATTTCCAGTCAATTTCCACATAATGAATGAGCGCACAACCTGTAAGAGGCTGTTGCCCATAATAAACCGCTGCAAAGGAGCAATGATAATGACGAACGTGCTGGAAAATTTCACTGAGACGACATTGGACGAACGACTGAAATGGCATTCTCCACCTGAAAAATGGTCGATTTCTCCCGAAAAGCAGGTGCTCACTTTCGAGCCGCTGGCGGAGACTGATTTCTGGCAAAAAACGCATTACGGCTTTCGTGTAGATAACGGACACTTTTTATTTGCTGAGGTCAAAGGCGATTTTCAAATGACCACACGTGTCCGTACATATCCTGTGCACCAATATGATCAAGCCGGGTTAATGGTGCGGTTTTCTGATCGCTGCTGGTTAAAAACATCGGTTGAATTCGAAACCGACGGTCATGCCAAACTTGGTGCAGTTGTGACCAATAACGGCTATTCAGACTGGTCCACGCAAAATTTTAGAGCTGGCTTTACCGAGTTGATGTTCCGAATCACCCGCGTGTCTGGCGACTACACGATTGAATATGGCGAACCAGCAGACGATACAACAGCAGAACCGACATGGCACCAGATGAGAATTGCGCATCTGTTTGATGATGTGGATGACCAGACCCCTTTCCAATGTGGTGTCTATGCATGCTGTCCACAAGGACATGGCTGTCAGGTCGAGTTCGACTTTTTGCACATTGTCCAACAGGGCATATAAACCATATAAACCTACCATTTAATTTTATGTATATTAATTATATATATTACAATTATTAACTATAGTCGCTTTTATGATGACGTTCAATGTAAAATTTACGTCAACTTTTACATGTGAAAGTTGTTTAATAGTCCATACCTATTATCGTTCATGGCATAATATGGAAGACGGAAGCTTGTTGCTACGATTATTTGATGTGTAAGTATACCAATATCCGTTTTACTATATAATGGAAATCAGTTCAAATTGAAAAGCAGAAATAAACACGAGCCTGTTCGTGTTTGTTCCTGCTTTTTTCATATTGTTAACTATAGTACCTAGCAACTAAAAAATGTTGGTGAATGAGTTGATATTGCGCCTAATGACGGTATTTTCAGCATAATGGCTGCTTAACCATTTATTTGATTATTTTATAGCAATAAGGCTTGCCAATATGCAATCTGTTCGCTATAATGAGAACATAAGTTCCCAAAACATTAGTTCCCATAAGGTGGTGACATGAATGGCTGTCTTTTTATCCACAGAAGAACGTTCCCTGGTAAAAAGCTATTTGCTGCTGACGCATATTCAAAAGAAATTCGACCATGATGCCCGTGCTATGGAGCATCAAGACGCACTCGATAATGGTGCATTGTACATGGAAGTAATCCAGGGCGGTGCAGATCGCACCAATTTGCTACTGTCTGAAGTACGGCGCGATTTGCGCAAACATCAGCTTCGGCTGTATGAGGTCAATCAATCTGAACATAACGTGGAAGCGCAGATCCTTTGCAAGGGTCATCATGGAACCTTTCACATCCCTGCTGACGAGTTTCATCGCGAAGCCTCTGCACGCATGCGTGCGTACCTGGGCTTAGGTCCGATTAGCGCAGCTGCTTCGGTCTCTAAAGAGCGTGCAGGTAAAGTAGATCAGGACACCGCTGTTCCTTCTCCTTCGCGTGTACGTGAGCCAGCACGTTATGCAGGCGGCTATGTGCCTTATCGTACAGGAACATAAGTATCACCCTAGCATAGATATGATGATGGAATCGACGCGGTTTCACTGTCATCTAGCATGCTAGCTAGTATAGGTTTGCCTCTGTCTCTGCCTGTAGCACGATACACAACTACCCGGCTTTATCCATATATGAATAGCTTCAACCCGATAAGTAAGACGACCTATATCATAACTAGCAATATCTTAGCTAATTGGAAATCCGTACTTCGATATAGAAGTATAAGCTTTGTCCTTTCCGACACACAGACCGTAATTATCCCCCTATAATTACGGTTTACACACTTACGACGACGATATTCAGGCTCTGGCAGAGACAGTTTGAGCATATGTAGCTTGGCCATCCCATCTTGAGCAGTCTTCTATAGCTACACCAAAGACCTTGCACCGCATAGCGGATGGCAAGGTCTTTTTTGATCGGTATTATAGCTTTGTATTGTTATAGCTTTGTTAAAATTGTTCGAAATATTCAATGTGCCTACGGTGCAGCATTCATTATTCCTCAGTGTTTGCTTCCGCTGGAATCTCTTCATCCAGCGGGCTACGCCGTTCTTCTTTTGACGGCTGAATCAGGTAATGACGACTCAACTTGACCACATTTCGATTAGGACGACGAATCAATACATGCTCATCATCCCAGGCGATCACGATTCCACGAATATCATTGTCGCGAATATCGTCGCGCACGACGCGTACCTTTTCGCCAGATAGACGATAGGCATCCAGTTGTTCCTCACTAATCATATTGCTCTCCTCCTTCTGATTCAAAATATAGAATATACATCGCCGCATAACGACGTTACATGGCATTATTCCCGTTCCTATTGCCGGGATATCACTTGAGCGGCTTGTCGTACCGCAATCTCTATTGTACCGAAAGTACACAATATATGTACATATTCCGAGCCATATTCCAACGATAACAACAAAAAAAGACCTAAATGAATAGTCATTTAGGTCTTATTACAGCTAATAGAATGATAATCCAGATATGATTAACGCTGTGCGTGCTCTTTGGAATCGTTTTTCTCGAACCAATAATCTAGCACTTTAGCGGACATCACACGCTCATTAACGTACTCTACCTGATGATCGGAAAATTGTGATTCCCAGGCGAAGTCCAGTTCTTTAGACAAATTCACGATGGTTAGCAATTCAGACCATGCTACATAACGTTTGTACCAAAAGAACTGAGGATGCTCAATCATATAGGGATACAGGTCATCAAATTCAGTGTGCTTACAATCCAAAGCACGTTCGAAGTGTACTTTTGCGTCAGCCAGTTTGTTCAGGAAAAACTCTTCAGTAATCGGCTCTTTGCTCATTAGTCTGCCTCCCCTCCCTAACATATCTTTATTATAAGACAACGAGACCCCATTTGGAAAGAGAATATCGTATTTCGGTAAAATTGATGTAAGGTTATCCACGTCTGATGTTGCTTCATGGGGTTATATTTACACTATCGGTTACGTATGCCTATATCTTAAGATAAACCATAATAAAAAGCATGAATAATTTCAACAAATTATTTTAGCAAATTATCGTGCAACCTTGAGTGATGAAGCATCAAGGAATAAGCGGACGGACTCAGGTGGAGCCGCGAGAATCTTTTGGATGAGGTGAAAATGAAGATTCTCGCCCCTCCAAAGCAGTAAGATATTTTGCTTCGCAAAAATCATTTTTTCATCGAACCTCGTGTTAGGAAATCGCTAACACTAGAGCAGTAAGATATTTTGCTTCGCAAAAATCACTTTTTCATTGAACCTCGTGTTAGAAGATCGCTAACACTAGAGCAGTAAGATATTTTGCTTCGCAAAAATCACTTTTTCATCGAACCTCGTGTTAGGAAATCGCTAACACTGTAAATCGTCTTTTCCCTTTATTTCCTTGCCTCCGTTCTGTGCTTATCGCATCATATTAATTTCTTCGTCGTGTACACGATCATCATCGTATACATTACAACTAATATGCACAAAGCTACAAAAAGAAAATAGATTGGACGATACAAAACAGGATTAAAGTATACACAGAAAATCAATTCTAATAAGCGTAAAGGCTAAGTTAGAATGAGCTTTAAAGTTAACATAAACTTTAAAGCTCATCAGACCTATTAATAAAACTACTTACATAGCATGACGTAATAACATTACTAGCATTTCCTACCCACTTACTTGATTAACCGAATGTAATATTGCCACCCTCTAGCGAAGCGATTTTCACAAGCGAATCGAGGCGAATGCCCTGTTCGCGGATGGTGTTGGCGCCGTTCTGGAAGCATTTTTCGATGACGATGCCTACGCCGACGAGGGTCGCGCCAGAGCGTTGGATGATTTTTACTAATCCACGAGCTGCGTCTCCGTTAGCGATAATATCGTCAATGAACAGAATGCGGTCATTTTCAGTTACGAATTGTTTGGATAGCATAATGTCGGTGACGATGCCTTTAGTGAACGAAGGAACACGTTCTACGAGTGCATCTGGGTCAGCAAGCAGTGTTTTTTTGCGGCGTGCGAATACGAGTGGTACGCCCAGTTCCAATGCGGTTGCAAAAGCGACCGGGATACCGGACGATTCAACGGTGACGACACGTGTAATGCCTTCCTCGCGATACAGGTTAGCGAACTCCTGTCCCATTTTCATCATCAGTTGTGGATCGACCTGTTGATTGAGCAATGCGTCCAGCTTGAGCACATCGCTTGATAATACGGTTGCTTCTTCCAAAATACGTTGTTTTAATTGTTCCATCATCTGTCCTCCGTCACTCATATCGATCGTGCCGAATGCATGCAAACAGTCGGCTCCTTGTCGTGGTGCTCCTTTGATGCTTCTACGATGTTTCTACGATGTTTCTTCATTGTTTGTTCAACACTTCTCATATCATAGACTTGTGTCTCTTATTAATACCTGCCTTGCGCTTTGAACCTTATACTCATGTATTCGTCATCTGGCATTCATTTCCTGCCTGCATAACCTATGCAACGACTACTCACTATCCGATTGGCTCACCGTCATATCGGTCATGCTCGTAATCGGTTCCTCAGGTACACATTCCAAATACAGCTTTTTCAACTCGTTCACAACATGGCCGAGTGAGTAATGATTCTTGGCTTTTTCCCAGCCTGTACGTGCCAGCTCATAACGATAGGAAGGGTCGGTAATGACTTTTTCCAGCGCTACGGCAAGCTCTTGCTCATGATCCGGTGGCACCAGCAGACCGTTGACACCGTCCTCGATCTGTTCAGCAATACCACCCACATCTGTTCCGACCAGTGCGAGCCAGCATAAGGCAGCCTCAGCAAATACCGAACCAAATGCCTCTGCTCGTGATGGCAGTACAAAAATATCGAAAAACGGCATGAATTCTTCAGGATGAAGGGTATATCCGTAAAAGATCGTATCTTCGTAAATACCAAGCTCACGCGCCATATTTTCCAGCTCGGTACGACTTGGGCCATCTCCAATAATATGCAGCACATACGCATGTCCACGTTGCTTTAAAATAGCACATGCTTTCAGCAGCGTATCCAATCCTTTAGCCGGTACTAGACGACAGACCGTCATCAGTTGCGGCACTTCATTTTCATGCGGGATCGGTTTAAAACGCTTTTCATCAAAGCCGTTCGGCAACACAACGATGCGTTCAGCATAGTCCACATACGGAGTCAGATAGCTTTTGAACGATTGCGAGACGGTCATCAGTCGGTCGGTTCGCAGCTCCAGCTCACGATAGAGTGAGATCAGGAACTGCTGCTCCATACTGCCGTCCTCAATTTTTCCGTTCAAGATCAGCTCACGTTCGTAGCTGGAGTGGATCGTTTGAATGATCGGCGTGTCTGGAAACACTTCTCGCATCACCAATCCAACGAGCGGATGGTGAGAGTGAATGAGATCATATGGCTTGGTTAGCCTGAGCTTCGCCCACCAGCGATAATCACGATACGTTTGAATGTATTTTTGCACGATCGGGCTTTCACCATAGATCGTCCAGTCAAATGTTTCAAATACGACATCGTCTTTGCCTTTGTTGCGAATGCGTTTGGGCAAAGAAAATAACTCCATCTCCCAGCGAGCCGAGCTAAAACGCTCCTGCAAATATGGAATCATCGATGATACGCCTCCCGGTTGTTCAGGAGGAAAAAATAGGGCTTGCAGCAATCTCAAGAATATTCCTCCTTTCCTGCCAGTTCATTGTCCGATGGATCATTCATCGGTACACACGTCTGCGCTTTCTACTACCCGATTGTATCACGGATTAGCAACAACCAACACAACAAAACCGCTCAAACATTGAGCGGTTTTACGGGAATATGCTATTTGTCGTTGTATTCTCTGTCATGAATGCTATTTTTACAGCTCGATTTCAAGTGTTCTTTATTTTATTGTTACTTATTGGACAGCTATTTAGCGATGACAGGCAATGATGCTGTATCCAATCATAACATGGCTATATGCAAGATGAAGATGTATGCGGCTGCATATAAGCTGATTACAAATTAAGTACAATACATAGTCGAGAAATTCAACAGTATCATCCATAGTAACAAGCTCAAGCATCACGGTTCATGTTCATAACTACGTCACAACCATTTTACACAGTGAGCTTGTATTACACCCTCACATCACAATACTTTTTCAGCATATGGTAGACGCCATCCTCATTGTTGGAAAGTGTCACCTCATCTGCCGCTGCCTTCACATCGATTGGTGAATTATCGACAGCGATACCTAGCCCTGCATAGCGGATCATTGACAGATCATTATAATAATTGCCGATTGCCATAATATGCTGAGGAGCAATTCCTTTTTGTTCCGCGAAAGCTTGCAGCGCAGCCCCTTTCGAAGCCTGCTGGTGCATCAGATCGATGAAAAACTCGCCACTTCGCTGAATATTAAACGTCGGTGTCCATACATTCCAATCGGCATATGCCTGTTCCAGTTTGTCCGGTTCGGCAAATACGCTCATTTTCAGCACCGGTTCGCTCAGCTCACTCCAGTGCGGCAACAGCAGCGGCTTCATATCAAAGCTTTGAAATTGAGCATACATCGCTTGAGCCGCCGCTTGCATATTTTCAAGCGAATCGACATAAATGCTATACGCGGTATTCACATCAAAATGCAGATCATGACTGCGGCAATAGCTCATATAGCTGTCTAATCCAGCTACATCAAGTGGAAATTGATGCACAATCTTGCCTGTTCCAGTATGAACGGTTGCTGCGCCATTATGAACGATCACATGTCCTTCCTCATGCAAACCGAGCTGCTTCATATACGGAATCGAATTGGTCGGCGTGCGTCCGGTACAAAATACAATTTCTACACCACGTCCAGCCAGCTCCTGTAACGCCTGCGCTGTACGTGGCAAAATCTCATGATCATCCGTTAACAATGTACCGTCCATATCCAGTGCAATCAGTTGATAGTGCATCTTTTTATCCCCATCCTTTGTTAGGCTGTTCTATCTTCGATTCGTTAGATGTACCTTTCTTTTACGCATACACTACGCTTTTACATTTATCTGATGCCATATTCCATCACCTCTAGCCATCCATCCAGCAATGGTTCGTTTTCAGGCTATCGGTTCTTCACTCTGATTTCGTTCATGCTCAGACTGTAGGTTCTTCACTCCGACCAAGCAGCTCCAGCTCAATCGCAGTTAATTCACGATAATGACCAAGCGGCAAGCCCGGATCAAGCTCCAACGCTCCCATTGAAATACGTTTAAGATAGATCACCTTTTTCCCTACTGCTTCGAACATACGCTTCACCTGATGAAACTTGCCTTCAGAGATTGTCAGTCGAATTTGCGAAACCGTGCCATCCGGCGTTTGCGATGATCCGGTAATCTCCAGTGCAGCAGGCATGGTCAAATATCCATCATCCAGCGTTACGCCTTCCTTAAAACGCGCTACATCTTGCTCGTTCACATCACCCAGCACATCGGCGATGTATATTTTGGGTACATGCTTGCGCGGTGATAGCAGTTCATGTGCAAGTTGACCATCATTGGTAAGCAATAGCAATCCTTCCGTATCTTTATCCAATCGTCCGACCGGAAATGGCTCAAAAACGCGAGATTCATCGTCCAGCAGATCGATTACTGTCCGATCGCGCCGATCTTCCGTTGCCGAGATTACGCCCTGCGGCTTGTTCAGCATAATATAAATAAATTCGCGGTATTCTACACGCTGTCCATCAAATTCGATCTCGCTATGGTACGGGTCCACCTGTAGACCGCTATCTTTAATCGTCTGTCCATCCACTTGAATGCGTCCCTGTTTGACAGCACGCTTTAGCTCGCTGCGTGTACCGTAGCCGAGATTGCCTAATATTTTATCAATTCGCTGTTTTTTCGCTGTAGTTCCCATTATCTACATCCATCTCCATCCTGCCGGGTATTCATTTTTCAGGTTGCCATCTTGTTGCCATTTGCCCCAGCCTACGGAATAGCCGTCAATACATACAAGCACATATCCTTTTGCTGTTACATCAGGATCACATTCGATGCGCTCCTCAGCAACCGACAACGTCTGTCCTTTCAAATAAGCAACCGATTCCGCCGAATCCAGCTCCAGATTCAGCCGTCGCTTCGCCTCCGCTGGGACGAGCGCTGTAGCCAGCGCATGACTGGCGGTAAAACGTCCATTTTTGAATGTTCCGAGATACCAGCCAGGTCGAATGACTTTCAATCCATGCAGTCGCTGTTCATCCAGTGGCGATACGTACAGATTGCTACCGTACACGATCATATAACGCGGATCAGCACTATCCTCATCATTTAACTGCATATTTAGCTCCTGCTGTTGGAAGGGTTCCCATGCAAGGATGCCGTCTTCCCGTTCATGGACTGGCTTAGCAGCATGACGTGTAGCCTGTCCTTTTTTGTCACTTTTCCCGTACTGTTTACTTGCTTTATCATTCCAGCGACGATCATGCTTGTCATGCGTAGAACCGCCATGTGTACGTTGCGGCTCCTTGCCTGCGTGCGCCGACTTATCCCGGCGCATACGTCCCGAAGAAGACACATCGCTCGCTTTATTATATGTTGAACCATCTGCTGCCCTAGTCGAACCGATAGCGATAGAACGATCACGGTTGCGTACTCCGGTATGATCAAGCACCGCCAGATAATGACCTTCACCTTCAATATGATGCGGCCACAGACGCACCGTATGATCTGTTTGCGCTATCGCTTCAGCGGACGGAGGTTGCTCACCGGCTGCCATTGCATTCAGCACAGAGCGCCCTTCGGCAAGTTCCTGTTCCACCCGTGCTGCCCATGTGCTCTGACCAGGCTGGAAATGTTCACTACCAGCTGGACGTGTCGCTCGAAATTCGGGATGCTGATCGAGAAAGACGGCAATGCTACGCTCATTTTCCTCCGGTGCAAACGTACAGGTGGAATAGACAATTCGTCCGCCCGGCGCCAGCATACGTGCAACCGTGCGTAAAATATCGCGCTGCATGATCGAACAGCTCTCTACCGAATGGTGGAGCCATTGCCGCGCCGCATCCTCGTCCTTACGAAACATCCCTTCACCTGAACAGGGGGCATCAACCAGAATTTTATCAAAAAAGCCTTCAAAACGAGCTGCAATCCGATCTGGTGTCTCGTTTAATACGATCGCATTACGTACACCGCTTAGCTCCAAATTTTTACCCAGTGCGCGAATCCGATCGGCGCTCAAATCATTCGTTACGAGTACACCCTGTCCCTGCAAAGCGGCTGCGATCTGCGTTGATTTACCACCTGGCGCTGCGCACAGATCAAGCACACGATCACCCGGCTCCACCTGCAATGCTTCGACCGGACTCATCGCGCTTGGCTCTTGAATATAATACAATCCGCTGTAATAATACGGATGCTTACCCGGACGCGCCTCCGCGTTCAGATAATATCCTGTTTCACACCACGGAATTGGACGCAGTTCAAACGGAGACTTGCTCCGAAATTGTTCATTGCTTATTTTCAATGTATTCACACGCAAACCTGCACGCGGTGATTGCTCATAGCTCTGGAGAAAGGCTTCATACTCCTTTCCTAACAACTGCTTCATACGCTGCAAAAATTGCGGTGGTAATTGTACCGCCATATTCCATACTACTCCTTTACATTCAAAATCAGTTCGTTTTATTTATACTAGATCAACCATCATTATCCACTAGATCTCGAATCAATCACAAGCAAATAGCGAGTACGCCAGCAACTATTTTAGCACAATCCGGGCGTGATCGGTCCCTTCAAATCAAAAAGCTTGCCGATGAAGGCAAGCTTTTGTACGTATGTGTAGCTGTTCCGTTTTATAGCTAGCGGTTTGCTGTACAATGGAATCGCGTAGATCGCTAATTTGCCAGCCATCGCTAATCTGTTGGCAGTTCCTTCGCTTTTGGCCCGCGTTCATAGCCGATACGTAGCGGCATATGGGGAGATAGCTTTTTGGAAGCTGCCTGTACCTCTTTACGCAGCAATGGATCGGTAATGTCAATCTCGATAGGGTAGAAATCAAACGGCTCGCGCTCATAGCGCTCCAGACGCGCGATATAGTCGCGCACATCTGCGATCAAGCGCTGCATATCAATGCCCAGCTTAGAATGAGAAGCTGCCGTCAGTTTGCGCAGACTGCTTTTCAACATTTTGATCGCACCGAGGCGTTTATTATAGATCGAGTTCACCGTCCCATTACGAAAATGAAACAGTCCCACCGCGACTTGGAGCAATCCTTTGTATACCGGCTCCCTGTCCTTTTCCAACCATAACTCCTCCAGCACCTCATGACATTCAAAATAGTCACGATCCCGGTTAAAATAGATCAGATAGGCGATATACAGCGGATCAAACTCATGACTCATTATGTTCCTCTTCGATCAAACGTGGGCCGGATTTGCGCAGCTTTCTCACCGATTCCCCTAGTTGTTTCAAGCCTTCAAAGTCCTGCTTTTCCCACAGTTCATTGAATTTCTGCTGACTTTCCAATGCCTCGGTCACTTTGTGCAGGAAGTATAAGCGATGGATATCTTTCAATACCCGCTGTACCAGATTCGCTTCATCTTCAAAACTTTTTTGTGCATCCAAAATATCCTCACGAATACTGGACATTTCATTATCCAAAATCATCGCTGCCTCCGCTGCCGTTTTCAGACGATCTCGAATCGGCGCAGGCAAGCTCTGACGATATTTATAATTGAGTGAGTGCTCAATCGTAGCCCAGAAATTCATAGCCAGAGTACGAATTTGAATCTCAGCAAGCACGATTTTTTGACCGAATGCGGTTTGCACCGGATATTCGGCAATCATATGGAAGCTGCGATAGCCGCTTTCCTTAAAGTTCGTCACATAGTCTTTTTCATAAAGAACAGTCAGATCTTTGCGGGCACGAATATATTGCGCGACCCAGCGAATATCTTCCACAAACTGGCACATGATCCGGATGCCTGCGATATCCTCAATTCCTGTATCAAACTGATCCATTGGAACGTCCAGACGTTTAGCTTTATCCAGAATGCTAGATATTTTTTTGACACGTCCGGTGACAAATTCGATCGGCGCGTACTCTTCTCTCTTTTTCAGCTCAGCACGCATCGTTTTGAATTTCACCTTCAATTCTTCAACCGCTTGTTCGTACGGAAGCAAGAATAATTCCCAGTCTCTGTCATCCATCTTCATGCCTCCTCAGTGTATGACCTGTGTCTTTTAACATCTATAGAAATGTTACCTGTTAGCGGTGCGCTGCTCCAACCGCCTCCGAAATATGTGCGAATCCGTCGCGCTGCATTAGCTCGCGAATCCCATTATGAAGACGCCGTGTAACCTGTGGGCCTTCGTAAATAAACGATGTATAAATTTCCACCAGACTGGAGCCTGCCTTGATTTTATCATATGCATCCTCGCTCGAAAAAATGCCCCCGCATCCAATGATCGGCAGCTTTCCTTCCGTTTGGCGATACACACAAGAGATAATCTCTGTTGAACGTTCCGTAAGTGGGCGTCCGCTCAGTCCACCCGTCTCCCCTGCATGATTATGGGTGAGTCCATCACGGGACAGCGTCGTGTTCGTCGCGATAATGCCTGCTGCACCGCTTTGCCGAATCGTCTCCACCATATATTCCAGCTCAGCGTCACTCACATCAGGTGCAATTTTGACCAGTACCGATTTGGATGTACCGTGATTTTGAGCCTGCGCATTCATCTCCTGCATAACCTCAGCGAGCAATTCCTTCAATTCATTACCATGTTGCAAGTTACGCAAATCCGGCGTATTCGGTGAGCTAATATTCACGACGAAGAAATCCGCATACGTATATAACTCACTAATACATGCTTTGTAGTCTGCCGCTGCTTGCTCATTGGGCGTCGCTTTGTTTTTACCAATATTAACCGCGATCGGAATCGGATGATCGACCAGATGACGCAGACGATCCGCCATTGCCCAAGCACCTTCGTTATTAAAGCCCATCCGATTAATAAGCGCTTGATCAGATGGTAAACGAAACAGACGCGGTTGCTCATTACCCGGTTGCGGCTTTGGTGTAACGGTACCGACTTCCATAAAACCGAATCCAGATGCAGATAAGCCAGTGACAGCCTGTGCATTTTTGTCCAGACCGGCAGCAAGTCCTACTGGACCGGGAAACGTAATGCCGAATAGCTCGGTCGTCATATCCGGCGTGCTTGTGATGCCATACATGGACTGCATTGCCGCGAGGGTGCCGGGAATGCGAACCCCCGCGCCTAACCCTCCAATGACCAGATGATGCGCCTTTTCCGGGTCCATCCGAAAGAGTACAGGCTTAAAAATATTACGGTATAACAAATTCCATTCACTCCGTTCCTGGCATAGGCCTAAAGCCATAATGCATAACGTTTTGCAAGGCTCCTTGAAGCTCCATGCAAGATTATTCTCTAGTATAGTTTATCCTGTTCTGCCCCAAAAGAAAAGCGATCTTCTTGTTTTAAGAAGACCGCTCGCGTGCATAGGATAGCTATTCGTTACAGATCAAGTAAGCATCCGTTCTGCTTGTACGATTTTAGTTTAGCCAGTGATACATCCGACTTGGATCGGTTTGATCCTGCTGGGGCTTTTTATTGGAAGCATAACGCTTCTGAGGCACCTGGATGTCATCCGGCAACACATCGCTGGCAATTGTCACTTTGGTGCCAAGCGGAGCCATATCGAATAGTTCCTCCACATCGTTCTTACTCATACGCACACAGCCCAGCGATTCATCCGCGCCGATGCTGTCCGGATCATTCGTACCGTGAATCGCATAATTCGTATCGGAGAGCTGCATGCCACGACTGCCAAATTCACCATCTGACTTGCCATTCGGATTCATCACTTTAATTGACAGATGAAATACACCTTCCGGCGTTTTCGTTCCCCCTAAGCCAACCGGATAATTCCGCAGCAGCTTCGTGCCGCTGACCAGACCTAATCGATGCTTTTTTTTATCAACGACAATTTCAAGTGGCTCGCTAAAATACGGTCGATTGCCCAATGTGCTGGCAAATAGTTTTTGCATCGTACCGCTAAACCCATTTTCCGGCATCGCACTAGCCGGATCTAGCGGATACGACCGTAACGTCTGAAACGATTGATCCATCGGTTCGGTTGTACCGGAGAGCCAGTTGGTTGGGAATGATTGATCTAGCTCCCCCAATCCCTGTGGCAATTGTCCGCGCGCAGCCTTAAAATTCGCCAGCGCTGTCTGCATCACAGCCAGCTGCTCCTGCTGCTGCATCCATGTGGCTACATCGGTAGAGCTTACCCCTGTATCGCCCGGCTTACAGCGACAGGCAACTGCATTATACGATTGTACCTGTACCTCTGCTGGTGTATCGTTCGCCTGCATCGTGTACGCAACCGGCAACCTATGCTTCCACAGTTCCCATTTTCCGGATTTCTCCATCCCCAGAATCGCTGCACGATCTGGCTCTGTGCCATTAAGCTGCTGGGATATAAATAGCGCCAGCCCACTTCCTGCTGCTGCACTTCCGCCTGATGCGGCTGTAAAACTAAGCGGAGCATGATAAGCAGGGACAATTTCAGGCTGTTGCTTCGTTACGGTTCCGCTATTCACCCCATTCGTCGTTGCTGCTGGAGCATTCTCCATTGCCATTTGATCGTCCGCCGCCGGTAAACCGATCGAACGCATCATTATCAAAAATAACAACACGATGCCAAACCAGATCATCCGCCGCTTATGCAGCTTACGCTCGCGCGCATGCCCCATCTCCATCACTTTCGCTTCATAATCTTTCAACACTTCTGCTGGAATCTGACTTTGTTCAAAAGCCTCATACACATCGCCTGCACGATTGTAACAATAGTTGGCTTTGCCCATTTGTCCATCGGATTCGTATTCCTTGCCAAGCAAATACCAGCCCATGCGATTATCGGGATGCATTTTCACATAACGTTTTAAATAAAGTAGGTTTTTCATAGTATGTCCGGACTCCCGCTCCGGATCTCCTTTCCCGGGCTTCACAGCCATTTTATATGTATTCAGCTTGGGCTGTAATGCCAGGTCTTTTTGCCATGACACACGAATTTACGGCAAAAAAAGCGTATATCTCTTTTTATCGGTCAAAAGCAGTCATTTCTCGATAGAGCCGATGTAGGGCTGTCGAATCAAATTATTTGCTCATGCTGACGTTTTATTTTCAGAAATATGAAATCCAATCTATGCGTAAGGAACCATATGTCTTACGCTTATCCTCCATATAAGTGAAAAATTGTAATAAAAAAAGCACCGTACTGGCTATACAGCCAAAACGGTGCTCTTTCTCGCTGATCGCGTTGCCTATGCCTATGAACACGCCTCGGAATTATTCCGCGTGCGGCTCATCAGCAATGATGATGGAATCGGTTGGGCAACCGTCGCAAGCGTCCAGCATGTCTTCATGCATATCTTCTGGAATCGCTGTTACACCACGGTTACTGTCGCCGTTAAAGATTACTTCTGCCAGGCCTTCATCATCATAATCGTAGATGTCAGGTGCAGTAGCGCCGCATGCACCGCAAGCGATGCATGTATCTTTATCAACCCAAGTATATTTGCTCATGTGTATATCCTCCTATCATTACTTTCCAGTTGTCTATTTATAGGACACCAGTCTGTACAGATATTCAAAATATAATACAAAGACTCAACAATTTCAAATAAAATCCGCTTGACGCGTGCATCGTATCCGCTCACACTGTCACACAATGATCATGGAATGAGAACATGGATATGTCCTTTTTACCCTTTCGTATCCGCGGTTAAACGCCGTGGAAGTAGCAATAAAGTCAGTATGACGTCAAGTGAATCGGTCGAAACCCTTTGCTTGAAAACAGGTGAACATGCTTGCTTCACCTATCCTTCACATCATTCCGTTTCATCATAATCGAAGCGTCGGCCGTCTTTCTGCAATGATGTTCCTCTCAGTTTGTGGTTGCGAATCATTACCGATGGATCATTGCCAAGCATGCCAGCGGTCAACACGGCACTCTCCCCGAATTTGTCACGTAGCTGGTCAATGGTTTCATTCAGCTGCACCTTTTGCGGCTGGCGTTCATAGTCAAACAGATCAAGCTGAATGGCAGCTTCACTGCGCGGCAGCAGATTTTGCAGCGTCACACCAAGCAGTCGAACAGGTCCTTTACCATGCCAGTGTTTAAAATACAGCTCCCATGCCTCATGATACACCTCTTCTGCCGTCTCCGTCGGTACGGTCAATGCGCGCGAGCGAGTAATCGTCTTCATATCCGGCGTCCGAATGGTAATCTGTACGGTATGTGCCATCAGTTTCTGCCGACGCATACGCCGACAGACCTGATCGCTCAGATTAAGCATCACGCGCCGAATGTCCTCCCGATCCTGAATATCAGCAGGCAATGTCGTCGTATGTCCAATCGACTTATTCGGCTCGTTATCCGGCTCAACAAGCGAATGATCGATTCCATTCGCCGCCTGCTTGAGCCAGCTTCCCATCACGCCAAAACGCGCCTTTAAGCGCGCCTCATCGGCTGCTGCGAGCTGACCGAGCGTACGTATGCCCATCTCGCGCAGCTTGGCTGCTGTTTTATGTCCGATGCCAAACAGCTCCGCACACGGCTGCTCCCAGAGCAGCTTCGGCACATCACGAATGCGCAGGATCGAGATCCCATTCGGTTTTTTCATATCTGAAGCCATTTTGGCAAGTAACTTATTCGGCGCTACCCCTACTGAACAGGGCAAACGCAGCTCATCGCGAATGCGATTTTGCAAATCGGTAGCGATCTCAAGTGGCGTCCCAAAGTAACTGGAGCCTGTAATATCGAGATAACATTCATCGATCGATGTCGCCTGTAGTAGTGGCGTATAGCTGTAAGCGATATTCATAAAAGCTGCCGAATATTTTCGATACAAATGAAAATCCGGAGCGATCAACGTGAGACGTGGACATTTTTGCAATGCCTGCCCGACAAGCATCCCCGTCTTCACGCCCATCCGCCGTGCATCATAGGAAGCGGTAACGACAATGCCTTTACGCAACTCTACGCTACCAGCGACCGCAGTTGGCTTGCCTGCATACTTGTCCGGTTGCTCGGCTGCATGGACCGAACAGTAAAAAGCGTTCATATCAACATGCAAAATAACCCGTCCACGGGTTGGATAATGACTGCTGGTGTCTTCTCTCATCTGCATCTTCCCCCTGTCATCTCCGACTTGTCGTAGACCATTGTTTTAACAATTTATAATGGTTCTGATCATTTATAATGGTTTTGATATTTCTAAAGGATCGTACCGTTCTTCTGTTATTTATGAACGATCTATAGTTTCCATTTTCCGAATATATGTTTTCCAGCATATCAAATCAAATAGAAATGAAGCATGATGATCGATGTTACCGTCGCCAAATTCATTGTTTATGGAAATCTGTATCCGAAAAAATTGAACCCGATATGTAGCGAATATGTGTTCTGTTTTATTATAAAAAAAGAATAGTCATCTGACAATGACTATTCAGCGTGATGCTCGTTTGGATGCAGCTCTAATTGATAACTTTGACAGGCAATCTCAAACACATCATCATACGTGAACAGAATAAAATGACGCAGTTCCTTTAGCTCTCGCTTTCCCTTCTGCTTCGCTCGCTCTAGCAATGGCGACTGACGATATTCTAGCCAATCCGACTTGATATCTGTTTTCCCTGTCGGCAGATGATCCCCGTGCAAATCCAGCTCTGTCGCCTTGAAATAATATACTCCTTCAAAGCAAAGCGTGTACTTTACAAAATCATCTGATTCACTTTCACTTGCTAGCCCCCCATTAAACTCACCTGTTAACGTCACCTGACGATGATTCAGCTCATAGTCCAGCTTGTCCACATAGATCGCATCACGTCCATATAGATGACCGAGTGGCGTATTAACCGCTTCGATTTCACTTTTTTGCTGTTGCAATGGCAATCCCCTCTTTCACAATCCATGTTCTTTAGTGTATATTCTTTTGTTCATACCCATGAAGCACTTAAATAGTGTATAGGATAAATACTATCCCATTTTACCACGGAATAGATCGGGTATCGTCAAAGAAACTACCCGTAGGGCCATCTGCATCCAATGTCGCCAGTTGAACAGCAATCACAGCACCCTCTTCAGGCGTACGGGTTCCATTAAAATCGTTAAAATCCGTCGCTACATGCCCTGGTGCCGCCGCATTCACTTTTATGCCTTCATTTGCTAATTCTCTCGCATAATGAACTGTTATAGCATTAAGTGCAGTTTTGGAAGAGGAATAGGAAACCGAAGGCTGACCTACAAATGCCCCCTCATCTCCAAGCGACCCTCGCAAGCTTTAGATATTAACTATGCGTGCAGATGATGACTTTTTTAGTAACGGTAACATCTGATTTATTACGGAAACGACACCAAATACATTCGTTTCATAAATGGTTCTAAATTCTATCACATCTGCTTCTCCAGGTTTTTTTCTTGAAGCAGCTATGCCTGCATTATTAATCAAAATATCTAAATGTCCATACTGACTCTCAATCACTTGATAAGCCTTTTCAATAGCATGTTGATCAGTCACATCAATCTGCATAAAGTAAACCTCACCTTCATCCTGTAGATCAGCTACAGCCATCATTCCTCGTTCAGCATTTCGACTACCTAAAAATACAATAATACCTCGATTGGCGAGTTGTTTCACTATCGCTTTCCCAATACCTTTGTTAGCTCCTGTAACAAGCGCGATTTTTTTAGACTCCATTTGGTTTATGCTCCTGTTCGTTTTTAAGTTTGATTTTGTTCAGCTTGATGTCGATCACGTTCTGTAATTCCATCATTTGCTGCGCAAGCTTTTCTTTATGCTCATGAAGTCTTTGATATCGTTCTTCAGATATTTCGAGCTGTAGGTAGCTTTTAATGTCCTCCAACGACATCCCCGTTCTTTTTAGACAGGCAATAAGATTAAGCGTGTCGATATCTTCCTGACTATATACTCTATAGCCCAGTTCATTTCGAGCAGTCGTAGGAATTAATCCTATCTTTTCATAAAAAAGTATCGTATCCTTGCTCAATCCACTTAGCATAGCTGTCTGCTTTAGAGCATACCTTCCATTCAATTGCAGCCCTCCTTTATGTTCTCGATATATTTGATACTACACCCCGGAGTTAACTCCGGGTCAACAGTAAAAAAAGTATATTTCGAAATTTATATTTCCATCTTATTGTTGTAATATATAACAGAAAGCCAGCATGATTAGCTGGCCCCCCTTCTCTCTATAGCAAATATGCATCTGTTCTATTTACAGCTCTATAATACGCTAATCTCAAATGATATATCCCAGTGTAGCCTACAATTCTTCACGAACCGATCCTGGGACCAGCTCACTCATAACTTCATCTATCGCCGCGAACCATCGTACAGCCAGAGCTGAACCTGTATAGGATATAATATACAAATAGCGCTCGCCGCCTATGATTCCTGCCAGTTCTCCTCCTGAAGCTTCATCAATGTAGGTATTCATCACATCCGGCCATTTCTCATCATCCTGCAAAATGGCAAGCTTGCCCTGATCGTACTTGATCCGGTAATCTGGATCATGATTCAAAACTATCGCAAGCCGAGAATACAGCTTATCCATAATAACTTGCTCTTGCTTCCGGTCAGGCGCTATAGCTCCATTCTTTATACGTACACCATATTCCATTCCCATATAAAACCCTCCAGCCATCACACTATTTATGTAGCATCTTTCTGCTAAATCTCCATCTTATAAACAGATAGATATTTTGACACATTGAGATTTCAGTCCGCTTCTTACACTTTAATAGGGTAGATTAGATCACTCGCTCTATTCGATTTAAATCTGCACCAGATCATAATAAATCAACCGCTGACGATTAGGCAGCTCTACATCCTGATGGAAATGTCCAAACCACCATTGACGATAATTCAATTGATCCTGAATGGTTTGAAAATAATCATGCATTACATCTGGCTCAACATTCGTATTATAATGCTGCGTAATCCAAGCTAAACTTTCTCGCGAACATGTATGAGTAATAACGACATCCACATCCCAATTATACTTTTCCAATTGCTGTAATCCATACTCATATTCTTCTGCGGAAGGCAGCTCACGCGCCCACCAACTTTTGCCCTCTTTGCGATATTCCCGATCATGCGAAGCCGCACCACCAAATGTAAACAAGCGTTTTCCTTCTATTGTATACACTTGCCCTCTCATCAGATGTAGCACACTATCATTGATTCGATGCACGTGCCCGCCATTCCACTGCTCTATCGGAAATTGCTCCAGCAAATCAAAATTCTCATGATTGCCATCGATAAATACGGTTGTAAAAGGCTTCACTTCATCTAGCCATTTTAACCAGAACTGATCTTCTTTCTGCCAATCCCAGATCAATCCGAAATCGCCTACAATGATGACGGTGTCCTGCTTCGTTAATTGTTTTTGCTGGGGAAAAGAGCGCGTATTCAGTCGACGACTGAGCCAGGGCATACCATGCGTATCTCCAGTCACATAGATCATTACTATTCCTCCTTATAATAAAATATACTGATGCTGTTGGAGCAGTGCAAACGCAACAATAGGATCAAGAGGGGATAATGTACTTCTAACATTCGCATTCATATCTGTGCTTAAGTATTAAATACATAAAACAAATCTGAGAAAGAAAGCTATCGACTGTATCCGCATTTGATATCTGCCTACACCTAAAACAAACTATCAAGGTAAACGAAGCTTGTCTTGTAGCATAAAGCCCAAATACAGCTTAGCATAATCCAAATACAGATAAGAATAACCAAGAAGCATTAAAGAAGCCGGATGATTATAATTAAAAGTTACCAAAATAAAGAGAAGACAGATGCTACACAAATGTAGGTGCACCTGCCCGCTGTATAATTTATATTCTTTACATTCTTTTAGACGACAATGTCAGGGTCTAATCTTAACGAAGCCCATCCGCTGCATCGTACTCACCAAATGATCCGCTTCACTGCATCTGATTCTCACTCAACCTTTTATAAGCTCAGCCTGAATCTTGCCACAGAAGAAGCTTCCCGACAATCCCTGCGCCGCTTCAATGTCGACCACCAGATCGGTCACTTCATAGCGAAAATCCATTTCGGCAATCACATTGAGACGTGCATCAGGTGGAGAAAACTCCACATCAAATGCTTCCAAAAAGGTCAGTTTCACTTCCTGCTGTTCATTCGGTGCAGGCAATTGTATCGTTAGTTCTACTCGCTCTTTGCCGATATCATAATTCGTAATGATCGCTTGCTCAAAGTCGGGAAAATAACCTAATTTTTCAATAATTGCAGCGCTACCTTCGATCGAAACCGTTGGCGAGAAGGCAAGCTGAATAACCGTCTGCTCCCCCCACTCCAATTGTTCTTCATTAATATGCAGCGTAATCTGCTCTTCATCCAGCGCACGCACACTACCCACCACATAATCGCCCGCCTGTACCATCACAATATCGTGCAGATCAAACGGCAACGGCTGCTCCAGTGTATAATCGATTGTATAGTTTTTGCCCTGCTGCTCGACTCGTTTAATTCCTATCTGCATGATGACATTCCTCCAAGAGTTTACATTTATCTTTTTCCATTGTACCAGAAGCGTGGGATGCAGCCTATGCTACCATCCATCCCCATGTTCCAGCTAAACGACCTTTTTGTGCATGATGCACAAACAAAACGATGATTTTCACCCGATATTCCAGCAAAATTACCGTATACCTCACATAGCCGATAGTGCTATAATAACCAATTATACTCAGGTTTCATGTGTCATCTATAACGACAAATGAGTGCTTATGAATCTTGGTCCAATCAAAGGGGGATTCCACATCATGTCCAAATCCATCTCGATTTTCGATACGACGCTGAGAGACGGTACACAGGGGGAAGGTATCAGTCTATCGGCAGACGACAAATTGAAAATTGCGCGCAAGCTCGATGAGCTTGGTGTGCATTATATCGAAGGCGGTATTCCAGGTAGCAACGGTAAAGATATCGAATTTTTCAAGCGCGTGCAACAGCTGAATTTAAATGCTAAAATTACCGCTTTCGGCAGTACACGCCGCAAAGGTAGCACCGCACAGGAAGATGCCAATCTGAAACGGATTATCGAATCAGGTGCACAGGCAGCCACGCTGGTGGGCAAATCGTGGGATTTCCATGTGCATACCGCATTGCAGACGACGCTGGAGGAAAATCTGGCGATGATTGCTGACTCCATCGCTTATTTGAAGCAGCAGCAAATGGAATTGATTTTTGATGCAGAGCACTTTTTTGACGGCTATAAAAATAATCCAGAATATGCCGTTTCGGTTCTGCGTGCAGCGAAGGATGCCGGAGCCGATTGGCTGACGCTTTGTGATACGAATGGCGGCACATTACCGCATGAAGTATATGAGATCGTATCCAAACTAATGATCGAGCTGGATGGTGCCTCGATTGGTATCCATACCCATAATGATTGTGAACTGGCTGTTGCCAATACACTGAGCGCGGTTCAAGCTGGAGCACGTCAGGTGCAGGGAACGATGAACGGCTATGGTGAGCGCTGTGGTAATGCTAATCTGTGCTCGATCATTCCCAATTTACAACTCAAACTCGACTACACCTGTATTGCAGAGGAACAGCTGGCACAGCTGACCAACACGGCTCGCTATGTAAGCGAAATTGCCAATGTGCATATGCCGATCAATCAACCGTATGTTGGTAATGCGGCTTTCGCCCATAAAGGGGGGATTCACGTCTCGGCCATTTTACGTGATTCTCGTACTTACGAGCATATTGAACCTGAGCGCGTCGGCAACAAACAGCGCATTCTTGTTTCCGAACTTGCCGGTCAAAGTAATATTTTATCCAAAGCAAAAGAAATGAATCTGGAGCTAAACCCGGAAAACGAAGAAACAAAACAAATCATCGGCAAAATCAAAGATTTGGAGCATCAAGGCTACCAATTCGAAGGCGCAGATGCATCGCTCGAATTGTTGCTACGTGAAGCCAATGGAGAACGAAGCGAGCTATTCGTCTTTGAATCGTTCAAAATGCTCGTCGAGAAAAATGCAGGCGCAGCCGTTGTATCCGAAGCGTTCGTTAAGCTACGTATCGGCGGTCAGAGCATCTACACCGCTGCCGAAGGAAATGGTCCCGTTAACGCACTTGATAATGCCTTACGCAAAGCGCTGGTTGAACATTATCCAAGCCTGCGCGAAATGCATCTGTCTGACTATAAAGTTCGTGTACTCGACGAAACCGAGGCAACGGCATCTAAAGTACGTGTATTGATCGAATCACAAAGCTTGCAAGACAGATGGAGCACAGTCGGTGTATCTGCTAACGTTATCGAAGCGAGCTGGGAAGCACTCGTAGACAGTATTCGCTACGCGCTACTCGGTCAGCAATTGCCTGCACATCATGGCGCGACTGCTTCTGGCACGCAGGGTATCGTGAATCATTAATTACAATTTAGAATTATAATATATTCGTATTACACTAAAATAAAATCCCAGCGTAAAACTACGCTGGGATTTTATTTACTTAATTGTTTTAAAAGTGCATAGCAATAACTAATATATTGCCTGTATTCATTTTATTTTTTTTAGAACTATAACATATTCTCTATTCATTGAAGATACGGATTTATTTTTGACACGTGATACTCTTTTAGGTATTCTTTTAGAGATAATTTCCCTTTCCATTTCTTCTTCCAAATGAAAATTTTTATTTTTTAAATATTTTAAAGTTATATCTGTTAAATTAATTTTTATACCATCCACAGTTCTATTGCCTAAAGTCATAACAATATACGAATTGGTCACCCTAGAGATTTCATTTAAAAATATAAAATAATCATTAAAAAAACGTTTTACTTTGACTTGCTTTTTTAAAGATATATTTTCTATATAGGGAGAAACTAAATTATCATTTTCTTGATATTCTTTTAGATCAGATGCTGTCCCACCAAGGCTTTTTGAATCAATTATAGAATAATTAGTCATTTCCCAACCTTCTAATTCAAGATCCTTTGAGTCTATCCAATGTAATGCTAGCATAGAAAATTGACCATAAGGAACTGTAGTACTGTTATCCCCATAGGGAGGAGAAGTAATACAAATATCAAATTCGTCTCTTTGAAAGTTCTTAATTAAAGCTAATGTATCTCCCTTAATTAAATTAAAAGACTGAGCCTTTTTTCTAAATAATTTTTCGTTTTTCTCAATTAATATTATAAAATCATTTATTATATTATTATTCATTTTGACTATATTTTCTTCTTGTTTTATATGAAGTTTATAGGTAGAACTTCTAGAATTACTATATTTTCTAACTATATTGCTAAACATACACCAGAAAAATAATCTATCTTTATTTGTTTTAATTCTCATAATACAGAATCTAATTCGAGACAAGCTAGATATTACATCTTCTCTAAACCACTTCTCAACATTTGGAAAATGATGCTTTGGTATTTCCATAGTATTTATCAACATTTTTTTCAGTTGACTTATACTTTTTGAGATAACCTTAGAAACTCCTTGTAACTTGACTTTTGTAATCAAATTAGCTAATGGGTTGATGTCTAATCCAATAAGTTTAGTATCACTAGATATTTCCATAGCTTCATACAAAGAAGTACCTGAACCATGAAACGGATCAAAAACACTCATATTTTCTTTATTTATTATATCCTTTAAAATCACTTTTTGTACTGGTGCAACCATAACAGCAGGATATAAAACTGTTCCATGAATATCGTCTTTTCGTTTATATTCTTTAAAAGCTATATTTCTCATCTATATACTTCCCCTTGAATTATAAAGTATGGAGGTCAACTTCGATTGGCGCGGCTATTTTAGAGTTATTTATGATTTCATTGGCAATTACAATAAAAAGTGATAACTTTTTTCCAATATCAACTAAATCATTTTCCGAAATGGAATTAGTCGATTTATGAGCTCCTAAATGGCACTTTTTAATTGTTATTTCGTAATCTTGAATTATTATAACGTTCTTAAAATCTTGAAAACTAGGCAGCCCTAATCCTGTGTAAATTAATGTTATAAGGCTATTATCTTCACTTATTTTCTTTATGAGAAAATTAATTTTACTTAAAAGAATATCCTTTGTTTTATTAAGATTTTTGTAAGAAACTTTAGTTGACATTTCTAATTCATAAATCGTCAATTCAAATAACGCACGGAGGGAGCAAGCAATCACTTCATTATAAGAAGCAGAAGTATTATATAACTTATTTATTTGCTTAATTAACTCTTGAATAGGAGTTCTTTGAAAATTAATTCTGTAATCATCTCTAGCTTCGTTCGTAATTAATACTCGTTTCTTTTTTCCGCTTTCCAAAGGATTTACTTTTTTCAGAACATTTACAATTAAATCTTTGGAGATTTGACCCTTATTTAAATCTTTATACATATAGGAAATACGATATATCTCGTTATCGTCTAATTTTAATTCTGCGCTTTGCGTAGTGACTCCATTTATTTGATATGAAAGATCACCATAGTTTACTAAATTACCTTCACTATCTACAACTGTTTTTATATAATTGTTTAAGTTAATAAATCCGTTAGAGCTATCTAAGTTAATTTCAGAGTGTGTTAATATTAAAATAGGATCTTTTATATGGTTGCCTCCTGATGTACCTGTACCTCCTGATGCATCTGTACCTCCTGATGTATCTGTACCTCCTGATGTACCTGTACCTCCTGATGCATCTGTACCTCCTGATGCATCTGTACCTCCTGATGCATCTGTACCTCCTGATGCATCTGTACCTCCTGATGCATCTGTACCTCCTGATGCATCTGTACCTCCTGATGCATCTGTACCTCCTGATGCATCTGTACCTCCTGATGCATCTGTACCTCCTGATGTATCTGTACCTCCTGATGTATCTGTACCTCCTGATGTATCTGTACCTCCTGATGTATCTGTACCTCCTGATGTATCTGTACCTCCTGATGTATCTGTACCTCCTGATGTATCTGTACCTCCTGATGTATCTGTACCTCTTGGTAGTTTATTCTTGCTATTTTTTTTTACTTTTTTCTTAAGATCAGAGCCCATTTTTTGTATAAATAAATTTAAATCTTCAAGTTCTTTTTTTATAGCATTTGTTAAATCATTTTCTTGAAACTGGGTTCTATCAGAATTGAATTGTATATATTTATGATCGCTTATAATTTCTACATATCCTATCATTTGTGATAAACTTTCCCCAGATCTCTTAGATCGAGTTATTTCAGGATCAAATAAGGAATAATTATTAAAAAAATTCTTATTTATAAATACAAGAGGAGTTATCTTTCCCCTATTAATAGTACTTATGAACAGTTGATTTGGACTACTTCCTTTCCCCCCAGTAAAATCATATATTATTAAATCCAACTTAATTTGAACGTTCGATAAAGTTGTAGAATTCTTGAATTCAACACTTTCATTTATTACTTTCTTCTCATACTTAGGATGATTTAGATACTCAATATTTACTTTATTACCATTGCTCGAATCATACTTAATATGAAATAATTTTTTATCTGAATAATAATCTAGAAGCGATATATTGTCCATTGTTTGATATTCTCTTCCATCTATATCTAAGTAAATTTTAAAATTTCTATCTATAAAAGAATTCAAAATTTTATCGCGATTCACTTCTTCCATAAGATATTCGCTAAGTTGATTTGCAATATTGTTAGCTCTCAAATTGATCTCTATTAAAGTTCCTTTTTTTATGCTTTGGATTTCTCTTTCGAGTATATTGACTTTATATTTTGATACATCATCTAATTTTAGTATTGCAGAATAATCAATTGTAAAGCTTCTTTCTTTGTTTGAAATTGTTATCCATGTTACAATATTCCCAAATTTAAAAACTGACAAAAAGCCTAATCCCTTTGAGCCTTGTATATACCGCCCTTCTTCAAGTTTGCCGTATTCCTTTTTACTTTTAGATATTTGCAATAAAGAGAATATATCGTTCTCATTCATACCTTTTCCATAATCACGTATGTATAGTTTGTTATTCTCAGTATCTAGTTTAATTTCAATTGATTCTGAACCAGCGTCATAAGCATTTTTTATTAATTCATTAAGAGCAACAATATTTGATGGTATTTTTTCTGAAAGCTCACCTATTGCATTGCCCGCAACTACCAAATTATGTGTTATCATACATTTTTCCCCTTTTATATAAATTTAAAATTTGAATACAAATGATTCTACAGAACTAGGTATTTGTATCCACTTAAATATACCATATAAAGGAATAAATAAAAAGAATTAGATTAATGATATTTATTTAGAGACCACCGTATATATTTCATAGTAAAAAGACTGATACGTAAAATATCTATCAGTCTTTTTACTATAAAATATAGTTTTAAAATTAGGATGTAAATTTTAATTCATTGATATAAATTTTATATTGATAATTTTAATATATATTGAGATTAAGAAATATTATTAAAGTCAGAAAGGAATTAGTTATGAAAAATTTACAATTCCCCATCAAAAATACTACGATCACTATTTGTTCTTATGCTTGGGAACAATTAATAGCTCATATGCAATCTTCTGAACATGAAGAGGTATGTGGAATTTTAACAGGAAAAAAAACCGACACTACGAGTATTAAAATAAAAAACTATCACAAAATACGTAATGTAGCTACTGATTCAGCTAGTACATTTATTTTAGATCCTAAAGAATGGATTCAATATTTTTACAATGAGACAGAAATGATAGGTTTATTTCATTCTCATCCTAATACTATTCCTGTTCCTTCAATTGAAGATTTACAGCAACTTCCTAAATTTGCTTCATTACTGTCAGTATATTTAATCGGCTCAAAAATATATCGCCCTTCTTCCTATCAAAGATCTTTATTGGAAACAGTACCTGTCGTTCCATCAGAATTAGAATTTGGTTTGTATGATGAAACAGTAATCAACGAAATTTATTTTCAGTTTCCAAACAGTCTTTCCTTCCCTAAACTATTAAATCCGATTATACCTTGGGTAAATGGATCTTCAGTATGTTCATATACAATTGAAAGAGCGAACAGCTACATACTGAAACCAGCACCACTTATAGTGTGTTCTTGAATTTTTATACACTTAATTAAAAATTACTCAAATGCGCATACAGCTCTTCCAGCGTATCCACTTGCTTGTGACGCATGAGACGAAGATATTCCTGCCATAGTCCAGCTGTCATTTTTGCATCTTCCAGCGCATGATGTCTGACCGTCACAGGAATGTTAGCCTCCTCCAGCACCTCATCTAATCCGTAACTACCAAGTGAAGGCTTCAGCCATCTGGCGATCATCATCGTATCTAATATGCGATGAGTTAATTGAATTTTGGACGTTTTCCATAAGGCCGCATTGAGAAACGCCTTATCATGCCCTGTACCATGTGCAATGAGTACCGACCGTCCGGCAAAGGCCATAAAGTCATGCAGTCCATCAATTAAAGACGGTGCACTATCAATCATTTCCTGGGTAATACCGGTCAGCTCCGAGATATTATCCGGTACGGTCACCTTTGAATTTACAAGTGTATAAAACTCTTCTTTCACCTCACTGCCCACAAGCTTCACCGCGCCAAAAGACAAAATTTCATCTCCATGCTGAGGGTGAAAACCCGTCGTCTCCAAATCGAAAACGACGGTTTCCAGCCTGCTCAGTGGATAATGAAGCACTTCTGGACGACGCTGCTCACGTGATAGTGAACGTATAAAAGCCATCTGCTGTGCAGATGGTGCACCAAATACCGAAGCAATCGCAGAGGGAACCCCTCCACTACGTAAGCTCCGCCAAAATCCGCTCCCAGCTTTTGTAGGTTCTTTCATAAGCGTCTCCTTTCCAGAAAGCGTAGTTGTCGTTGCAGCTCGCGATGCGCTTTTTTGACAATACCGAGACTTTCTCTCAGTTCATGGAAAAACGGCTTTTGCCGCCAATCCTTTTGCAGCATAAAGCCTGTACTCATATACAATCCGTCTTCTTCCTTCACCGGCGTCGAATTACGCATCCGTAGTGCTGTTAAAAATGCTTCCTGCATCATTTCCAGCAACGCAAGCGATGCCGCCTCTAATTGAATCAATCGATCCAAACGCTTTAATGTAGACGACTCATAAATACCGTTTTGCACAGCCAGAAAACGCGATGCATTCACGAGCGGAATATATATTCCATATTTTACATCAAAATCGCCAGCATGTTCACCAAAACGCTCCGGCACAATCTGTCCAAGCACATTAAGCGTCGCTTTATGACGAACCGTATTACGCAAAATCGCCGCCGCCATTGCAGGCGTCTCTTTCAACCCATCATAAAAATGCCTTTGCCACTGATCTGCAAGCGCTGGATCGCCTGCCATATGGCGCATATCGGAAGCAATGATCCAGTTGCGCACCGGCTCCCAGCTTAATTCCTCGCGCCAGCTGTCCAGTTGCCGTTGCCATGATGCCAGCGTCTTGCGCCACATCGGTTCTGAGCACATCACTTTGCCCTGACACTTCTCATACCCGACCTGCTCCAAAATGTCCGCCAGACGGCTGCCAAACGCTTCAAAATAACGATCTTTCTGCTCGTGCTGTTCATCACTTATGATCAAGCCATTATCCTGATCACTCCAAAGTGTCTGCTCACATCTTCCTGCGCTGCCAAAAACAATAAAAGAATATGCAACAGGAGGCGGACCGTAGCCCGCCTCAACTAATTGTTGCTCACATATTGTTACTGCCTGCCGCATAATCCTGTCATGCATATCGTTGACTGTCGCTACCCATTCCCGAATATCGCTATCGTTCAGGGAAGCATACAGCTGCTTTTGGATCAGGATACGTTTGGTTTTCAGTGATTCCGGACAAACGGCATCGGTCAGCTCCAGCAAGGGAAGATGGAGAGAAGTGTTCTTCATCGGCTTCATCCCCTAGCACTTGTAATGTTAATCGATATGCTATGTGTAGATTAGCTATTCGCTTTGCTGCGATCCACTTCACCCAGTGCTCTCATTTGCTCAGGATAGCCGTAGGAACCGTGCTCACTAATGTCCAGACCCATCATTTCCTCTTCTTCGGTTACACGAATGCCACCCAGTGCTTTCATAATACCGAGAATAATGAAGGAAAGTACCAGTACGAAAATGAATGTACCGATCATACCAAGCAACTGTACGCCCAGCTGGTGGAAGCCACCGCCATAGAACAGACCTGCCCCACCTACATTTACCTGCTTAGCAAGCTCTGGTGTAGCGAACAAACCTGTAGAGATTGCCCCCCACATCCCTGCGATACCGTGTACGGAGAACGCATAGATCGGATCATCAACACCTGCTTTTTCAAACCATTGTGCAGTGAAGAAAGTAACGACACCAGCGACCAGACCGATCACAACAGCTGCCCATACATCAACGAACGCACAGGAACCTGTAATCGCTACGAGCGCAGCCAGTACGCCGTTCAGCATGCTAGGAATATCGCCCTTGCCCAGTACAACCCACGAGATCAACAGTGCTGCGATACCGCCCGCTGCTGCCGCCAGGTTCGTAGTCAATGCTACATAAGTGAAGAAGCCGCCACTTGGAGTCAGTGCACTACCCGGGTTGAAGCCCATCCAGCCGAACCAGAGAATGAATACACCGATAACGGAGAACACCTGGTTGTGACCTGGAATAATGTTAGGCTTGCCATCTTTGTTATATTTACCAAGACGTGGTTTCAGCATCAGCGTTGCTGCGAGACCTGCTGTTGCACCTGTTAAATGGACAACGGTAGAACCAGCGTAGTCCTGCATACCGATTGCTGCCAACCAGCCGCCGCCCCATACCCAGTGAGCGATGATTGGATAGATGATAATCATGAACAAAACACCGAAGATAATATAAACGCTAAGCTTTGCACGCTCAGCGAATCCGCCAAAAGCGATCGACAGCGATACCGCTGCAAATGCCAGGTGGAACAGGAACATCATCGAGATTGGAATATCCAGACCGGAAAGTGCGCCAAACAGCGGCTTCATTTCCTCGCCACTCAGGAAAAAGCCCTGATAGCCAAAAAATCCATTACCATCTCCAAAGCCAAGTCCAAAACCGAAAGCCCAGAAGGCTACCAGTGCGATGCCAAGAGTCAAAATTGTTTTACCGGCAACGTGCCCGGCATTTTTCATCCGCACAGAACCTGCTTCCAAAAAGGCAAAGCCTGCTTGCATGAACAGTACAAGTGCGAATGCGAGGAAAACAAAAAATGTATCCAGATTCGTTTGCACCGTTGTCGCAGTAACCTCATCCGCAGCAAAAGCGCTAAACGGAAAAGCTAGAAGTGCGGATGCCGCTAACCCCATAACGGCCCATTTTTTTCTCATTTGACCCACTCCCCATGTTATATTACTTCACATATCGTGAAATCCTTAATGTCATTATAATCAGATTAAAACGCGAATGACAAGCATTTATTTTCAAAATCGTGAAAATAGTTTCTTGACACTTCAAAAAGCGTAATTTTTATACGTTTCAGCATGACTTCATATGAATTTCAGGTATCTTTAAGCCTGAGCATGTATGCTATATACAAATACTTCAATATATTGTTATATCAATACTTCTATATTTACTTTTTATAGAAAGAAACAACGTTTCTCCCCTTATATTATAGGGTATATTCGCTTAAGCATTACGTTTGACTGTATGGTTTAAGTTCCTGTAGTATAGGCAATAGGATTCAGCAGTGTTGAATCCTCGTTTAATTATGAACAAAAACGGGGGTGAATACTTTGGGGATATGAAATTATACCGAATTGGAGAGCTTTCCAGAATCGCAGGGATCAGCGAACGCACGGTAGATTACTACACGAAGCTAGGTCTGATTGAACCTGAGAGTCGCTCTCTTAAAAACTATCGTCTATATAGTTTTGAAACGTTGGCTCGTCTGGAACGTATTACAAAGTTAAAGCAGGACAAGTACACGCTTGAGGAAATCAAAGACAAATTGAGTGCATGGGATCGGGTTACCGATGAAGAGCAGGTCACCCAGCGCTTGAGCGAAATCGAGCTTCATATGGAACAATTGCAGCGTGAGGTTCGTGAGTTGGAGCCGTTACTGCAACAGATGAAGCCGAATCAAGCTAGACGTGCATTTATGAATCTCGTTCCTCAGAGTGCTGCTTGCATCGAAGCGCTGAAGTTCCTGCTCGGCCAGGGCCCCGGCATGATGTAGTCTGCTTTATATTTATATGGAGGAATGAACAATGAACGCTATTTTTCTTATACTCATTATAGCTGCGTTTGGTTTAACGATCTGGGCACAGTTCCGGGTCAAAGGAACATTTAACAAATATGCGGAAGTACCGAATATGCGTGGCATGAGCGGTTATGATGCTGCTCGTCATATGCTTGACTCTAACGGGCTGCATGATGTACCGATCGAACCGATTGCCGGCGCACTGACAGACCATTATGATCCGGTAAATCGAGTGGTTCGTTTGTCAGAGCCTGTATATTATGGAACAAGCATCTCTGCCGTTTCGGTAGCGTGTCACGAGATTGGTCACGCGATTCAGCATAAGGTTCATTATCCAATGCTGGCAATTCGTCACCGTATCTTCCCAGTGGTGAATTTTGCATCTGGTATCGCACCACTACTATTGTTAGCAGGTTTCCTGTTCCAATCGTTTAACCTGATCGGTATTGGTGTTCTGTTCTTCTCGGTTGCTGTGGCATTCCAGCTGATCACATTGCCAGTTGAGTTTAACGCAAGTAACCGTGCTCGTGACGTAATGGTCGCTGAAGGCTATGTCACTCATGAAGAAGAACGTAGTGTAGGTAAAGTGTTGAATGCCGCTGCACTGACTTATGTTGCTGCCGCATTGCTGTCTGTACTGGAACTAGCGCGTTATCTGTTCTTGCTCTTCGGTAACCGCGATTAATGTATTGTATCGTACAAGTGTTAACTAACGATCAATCATATTGATGTGAAAGCTGCTGTTCGATTCCATGTGTGGAAAAGAACAGCAGCTTTTTTGTGTATATACTTGTCGTGGTGTTATTAGCTTCCGTGCCTACCCTTTGCGCGGATCGATGTACTTTTTTATGTACACTTGTTGTGGTGTTATTATGTTTTAATCTTGTGCCTGTGTTCTAACGATCTTATCGTCCTTCACCTGTGGTGTTATAGTCTTATCTACTCTCATCCTGTTAGGCTTACGTTCCCCAGTCTTTTACTGCTGCGAGTATGTACTTTTCTTATGCAGATTCATAATGAGAGTAGGATCACTACATAACAACAAAGGCAAGCCATCTGGAATACAGACGACTCACCTCATCATTTATACTTTATAGTTTTATACGCCATGCTTCTATTTTGTTCGTTTGATTCATCTTATTCATTCCATGCCCAATGAAATGTTTTCGACTTATAGCGGCGGATGGTTACGTTCCTGTTCTTCCTTCATTTGCTGCTCTTTCCGTTGTTGTTCCTTCATCAGCTGCTCATGGTAGCGCTCGTAGATACGCTGCCAGCGGCGTTCTAAGCCCGTTAGACGCAATAGTAAGCCATAGATGAAGAAACCGGAAATCAGACCGCCTAGATGCGCCCAGATGCCGATTCCGGGCATAATAAACGTATACACGAGGCCAAGTCCCAAAATCGTATAGATCGTCTGGCGGGAAATACGATCTAACATACCGCGCTGAAATAGGGCGATATATAAAAAGGCGCCGTAAATTCCATAAATCGCTCCGGAAGCGCCTGCTGCCAGATGTCCCTCGCTCGATTGTCGATACAGCTCAAGACTAATAATATTTCCGATTAGGCCGCTAGCGAAGTACAATAAGCCATAGCGCAGCGTACCGAGCAATCGTTCCAATGGCGGAGCAAATACAATAATAGCAAATGTATTAAACAGCAAATGATCAAATCCAATATGGACAAACATTGCCGTAAATGTTCTCCACCACTGATCATAGCCGATCAGATTCGTAAGTGCTCCATACTCGACTAGTGTCTCGTTATTTTGTGAACCACCATTAAATGTCATCAATAAGAACACGACTACATTGGCGATAACGATAAGCGAAGTCAGCGGATAAAAACGTAAAAAGCTTTTCCAATTCTCATAGCGGACAAATAACATAGAATCTCCTTTGATTATGACATGATGTTAAGATCATTCGAAGATAACGCTGCTTCAGATCAACAATACAGGAAGCCCAGTATCCCGATTGTGCATACAGACTTTGCTTTATTGCTTCTCCTTTATTATAATGAATTCCGACTGAATATGCGAAAGCAGCAATAGTACGGACAGCACTTCGGCAAATCTGTACTTTGTACACCTACATACTATGTACCCCGTTGGCTGTCCTTTTATTTAGTTATTTATTTCATTTTGAACATCCATAAGGAGGAATTTATGATGACGCAAGAACGTACTGGTGTAGCTGCATTTAAAGGTAACCCGATTACATTGATCGGTCCTGAACTCAAAGCAGGTGATCCTGCTCCTGCTTTTACGCTGAGCAAAAACCTGCTGGAGCAATCAACACTGGCGGATTATGCCGGTAAAATCAAATTGATCAGCGTCGTTCCATCGCTCGATACAGGTGTATGCGATGCACAGACACGCCGCTTTAATGAAGCTGCTTCCGAGCTAGGTGAAGACGTAGTCGTACTCACGATCAGTGCAGATCTGCCGTTTGCACAGGCGCGCTGGTGTGGCGCAGCAGGTGTAGATCGTGTCGTTACGCTGTCTGACTACCGCGATAACTCGTTTGGCAAAGCCTATGGCGTACTGATCAAAGAATTCGTCATCGATATGCGTGCGATCTTCGTCATTGATCGCGAAGATACGTTGCGTTATGTGGAATATTTGCCTGAAATGGCAGAGCATCCAAATTACGATGCAGCGATCGAAGCTGTTAAAGGATTGCTCGGTTAAGTCATTCTGGTTACAGAGAACATGTCTGGCTAGCTTGACATCGAATCTATTCAAACCGAAAAACCCCTTCTCGCTATGATACTGGAGAAGGGGTTTTTCTTATGATGACTATCATGCTGCTGAATCGTATGTATCCGCATTCAAAACAGATGATATAACAGCACCGACCGAATAGTGATTTCCGCTTAGACACAAGGTCTATTCGCAGCGGGTGCTGGTTGTCTGTACTTACGGTTGATCGATCTTGTATTGAGATAGCTTTTTATCCAGTGCGCTGAACAGCGTCAAAATATTGCGGTAGTTCGCACCCAGATCTCCAAGCGATCCGCGTGAAGCCGAATGAATATCGATCGCACTACGCACAGGACTAACCGATACGATCGAAACGGTAATATCCATAATACGCCCGAAGCCCGTTTTACGCTCCAGCGTGATCTCGCCTACACTATGTACCTCATGCAGAACTTTAAAACCCGGAATTTTTTTCAATGTGGATGAAACCTCTTCCCAGGCACGCTCACGGGAAAGATTATAGTATCTTGTTTTCATTTGTGGATCTTTGGCGCGATCTCCCGTGCCTTCCTGGCTACGGATAATTCCAATTAACGTTCTCTTAAGCGACAACACGTTTCCCCCTTTACATGTACAGACCTATCATTACTATCAGTGTATCATTAGTACGTAAATAAGAAAACTAATATTCTTATACTAACGGCCTTCCTGCCAGCGTATAGATCGCTTTATCGCTTCATGAGAATGGCTAATATATATCGCTTTAAGACGCATATATTCAGCTGTAGACATACACAAAAAGCGCTCTGAATGTTGGATCATTATAATCCAAATCAGAGCGCTTTTTGTTTAGAGCATGTCGACATGTAGTCGGCACCTACCTTGAAAAGATTTTAGACAGTCCCGCAAATGCCGTCCGATAACATTGTCTTCGAACCTGCTTAGCAGGTGGGTGATCGCACAACATGTATTTGAAGTCCCCACATCCGATGGATAGGGCCGGTCAGCCACAGTTGAATTTGGATCTCCCGAGACATTATCATTGGTTCAAAACAACGAGATATCGAGGCGTACATTGCAGGATGTAAACTTATTATAAACTTCGTGCTGGTATTTGTAAAGTCGATTTCGCTTTTGTATATCGTATTTTTGTAATCGCTTACAGGTATAGGTTTACACTAAATAGATCGCTTCTATATTGTTGTATGCTGTCTTACTTAGCGAAAATATGGCGTTGCAAACTTCAGCATTTTGTCATTCGCTATAGTGTTCTCAATTCCACGCTAAATAAGATATTAACGCTAACTTGTAGTGTAGTGGTAGGATATGCAAACTGTTTTGTCAGGTTAGATCCCACTACCGCGAGGAACAAGGTACAAATTACGGTCTGTTAGATCTGTTAGGTTTCTTAGGTTTCTTAGGTTTCTTAGGTTTCTTAAGTCTTTTAAGTCTTTTAAGTCTCTTAAGTCTCTTAAGTCTTTTAAGTCTCTTAAGTCTCTTAAGTCTCTTAAGTCTCTTAAGTCTCTTAAGTCTCTTAAGTCTCTTAAGTCTCTTAAGCCTCTTAAGCCTCTTAAGCCTGTTATATAATGTTGCAAAGTGGAAAGAGATTTAAATCCCCTTATTCCAACACATTAGATATCTTGCTTTTACAAAACCACTTTTATTGAACGATGTGTTAGAAAATTACTGACATTTCAAGTCTCCACCTCATATTATTTTTTCTTTCTTCTTTCTTCTTTCTTCTTTCTTCCTTCATTTTTCCTTCTTTCTTCTTATTTTTGCCCACAGTGAAGTTCGACTTGTACTCATACGAGTACGAGCTTATGTCACTTTCTAACTACTTATTCCTCCACTATGAATTCAAACCATAAAAAGACTCTGTCTGCATCTCCCTAATCGGGATCATACAAACAGAGTCCTACGTATGAGTACTGCTATTATGTTAGCCGTTAGCGTAACACTACAACTTAACGTTCGCGCTCTTTATCTTTGGTCATGCTGTTTTTGACATCATGATCCATAGACGGCTGGTGGGCTGGCACATCTTGCAGACGTTTGGCCTGTTCAGTAGGCGATTCTTCGCCGGTAGCCAGCTGCTCGTCTGCTTGCAATTCCTTTTCTTTTTCAGCGGCTGCTTGCTTCTCGGATTGCTCCTGCATTTTCAGGAACATACCATAGAAGTTAAAGAATGCAAACCAGGCAATCGCTGAAGCAAGACAGAGCACGAACAATACAGGATAGCGTGTACCGATGAACAATAGCGCTACCGTTCCGAGCAAAGTGGAGAACAGACGGAATGGACGCACAATCGAAAGTAAGATCGCATTTTTGATAATATCTTTCAATTTCATATGATAGTGCGCAATCATCGAAAAGAAGTTAAACAGCGATACAAACAGCACCAGCAGGAAGATTAACATTACGATTCCGAGCAGTTGCAGATGCGGGAATTGATTCATGTAAACCGTGTAATCCACGTACATGATCACAAACAGCATCGTATAGAAAATACCACCGATCATACTTTGTCGATAATTCTCTTTATATCCGCGGAAAAAAGTTTTAAGAACGGATACATCCCCTTCACTCATCACCCATTTACGAACGACTGTGAACAAAGCTGCCGTCGCCGGAAACAGGGTGAAAGGTGCCAAAATGCCCATCGCCCAGTTCGCCTGCAAAATGTCATTTTGCGTAAACTGAGGCTGGCTAAAAATAAAACGCATCACCAGAAAAAACAAAAATGGCGAAGAACAAATGACCCATAACAGATTGCTACCGGCCAAACGCATAATCCATTCGGATATCCGATATAATCCGCCCATTACCCCTCTAAACTCCAAAGCATTTCCCCCTTGTCTACACGGGCATCACAATGCCACAACTCTAATGATATCTATTCTAACTATAACCTAAGTTCACATGACAATACTAGCCCTATTGCAAGCGTTATCGCGGCAGCATAAGCAAACAGGCCACCCTGCCTTCACTCACGGCAAGGAGTAGCCTGCATTGCAAGAATAGTTCATAATGACATCTCCATATGGCTTTTTGTCAGATATGTATACTATTCTGATTATGTTACACCATACACTTTATCATTGTACTGAACGTTTAATCATTATGCTAAAACTTCAATGATCGCGATAAAAACTAAAATATACGCTGTTATGTTGACGGCAATTCACTTCAATTACGATTCATTTCAATTACCATTCACTTCAGTATTGAAGCTGATTTCATATTTACACAATTGTGATAGCAGCACATCATAAAAACGGTTATTTAATGGGCGTACTATATGCTGCTACAAGGAAATAATTAGACATATTTATGTGCTCATTATACATAAATGAGCCGATGCCTTATTTCTCTATTTCTGGAATAACCAAATGAATGTACTTGACTACCTACTTCACTTAACTACCACATTCACTTCACTGCTGATTCTGCTGTTAGTGTCGCTGAACGATGATCATGCGCTTCATACTGTTCACGATAACGGCGCATCGTCAGCGGGAACAGCAGGAATGACAATAATAATGTCACCAGTCCGATTATGCCAAGTGCAATCACATTCGACCAGACTTGCTCCATCGGTAGCCCTTTTACAACAATACTGCGCACGCCTTGCAAAAATTGAGTCAAAGGTAGACATTCGCCAATCACACGTAGCATTTTAGGCATTGCTTCCAGTGGCCAGGTGTAGCCGGATAACATAAACGATGGCATGGCAATGAGCATCAGTACCTGAATCGCATCGACCTGACGTTTGGACACGATGCTGAACAAAAAGCCCAGTCCACACAAGGCAAAGTTAAATCCAAGCGATAAGATGAACATCGGCCATAACTGTCCGACAAATGGAATTCCAAAGCCAAAATGTGCAATGGAAAACGATACGATCACATTGATCAAGCCGACGAGGAAATAAGGTGTTAATTTGGCCAGTGCCAGCTTCCACGGAGCCAGACGCCAATCGTAAAAACGATGCCATAGACCGGCTTCTTTTTGCCATGTGCAGGATAGCGCGATACCAAGCAGCAAACATTGCTGTAGCGCCGCCGAAATTACCCCGATCGGCATATAATATTCATAGTTAAAGACCGGATTATACAGCACCCTGGAACGATACGGAATCGTATTCAGTAAAGCACCAGCCTGCTCGCTGCTCATGCCCTGCTTATCCAGTGTTTGCAATGTCGCTCCGCTGCTAATGCTCATAATGACCTGATTGGCGATGCGAGAAGCACTGTTGGAATAGATCATATTACTGCCATCGATAAAGGTCATAATCGGAATATTTTCTCGATGTTGTAATCCGCTGGAGAAGTTAGGCGGAATAATGATTCCGACACGTGCAGTTCCATTCTGTACTTCCTGCACCACATCCTCTTCATTCCAGCGCTGCCCGATCACCTTAAACGTATCGGTCGCATCAAACGCTTGAATCACCTGTCGACTCAGTGCCGAATGATCGCCATCATAGACAACGACCGGCATATCCGTAATTCGTTGATGAGAATACAGGAATCCGAATAGCACCGCATAAAGCACTGGCATCAACAGTAAAATGGCTGCCAGCTTGGGGATGCTAAACATATGCTTGCATTCTTCTGTAATTGCCCGCCCTATGCTCATCTTACTGCGCTCCTTTGCCTGTATAGAGAACAGTGCTTCCGGTTGGGACAGCGGCTGGTAATCCTGTCAATTGTACTTTCACACCAAAGGAGCGAACATCCGTATCCCCCGAACTCTGACTTGGCTTTTGAATAGCAAAATCGGCTGCCGCATCGATCACTTTAACTTTACCGGTGAAGGTGGCATCGTCGCTAAGCAGTTGAAGTGTTACCGTATCGCCTACCCGAAGACCATTCATCGCCGTCTCGGTCATATAAAATTTAGCCCAGCGCTGTGATGTCGTTTCCAATGAATAAATAGTAGAGCCTGCACTTACTAGCTCGCCTGTGCGAATTGTACGTGTTTTGATCACACCATCCGCTGGTGCATACAACTTAGAATAGCCAGCATACGTTTGTGCTTCCTGTAGTGCAGCTTTCGCTTGCTCCACTTGTGCTTGTGCAGCTTCGACTTTTGCTTGTGCAAGCGTCTGATTTGCCTGCGCTTGCGCTACCGTGCCATTCGCTTGCTCTGCGGCTCCCTGCGCTTGATTGACTGCCGCTTGCGCTGCTTTCACATCCTCCTGCCGGAGACTCACCTGTCCCTGACCTGCCTGTGCTTCTTTTACTGCTGCTTGTGCCTGTTGGTACTGGGCATACGCTGCATCGATCTCTTCCTGACGGCTGCCTTTTTCCGCTAGCTTTTGCTTTTCGAGCGCAGCATCATATTGTGCCTGTGCTTGCTGCTGCTGTAATTTTGCCTGATCCAGTGCAGCATCGGTAGCCAGTCCTGCCTCGTAGAGCTGCTGTGTACGGCTCAACCCTTTCTGCGCCGTAGCCAGCGCATCGCGTGCGGATGCTGTCGCTGTTCGTGCCTGTGCAATCTCTTCGGGACGTGCACCACTTTTGACCGCCTGCCATTTGGCTTTCGCGGCAGCTACTGCTGCTTCCGCCTGTTGCACCTGACTTGCTGACGATTCGGCTGTCACCTGTACAGCTGTCGTTCCCTGTGATACTTTTACCTGTGCTGCTTGCTCTGCTGCTTGTGCCTGTGTCACACCAGCTTGCGCCTGCGTTATACCTGCCTTCGCCTGTGCAACACCGGCTTGCGCCTGAGATACATTTGCCTGAGCCGTTTTGAGCGCTGCCTGTGCCTGAGCTACTTTATCCTGTAGCTCACCGCTATCCAGCACAGCAAGTAGTTGTCCTTTTTTGACATGATCCCCTTCATCAACGAGCAGCTTGCTGACGCGACCAGCTAGCTTAAAGCTCGTGCTTGCGGTATCTGATTCCACATAGGCGGTTGGTGTGGAGGCAGAATGATCGGTTAATGCATTACTCTGACGACTGATTAATAGACTAAGCGCATAAATCGCTGCTACGATACCGACTACAATGACACCATATAATACATATTTTCTTCTAGTCATGTCTCTTCACTCCATTTTCGTTCTAGTTTTTCATTCTAGTTGATCAGTGATAAACCGTAAGTTGATCGATTTCAAATAAATTTCAGATACATTCTGAATTCATTTGGATGCATGCAGGCGTACAATCTGTTTTTGCCAAAACAAGCTGTTCCATTTCCAATCTGCCACTATGTATAAAGGTATGAACATAGCAAATTGGACTCTAGTTTGAATATATCATATACCTGAAGTACAATAAATTTACGAAAAATAGAGTAAAGTGAACTTTTAAGCAACTATAATTAAAGAAATTTGTATAGTATGAACACTATGTATGAAAGAGGTCGTTATTATGAACATCGAACAGCTTCAATATATTGCCGAGGTGGCTCGAACAGGCTCGCTCACTAAAGCAGCCGAGCATTGTCATTTAACCGTCACCGGTGTAAGTCGAGCGATCACGCTATTTGAGCAGGAACTGGGCACACGGATTTTCATCCGCTCACGGGCTGGTGCTACCGTTACAACTGAAGGAGAAAAGATTATCGCCAAAATCGCAACCATTCTCGGACAAATTGATGAGCTTAAACGTGAAGCAAGCAGCTATCACGAACTGAACAATTCCAGACTTCGTATCGCCTCCATTCCAGGCCCGATTTCGCTACTCATTGAGACGCTATCGGATATGAAGCGTGAGTTTCCAGGTAGCCGATTTGATTTGATCGAAGATCATACAGAGGCGGTATTGGAAAATGTGCTCACAGGCAAAAGTGATATCGGCTTTGTTTTGTTACCCGAACAACGAGTGATACAGCCTGATTTGCATTTTGAACGGATTGTCGAAGATCGGCTTATTTTGCTCTGTCATATAGAATCTCCACTGGCTGAGCGTAAATGGATTCAGCCTCAGGAGCTGGCACGCACGCCGCTTGTACTGTACAATGATTCCAACATTTTGACGCTTGTACAGCAGCTTGTACCGGATAACGATATTTTATTTAAAAGTAATAATGTCGATGCGCTGCTGCGTGCGGTGCGTGCCAATCTAGCAGTAACGATCGGCACTACGTATTCACTGCAAACGTATGGCAAAGCATTTAATAAGGAAGTGTTGAGCATTCCGCTACAGCTGCCAGATCGCGGCGAAACATTCCTCTGGCTCGTCACAGCTACAGGTGTGTCTGCATCTCGCGCAACAGAGCTTTTTATTCGTCGTTTCCGTCATGCTCTTCAAGTACAGCAACAGCCTTTATAGTGTTGCTTGGTGTATGCTTTGCGTATGCTTGGTGTATGCTTGGCATAAAAAAAGAGGCTACCGATAATCGGTAGCCTCTTTGGGGTGTTGCCCAGCCATCATCATATTTAGTTATTCATCATGATATAGCTTGTATATTCACATTCACTCTTATTCAAAAGAATCGGTACGGTTGCTGCTGGATGGACGACGGTCGCCGCCACCATTATTGCTGCGTGGTTTACGGTCACGGGAATAGTCACTACGTCCGCCTTCGCTGCGTCCACCTTCACGGTTGCCGCCTTTGTAGCCGCTACCGCTGCTGTATCCACCACGATTACCGCTACCACCTTCGCGGTTGCCGCCTTTATAGCCGCCACCACTACGGTTGTAACCGCCGGATGGTTTACGTCCGCCAGAGCGAACGTCCGGTTTACGACGTTTTGCACGAATTGGATCTTCTGGAGTCAGGTCAACCTGAGCATCCTTTTTGTCGCCTGTAAGCAGCTTCATCGCTGCTGCCAGCAGGTTAACGGAATCATAGCTTTCCAGCAATTGGATCGCGATACCTTTGTATTCGTTCAATGGAGCTGTATCGTCCTGTACCAGTTCAAGCAGACGTTCTGCTGTGATACGTTGTTTACCTTCGATCGCTTCAGCCAGGGATGGCAGAGGTTTACGAGTAATTTTGTGACGAGTTACACGCTCGATAAAGTGCAGGTGATCGATCTCACGCGGTGTAACGAATGAGTACGCTGCGCCTTCTTTACCAGCACGACCTGTACGGCCGATACGGTGAACATAGCTTTCTGGATCTTGCGGCAGGTCAAAGTTCACAACGTGAGTTACGCCGGATACGTCCAGACCACGTGCTGCAACGTCCGTTGCTACGAGTACATCGATGCTGCCGTCGCGGAATTTGCGCATTACGTTATCGCGCTGGTTCTGAGACAGGTCACCATGCAGACCGTCTGCGGAATAACCACGTTTTTGCAATGCTTCAGCCAGTTCGTCTACACGACGTTTCGTGCGACCAAATACGATTGCCAGCTCAGGAGATTCCATGTCAAGCAAACGGGACAGTGCATCAAACTTTTGACGCTCGTTCACTTCGATATACGATTGATCGATCAGCGGTGCACTCACTTGTTTTGGAATAACCGATACGTGTTGTGGCTCTTTCAAAAACTGACTTGCCAGACGTTGAATGTTTGGCGGCATTGTTGCAGAGAACAACATCGTTTGACGCTCATCCGGTACTTGCTTCAGGATCGACTGGATGTCCTCCATAAAGCCCATATCCAGCATTTCATCCGCTTCATCCAGGATTACGTATTGTACGTCTTCCAGTTTGATTGTTTTACGGTTGATATGGTCAAGCAAACGACCTGGTGTACCGATAATGATTTGTGGTTTCTTTTTCAATGCACGAATCTGACGGCCGATTTCCTGACCACCGTAGATTGGCAACGAACGAATACCTTTAAAACGAGCGAGCTTTTCGATTTCTTCGGCAACCTGGATCGCCAGTTCGCGTGTTGGTGCCATTACCAGTGCTCTAATTTTTTCATCCGAACGTTCGATCTTGTTAATAACAGGGATGCTGAATGCCGCTGTTTTACCCGTACCTGTTTGTGCCTGACCGATCAGGTCACTGCCTTCCATTGCAATCGGAATCGCTTTAGATTGGATTGGTGTTGCTTCCTCAAAGCCCAGTTCCATAATTGCTTTTAATACTTTTTCGTCTAAACCAAAGTCTACAAATTTTGTCAAAATATTCAAACTCCTTCTATGATGGTGGACAATCCACTAACTTGTTTGTATTCTTAAGTAGCAATTGAGTAGCATATCGCTGCATATCAGGAGGTCTCACAGACCACCATATCCGTTAGCTGGTGTTGATTATTGAATAAGTCCGGTCACTTTTAGAGCATCTAGTGCAATGCCTGGTATGTCAAAGTTGGTTAAAAGGGTTATTCAATACTCTCTATGATGAAATAAACCCGTCTTGCATTTATTAAAATTCTGAATTTCATTCAGCAAAACATCCCTACTCAAGAATATCTAAATCATTATACCATAAAATACAGATGTATGACTAGCCGATTCATAATATAATTACGAATTGGAAAGAAACTTCCCCTTTTGGGCTTCACACACTTTATATAACTTACTAACTAACACTTGAGGTGACTTGCATGTTAAAAAAATCAATGCCCATCCTTGGCGTATTGATCGGCTCCATTTTTACAGCCGTAGCGTTCAATATGTTCCTGATTCCTCACCAGCTGCTCAGCGGAGGGGTATCAGGACTTGCTATGTTAACGGGTTATTTTACACCGCTTAACATTAGTATGCTGTACTTTGTTTACAATATTCCACTGCTGATTGCCGGGTGGTTTTTACTTGGGAAACGATATATTTTTCTCAGTATTGTGTCGGTTGTCTCAACGACGTGGTTAATGACTATTGTACCGACGACAGCTGCTGCGAGTGATTTGTTGATCTCGTCTGTGTTTGGCGGCGTACTGATCGGTATCGGTGTCGGCATCTCCTTCCGCGCCGGCGGTTCGACAGGCGGCTTCGATATTCTCGGCTCGATCATTACGCGTTATCGCGATTTTCCGGTCGGTAATGTGATCGTCGGTTTGAACGGTCTCGTTATTATCGCGATGGGTTATCTGTCCAACAACTGGAATATCGCGCTTGCTTCGATGGTCTGTATTTATATCGCTGGTAAAGTGGTCGATCTGATTCATGTTAACCATATCAAGGTAACATTGTTTATTGTATCTAATCATACCGATGTGCTGCTGGAAAAATTAATGCCTTTGCAGCGTGGTGTGACGATGATCAAAGCAGAAGGTGCCTTCTCGAACACGCCGAAGGATATGCTCATGACCGTAACTACACGGTATGAGTTGACCGAGCTGCGACGTATCATTAAAGAAACCGATCCGAATGCTTTTGTGAATATGGTCGAAACGATCGGCATTATGGGTTCCTTCCGTAAAAGTTAACTGAACGTCTGTATTTCTTGTATTCATTGGATGTCGCGCGTACAGACGTGAACGGAAGTGTTGAATGTTCTCGAGCCACATGTGCTTGATCCGTGTCTAGTATGAGTATCGATTCACAGTTTGATCCATCCGATAAACTTTTTCATGAATTCATTTTGTGCTATTCACTGAAAGTCGCTTTTTGTCGTTATATATAGTAGAATAAGCACACGCCGCGATTCGACGTAACCATTGAATTTTGTGCACGGTACTTGTTCCTTTATGCACACATGCTTTTCCTAAGTTCCCGTAAGAATGATTTCTCCTTGTTAAGCGAAATGATTCCAGGATAGGAAAGGATGATTATTGTGGAAATGGAAACTGTTAAGTTGTCACAAATTGTCATGAAATGTTTCCCGGATATGATGCCTTCCCTGAAACAGCAGGAACTCAATGCGCTTATTGTACTGCGTGATGGGTTACGCATTTTGGAACCAAACGATGCACTGGAGATTATTCAGTATAGCATTTGTGAAAATCAGGATGAACAACTGATGCAATAACACCTGATTGAACACGAATAAGCTCCTCGTTATGAACTTGTATGAACTAAGTACGCGATTGGATATGCGAATGAATACGCAAGATGAGATAAAAGTACCGCTTCTATCGCCGCGATGTCGGCAATAGAGCGGTACTTTTTTGTGTATAACATGCTAGAATACGTAATAGCAGCGCTACGATTAGAGCGTATACGAAAACTCATATATGTATTAGCAACATGGGAACTTAACACAACTTTCTCCTCTTTAGATTTTGTGCGAGGTCAGAATCTGTCCGCTGATTTCTTGCCGGAGCGCTGCCTGCCCCAATAACAATAGTTTACCTATCCCCCTAGCTGCACTAAAGCTTATATTCATCAATCGTACCGCTATCATTCAAATTCCAATTTTTCTTTTATTTGCTATGTTTAGTCGTTTATGAGACAGTTTAAGTAAATAAATGTTTGTCTGATTCTATTGTTCAGGCGCAACTAATTTCTATACAGGAGGTACTTATATGTAGATGAATCGGTACATATTGAATCGTCACATTCGGCAACGGTAATGCCGAACACTATATTACATAAGAGATGAGGGTACGAAACATATGGATATTTTGTGGGCGCTTATGCTGCTGGCCTCCACCACTTTCGGTGGCGATCAGCAGGCTCAAACACAAACAACACAGACGGCATCCCTGCAATCCATGCTTAATCGGGTCGCGATTCAAAATCAAATGGAACAGACCGAGGTCAACGCGGATCAAACGCCTACCAAAATCGATCCACAACCGGACGCTCCTGTAGTCAAGGGCGTTTATGTAACTGCTTATAGCGCTGGTGGCGCTCGCATGGAAAAGCTGCTCAAGCTGCTGGACGAGACCGAGCTGAACGCGATGGTAATCGACCTTAAAGATGATGCCGGATACATCACGTATAAAACCGAAAATCCAGAGCTACAGAAGCTAGGTAGCCCGCAGAAATTTATCGGTGATATCGATCAGATGATGGCACGACTGAAAAAACACAATGTGTATCCGATTGCCCGTATCGTTGTGTTTAAAGATTCAGTACTGGCAAAAAAGCATCCCGAGCTTTCTTTTGTGAAAAAGAATGGTCAGGTATGGAGCAACGGTAAAGGCGATAACTTCGTCAACCCGTACAAAAAGGCGGTATGGGATTACAATATCGAGCTTGCCAAAGAAGCCGCTGCGAAAGGCTTCAAAGAGATTCAATTTGACTATGTACGCTTCCCTGAAGGCTTTGAGAACCATGAGGACGAGCTGAAATTCGAGAAAAATGACAAGTCTCGTGTAGACGTGGTCGCCGAATTTGTGCAATATGCACGTAAGCAGCTCGCTCCGCTTGGCGTGCGCGTATCGGTTGATATTTTCGGCTATGCTGCTTCCGTCCCTGCTGCTGAAGGCATCGGACAGGATTTTGCGAAAATTTCCGAAAATGTCGATGTGATCAGTCCGATGGTATATCCGAGTCACTATACGACCGGCTGGTTTGGCGTCAAAGACCCGGACAAAAATCCATATGCGACGATCAAAGGCTCGATGGTGGACACGCTGAAAAAGCTTGATCCACTGGCCGAACAAAAGCCGATCATTCGTCCGTGGATTCAGGACTTCACCGCCAGCTGGCTCGGTAGCGGGCATTATGTCAAATATGGTAAGCAGCAGGTAGATGATCAGATTCGCGCGATGAAAGATATGGGTGTGGATGAGTATCTGCTCTGGAATGCAACGAACCGTTATACCGAAGGGGCTAATTTTTAAGAATATTTGAGTGATGAAGAGCAGTGCTTGGACAGCGGTGTCCGGGTGCTGCTTTTTTTGTGTGGATATGGTAGTTGGATATAGCGATTACGTTTGGGAATGAATCATTGTTATTTAGTTCGTTGAAACGAGATGATAGGCAGTACATATTACTTTAAAGTATTCTTCATCTGCGTAAGGAAGTTAGGGAAACAACTTTGATGGAGCCGTATAAACCTATCCGATTTACAGATAAATGTAGCTTTCCTCCATTTCGATAAGTTTGACGTCATCCATACATAATTATTTTAACTATGATGGACGCGATATCGTGAAAATTATATACATTTCCAACAATTACTCACTGCTGTAACCCCCCCTTATCTCATGCAGTCAAATTCTCGTTCTCCTGTATTTTTGGCAATATCGATTACATGTTACCTGCTTCTCAATCCTTAGTTCCTCCTGTACAATAAAGGACTGAATGTAGCCTATTTTGCCTAGCCTCTATCCGGTTGTTGCTTACTGTATCGACATATAGGCTACAGACTGTTCTATCACTCTAATAAATGAGGTACATACGCATGATTCCAACGACAACATGGTTGCAGAAGTATTCGCAGTTTTTGAAAATTTTATTTCCCGTACTCATTACGCAGATTGCGTTATCGATGATCAGTTTTTTTGATACGAATATGTCCGGGCATGCCAGTGCGGAAGATCTGGCCGGGGTTGCAATTGGGTCTAGCCTGTGGATTCCGATTCAGGCGGGGTTGAGCGGCATTCTGGTCGCGATTACGCCGATTATTTCGCATCTGATCGGTGGTGGGCAGCGGCGACAGGTTAATTTTAACGTGTATCAGGCGTTGCTGCTCTCCATTGTGATTGCTCTGGTTGTGTTAGGGGTCGGTTCGCTGCTTGTGAAGCCGATTTTGGAAGCGATGCATCTGGAAGCACGCGTGCATGATGTGGCGTTGTATTTTCTAATGGCGCTATCGGCAGGCATTGTGCCGTTATTTGCGTATACGGTGCTGCGTGGATATATTGATGCGCTGGGGCAAACGCGGTATTCGATGATGATTACGTTATTGTCGTTGCCGATCAATGTGGGATTAAATGCATTGTTGATTTTCGGTAAATGGGGATTTCCACGGCTCGGCGGAGTTGGGGCTGGTGTCGCTTCAGCCATTACATACTGGTGTCTGCTCATTATCGCGCTGATCGTTGTGCGTAAAGCAGCACCTTTTCGTGAAGACCAATTGTTAAATCGCTGGTACGCGCCATCTGGTAGCAAATGGAAAGAGCTATTAAAGCTAGGTGTACCGATGGGCTTTGCGATCTTTTTTGAAACGGCGGTATTCGCAGGCGTGACGTTACTTATGAGCCGTTACGATACGATGACGATTGCTGCTCATCAGGCGGCGCAAAACTTTGCTTCAACGCTCTATATGCTTCCACTTAGCATCTGTACGGCGTTAACGATTGTGGTCGGTTATGAGGTCGGCGCAGGTAGACTGAAAGATGCGCGGCAGTACAGTAAGCTGGGGATCGGTACAGCATTGCTATTGTCGTTAGGTACAGCGGTAATTTTGTTATGGTTTCGGCATCAGGTGTCGGCATTATATTCGTCTGATCCGGTGCTGATTGAGCTAATTGCGCACTTTATGATCTTTGCGAGCTTTTATCAGCTTTCAGATGCAATCGCGACTCCAGTACAGGGCGCATTACGTGGCTATAAAGATGTGAATCCAGCCTTTTTCCTGACCTTTTTGTCATACTGGATTATCGGTTTACCTTCTGGCTATCTGCTCGCGACGTATACGACATGGGGCGCTTATGGATATTGGATCGGGCTGAGCATCGGGCTTGCCTGTGGCGCAATCACTTTACTTGCACGCTTGCTGTGGGTACAACGCAAGGCGAGCGGCGATGCTCATGGAGCGCAGACATCCTAGCATCCGTGTACACGTAAGGGAACGAATGAACACCGAACACCGAACACCGAACACCGAACACCGAACACCGAACACCGAACACCGAACACCGAACACCGAACACCGAACACCGAACACCGAACACCGAACACCGAACACGCTTAATGGTAATGGTCTTGACCTGTATTACAACTAAAAAGCCAGCTTGCTACTGCGAAGCCGACCTATTAGGGTCCAGTCTATTCGCAGCAGCAGCTGGCTTGTCTCATATCCGTGTTCCATTCGTGCATGTACTTTTTAGTTGCCATTCATTTTACAGATCAAACAAATCGATCTGCTCTGCTTCCGGCGGTTGCTCCTCAGGAATCGCCGGAACGTGCTGACCGAGCATCGCCATGAGTTGTCTGGCATTGTCAGCCGCATCACCAGCCGAGTTATTGTTGAAAATAACGCATACTTCCTTCGACTGTTGCTCCAGTCGGCGCAATCGCTCTGCCCATTCAGACAATTCTTGCTCATTATAGCGGTACATGTAACGAATTTCGCGCCAATTCGGCTGACCGGACGCATTCCAGCCGGATTCGTTACGTCCATGCATACGCACGACAGTAAGGTCGGGATGAGTCGCTTTTTCTACAATCGGCACAGAACCGATTCCAGCCTGTGGTTCATCACAGACGCTATGAATCCAATTTTCTTTGTGCATAAAACCAAGCGTTTTGTCACGCATTTGCGGAGTAAACCAGCTTTGATGGCGAAATTCCAGTGCACATGGCACATTCCCCATCAACTGGCGCACACGGCGCAATGTGTTAACATTTTCCCTTGTACAATCGAACCAGGGCGGAAACTGAAACAGCGCGGCTTGCAGCTTGTCTGCTTCCTCCATCGTGCTGATCGACAGCCGGAAATTGCGAAACATCTCCTCTTCGCTATCATATGGAATTTTCCCACGTGTATGTCCGGTCATTCCCTGGTAAGCTTTTACCAGAAAACGAAAATGTGCCGGCGTTTCCGCGGTCCATTTCTCCATATTATGCTTGGACTGAATCGCATAAAAGGAGCTATCCACCTCCACTACAGGAAACAGACTGCTATACACAGGCAACTTTTGCTTGGCTGCCTCTTTCGTGCGGTACAGGGAATCATGATCTCCCCAACCTGTCAAACCGACGCTAATCATGCCTTACAATCCTCCTGGCTTTACTGTCTCATCTGGCTATTCCTGTGCCCTGACAGGCTATTTCATTGACTATACTTTGCTCTGTTTACGTGTGAGACCGGATACGTACAGTCGTACAATATGGATGGCTAACTGCTCGGCACTGACCGTGCCTGGCAATAACTGTGTGAAAACGATTCGTTCGATCGTACCAACGAGGCATTCCGCCACAAGTTCCATCGGCATATCGGTCGACAGATTGCCATTGCGCTGCTCCATACGCAGCATTTTCTCAATGCCTTGCACAAGCTCCATCTTAATATCGTCGGCATCCGGCGACTGGTAAAATCCAATCCGCGTTAAATCCGGATGACTGTAAAAGTACTCAAACATCGACTGAATCGTATGACAGAGCTGATCGAGAACACTGTGTCCACCCGATTCTTGTTGCGGCAACTGACTGTCGTTAATGACCGCCTGCAAGCTTGTACGGAACATATCCACCAATTCTTCAAATACAGCTTCCTTGCTCTCAAAATACAAATAAAATGCAGGTTGTGACAGCTTTGCCTCACTCACAATCGAGCTTACCTTTGTCGTATGAAAGCCATGTACTGCAAATTGTCTTGCAGCAGCGTGTAATAAACGTAACCGGCTCTCCTTTCCCTTTGCTCCTTTTTCTCTAGCCAATGTAAAATAGCCCCCTCTCCTGTTTCCCAGCACTCCACTTATTTGAATTACGGAATGAAACGTATAGCATTCTTCTACTCTATAGTACAATAATTTGTAGCGTTCTTCTAACTTTTGAACAAAAAAATTACCGATTTATTCCAAATAGTAGGTCAACTGATACTTAAAACGCCTTTTTATGTAATCAAAATCATATAAAAATTACGGGTTTTTCCTCTATACTAAACATAACATATACCCGCTATTTATTTCAAAATCAGAGTCGCCTTAGTGTCTCCTGCTGCTAATAGCGATGTGTTGACTTGTTCTTTAGGCGAGTCAAAATAAAAAACAGACCTGTGCTGCATGAAGATCGCACAGGTCTGTTTTCGTTTATATTTTGCTATGCTCCATACATCTTATCCAGGCTAATACGCCAGATGCACTTTATACTAACTACTATGCCTATCCCTATCTCACAAGCTAGCTTAGCTTGCGCTCTACCCATTCCGTCCTAATGATGCAGACGGTGCTACGAGGGCTAGCTATCATCATATACAGGTTACTGAATACCGATTACTGCGACAGACGCAGTGCCAGCTCATACGTAGCATGGTCGAAGTCTTTTTTCGTATTAACGACTTGATCGATATCCGTCATGCTCAGCTCGCCTTTAATAATGCCGCAAGCTTTATCGGATTCGCCAGCGATCAGCATACGTACTGCATAATCGCCAAGACGACTTGCCAGGTTACGGTCACGAGGCGTTGGTGTACCGCCACGTTGGATATGTCCCAGTACCGTTACACGTGGCTCCAGATTTGGATATTGCAGATGCAGCTGTTCTGCTACATCTTCACCGCGTCCTGCACCTTCCGCAACGATAATAATACTGTGGCGTTTACCGCACGCAAAGTTGTTATGCATACGATCTGCAATTTCTTTCAGATCGAAAGGCACTTCAGGTACGAGAATCGATTCGGCGCCAGAAGCCAGACCTGCATGCAGAGCGATGTCGCCGCAATGACGACCCATAACTTCAACGATCGAGACACGTTCGTGGGAAGACATCGTATCACGCAGTTTGTTGATCGCGTCCACAACAACGCCAACCGATGTGTCAAAACCGATCGTATAATCGGTAAACGAAATATCGTTATCAATCGTACCCGGCAGACCCATCGTCTTAATGCCCAGCTTACTCAGCTTGTTGGCACCTTGATACGATCCGTCCCCACCGATTACGATTACACCGTCGATACCGTGTTTGCGCAAAATGTCTGCGCCTTTTTGCTGACCTTCGAGTGTCATGAATTCTTTACAGCGTGCCGATTGCAAAACCGTTCCCCCGCGCTGGATAATATCACCGACGCTGCGAAGATCCATCGGGAAAATATCCTCGTTAAGCAGACCCTGATAACCGCGCTGGATCCCGCATACTTCCAGTCCATAATACAGCGCACTGCGCACAACCGCGCGCACCGCTGCGTTCATGCCCTGCGAGTCGCCTCCACTGGTCAAAACGGCAATTTTTTGTACTGCTGATTCTGTTGCTGACATTCTAATGTCCCCCTTGTTTATGTTCAATACATATACTTACGAATCCAGCGGCTATTGACCATGAAAAAGACGCGGGTTAGCGGTCCTTTTCGCATTAGCCTTCTGGAGACGGTTCGCACTTCCTGCTGTTCACTAACTTTCGGATCAGATAAATACAGAGCGACCAGCCCTTCGATAATCATCCGATGGAAAGACGTGCCAGGAATATGTTCCACATCGCTACGTGCCCAGTCTACAATCTGTTCAATCCGCTGATACATCGTGTCTGGCGAATCGTAATAGTTGCAGAAATTCAAATCGCCACCGCGTCGATCCTCCTCCTGATCGATTACATAATCAAGCATAATATGCAAACAGCACACATGAGGAAAATAAGCATTGTATACCTGCTTCGCTCCATGATCGCCCAGATTAAATCCACTCGCAGCGAGAAACAGCATAAAAACGCCAAGCGTTGAGCCTGTCGCCGCAGCGAATTCGTTCCATTGCAAATGAGGAGTCCGGTATTCATTTTCTGCCCACCAGTTCAGCAGGGCTTCCTCCCTGAGTTCAGGCGCGATATGCTTATGTACTTGAAGATCGCAATACAAGCCGACCAGATCGCGAACATAAGGAAATACAGCAGCATAATCGGGAAGTTGACGTACATTTTGCTGGCAGGTGTGCACAAGCGCTTGCAGATAGCCGCCGTCTTCTTGCTCGGTACGGAGCGCATAATAATGAACCGGCTCCGCATCCGGCGTTACGGCATCCAGCATCGATTGATGCAATAAACGAAAATCCGCTGCATCCATCGATGTGCTGCGATCACACAGATTATCTAAATAATCACTAATCGTCTGAAACGCCACGATAAGCGGCAGCAAAATATGACGCTGCGACAGGTTGGCTACTGCATAAATGGCTCCACCTTCGCAGTGAAACTGTTTGGTAGCGATACTTGCAAGCGCCTGTTTCCTGAGTTCTGCGTCAGGCATGCGTTCCGCCATTTGACGCCAACCATTCAGTTCGCGGCGTACTTCTGGCAAACCATGCTTATACACTCGCTTCATGAGCGAGATGGCATTACGGGGAAACGGGTAACGACTTTGCATCATATCATTCAATGGGCTGCCTCCACGTGGTTGTCTGTTGAACCTATCCTCATTATCATACATCATATTGTGCACCCTCACAACGTGGCAGCGCTATCGATCACAGCGCGCCGTTGTAGCCTTTTCCAGTATTTTATAGCCATTTTACGCTTCTTGTTGGTTCATATGTGGAAACCCACATTTTTCACAAAAAAGATAACATAAACATGATAAACCAGTTGTCTTTTCAACGCAAAAAAGGACGAACCTGAAAAGTTTCGCAACCGCAAAAAAATTGTGAATTTCATGTTAAATGTGAATCATTCATTAAAAAACGCCTGACTCACTTCGATCGATAAGTGAACCAGACGTTTTTTTGAACTCGAATGCTGTAGCATTTATTTTATTTTAGCGGGGCTGCACAGGTAATCGTTTCACACCATACACCATTGGACTGGGCAACAATTCCAGCTGCTGTCCTTCGGTCGCCGCTAAATCCGGAAAACGATCAAGCAGCACATTCAGCGCGGTACGTGCTTCCAATCGTGCAAGCGGCGCGCCCAAACAGAAATGCACGCCCATTCCAAAAGCCATATGCGGATTCGGATGACGATCGATCCGGTATTCGTCTGCCCCTTCAAACTTGTGCTCATCACGATTAGCAGAACCCATCCATGCGGTTACCAGCTGGTCGCGACGAATCATCTGTCCACCCAGCTCGATATCATCCACGGCTTTACGCACCATTCCCTGCACAGGTGAACGAAAACGCAGTGCTTCTTCAATCGCTGTATCCAGCAGTTCTCGGTTGTCGGCAAGCTGGCGCCAGCGTCCAGGCTGCTCGGTCAAACAAATGACCGCATTCCCGATCAGATTGGTCGTCGTCTCATTACCAGCCACGAGCAGCAGTAGACAAAAGCTAAGCAGATGCGGAATATCCAGCTTCTCTCCCTCTACTTCGGCTGCCAGTAACGCAGACACTAGATCATGTTGCGGCTGCGCTTTGCGCTGTTCGATCACGCCCATAAAATACTGATACAGATCACGAGAGGCTTGCTGTTTACGTTGGGCAAGTTGCTGTGGACTTTCATCTTTGCCGCTAAAACCCTCTACCAGCGTATCTGACCAGCCTTTAAATAATTCGCGATCTTGCTCACGCACACCGAGCAATTCTGCAATCACGATGACCGGTAATGGAAACGACAGATCACGAATGATGTCCATTGAAGCACCAGGCTGGATACGATCTAGCAGCTCATGGGTAATCTCAGCGATACGCGGCTCCATCGCAGCGACCGCTTTCGGTGTGAACGCCTTATTAACGATCGAGCGATATTTTTTATGCTTCGGTGGGTCCATCATCAGCAACATATTGGATTGTTGTCCGTCTTGATCGCGACGTGTTTGTGAACTGAACGATTTATAATCCGACATCACACGATGCACATCCTCGTACAAAAACACATCCCAGCTTTTACGCTGTTCATCATAATGTACAGGTGCCTCTCGTCTCATCTGCTCATACCATGCAAAGGCAGAACCTGCCTCCTTCACTCCATGTGGAACGATCATATTCGGCGACAACATGGCGGATGCTTCAGAATTCGATTGCATAGGGGTAACCTCCCGTTATTTATCGTTTTAACGTATGTTCAAACCGAAGTTATGTTAACTATTAATTTTCGAGTCTCGTCATTATCTTTTTACAAAAGGAATCATCCTTTACGTACACTCACCCTAAATTGCGCTTGATGTATCAGCTTTCCTTTAAATTTTACAGAATGGTTGCTATGTATAGGATAGCGCTTTAGCGTATGGCTTAGCAAAAAGCGCTGGCGCTCATTTTAAACGGGATAGATAAAATTACTTTTTTGCGCATATGCTGGCTTGTTAGCTGCTACGAAATCTGGATCGATCTGTAATTTTAATGATGCTTATGCAAAATAACCGGAAAATAGCAAGGGATATACCAAAAAAGCACAAGCCCCTTGCGAACAAGGAAGCTTGTGCTGTAACTAACATATGTGTGATGAACGTTCTTGGATGTTCAATGTATAAGTGATCCGCGTGTAACGGAAATCAATCTTATAATTTTACTACGTTAGCTGCTTGTGGACCACGGTTACCTTCAGTGATGTCGAACTCAACTGCTTGGCCTTCGTCCAAAGTTTTGAAGCCGTCGCCAGTAATAGCGGAGAAGTGTACGAATACATCGTCGCTTCCTTCAACTTCGATGAAACCGAAACCTTTTTCTGCATTAAACCATTTAACTGTACCTTTCATGTAAACAACCTCCTAAAAATAGCGCCATCTATGACGCATGAGTGTATTATAGCGCAACCGATTTCAAAATGCAACGAAGTTAAAGCGTTTTGATTTGCAATTCCTGGGGGCAAAAGGTATGATTTTAGCAATACAGAAGTAGGGAGATTTATACGATGATTAAAAAACACCAGATTTACAAAAGAGACAAATGGAACATGATGACTGTCGAGGTCAATGGCCGCGAACTGATCCTGCGCGAAATTTCGGATGAATGGGGCGAAGAAACCCATCGTTTCCTCAGCCGTCCTGAAATGATGCAGTGGGCAAGCGACCGCTTCCCTAAAGACAAATTCGATAATGAAGCGGAATGGGAAGACATCATGAGTGCCTTCCGGGAGGTTTAAGCCGCCCGATGAACTACACCGCGATCGTTATCTTCATTATCCTTGCCTTTGTGCAAGGATTTGTTCTGATTACGTATAAGGATACGATTCCCAAACCACTGAAACGCTGGCTAGCCATCTTCGCGATTGTGATGCTACTCGTTGCTTTTGGGTTAATGATTTATGGCTTCCTGATGGCTGCCAATCCGAACCCTTCTTAATTTTAAAATAAAAGGTACGCTCGGATTCGTCAGCACAGGATCAGATGAATCCCTACAGGACATGATTGTTTTTCATTCACATGGCAGGCAAGCTCTTATAGCACAGCATGTTCAAGATGCTGCAAGCGAGCTTGCCTGCTATTTGAACTATAGGTATACCTTTAGACGGGAGCGAATACATGTTGTAGATTTAGATGAGTAGCCATTCAGACAAAGGTGAATGTAGCCTTCCTATCTACATGCGCACGATAGCACAGCTTCCGTTTACAGGGCAGATTACGATTTACCGTGTTAACGATCTCCTAAGCAAGAGGTTCAATGAACAGTGATTGTGCTCAATCAAAACAGCTTACCACTTAACTTCACCCACCCTGAGGAGGAATTCGAGATGCAGGAAGTATTGAAACGTTCTGAAGTTGCACCTGAACATTGTTGGAATTTGAATGATATGTTTGCCGATCAGCAAGCATGGGATCAAGCCTATACTGACCTAAAAGCGATGCTGCCGGAAGCGGAACAGCTCAAAGGCAAGTTGAATACAGCGGAAGCCGTCAAACAAGCGTTTGAACTGGAAGACCGTGTTAGCATGCAAATCGAACGCCTGTATGTGTATGCACATATGCATCAGGACGAAGATACAACGAATCCTACATATCAGGCACTGACGCAAAAGGCGAAAAAGCTAAGCGTGGATGTTAGCCAGGCGCTTTCTTTTGTGACGCCGGAAATTTTGAGCCTGTCGGATGCAGAACTGGAACAGCTACTGGAAGCTCCAGAGCTGCAAGCGTATCGCTTTACGTTGCAGGAAATGAAACGTGAGAAAGCGCATATTTTAACCGAAGCCGAAGAAGCATTGCTCGCTCAGGTCGGCAATCTGTCGCAAGCACCGCAAACGATCTTCGGTATGCTGAACAATGCAGATCTGAAATTCCCAAATATTATCGATGAACATGGTAATGAAGTCGAATTGACACACGGACGCTACGTTCAGTTTCTGGAAAGTCCACATCGTGAAGTGCGTGAGCGTGCGTTCAAAGCTGTTTACAGTACGTATGCTCGTCAAAAAAATACGATCGCGGCTACATTGACCGCGAACGTGAACAAAAATATGTTCTACTCTCGTGTGCGTAAATATCCATCCGTGCTGGAAATGTCTCTCTATGGCGACAATATTCCGAAGGATGTGTACACGAACCTGATCGATACGATTCACGAAAGTCTGCCGATCATGCACCGTTATATGGAGCTGCGTAAAAAGCTGCTCGGTGTGGATGAACTGCATATGTATGATCTGTTTGCGCCACTGGTAGAAGAGTTCAATATGGACATCACCTATGAGCAAGCCAAACAAATTGTAGCGGACGGTTTGCAGCCACTCGGTGAAGATTATTTGAACTCCTTGAACAAAGGCTACAATGAAGGTTGGATCGATGTGTATGAAAATGAAGGCAAGCGTACCGGCGCCTACAGCTGGGGCGCGTATGGTACACATCCGTATGTGCTGCTGAACCATAAAGACAATTTGAACAGTATGTTCACACTTGCTCATGAAATGGGTCATGCACTGCATTCATACTATTCAGACAATGCACTCTCCTATCGTGATGCACAATACACGATCTTCCTTGCCGAAGTTGCTTCCACTACAAATGAAGCACTGCTCATGGATTATCTGCTCAAAAAGTCGACTGATCCAAAGGAAAAAATGTACCTGCTTACCTATTATGCAGATCAATTCCGTACAACAGTGTTCCGTCAAACGATGTTTGCTGAGTTTGAAATGATCGTGCATGCACGTAGCGAAGCAGGCGAATCGCTGACACCGCAAGATCTGTCTCAAATTTACTATGATCTGAACGTGAAATATCATGGCGAAGGCATGGTCGTGGATCAGGACATCGAGATGGAATGGGCACGTATTCCGCACTTTTACAACAGCTTTTATGTGTACAAATATGCAACTGGCTTCTCGGCTGCAACGAGCTTTTCCAAGCAAATTTTGGAGGAAGGACAGCCGGCAGTCGACCGCTATCTTGGCTTCCTGCAAAGCGGTGGCAGCGACTACTCCATTAACATTCTGGCAAAAGCTGGCGTGGATATGTCTACACCGGAACCGATCCGCGAAGCGATGAGCGTATTTGAAAACTTGATTAGCGAAATGGAGCAATTGACGAAGTAAACGTTCGTTCAATTACATTCGGTTCAGCTAACTTTCAATCTCAATCTCAATCTCAATCTCAATCTCAATCTCAATCTCAATCTCAATCTCAATCTCAATCTCAATCTCAATCTCAATCTCAATCTCAATCTCAATCTCTGTATCAAGTATATTCGTCATTGATAGATGAATCAGGCAAAAATGCGTCTGCACAGGAAAAATCCTGCTGTCAGGCGTGTTTTTGCTTGAACCGAATGAAGCTAACAAGCAATACTTGTTTACGAAAGCAGGAATTACTTTATATAGTATTGAATGAGATAAATGTCAGGATGGATTGATTTTGAAAGGGGGATTTCGATGAGATTTCAATGGACGTTAATTTTGGGATTGATTTTTGCTGTTATTATTGCGATTTTTGCAGTGATCAATGTGAATCCGGTGCAGGTGAATTTGCTGTTTGATGTAGTGCAGTTGCCGCTTATTTTGCTCATTCTGGGCTGTACACTCGCAGGTGGACTGATCGTTGGATTTTATGGCATTTACCGTCAATACTTTTTACAGCGCAAAATCAAGCAATTGGAAGCGCAAGTTACACAACTGGGCGCTGCTCCTGTCGCCGATAGCGGTCCGGTTGGTAACGTGGAGTTTGATAAAATGTATGCCCGTACCGATGACACAGCTTCGTCGTTCTCTGACCGTAAGCTGTAATACACATCGTATGGTAGGATCAACTGAGTGCCCTATGAATCCACCTGTAGTATCGCTAATGATGGCGATCCGACAGGTGGATTTTTACTGGATAACGATGCGCAAAACTGGTATGTTGGTTACATTGCGTTTTGTTACCCAGGCTGTCAGAGTATAGTACATATACATCTTCTCACGGACAGTACATCATTTTACCGTTTGAAAAAGGAGAACCTCATGAACATTTCGATTAATCGCGATTACACACTGTCCCTGCTTAAAGAACTACTGGAAACACCAAGCCCTACCGGCTACACTCATCATCTGATCGAACGTCTGCATCAGGAAGCGCTGACGCTGGGCGTCACAGCTGAGCGAAACCGCAAAGGTGGTCTTGTACTCACACTGGAAGGTAAAGACCCTTCCCGTACAATTGCACTCAGCGCTCATGTGGATACACTCGGAGCGATGGTACGTGCGATCAAAGCGGAAGGTACGCTTCGGTTGTCGATCGTTGGTAGCTTTATGATGAATAGTATCGAAAATGAATACTGTACGATTCATACACGTGATGGTCGTGTGTACACCGGCACCATTTTGACGACCAATCCATCGGTACACGTCTACGATGATGCCTATGAATTAAAGCGTGAAGAACAAAATATGGAAATCCGCCTTGATGAAATGGTATCGTCGAAGGAAGATGTCGAAAAGCTGGGCATTGCGGTTGGCGACTATATCGCCTTCGATGCACGTCCGGTGCTCACTCCAAGCGGCTATATCAAATCTCGTCATCTGGACGATAAAGCGAGTGTTGCCGCTCTGTTCGGTTTGCTGCAATCGGCCTATGTAGACGGCTGGAAGCCTACGCATCAGGTGAAACTGCTCATTTCCAACTATGAAGAAGTCGGTCACGGTGCTGCTCATATCCCGCATGAAATTGATGAAATGATCGCAGTCGATATGGGCTGTGTGGGCGACGATCTATCGTGTAAAGAAACGGATGTGTCGATCTGTGTAAAAGACAGCTCCGGCCCTTACGATTATGAAATGACTGGCAAACTGGCAGAACTGGCGCAGCGTGAAAAGATTCCGTTTGTGCTTGATGTGTATCCGCATTATGGTTCCGATGCCTCTGCGGCGCTGTCGGCTGGTAATAACATCCGTGCGGCTTTGATCGGACCGGGTGTGCATGCGTCGCATGCGATGGAGCGTACACATAGTGATGCGGTGATTAATACGGCAAGATTGCTTGGGGCTTATATTACGGAGTAACTAGATCAACGTTCTATCGTAAATCATGCCATTAGAAACATAAAATGCTATCAAGTGAACTAGAAATCGGTTCACTTGATAGCATCTCATACATAAACACTTTTAAAAAACTATTTAAAATCTTGGAATATCTATGTTTTAGTTACATTATGGAACAACTTTCTAATTACATTTAATAAACAATTAGTGGTTAGATTTACTCACTATAACATCACTTGCTAATCCTATAATTAACTGTATTTCCGCTTATATCCATAGATGTATAATCAGTAGCATTCTTTACAGGGGCTTTTGCCACTCCGTCAACCGTTATGTCACTTACTGTAGCATTCAATTGTCCAGAAGGGCTAGCACCAGCAATTGTAGCAAGTATTTTGTAATTATCAATTTTTTCTTATCCTGTATTAGATTTCGAAAATATTGAAGTCCATTTAGTATTAGCTCTATGAGAGCAACTTAAGTCTGTACATACTGCTGTTCCTACAAGTTTTACGCGAATAGCATTCTGTTCATTAGTGGAAGATGAGCTATAATTCCGCCAAACATCTATTGGTATAGGCTCGCTGGATAAATAACCATTACTACTTTGAACACTAAAGGTTATATTTAATTCATTGTTAAACTCTGGTATAAAGGAGAACTGAAATGAAGAAAATATTACTTAGTTTATTGATCGCTAGCTTTATAGGTACAGTTTCATTTAACATCACCTCATTTGCAAGAGAAAATCAAAGACATTTGTCAAACATTATTCAACTATCCGGTGCGAATAACAGCGTATATGCACTTGATCATACTGGAAAGCTATGGATTTGGGGCTATAATCAATATGGCAACTTAGGTTTGGGCGATGAAACTGATCGTTTTGCTCCTACTCGTCTACATATTCCAACTTCAACAAGCATTACACAAATTGGAAGCGGGCGTCATATTAATGCTGCTTTGAACACAAGTGGACAGGTATTCAGTTGGTCTGAAAAATGGCCTGGAAAGAATGAAGCTCAATCCAGTACACCTGTTATGATAAACGGATTTAGCGGTATTAAACAAATCGCTGTAGGCGCAAATTTTGTATTAGGCTTAGATCAGAGCGGTAAAGTTCAGTTATGGGGTCAAACTAGTACTTCTGATAATGCATCCAAATTTATAAATGAACCTTCTGCTATCCCTAATACCCCTGAACATATTGTATCAATCGCGGCGAGCCAAAATCATGGATATGTATTAACATCTGAAGGAGCCGTGTGGAGTATATCAATCACCAGTTCTTCAGGTTCAATTGCTGCAAAACCTACTTTGCTACCTGATCTAAAAAACATCAAAATGATATCTTCAGGTGAAAAAGCTATTGCATGTATAGATTCCAACGAGCATGGTTGGATATATGATCAAGATGCTAACCAAGTCGTTAAAGTGCCTTTAACACAACCAATTAAAACTATTTCAGCTCAGCCAATAAATAATGCAGCTATCATAACAAGCAACGGAAATGTATATCAGCTTATATCCAAAACAGATACTCAGCTTCTAAAAGGGGTTCCTTCCAATGGAATCGCTGCGATACAGAATCCTTTAGCAACAACTATACTTACGAAGTCTGGTGAAGTTTGGTCTACAGGTGTGAATGTAAACGGTCAACTGGGAATAGCAAATAATATTAGGCGTATAGCTACAGCACAGCCAGCGATCCAACCGATTCAACTAGAATTGAATGGAACACTGCTTCATCCTGTGAATTCACCAAAAATGGTTGGTAATTATGTATATGTACCGATTAGAGGTGTTTTACAAGAGATGGGTTCGACTGTGAATTGGAACAAAAACCAAAAAAATCTAGTGAAGATTACGAGTAAAAATACGATGATTCAATTACAAGTCGACCAAAAATATGCCATGATTAATGGAAAAGCAGTCCAGTTAGATGCTCCAGTTGTTTATATTGATGGAAGCATGTTTGTACCGTTACGCTTTATTTCGCAGGCTGAAGGCGCTACTGTCAATTGGGATTCAAACTTATATACTGTGAGTATCTCTTTTAAAAATTAATCTAAAGCAGAAAATATACAAATTAAAACCCGCAGACATCAGAATAAAACGTTCTGTCTGCGGGTTTCTCTGTTATGATTCTATACTACTTGCTTTTCTACCCCTGCTCCGCAATCTTCTCCGCCAGCTCATTCAAATACGTCCAGCGCTCCATCAAATGCTCCAGCTCCTGCTCGGCATTCGCTTGCTCGATCATAAGTTCTTGCAAACGGACGGAATCGCTGAATGCGGCTTCCATTTCGGTCGTGATGCGTTCTAGCTTTTGCTCGGCAGCTTCAATCATGCTGTCGATCTGCTCGTATTCGCGTTGTTCCTTATAGCTGAACTTGAGCTTATCGCGGGATGAGCTGCGTTTATTGGCTTCGCCTGCGGATTCACTGGCATCAACGCCAACGTTGCTATTAGCCGCTGGTGTGCTGCTGGCTGCTTTGGGCTGTGCTGCTCCTTTACCTTCAGCGGCTAAACCCGACTTCATCGATTGTCCGCCTGTACGCTCCTCATACTCGCTATAGTTACCCGCATGAATGCTAACGACACCGCCGCCTTCAAGCGCGAATATTTTCTCACAGGTGCGATCCAGGAAATAGCGATCATGGGATACGGCTAGTACAACGCCTGGGAATTCCTCTAAATAGTCTTCCAGTACCGTCAAGTATGAAATGACCGGCAAGCTGGCAGAGCTGGCTAAACGTGAAGGGATTCCGTTTGTGCTTGATGTGTATCCGCATTATGGTTCGGATGCATCAGCAGCATTGTCGGCTGGCAATAACATCCGTGCGGCATTGATCGGGCCGGAGGTGCATGCGTCGCATGCGATGGAGCGTACGCATAGTGATGCGGTGATCAATACGACAAGATTGCTTGGGGCTTATATTACAGAATAATGAATACATGACTATGACGTCATCGTTATTTTAAACGAACGTCTTATTTAATATACCTGCATTAAATTAACAAGCTATTAAACACCTACTTTACACGATATGATGCGGCATACTCTGGAAAAAGTTGACAGAATGCGCTTCATCATCGTATAGTGTGTAGCGAGACATCCACTGGGGGCGCCTGTATAGGCTGAGATAAAGCATTGCTTTTGTCCCTTTGAACCTGATCTGGGTCATGCCAGCGTAGGAAAGTGGTGCAATGATGACTGGCTTTGTTTGCCTGTGATCGTATTGCCGCTTCCGTTCGCCGGAGGCGGCTTTTTGACGTCTGCGGTGAACATAGAAGCGATGATACAGATCATCTGGCTTATTGTACCTATACAAATGACGTCTGTCCTCTCATGCTCCCTGCCTCGCAGTCTCCGATGGATGCTATCCATATACTGTAGGAGGATTTAGAAAATGACGATTTTGACCACCCCATTGCCTGGCAGCCGTAAAGTGTACACGATAGGTTCGCGCCCTGACATTCAGGTGCCTGAACGCGAAATTGCCCTTTCCCCCACTGACATACGCGGTGTAGAAACGGCAAATGAGCCGCTGCGTGTGTACGATACGAGCGGTCCCTATACCGATGAAGAAGCAATGATTGATATTCGTAAAGGCTTACCCGCTTTACGTGCAAGCTGGATTGTGGAACGTAACGATTGCGAATATACGAATGGACGTATGACACGTCCAGAGGATAATGGCTTTTCCAATCAGGATAAGGTCGATCAGCAGGGTGCTGAGCCGTTTCCCCATTACGGGCGCAGGCCGTTACAGGCAAAAGCAGGACAGAATGTAACCCAGCTTCATTATGCCCGTCGTGGTATCATAACGCCGGAAATGGAGTTTATCGCTATTCGTGAAGGAATGGAATCGGAAACCATACGTGCCGAAGTTGCAGCCGGACGCGCGATTATCCCGGCTAATATTAACCATCCTGAACTAGAACCGATGATTATTGGACGCCGTTTTCATGTGAAAATCAATGCGAATATCGGCAATTCGGCAGTTGCTTCCTCCATTGAGCAAGAAGTCGAAAAAATGACCTGGGCAACACGCTGGGGTGCCGATACGATTATGGATTTGTCCACCGGCAAAAATATTCATACGACGCGTGAATGGATTATTCGCAATTCACCTGTACCTGTTGGGACTGTACCGATTTACCAGGCATTAGAAAAAGTCGGTGGTCGTGCTGAGGAATTAAGCTGGGACGTGTATCGAGATACGTTAATTGAGCAGGCAGAGCAAGGTGTAGATTATTTTACGATTCATGCAGGCGTGTTGCTACGTTACATTCCGCTTACAGCTAAGCGCGTAACCGGTATCGTTAGTCGCGGTGGTTCCATTATGGCGGCATGGTGTCTGGCTCATCATCAGGAAAACTTCCTCTATACTCATTTTGCAGACATTTGCGAGATTATGAAGGCGTACGATATTAGCTTTTCGCTCGGAGATGGACTGCGTCCTGGTTCGATTGCAGACGCCAACGATGCCGCCCAATTTGCCGAGCTGGATACACTGGGGGAGTTGACACAAATCGCCTGGCAGCATGATGTGCAGGTCATGGTCGAAGGTCCCGGTCATGTACCGATGCATCTTATACAGGAAAATATGGATCGCCAGTTGGATGTGTGTAAGGAAGCGCCCTTTTATACGCTTGGTCCGCTGACGACTGATATCGCGCCTGGCTATGATCATATTACAAGCGCCATTGGTGCAGCAATGATCGGTTCGATGGGTACGGCAATGCTCTGCTATGTCACGCCCAAAGAGCATCTCGGCTTGCCGAATCGTGACGATGTAAAAGAAGGGGTTATCACTTATAAAATCGCCGCTCATGCCGCCGATCTCGCTAAAGGTCATCCACGCGCCCGCTACCGCGATGATGCCCTGTCTCGCGCACGCTTTGAATTCCGCTGGCGTGATCAATTCCATCTGTCACTTGATCCGGAGCGCGCGCTGAGTTATCACGATGAAACATTGCCTGCGGAAGGCGCCAAATCCGCACACTTCTGCTCGATGTGTGGACCGAAATTTTGCAGCATGAAGATCACACAGGATATTCGTGAACTGGCAGAACAGGACGGGATTACGCCTGAACAGGCAATCGAGGCTGGAATGGAGCAGATGGCGGAGAGCTATCGGGTGCGGCAAGGGACGATGAATGGGGTTTATGAGTGAAAAGGTAGCAGTCGTTTGGTTGGGACGATAGTGTATGAAGATCATCGTTTAATATATAAAATATGACTGTAAAAAGGAATAGTTGATTGATTTAAATAAAACGTCCTCATATTAAATTAGGTATAGTAAAATAACAGGACTATATATCATGATTAGATGAGATGCTATGGGATGAACGATATGTTTACCCCATAGCATTTTATGTATACAGACAAATAAGGTATATTAATAGATATAGTTTGGCTGAGAAGGAGTATATTATGCGAAACCAATGGGATTTATATGTGAAAAATTTTGGACGTATTAAGGAAGCAACGATTACGGTGTCCCCGTTTATGATGTTTGTTGGTAAAAATAATACGGGTAAGAGTTATTTGATGATGTTGCTGTGGGGCATTTTGACTGAGAGTGAACAACTTATACGAAAAGATTTAAAAAAACACCCCCAATTTGAGAAATTAGAACATAATACAAAAGTTCAGTTAAATAAAAACGATGAAGCCATTATCGATATTATTGATCAAGATATAATTTTAAATATATTTAACGATATTTTAAATGAGAATAAAGAATTTGTGCTCCAAAAAATATTTAACTTTCCGATCACATTAAGCGAAATTCGTATATCGAGAAAACATAAAGAACCTTTCAAATTAAAACGAATCAGATCCACTTTCGTAGAAAGTATCAATCTATCTTCTGCTGATATGGAAGATGAAGATACCTCAACGAAATATGAATTTTTATATCGAGATAAAAGACTTACATTTGTAAACAGTACATTCAGTTCAATATTAATTGAGTTTTTTCTACGATTTGTTACCGTAACTATGATTAGAGATGATTTTTTTGATAGCATTTTTCAAAGTAATAAATTGCGACAACCTCTGTATCTTCCAGCATCAAGAACTGGTTTTATGCAAACATACCGTGCAATCGTAGGTAATACATTCGATGAAACAATAGCAGGTTCATTTATTTTAAATGAAGATGATCAACCATATAATGCTTTTCCAGGTACAACTCTCACCTATCCAATAAGTGATTTTTTATCTCGCTTGCAAAAATACAATATAGATACTCATCAGCCAAGTCTGTATAATTCCGAACAATTATTTCTTAATACTGAAATTCTAAAAGGTAATCTGAATAAAAACGAATATAATCAATTTGTTTTCACTCCATTAGGTTCACAAGTTCAATATCCATTACATGTAACATCATCACTCATCTCAGAGTTAGCACCTCTATCTATTTTTCTATCTTCTGATAATGATCCCGACTTATGGATCATTGAAGAAGTAGAAGCACATTTACACACGGAAATGCAGTTGAAAATGGCTCGTTTCCTTTTCCGCCTTGTTAATAAAGATAAAGCAATCTGGATTACCACCCATAGTGACACGCTCGCCCAACAGATCAACAATTTGTTAACGATCGCGCAAAGAAACGACAAAGATAATCTTTTAGATAAATTAAATTACAGTGAACAGGATATTATCTCCGATCTTGACTTAGTGCACGCCTATCAATTTGAAAATGTTGATGATCATACTGTGATCACAAAGCTTGAATTAGGACCTTACGGTTTTGAAATGAAAACATTTAACGATACGCTTGAACAATTAATTAAAGAGACGGATATGATTCAAAATCATGTGGAGTGACGATATGATTCAGATTGGATTTGATTTAGAGCGAATAAAAAAAGAATATTATAACATATTGGATACTCCCTTTCTGACTTTGGAGGAAAACGATCCTGCTGGTAAAGCCAGAGTACAGGTGGAATTTTCAAATGCCACAAACAAGCAATTTATTCAAGTACTCGGCGAGAACCATCATGACTTTTTAAAATATATAACCAATCCCAAATGTGCAGATGGTATCATTCTATCATCCGATATATTGGATCGAACTAAAGCAAGTCTGCATATTATTGAATTGAAATCAGCTATCACAACATCAATTTGGTCTAAAGTGCAGCAACAATTTCGCGGCGCTATTTTAAGAGGAATTGCGTTTGCTTCTTCTTTAGGTATTGCTCAGATTCAGCATATTAGCTTGCATACTTGCTATGTAGAGGACCATTTATTACAAGCTGCTGTCCAAGCACAAACCACTCAACAACATATTAAAGGCATTGCGGCACGTAAACCACTCACTGGTGTTAATATCCCTGAAGCCCAGCAATGGAATATGCCAACTATTTCTATATTTCGAACGCAAACGCTAATGTTAACTCATACTAGACACAAGCTTATTATTAATGAACAGCACGTCAATTCCGGCACAATCACGATTACAGCGATATAATTTGTTTACATCATTTGCATATAGCCGTTACATTGAACTCTCATGAATTTGAGCAATCTTATTACATGCCTCTCATTCCTCCTTAACTTTAAAACTCCTTTTTCGCTATCTTTTTCACTAGTTTATAGTAAACAAAAACTCCCTTTACGTTGGACATCCACATCGGTATACAGATGTATACGTGGGCTTCCATACGAAAGGGAGTTTTATTGTAACTTCATTTATAATCATTGCTAAAACAGATCACTTTCAGTCCATCATCCCTGCTCCGCAATCTTCTCCGCCAGCTCATTCAAATACGTCCAGCGCTCCATCAAATGCTCCAGCTCCTGCTCGGCATTCGCTTGCTCGATCATAAGTTCTTGCAAACGGACGGAATCGCTGAATGCGGCTTCCATTTCGGTCGTGATGCGTTCTAGCTTTTGCTCGGCAGCTTCAATCATGCTGTCGATCTGCTCGTATTCGCGTTGTTCCTTATAGCTGAACTTGAGCTTATCGCGGGATGAGCTGCGTTTATTGGCTTCGCCTGCGGATTCACTGGCATCAGCGCGTTGATGATCAACCGCCGCATTACTGCCAGCAGCTTTAGGCTGTGTGGCTCCGTTGCCTTCAGCGGATAAACCGGACTTCATCTGTTGTCCACCTGTACGCTCCTCATACTCGCTATAGTTCCCCGCATGGATGCTAACGACACCGCCGCCTTCAAGCGCGAATATTTTCTCACATGTGCGATCCAAGAAATAACGATCATGGGATACGACCAGTACGACGCCTGGGAATTCTTCCAAATAATCTTCCAGTACCGTCAATGTGGTAATGTCGAGATCATTGGTCGGCTCATCGAGTAGCAGTACATTCGGTGCGCTCATCAGTACGCGCAATAAATACAGTCTGCGTTTTTCGCCACCGGACAGTTTGGCAATCGGCGTCCATTGTGCGGCTGGCGGGAACAGGAAGCGTTCTAGCATCTGAGCAGCCGTAATGCTACTACCGTCCGATGTTTTGACGACTTCGGCTACTTCTTTAATGTATTCAATCACGCGCATCGACTCATCCATCTCTTGATGCTCCTGCGTGAAATAACCGAATTTAACGGTTTGTCCGGTAATGATGCGTCCAGACGTTGGTTCAATCCGTCCTGAGATGAGATTAAGCAATGTCGACTTGCCTCGTCCGTTCGGACCGACGATACCGATCCGATCACCCGATACGGCATGATACGTTAACTCGTGAATGAGTTCACGTCCACCCAATGTTAGTGACACATGATCCAGTTCAATAATCTGTTTACCGAGACGCGAGGAAACGGTCGATACTTCTAACTGATCGCTCCGACGTCCAGGTGCATCGTTTTGCAATTGCTCAAAACGATCGATTCTTGCCTTTTGCTTGGTCGTCCGTGCTTTAGCACCACGGCGTATCCATGCCAGCTCACGACGCAGCAAGTTTTGCCGCTTGTCTTCTGAGGCTGCCTCGCGTTCCTCACGATCTGCTTTAAGTTCCAGATAACGCGTATAATTCGCTTCATACCGGAATAGTCGTCCTCCATCCAGCTCCAGCATAACCGTTGCGACACGATCGAGGAAATAACGATCATGCGTAATCATCAGCAGGGCACCGCGCCGTTTTTGTAAATATTGCTCTAACCAGGTGACCGAATCATGGTCGATATGGTTCGTCGGCTCATCCAGGATAAGCAGTTCGGCTGGCTGAATTAGCGCTGTTGCCAGGGCGACACGCTTACGCTGACCACCGGACAATGTGCCCATTGGCGCATCATAGCGAGTAATACCGAGCTTGGACAGCACGTTCTTGGCTTCACTTTCCAGCGACCATGCATCCAGTCGATCCATCTCCTGACTGATACGCACCAGTTCCTGTTGAACAGCTGCATCATCTGGTTGCTGCTCCAAGCGATCCATCACGCTCATATAGGCGCTAACCGCTTGTAGCTCTTCACCACCGCCGTCAAACACCTGACGTAATACTGTTGCGTCTGGATCATACGGCGGATTTTGTGCCAGATAACGTACACGTACGCTGTTGCCGATCACAACCTGTCCGCTGTCCGGCTCTTCCAATCCTGCAATAATTTTCAGAAACGTGGATTTCCCTGTTCCGTTTATACCAATAATACCAACTTTATCGCGATCTTCCATGCCAAACGAGGCATCTTGAAACAGTATTTTATCGCCAAAGCTTTTGGCGAGTGCTTCCACAGTCATTATATTCATTGCGATTCACCTTCTCAGGCGCTAAGCCTGTCATTGATCTTAAATTAAGGTACATAGATAGTGCAGCTTTTATATTTTAAGGCTATGATCGTATCATTGCTGGTTTTAGCGTTCTCGCATAGCCTGTTCTCGTACCTATACAATCATTCTATGTCCATACTAATTATATTGTTCTGTGTCGTGAGGATGCCAAGCACTTCATATGCAAGAGATGCACATTCCCTAATTAAGCTGGATCATCTGGCGGACGATTGATCTGCTTTTCACAACCCATCAGAAATAGGTCGGTTACAAAGCGCGTGCGCTCCTGCAATTGCTGCTCGTTAAAGTCCGGATTGAACATCAGATCCATTTTGACTCGATCCAGCATGCCGATATACGACTCTGCTGACCATTGTGGATGGGAAACCTTGCCCTCTTTTAACACATCCAGCACCATCTCCATATAACGGAACATGAATTGACGCATATACTGCATCAGCGCCGGATCATTATTAGGCGCACGGAAGACGAGCTTTGTATATTTGCGGCGTTCAAAATGATAGCGTGTATGATGAATGGCAATCACATACAGCTTATCTGCCATATTGGTACAAGGACGCAATGCTTCTTGCAAATTGTCCAGAAACTGTTCACAGTCACGCCTTGTAACAGCCAGACACAGCTCTTCTTTACTTTTAAAATATAAATAAACCGTACCTTTGGCAATACCCGCCCGATTGGCAATGTCGGAAATTTTCGTTTCATAAAATCCATCCACGCCAAACAGCTCATAAGCAGCGTCCAGTATCAGGTCCAATTTGTCTCCTGTCGTGCCGCTCATACGCCACCTCCTATATGACTAAAAACAGTAGCGCTACCGCTCCACCTAAAATAGAGCTTACCGCGTTCACCATATCATTATTCATCCAGCGCCATCCTCTGGCATAGGTCGTTGGCTGACCGTGATGTGTGTCCGTTTCGACGATTTTGCCACATACGATACAGCGGTGCATCAGCTGCACCGTCGCCCCCAAATATGAGTCGGCAAAACAGCCGGCAAGACCGCCCACCAGACCGGCAAGCACCAGCACACATGCGCCATAGAGCACACTGGTCAAACTGGATAAGTCAGTATATGGATTACCCGTAGAAGACAGAAGCGAAAACAACCACGCCGCTCCGCCAATCATTATACCACCTGCGGCAGCCGCCATCGTGCCGCGAAGCGATACACCGCCGGATGCACCTGGCTCCAGCACACGACCATTTAACACCGAACGCGGCGGCTTACGACTCAAGCTTCCCATTTCGGTTGCCCATGTATCCGCAGTAACCGTCGCCATCACACCGATAAAAGCGAGTACCCATGCTTCATGGGGAGCGAAGGCATGACCAAGACAGAGCACCATACCGAGTCCGCCATTAGCAAACACCTGACCCGCATCACGACGTGATCCTTTCGCATAATCCTGTTCCATACGCCGCTTGCGCTCACGTTTCATCCGCGACAACACACTACCGCTAATGAAAAATAAAATAAGCAGTCCGAACCAGAGCAAACTTCCAGCGGCATAATAGATCGTGCCCATCAGTGCCGCTGCGATCGCTCCTGAGCCGGACAGCCACTGCTTACGATAGCCAAGTCCAGCGATCAGACCCGCACACGCTAAGCCAATCAGCCCATCCAACCAGACGCTCATTGGGCAATCTGGCACGTACCGACCGATTCGCCCGCATAAGTTAATTCAAATGTATCGCCTGCGGCGACAGGGCCGACACCTTCCGGTGTACCTGTGAAAATAATATCGCCTGCGGACAGACCATAATTTTCACCGATATGCGTCAAAATCGTCTCCAGGGAGAAGATCATATTGGTCGTGCGTCCCAGTTGAACCTGCTCGCCATTTTTGAGCAGCGTAAACTCATTGTTCAGCCAGCCCTCTGTACCGGGAAATGGCACGAAGGAAGTCAATGGCGCCGAGTTTTTGAAACCTTTAGCAGCTGTCCACGGATGACCTTTTTGCTTGAGGACGCTCTGTACATCGCGTAATGTAAAATCGATCCCAAGTGCTACTCCATCTACAAGTTGCTCGGCAGATAAACCTGCCTCATAATCGCGACCGATCCGAACGACAAGCTCAGCTTCGTAATGAATTTCCCCTTTATCGGTGGGCAGCACCAGTGCATCATTGGTAAAAGGTACAGCAGCATGCGAAGGTTTCAGGAAGATCATTGGCGAGCTTGGTACTTCGTTGCCCAGCTCCTCGGCATGTAAACGATAATTACGACCTACACAGTATACATTTTGAATAGCACTCATTGAGCATTCTCCTTCTCGATAGGAAATGGTTAGTTTGAAGCGTTCGCCTGTAGCCTGTACACCAACAGCGAACGTAGTACGATGATGGATCAACGTGCAGTATAAGATCGTATTCATTACTTGAGTGGAATCGCATTACCTTTCACATCAAAACGTACACCCGTAGATAAGGATTGCAAACGTTGCAGCAACGTCTGAGCAGGCTGTTGTTCCATCGGTACTGGCTGTCCGAGATTGGCGGTGTACGGAATAACTTTCATGCTGCAATCGCCTTTCACTGAACATACCGCCTGAAATACACCGGTATCCCATGTCTTCTCTGTTAGTGAACGGGTGAAAATAAAGTTCCCTGTGCTATACGCAATCCATTTGCCTTTATATTGTTCTACACCTTGAAGCACATGCGGATGACCGCCTACGACCAGATCAGCCCCTGCATCGATAAAGCGATGCGCTAGATCAGTCTGATGATCGACCGTTGTGTCTGAGCGTTCTACACCCCAGTGGGCAACAACAACGACCAGATCGGCACTACTTTTCGCCTTGCGAATCGCCGCTTCTGCGGCGGTTGCATCATATGCTGTAGCAACACCTGGCTGATTGGCAGCTGCATTCCAGCTTGCCTTCGGGATAACACGGCTAAAGCCAAGCAAGGCGATACGTATCCCTTTTCGTTCAAATATAACCGGTTCATACGCACGGGCAGCATCGGCTCCAGCGCCTACATATTTGACACCGCTAGCATCCAGCTGACGAATCGTATCGGTTAAGCCGACTACGCCCTGATCCAAAATATGATTGTTGGCCAGATTCACCGCATCTATCCCCGCAGCAGCCATATGAGGCAATGCTTCCGGTGACGATTTGAATGCGTATGTTTTATCGGCTGCGGTCGTATTGGAGCTTGTAACCGGTGTCTCCAAATTCACAACTGTCAGATCGTCGTTCGTAAACAGTTGCTTTACATACTGGTATGGATAATCATACCCTTTCTTCGCCAGCAGCTCGCCCATCTTACCGGAAAACATCACGTCACCGCCAAAATTAAGCGTAACGGTTTTCCCCTGCGGCTGCGTGTCTGTCTGCGGTGCAAGCGGTGTAGCCGCTGGTTGCTTGTCCTTATCTGGTGCGTTATCGCTGGATGTTGGTTTGTCGGTTGCACCTGAATCTGTCGCTTCTGCTTCCGCAGGCTCTGCTGGAACCGGCGTTGCTTCAGGCTCCGCTTGTTCATTATGACTAGCTTCCTCTTCATCGATCGTTGTTTCCTGTTCAGCTGTACCATCCTGCTCTTCCTCTGTCTGAGGTGTAAGTTCTGCTGAGGAAGCGCCAGGATTTTCTGACTGTGACGGAGATTCAGTCACTTGCGTTTCCGCAGCTACAGCTGAAGAATCAACAGGACGATTCGCCGCCGATCTAGTCGATGAAGGTGAAAGCTCGTGTGTCCAATACATCACTCCGACCAGTATAATCGCCGCAACGAGTATACTGTTCAAAAGCATCCATCGTCTAAAGCGCCGTTTGCGGCGTAGCAGCTCTTCCTGCTTCTTTTGACGGGATTGTTCTGATCTAGTTGTATACATGTTTTGCTCCTTTAACGGATACGTCTTATCTATTATAGCAGGTTCCACTTACAGGCGAAAAGCTCGCTCTGTATAATTACGCTAGCTCATGCTAATCTGTACGGAGCGATAGTTAAACTAGGGTATGTACGCAATCTGTTATTTGAGATAGATACCACTCCGGCAAGGAATAAAGGGACGGACTCCGATCTCGCACAGGAATCTATAGAGTAGAAGTGAATAGTAGATTGCCATGCTCAGAAAAGGTAAGATATTGGGATTTGCAAAAATCACTTTTTCATTGAAGCTCGTGTTAGGAAACCACTAACACGGCAAGTCGTTCTATCCTCTTATTTCCTTTCCGCAGTGAAGTGCTACTTATACGTATATGAGTTTGCGTACACGCCCTAATACGAAAGGACGCGCAAACGAACACAAAAGGCGCTTCATCCCCATCAAAGGACGAAGCGCCTTACGTATCCAGCTATACGTTATGCAGCTATAGTAGCATAACGTTTATACAACATAACCGCTTAATTCGCCAGCACCTTTACACGCTTGCTTTCCAGCTCAGCGGCATCTCTTGCCGTGCGAATACAATCGGGCAAGCCTACACCATCATAGCCTGCGCCCAGCAATAGCAAACCTGGACGCTGTTGCTCTAACTCGCTACGCATATTTTGAATCGAATCGATATGGCCGACCGGATATTGCGGCATTGAACGACGCAGACGGGTAATTTCCGTAAATAACGGCTGTGCATCGATACCCATCAGCTCGCGCATATCTTTGAGCACACATGCTGTAATCTGTTCATCCGTCTGCTCTACAATTTCCTCCTGCCCATCACGACCAACGTAAAAGCGCATCAGTACGCGATCATCCGGGCTAGTATGCAGCCATTTGGTCGATGTCCATGTGCAGGCGGTAATCGTGCGTCCTTCCTTACGGGGAACGAGGAAGCCTGAACCGTCATATTCGGTTTCGATATGTTTGCGGTCGAATGCCATCACAACATTGGCGACCGATACATAATTGATCCGCTCCAGCGCCGTTGTATCGGCATGACCTTTGAGCAGGGGTGCAGCAGCAAAAGCAGGCACCGTAACAATCACATGCTCTGCCTCCAGCGTTGTACCATCGCTCAGCGCGACCGTATACATGCTATTGTTATAAACAATGGAGTTTGCACCGGTATGCAGACGGAAATCCACGTCTGGTGATAGCGTTTCTTGCAGCTTTTCGGTCAGACTTTGCAGACCACGTTTGAAGGTGAAAAATGCACTCTTCTTCGTGCCTGTATGTGTCTCAACCGGCTTGCGACCGGTACTCATTCCTTTGATCAAACTGCCATATTCACGCTCGACAGCACCAAATTGCGGAAAAGTTGCCTGCAAGCTCAGCTTACGTGTATCACCAGCATAAATGCCTGCGAGTAATGGCTCGGTTACATTTTCCAACACTTCTTTACCAAGACGACGCTCGATAAAATCACCTAACGATTCATCTTCTCCGTCCATTTTGGCAGGTAACAGGAAATCTTCCAGCGCGCGAATTTTACCATCCATCGAGATCAGATCGCTTTCCATAAATGGACGTAGCTCTGTTGGAATACCGAGCACCAGACCAGATGGCATCGGATGCAGCTTGCCATCATGCAAAATATACGTTTTCTTCGCATTCGGGTTCGTCGTCGTCAGCTCATCACCAAGTCCTACTTCTTCGGCTAGCTCAGTCATCGCTGTTTTGCGAGCCAGATAAGAATCCGGCCCTTTTTCGATTACAAAGCCATCACGGTGCAATGTATGCACCTTACCACCGAGTGAACCAGATTGCTCCACGACGGTAATATGTGGATGTAGTCCTTGTTCGCGGAAATATTTACGTACATAAAAGGCGGAGCTAAGACCGGTTATCCCGCCCCCGATAATGATAATATTGCGTTTGGATAATTGCATTACACATGCACCTCTTTTGATTTGCGGATGACCTCGTCAGCCAGTACCTCCATGTAGAGTGGATCTGTATTCAGGGAATCAATACGCATCAGACGCATATCTAGCTCTTGCGCAAGCTCTTGCGCTTCAATATCCAGATCGTAAAGCACCTCAAGATGATCCGAAACAAAGCCGATTGGCGCAACCAGCACATATTTGACCTGCTCATCGCGCAGCTCTTGCATCGTATCCAGCACATCGGGTCCAAGCCAAGGCTCAGCCGTACGTCCCGCACTTTGCCATGTGAACTGCCATGATGGCACATTCGCACGCTTCGCAATCGCTTCAGACGTTTCCAGCAGTTGATCACGGTATGGATCGCCCATGCTTAGAATACGTTCTGGCAAACTATGCGCACTGAACAGTACACGTACCTGATCACGAGTCGCCCCTGTTTCTTCAAACAGTTCCAGCTTGCTGTTCACCCGATTCGCCAATGTCTCAATTAGCTGTGGATGCAGATGATAGCTTTCAATGTAGGAAATGTTCAAACCGTGCTTCTCTGACGTTTCGCGTGCACGCTTCAAATAGCTGCCTACGCTCATAATCGAATAATGCGGTGCCAGCACGATACCAACCGCTTTGGTAATCCCATCTTTCACCATATCTTCAATACCATCTTCGATAAATGGATACGCATGCTTCAACCCTTGATAACATACAAATTCAACATCGCTTCCAGCAGTATGCTCATTCAGCTTTTGCTGTAGGCCAGCGACTTGATTGTCTGTATTTTCACGCAGCGGGAAAACACCACCCACAATCGCTTCATAACGATCTTTCAGCTCTTTCAATTGCTCCGGACTTGGCGGATTGCCGCGACGGATATGCGTATAATAAGCTTCTACATCGTCCAAACTGGCAGGAGTACCATAGGACATAACCAGAACACCGATTTTTTTGTTAGCCATTAAGGATCACCTCAATAATAAAGTAATAGTGCATAACCATTATGTTCATCCATGACATTGATCACATCGACGATTTAAATTTCATCTAAATTTTGGAGCATCCTATAGATTGCTCCCTAGCGATGTGTCATACCTATAGGTTATGCAGGATGAAAATGAACAGATGAACAACTGTACACTTCGTCTAATAACGATAAAATATCTTTTTGAATCAATCTGCCTTCTATTATGCATAAAGCAGATAGTAATTGCCAATTTACTGGATAAAAGAGAGCGCTAATCGCAATTCGATTACCCTTATGTCATCCGACTTCTTAATACGGAAGCGGAATATTCATGCACATAATCGGTCAGCTCTTTGAGTTTATCGATCGATGCCTCTGGGAACAAACCATGACCCAGATTGAAAATATAGCCTGGCTCCTGCAAGCCTTCATCGATAATGCGACGTGCCTGCTCGTGAATGACAGACGAAGGTGCCGTCAATACATACGGGTCCAGATTTCCCTGCACCGCATAGTTGCCACCGAGCCGGCGACGTGCTTCTGGAATCGATACACGCCAATCCAGACCGATCACATCGACTGGCAGTCCATTCAGCTCTGGCAACAGCTCACCTGAACTTACACCAGGGAAATAAATTTTTGGCACATTCAAATCTTTAAGCTGATCAAAAATGTATTGAATCGTTGGTAATACATATGTGCGGAAATCAGTTGCAGACAGTGCGCCCACCCAGCTATCGAATAGTTGGAATGCTTTACCACCATTTTCGATATGTTTACGCAAATAGGTGGCTACCATATCGCCCAATTTGCGCATAAGCGAATGCCACAACTGTGGTTCGCTATACATCATCGTTTTTGTACGAATATAGCTTTTGGATGGTCGGCCTTCGATCAGGTAGCTGGCAATCGTAAATGGCGCACCGGCAAATGTAATGAGCGGCACATCCAGCTCTCGATCCAGAATACGAATCGTTTCCAATACATGACCGAGATCTTCCTCGACCTGAATCGGACGCAGACGCTCTACATCAGCTGCGGTACGAATCGGATTGTCGATAACCGGCCCGATATTTTTTACGATATCAAAATCGATACCGATCGAAGCGACCGGATTCATAATATCGGAATACAAAATCGCCGCATCCACACCGAGCTTACGTACCGGCATCATCGTCACTTCCGCAGCCAGCTCGGGCTGACGGCAAATTTCCAACAATGTATAATTTTCTTTGATTTTCTGATAATCCGGATCATAGCGTCCTGCCTGACGCATATACCAAACCGGTAAACGGTCGGTACTCTGCTTATAGCAGGCACGTATGAAGGAATCGTTATAACTCATAGGGGCAATCCTCCGCATCGGTAATGTTTCACTACACCATCTGGCGCTCTGTGTATGCTGGACATCATGACTGGCAACACTGCTGCACACATGACAAAATAAGCTGTCCTCCCATTGATGTCCAATTTCGTTCGGTTTGACTCACATTTCCATTATCCTCTTTTTCGGAATGCGTAACAACTCCCCTACGATGAACATCCCATGACAATCCTATGAACGCGTGCAAGCTAGAACGTGTTCGCAAACTATTTTGCTGGAGCAGACATTACTTCGGCAAGGAATAAGCTAACCTTTAAAACCAGACAACTTATGATTGTCATCATTTATGTATGACTCGATATCTGTACAGACTGTTATATTCGGGTAATTTACGATATAATCGTCTCATAAAGTTTCATCTAGTGAAAACATGTTTTATTTTATTGATCTTTTTGTTCAAAATTGATCTATTTCAGCTCTAATCATGTTATAATAATGAAATGAATGTAAGGAAGTGAAACAAAATGAAAATAACCAAAATGAATATGGAACCGTGGCGCATAAACCTGATGGTGTTATGGGTCGGACAGTTCCTTGTCAATGCGGGAATGACGATGATCGTTCCTTTTATCGCGTTATACCTGTCTCAAGATCTTGGTGTACAGGGGGAACATCGAATCGCGCTCTGGTCGGGATTTATTTTTGCGGCTAACTTTGTGACCTCATTTATATTCCAGCCACTCTGGGGCAAGCTATCGGATCAGTATGGACGTAAAGTCATGTTGCTACGCTCTGGCTTCGGGATGGCGATTGTGTTTACAGCGATGGGTTTTGCTACACAGGCATGGCATTTGCTCGCGCTACGGCTGCTGAACGGAACGATCTCCGGCTTTAATCCAGCGGCAACTTCGCTCATTTCCAGCAGTACGCCGAAGGAGAAAATGGGCTTTGCGATGGGCATTAGTCAATCCGGGACGGTTGCGGGTACGATCCTCGGTCCATTGATCGGCGGTATACTGGCAGACACGATCGGTTTTCGCTATATTTTCTACATTACTGGTTCGTGTATTTTTCTCGCGACATTGCTGGCACTGTTTCTTGTACGTGAGAAGTTCGATCGCTCACTCGCAGCCAAAATGCCAAAAGTATCCGTATTATCCGGCTTACGTGAACTGAGTTTGACACCGCAGTTACCTGCATTGTTCACCGTAACATTGCTGCTGCAATTTGCGATGATCAGTCCGATGACATTGATGCCGCTTTATGTACAAAAGCTGCATGGTGCAACAGAAAACTTAGCATTCTGGGCAGGTCTGGTTAGTGCCGTGACCGGTCTATCGAATATGCTCACCGCTCCTTTTCTTGGCAAAATTAGCGATAAGTACGGTGCGCACCGGGTATTAACCTTCTCGCTCATCGGAGCGGCATTAACGCTAATTCCGCAGGCGTTTGTGCAAAATATTGGGCAATTGCTGGCGATTCGCTTCTTAATGGGATTATGTATGGGTGGTCTGCTGCCAAGCGTCAACTCGCTGATTCGCTCCTACACACCGGACGGTATGGAAAGCCGTGCATTTGGTTTTAACAGCAGTACGAACGCGCTTGGTAATATGACCGGATCGGTGATGGGTGGTGTACTGGCAGGCTTTATCGGCATTGAAGGATTGTTTATTATGTCAGGTATACTGTTGATGCTGAATATGGCATGGGTGCGTTCAAAACTGTACGGAAAGCCATCGACGGAGCGACAGCATAAGTCGGCGTAACCAGGATAATGATCGAATGGTTATGTCAAGTCAGGTGATCATTCCAATTTGCATGGTAGATTGGAAATGGATTGGTAACTTGATCGTTTGGATGTGGAACTCTATTGTTGATTGGCATCAAAAAAGGAAAACCCGTTCTACTGTGCTCCATGCTTGCAGTACGTCGGGTTTTCCTTTTTATATAGACTTTATAAACTTTATAGACTTTTCGAAATGAACTCAGCCCTTCACTCTGGCAATCGCCAATCCATCATATGCAGGTAGCAACGTCCCTGTTAGGCGCGGATCGGTTGCCATGCGGCGGTTGAACTCGCGTACCGTTTGAATCGCCGGGCCATTTCGTTCCAGATTCAGTGTACGTCCACGCAGTAACAAGTTATCACCAACAATAATCGCACCCGGTGTAGCTAGTTCAATCGCATAATCAAGATAGTTCACATAATTTAATTTATCCGCATCGATAAAAAAGAAATCAAATCGCTGACCTTCCTGTTGTAGTACAGCCAGACTGTGGATCGCTTCACCGATCCGATACTCAACCTGTTGTCCAAAACCAGCGAGTCGCATATGTTCCTGTGCCACCTCGGCATAATCAGGACGAAGCTCCAGAGAAACGATGCGTCCCCCCTCCTCCATGCCGCGCGCCATACAGACACCACTGTAACCGCCCAGTGCACCAATTTCCAAAACGGAGCGAGCACCAGACATTTGTACAAGCAATGTCAGTAAACGTCCGTATCCCGGTTCTACCGATACTTCAGGCATTCGGTTTTCCCGAATCGTTTCTTTAATTTGTAATAGTAGCTCGTCCTCCTCAATCAATTCGTTCATGTATTGCTCCGCATTCGAGCCGTGTTGTTCTGTCATTTTCGTTCAAATTCTCCTTTAACCTCTATTGTGCTATGCCGAAATTTTGCTCATTTGGTGTTCGATATCCATTCCATTCAAAATACGCACTTTTTTACCGGAAACGTTTGTAAGAATAGACGCATTCACATATACTAGATTGTATGGTTTTCAGACGTAACCGGCAAGCAAAACACATGATCATACGATCCAGACGCTATGGACGGACCAATGGCAACAATTGCCGTGCTTGGATTGCAAACGGGAAATCAGCACCGCCCGCTATTTTACAATAAACAGGAGTGAATCTCTATGGTGAAACCTTATGAATTAATTGCCACTTGCCCGATGGGTATTGAGGCTGTTGTCGCGCGCGAGCTGAAACAGCTTGGCTACGATGATGCACGCACGGAAAATGGTCGTGTACGCTTCAGCGGCGATCTGATCGACATTTGTCGTTGTAACTACTGGCTGCGCACTGCCGATCGCATCGTGATCAAGATGGCAGAATTTAAAGCAACTACATTTGACGAGCTATTTGAAGGCGTCAAAGCTGTATCGTGGGCGGACTTTATTCCGGCAGACGGCGAATTTCCTGTATCCGGTCGCTCCCAAAAATCCCAGCTTAGCAGTGTACCGGCAAGTCAGGGTATCGTTAAAAAAGCAATCGTCGAAAAGCTCAAACTAACGTATGATACCGAATGGTTCCCGGAAGATGGCGCACTCTATGCAGTTGATGTAACGCTGCTTGACGACACTGCATTGATCACACTTGATACGACTGGACCTTCCTTGCATAAACGCGGTTATCGTAAACATGCGACCGAAGCACCGCTCAAAGAAACACTCGCTGCTGCAATGATCCTGCTCAGCCGCTGGGGCCCGCATCGCCCGCTGTATGATCCGTTCTGCGGTTCCGGCACATTGCTGATCGAAGCGGCAATGATCGGTTGGAACATTGCACCCGGATTACGCCGTTCGTTCCCTTCGGAAGGCTGGTCGATCATTGATGATGAACTGTGGGAAACGGCACGGGATGAAGCGTTTGATGCCGTACAGGATGATATTCCGCTACAACTTATCGGCAGTGATATCGATCCATCAGCGATCGAGATTGCTAGAGCCTGTGCGAAAAGTGCAGGACTCGGTAATGAGATCGAATTCAAAGTAATGCCTGTATCACGCATCCAACCGAAAGGTAAATTCGGCTGTATCGTTACAAACCCTCCATATGGCGAGCGTCTGAGCGAAGCGAAGGAAGTCGAAACGATGATTCGTGATCTGGGTAAAGCATCGATTTACTTGCCGGATTGGTCGGTATTCGCCATCACACCAACACGTCATTTTGAACAATTTTTCGGGCGCAAAGCAGATAAACGCCGCAAATTGTACAATGGACGGATTGAATGTCAATTTCTGCAATACCTCGGCCCATTGCCACCTCGTGCAAAAGCAGATGTAACGGAGTCGCAGGTCTAACCGAGACTATCGCCATACATTTGATCATAGTACCCGTCTCCGAATCAGCATGATAACGTAATGCATAAACCTATTACCATATATTAGATCATCGTACACCTACCACCGGACTGCATAAAGTCAGCAGACAGAAGCAGTTTGGCGGTACGGTGTCATTTTTTACTGTTAAATGGATGTAAATTGTAGAGACGGATTGTGTTGCATATACGTGTTATTGACGTATGTTATTACATTGTTAACTACACTTGAGAGTGATGATTGCATAGCAAGTCGTTCCTTCCCACTCCATATGCTCTAAAATGCTTTGTTACTTGAACAAGCATACTAAACATGATAAACTGCACGCTAATGCGTTATATGTTGGCTATGTAAGAATGTAAACAGAATGTAATGTTCGACGATAAAAGGATATGCGCATATTTGAGACTGCATATAGGTATGTCCGACTAATCAAATGCCGTAACACACCTTGATCGGCTGTGGGAACGGCTTCTTTAGCGAGGAGGCTTTATTCACTTGGAATCTTTTAACTCTGGTTCGCAGCAACCACGCTGGGTTCAGCGATTGCTGTGGCCGTTGGCTCCGATTCAAATCATCTATTGGATTTTCCTAATTATCATTTTGGAAAAGCTGATGTATTTGCAAAGCAATATTCATTTACCAAATATCGATATGAACGATCTGGACAAGGTAACGGCGGTTGGTTCGATTATACTGGCTTCATTCTGGGTCATGTGGCTGCCTAAACGCGGACGCATCATCGCATTAATCGTGCTGGATGTGCTGCTGAGTTTGCTCATTTTCGCGGATCTGGTATATTTTCGTTATTTTCAGGATTTCATCACCATTCCCGTGCTTATGCAGGCTGGGCAAGTGGAATCGCTCGGTGGCAGTATTCGTGAACTGCTGTCGGTAAAAGATTTATGGCTATTTGCCGATGTGATACTACTCGCTGTCGTGGGCATCACATTGTTGATCCTTCGTATCCTCCGTATCGTTCGCGGTCGTTCTCGTTCGGATCGTCGAGCTTCATCTGCTTATCGTGCCAGTCATCGTACTAGTATGATCGCTGGCAACCAACGCAAACGTCTAACGATCGGCTTTGCTAGAGGTGCGGTACTCCTCTTACTTGGTTGTATCCTGACCTTCGGGCCGATCAAATATGCGACTTCCACCTGGGCAACCGGTTTGTTTGCTGGAAACTGGTGGAATATGTCACTGTACAATGTGACAGGCTTGCTCGGTTTTCACGGCTACGATATTTACCGTTATGCAGATGATCATTTTGGCAATGGCAACCAGCTGTCTGCCGCGCAAACCGACGAGATCAAGCAATGGTTCGATGCCAAACAAAGCGGTCGTGCCAAAGCAGGCGATGATAAGCTATTCGGCGCTTACAAAGATAGCAATGTGATCGTCATTCAGGGCGAAGCCTTTATGAACTTTGTCGTTGGTAAAAGCTACAACGGGCAGGAGATCACGCCTAATATGAATCGTCTAATGAAGGAAAGTATGTATTTTAGCCAGTATTACCATCAGACCGGACAGGGACGTACATCAGATGCCGATATCGGCTCTAACGCCTCGCTGCATCCACTCCCAACCGGCTCGGTGTTTACGCGTTATGCCGATCATCAGTATGATACGATGCCTACTATTTTGAGCAAGCAGGGCTATGATTCATATGTATTCCATGCATATGAGCCAAGCTTCTGGAATCGCTCGGTCATGTATCAAAACATGGGTTACAAGCAGTTTTTTAGCAAAAATGATTTTACGATCGATGAGCCGCTGGGCTGGTCACTCGGTGATAAATCATTTTTCCGTCAATCGGTAGAGAAAATGAGCGGTCTGAAACAACCTTTTTACTCGTTTATGATCACCTTATCAAGTCATCACCCGTACACATTACCACCTTCTGTACAGGAGCTGGATATGGGCGATCTGTCCGGTACGACATTTGGCGATTATATTCAGGCGCTGCATTATGTTGATGCTGCACTCGGTGAAATGGAATCCGAACTCAAGGAAAAAGGACTGTGGGACAAAACGATCCTCGTCTTCTATGGCGATCATGACAACTCGCTTAAAGAAAAAGAACCGATGGAACAATTCCTCGGCAAACCTGTAAGCGATCTGGATATGGAACAGTTTATGAATCAAGTGCCGATGCTCATCCATCTACCTGACGGTGCACATGCAGGCACATACGATATTCCAGCAGGTCAACTCGATATGACTCCATCGTTGCTACACCTGCTCGGTGTGAACGCCAGCCCGTACTATTTGATGGGTAATGATATGTTCAACAACAAGGAGAAAAAGCTAGTTGTGCTGCGTACAGGTGCATTTAGTGATGGGACTATCTTTTATATCCCGTCCGCTGATGGCGTGTTTGAGCATGGTACAGCGTATGATCTGAAAACAAGACAAACGACCGATATCGAACGCGCACGTGCTGGCTTTGAAGAAGCACAAAAGCGACTGAATATATCGGATGAACTCATTATGGGCGACCTAATTCGTCAGTTCCATGATGAGCAGGCACAGACGAAATAAGTACAGTGTAAGTGAGGACGTGAATCAAAAAATCTTCCTCCCACTGCAATCTTGATTATGAATGAGACCAGATTCGAGTTAAATGACCTGTTCATGTTAAACAGCATTTTCCATATCATATGTATAATGAATAAAAGCCTCCTACCTGCGGTCATATGAACCGATGGGTAGGAGGCTTTATTGTATACGTATATCGTTATAGGCATTTCATAGATAAAAACCGAGCTGCGGCAATGCTACACAGACCAAATGGCCGATCGCTATCGCACCGGGCATGTGATGCTATACGAATTACGCTTTTGGTTTTTTGATGAACTTGGCGACCTTGTCCAGCACTTCTTCTTCTGTTGGAGCGCTGACATAACGGCCATTAATGAAAACAAATGCACGCTTGCCACATGGACCACAATAAGACTTGCAGCCAATCTTAATCTCGGCATCCGGCGCCATTTTTTCCAGCTTAGGAATGATTGTTTTGAGGCGAATGTGATTGCACTCGTCACATACGCGAATATCGTTAGCCATGAGTAGTACGGTTCCCTCCGATCATCTTAGTGATGATGGTGACCGAAATCGCCTTTGGATGGGTTCGTAATCACAAAGCCTTCTTCACCTACATACAGGTAATCGATTTTGACGCCATCCAACCATGATTCGTTCGGATCAACCGCTACATCAATTTCCTTGTCTGTAGAGACGACTTCTTCATGACTTTGCGGCTCAGCCAGGTCCATACCGTAGTGCACGTGGTCACCGTGGGCATGAGTCACAAATACACGCAGTTTCAAACCGGCATTTTCCGGCTTGTCCATTTCTTTTTTTATCTCTTTCGCTGCATTGCGCGTAATTTTCACTTTCATGTGATCAGCTCCTTCGTTCAGTTCGAATCGCCTGCGATCGGGCAGGACGCAATAGTTCTATTGTATAACTCGTCCTGCCAATACGCAAGGCTAAACCGATACTCAGCGGCGCGGATCGTATTCGATAACAGACAGCTTGCTCTCCGCTCGGGATACAAACCAGTTCATCATCAACAAAGTGACTCCGATATCATCAATCGGCATAAACGGCATCACATCAGGCATAACCCAATAAGCGAGTACCGGAATAATAAACAGCATTTTTTCTTTTAATGGCAGCTGTCTGGAGGTCAGCAAACCTGGCAATTTTTTAAACACATGTAACCACTGCTTTGCTGAAAATAAACGAGCCCATTTGGACATGTTGCATCTCTCCTTTATGATTGGACGCCACAGCTGCGATCAGGGCGCCGCTCTATCTATAGGCATGTACGCGCACGTGGTGCGTACTCTATATCATACGTTTGAGCCGCAAAAAGTTTCAGGAAATTAGGTATCATTCGCAAAAAAATAGAGCCGCTCTGGTAAGCAAAGGCGGCTCCGTGCAGTGTAATGCTCCTCGTCAGGTGCTTCACACTTTTATACAAACGGGTGGTGCTTCTCTATCGGTGCATGCTGTAATCGCTAGCTGCATGCTGCTATTGTATTACTCGGAACAGTACAATGTTGCTGTTAGTGCTCTTAGTGCTCTTAGTCATTGTCACGCCGTACTGCTAATTTTAGTTCAAACCTGTCATTTTACCGCGATTACGCAAAGCCAATCCAAGCAAGATTAGCAAGCTACCCAGTGCATATACAGTAAATGGCGTTGTTTCTCCAGTTTGCGGCAGCTGGTCAAGATCCATCATACCGTCATTATTCATCGCTTGACGATCTGTTGCCTGTCCATTCGCTTCACTCGCAGCTACCGTACCTACACTTGCAGCAGTAACGATGGATGCTGGATCGTTTGAACGTGGCAACAGCTCTGCCGATGCGATGATGCCATTCAAACTAGCTGCATCTACCGGATTGGATGGCTGTGTTGCATTCTGGTTCGTTGCATTTTCTGTAGCATTGATAGGCTCACCTGTGGAAGCCGCAGAGATCACACTCTCTGTTCCTGCTGCTCCGTCAGTGGAAGCACTCACATCAGAACCTGCTGTACCGTTAGTGCTGGTAACATTACCATCTGTACTGGTCGAAACGGTGCCATTACCGCCCGTACTACCTGTATTGTTACCAGTTGGTGTATTACCAGGAGAGTTGTCACTATCTGTATTACCGGTATTCGTACCATTTCCGTTGTTGCCACCGTTGTTTCCATTACTGCCTGTATTACCGTTATTGCCATTGTTGCCTGTATTACCAGTGTTACCTGTGTTGCCGTTACCGCCAGTATTCCCATTATTATCTGGATCCGTACCGCCTGTATTACCGCCATTGTTACCACCATTATCTCCGCCGCCATTGCCTGGCTGTGATGGTCCAGTTGGATCCGTTCCACCACCAGAACCGCTATCACCGCCACCAGGTGTCGGTACAAACGTATCATTGCCAAGCACGATCAGATCCAGAGCTGGTAAAATACCGTCCGTCAGTCCGACTGAGATTAGAGAAGATTGGTTGCCTGTTCCTTGATTGTTTTGTGCGCTATTGTTTTCGAGAATAGCGAGATCCAGATTACTGCCTAGCACATTGTCCAGACCTAGATTTACACCAGCCTGTTGCTGACTCGTACCGGTTGATGTCGTTTGCTCATTATTTTCCAATACACCAAGATGCAAATCGTTGAGTACGGGAATATGATCTGCGTCTACTTTTACTACTGCCTGGCTATCTGTGCCTGTTGTGCCATCCGACTGCTCATGATTGTCCAGTACGCCTACATGTACGTTGTCGCCTAAAATGGTATCGGTAGCTCCTACTTCTACTACCGCTTGGCTACCTGTACTTGCAGTGCCACCAGATTGTTCATGATTGTCCAGTACGCCTACATGCACGTTGTCACCCACAATAGTGTCGGTAGCTCCTACTTCTACTACCGCCTGGCTATCTGTGCTTGCCGCGCCACCAGACTGTTCATGATTGTCCAGTACACCCACATGCACATTGTCACCCACAATAGTGTCGGTAGCTCCCACTTCCACTACTGCCTGACTACCTGTGCTTGTTGCATTACCAGACTGTTCATGATTATCCAGTACGCCTACATGCACATTGTCACCCACAATAGTATCCGTAGCTCCTACTTCCACTACTGCCTGACTACCTGTACTTGCTGCGCCACCAGATTGTTCATGATTGTCCAATACACCCACATGCACATCATCACCCACAATAGTATCCGTAGCTCCTACTTCTACTACCGCCTGGCTATCTGTATTTGTTGTGCCACCAGACTGTTCATGATTATCCAATACACCTACATGCACATCGTCACCCAGCACAGTATCCGTAGCTCCTACTTCCACTACCGCTTGGTTATCCGTGCTTGCTGTATCACCAGACTGTTCATGATTGTCCAGTACGCCTACATGCACATCGTCACCCACAATCGTGTCGGTAGCTCCTACTTCTACTACCGCTTGGCTACCTGTGCTTGTTGTGCCACCAGACTGTTCATGATTATCCAGTACGCCTACATGCACATCATCACCCACAATAGTGTCCGTAGCTCCTACTTCTACTACCGCTTGGCTATCTGTGCTTGTCGTGCCACTAGACTGTTCATGATCGTCCAGCACACCTACATGCACATCATCGCCCAAAATCGTATCCGTAGCTCCCACTTCAACTACCGCTGAATGAGAACCGTCAGTGTTTTGATCCGATTGCTCGTTGTTGTCCAGCACGCTGATATTCACATCATCGCCTACGATTGTATCTGTGCCGCTAATGTTTACAACTGCATTATGGCTTGCTTCACTCGTAGGCGTGTTGACATCGGATGAAGTCAATACTTCAGCCTGTACTCCATCGCCCAGGATCGTATCCGTCGCTTTCACATTCAGCAACGAGTCTGCTGTCTGCTCGGCTTCAGTACCTGTAGTGTTAGGATCTGTAGTGTTATTGCTTTCCAACACACCTACATGTACACTGCCTTCGCTCTCCTGATTACCGATATCGAGTTTAAGCAAAGCATTGCTATCTGATGCGGCTTGCGCCGTTCCCTGTGACCATGCCATCGTTGCTGCCAGACAACCTGTTGCTACCATCATTTTCACTGACCATTTCATCGTTAATCGCTCCCTTTTATTTTAATAAGACAAATGTCGATTAAAATAGGGAGCCGATTGCGGCGGTTGACCAGGTGGTGCATTCATCCATTGACTACTTCCATGCTGAGACTTTGCACTATACATCCAAACAGGCTGTTTCAGTAATGAAGCTTCTACAGTATCCAATAGCAGCGCCGTTGGCGCTGTGCCGCCAGCATTACCGCCTGACCCATTAAGCTGACCTCCAGACGAAGTAGAACTTGCTGTTAACACGCCGAGCAGATCGCCACTCCAGCCCTGCTCTACTGGCAGACCAGACGGAGCAAATGGGGCTTGTCCACCCCTGTTTTGATCCGCAACCTGCCCGGATACGGATTGAAGCATCTGCTGCGCTTGTTCAGTCGGAACTAGCGCACTGGAATCCGCCAAACTCGCTACATCAGTCCCGCTTTGTGCCCCTGCACTAGCGTTCATATTTGTAGTTGCAGGCTTCATATCACTCGTCTCTATAGCTGGCTGCTCCATATTGGATACAGCTTGCACCGAGACATCAGCGTTACCTGAAAATGGCGTGTTATCCGGTCGAAGCGGTTGCTCCGTTTGCTGCTGAATGATCGCTAGCGGAGACGGCGTTACATTATCCGTAGGAAACACAGTCCTAATCGGTGATGAAGACTCTACACCGGATGGTCGTTCTACTACAGGTGGCTTCACTGCTGTCCCAGTATCACGATCTCGTGCGGTTGGCTCCTGTTCACGACCAGGAGTCGGTTCAACAACAGGTATCTCTCCAGCTACAGGATCTGGAGTGGTCGAGATCGGTGGTAACGTAACGATAGGCGGTATAGTGACCACAGGTGGAACGGTAACGGGAGTAGAGACAATCGGTACTTGATTCACCGTTTCTTTTACAATGACAGGTATCGTTTCAACTACTGTTCCTGTTGTGTCTACCACTTCAGTTGCAGCTTCACCCGTCGTTTTCGTTACTGCTTTCACCGTGTTATCGACCGTTTTGACCGTTTCGACTACTGCTTCTGTCGTTGTGGATACTGTACCCGATACAGCAGATGTCGCTGTATTCACGGTATCGTTGACCGTATTCGTTACTCCTGAAGATACAGTTCCAGTAATGTCCGCTGGCTTGCCGGACACGACTTTCTCTGTCTCCGTAACTACGTTTTGGGTCAGATCGCTCACATGATTCACAATCCCCGTTGTATTGCTCACTGCTTCCGTTACGACCTTAGTCGTATTGTCTACAGTGATTGTCGTCTGAGAGACCACATCCGAGGTTGCTGTTTGTGCAGTATCCGTCACCGATTTCACCGTATTGGACAGTGTGCCTGTTAACGAAGCCGCTGTGCGCTGTACCAGTCCAGGGTTAGACTGTGTGGACGAGCTTGCATCTGTAGCATGACTGCTACCAGAAGCTTCATTACTGCTGGAAGATTCACCGCTGCTTGATGTGCTTTTGATTGAAATACCTTTGTCTAACGAGATTTCAACCCCAGCTGCATGTGTAGCAGGCTGATATAACCATACACTTAGAAATAACAAAACAAATGACACAGGTACTCGATAGTTCATTGGAATATTCACCTCCTTTCACGTAGGAAGTACAGACATATGAAGTAAATAGAAAGAGGTATTATCATTTGCACAATTACATACTCATTAATAATATTATGGAAAATTAGGTTATTCATATAATACCCAAAAACAAGTAATTATATTACTTAAATTGGTATATTTATCATCTAAAAAGTTATTCATTTTGCGAATTTTTCCATATGAGAGATTTGTTTTACATCCTGTTAGCAAATACAAAATAATGCAAAAAAAGAAGCCCGATCGCATGGAGTATTCTCCATATGAGCAGACTTCTTTTACCTATATGTTTTTACAGTTTATGTTTTTACAGTTTATACACTGTAATTGCTCGTTTTATCTTTTCCTGCTGGCGGAGTAGTCGGCTTTGATGTCGAGCTTGCAGTAGCTGGAGTGGCTGACGTTGGCGTAGCACCAACCGCTTTTACATCCTTCTTCTGCTCGGTATGATCTTGCTGCTCTGCATCCTGCTGCTCTTTAAATTCAGCCAGCTCGTGTTTTACATCCTCAGCCGCAGATTCTACCTGCTCTTTCCATTCACGCGCCACGCCGATCGATTCTTTGACGACGGCTACTACTTCGCGGCCTTTTTCGGTTACCTCATGGCCTTTCTCATTCCATTCCGGGCCTTTTTCACGGATCATTTCTGCTCCATACATCAGATCGGCACGGATATCACGTCCATTTTTCGGTGTGAATAGGGCTGCGGTTGCTGCACCGATCAGTGCACCTGTAATCAAGCCATATACGAATTGCGTTTTCTGTTGATCCATTATGATCTCTCCATTCTCTGAATGTAAGTATTTGTTTACTATTACCCAGAATAACAGCTTTGCTACAGGTTTTACGAATCTTTGCTTGCAAATAAGCTAAGACACGACAAAAGACTCGTTGTTCTCCCTTTTAGAGGAGTGGAAACGAGTCCTTTAGGCTTATGCATATTACGATCCATCTTACGGTAAACAATACAAGTATAGCTTCCTAAACGCTAAACGATGCAACACATAGGCGTAAGACATAATCCATGATTTTGCCTACATTCGTTAACACGATCATCTCTACATCGCTATTGATTATCTTTTACCGCTTCTCAATCTGATAAATACAACATTGACCACCTTTAGCAATACATTCGGTACGCGTCACTTTCGCACCTAGCAATTGCTGAAACAATTCCTGTTCACACTGGCAGGCAATGCCATGCTGGTCAGCCACCCGATTGATCGGACAGTTATATTCATACATCGTATATTCACCGTTATCATTGCTTTCATAGCTCGCCATATAACCACTTTGATGCTGAATCTCCGTCAAGGCGGCCACACGCTCACCCAAACTTTGCTGCTCCATTAGCGGACGATAACGATCAAGTAGCTTTTGCTTACGTCCTTCAAAAATGCGTGCGATCGAAGCATCATCCAGCTCATCCAACAGATCGAGCGTTAACTGATGATAATTGTGCGGAAAATGTTCTGCCGCCTGCTCGCTCAATCGAAAGCGTAAATACGGTCGTCCTGTCGGTATACGAACGGTTTCCGCCAGCAGCAGTCCTTCCTGCTCTAATGACTGAATATGACGCCGAACTGCCATTTCCGTAATGCCTAGTTTCTGGGCCAGATCCGATACGCTTGCCGGACCGCCTGTCTTTAGTAACATCATGATCGTTCGCCGTGTGGACGGTTGTGGGTTGGCTTTCATCCCTGGACCCCCCTTTGCTATAAAAATAAAATGACCCTGTCCGCTATAGTTAGCGAAAAGGGTCACCACATCCCTTTAATAATACCGTTATTGTAGCTTATCCGGCAGGGGATGTAAATTCAAAACGATTCATTTGTTAAACACTCATTCCTACATAGACTAATTTCTACATAGACTGATACATTACTCGATTGCAGACACGGCTACTTGCGCGTGTACACGATTATGTATCCGTTTACTGACATCAGTCAGCGTATCGATCCGATCCGCTAGCATGACTATCCACTACCGAAGCTACTACCGAAGCTCACGATCCAAATACTCGCGCACCTGCCGTGCAAATCGGCGCAACACCTCAGGCATGATCGAAGTAAGCGGATGCAATTCATGACGTGGCCAATCATAATAATCCTGTACCAGTGGACGACGCAGCTTGACCAGTTCCAGCAAACGAACCGCTGTCTCCTCATCCATCACCTGCTCGCCGCGAATAATCTCGATAATATCGTCATAACTACTCGCGTCACGCATAATAAAGCCATCGATTAAATAACTACCAATATCCGTTACACATTCAATAGCGAGATGAAGTGCACGCTCCTGCACCAACCCACTGAACAAACTGCCGTCCCAATGGGAAGCTACCTGTTCCAGCGCTCCATATACATCATCAAGTGCCGCAATACGGCGTTCAATTTGCTCACGATTTACGTAATACACCGTTTGACACTCCTTTTGTGATCATCATTTGACCGTTGTGCGAACAACTCCACGATTCTAGCTCCTGTTGCCTGTTCGCTCCATCACGCAATATAAAAAATGACGCCCTGCTCTTTGCGCACCATCGTTGCGTAAAAAATACGTATTTGCTGTACATATTCCGCGATATATTCAAAAAAACCATCGCCATCATCACCATCATAGATCGGATAAATTTCTTCTTTAGCAAGCACGTCGAAATCATAGAGCTGTTTCAGTTGTTCTTCTGTTAACGATTCAAGAAAAAGAGACGCCTCTTTAACCTGTTCAGGAAACAAATAAAAAGCGCCGTATTCTCCGAACTCCAAAAATTGCTCGCTTACCATCGGTACAACATATCCTTTTGGCGGCGTACCATTATCCAATTCACCACAAAGCATAAAATGAATAGCTTGCCACGATTTATCGATATCCAAATCAGCAAAATCTTCCATATCAATATCGTCCAATTTCCGCTTTCCGTGCGCCAATTGTTCTATTAAAGTACGGTCGACCGCCAGATAACCTCCGATCATGCCCATTCGCTAATCCCTCACTTTATTTTGTTGGACAATCATTTGTACTGTAGCAGAAAATCCAGCTCTACTCCGTGAAACGATCCGATACCTTCCCGTCTACTCGCAAACGTTGCCCTTCTTTGTAATTATTGTTCAACTACGTAAGATAGGCATTCTGAACACAATCCCCATGACATATCCCACCATAATCAATCGTAAAAAATCAGTATTCGTAATCGACGGCAATCGTAGATTCTTTGACGGTAGCGATATATTCTGCAATTTGCACATGATCCGGATGAACCTGGTACGCCTGCAAATCATCCAGTGAGTCAAAATCACTAACTAGCGCTACATCATAAGAACGCTCGCTGCGAATTACGTCCACACCTACTTGAATAGAGCGCAGCGTTTCCACTTTGCCTTCCAGCGCACGCAAACCTGTGATCACATTGTTGATAATTTCCTCAGAAGGATTTTTAAATTTAAACAGGACAATATGCTTGATCATCGTCATAGCAACTCCTTTTTGTATGTAATCAATAATAGATGAGCGACTAGTTTAAGCCGCACATTGCTTTTCTATCGTATCATATTTAGCATCATTTTGCCCCTGCCACTGATTAGAACGGCTACTGCGTCTGCGTTGTAATGCCTATGATCTTTTATACAAAATAAAATACAGATACAGATACAGATACAGATACAGATACAGATACAGATACAGATACAGATACAGATACAGATACAGATACAGATACGCTAAAGTATATAGGTTAACCGATAAAAACAACACAAAAACCGGAGCGCAAACTGCGCCCCGGCTCCATGCACACTGTATCGCATTCAATGCGAAACAGCGATTCGATATTTATATTAGCTCATGCTAACTTGAAATTCATACATCATGGATCGAAGCTGGGGATTACTCCTCAGTTTTCTCTTCGTCCGAAGCTTCATCTTTAGCTTCTTCACCTGCTGCTTCTTCATCGGACGCAGTAGGCGTTTCCAGATCTTCGTCAGCTACACGAGGTACAGCGACGGAAACGAGAATGTCTTCGCCATGCGAGATTAGTTCTACGCCGTCTGGCAATTCAACATCTGCTGCTGTGATCGTATCACCGATTTCCAGCTTGGATACGTCTACGACGAGTGTAGATGGCAGGTCTTTAGCAAGACCGGACACGTCCAGTTCGTTCGTTTGAGTTTGCAAAATGCCGCCCACTTTCGTTCCCGGTGCTTCGCCGTGGAAGTCGAGTGGTACGCTAACTGTAATTGGTTTTTTGGAAGATACTTGCAAGAAGTCGACGTGCATAATGCGCCCTTCGCGACGCTGCACATCTTTGAGCAGTACCTGTACATCTTTGCCGTTATCAAGCGTCAGTGAGAAGATATCTGCACCACCACGGCGAGCTTGCACTTGTAATTGCTTGCTATCTACATGTACTGGAATACTTCCGAGATCGGGTCCATATACAACACCCGGTGTACGGCCGCTATTGCGCAGCTCGCGTACCGCGGAATATTTAGTTGCTTCACGTTTTTCAGCTTTCATTTTCATAGTAGTCATACAAATTGACCTCCCTAGAATGATGAGCAATTTTGCTGTATGCAGAGTGCATAGTATGCAATTGAGTCAGCAACCATTACCACTGACCGTTGTTCATATATACCCGGTCAGAACGCAAATGTATCAGAAATACGGAATTTTCTTCAATTTATTCATTATCGTTTCCATTCTTCAGCCCGATTCTGGCTACACTTTGTACTCATTCATATAGCTTGAAAAGGATAAAAAACCGGTTCCACGATGAGCCTTATTTAGACTACGAATTGCCCTATTGGTTCCGAATCATTTTGTTTGATAGTTATTTGATATTTATAGGTAAACGTATACTGATCTGTGTTCGATTACTGGCATGTCTTTTTGTATGGACGTGTTGTATACAGTAATGTAACCTATTTATTATTCAAATGTTGTTATATATAACTACAATCAAATAAAAAAATATTCTATCCTCCAAATAACTGTGTTTCGTTTCTTTTGACATCGACTTGCTGACTATCATAATCATTTTTCACAATCAAATGATTTCCAATATTACATTACAACATTTTCATATTTTGGTAACGGTGCTGTAGTTGAATACATTTTCACTATAGTTTTTGTCAATTTGTATGGCGAAGTTGATTTTTTTGAAAATTACCCCATTTTCATGTGTTATTTTGGCAAAAGTTCGCTTGAAACGAGCGAACTTGTGTTGTAGGATGTTGAAAGGGTCATTAAACCGACTGCTATAAAATGAATAATTACTTTTATCGGAGGAAATATGCCTAATCAACCAGAACGACATTTTATAGAGGCGTGGTCTCTGATTAACCGTAAATACCTTGGTAAAGGTGTCCGCGTCAAACGTTTCCGTAGACCAACACGCTGTCAAATTCGCAATCGCGTTTTGCTCGCTGTACTGATGGTCAAGGATATCAAGCTGTCCGAACTCGCGGAAAGGTTATCAGTTTCTTCACGCAGCGTAAGCGCCTGGGTGTATGAAGGAAGATTGCCGGGCAAAGCGAACCTGGAAAAAGTATGTCGGGAGCTTGGCTATCCGCATCACATCCTATTCAACCCACAGGTGATTAACAACAGTCCTGTCATCTGCCAACAAGCACCATCCCGCTTTATGAAGCGTACCATCACACGTTCTCCAGTACGTAACCACATCTTAACTGGCCTTTGTATGGTTCATGATCTATCTGTAACCGATGTCAGCCACTGGATTGGCGTGCATCCGGGTACATTCCGCAAATGGCTTCATCAAGCAACATTGCCTTCACCTGCTTTTCAGGAAAAAACAGAACAATTTTTCCGTATTCCCAAATCGGTTCTTTTCGCCGATTGTGTACTTGGCGAACAGCCAGAAGAAGAGCTTGAACAATATGCAGAAATGAAGAAATAAGCCACTCGCTATTTATGACGTTATAAACTGTGATCTATTTGTCACATTTAAGTCGATTGAATCGTGAGCGGATACGCTTACAGCATAATTATATACCATGTAGAGCTCCGCCGTTTCGGAATCCCGGTACGTAGCGGAGTTCTTACTTGTCTGGACATATAATAGGTTAGTTAAAATTTTGTATTGCTTTGTAAACTTTCGCCATACAAAAAGCCGGGTATCATGAGCTTACTCTACTCATGCTGCCCGGCTTTTATATCGTTATAGCTGAACTATAGATCGTTCGCGAGGAAGCATGATCTATAATTCAACCATCTGATAGGCTGGCTACGTAATTACAGTTCATCCAACGGCTGACTATATGATTACAGTTCATCCATATAAATTGTCCGACATATGTGGATAGCAGATCACTGGATATCCACATCTTTAATACAAAATAGACTCTTCTAAAATACTTCTTTTGAAAATATATCTCTTTCAAAATGTAGACCTCTCCACAAAGCCAGACAACATTGAAAACGTCCAGCGTCATGACACTGGCTATTGTATCGCCTTACAGTCATTCTTCCGCAGCGGGTGGCGCTGTAGAATCGCGACGAATTAGCTCCGGCGCATGAATTTTTTCCTCTACCTTGCCTCGCCCTTCAAGCATCTGCAATACGATCTCCGCTGCCGCTGTACCAAGTGCATGCTTCGGGTGGCTTAATGTGGTCAGCTTCACTTCAGTCGCTGTAGCGAGAAATGAATCGTCAAATCCAACCATAGACAGATCTTCTGGCACACGCAGACCGGCTTCACGCACCGCTTGCAGCAGAGTGACCGCAAGCTCATCATTGTATAGCACCCAGCCTGTGGCACGTTCAGAACGAGCGGTATCAATAAGACGACGCGCTTGTTGCAGTGGAGCAGAATGTTTATCCTCCGTTGTATAGGTGAAAATTAACGATGGCTGGAGCTGAATACCATACTTGCGATGAGCAGCTACAAAGCCTCTCATCCGCCGCACACCCTGCATATCGTCGGTTTTGAAAAATCCAGCAATCCGGCGATGACCCAGCTCAATCAAATGCTCGGTCGCCAGAAATCCTCCGCGCTCATCATCCATGCGCAAACACGGCGAGTCCATTTCTTCATAGCTGGCATTGATCATTAAATACGGAATTTGTCGATTCTCAATCGTTAGAAAATAATTAAGATTACGGCTCCGCTCGCCGCTCCGCGTTGGTTCAACGATCAATGCTGCGGGAGATTGACGGAGCATCATTTCCAGACACTCCCGTTCTTTTACCGGATCATTATCCGTACTCGCAAGCAACAGACGGTAGCCTGCCTCACGCAACCGCGCTTCGATTCCCTGTACAATTTGCGGGAAAATATAATCGGATATGTAGGTCGTGATCACACCTACCGTTTTATCGTGGCTGGTTGTCCGAACGACAGGCTCGGTGACAAACGTACCTTTGCCCTGGATACGATTAAGCCAGCCATCTCGCATTAATTCGCCTAATGCCTGACGCACGGTCTGGCGACTCACTTCAAACTGCTCCGCAATCTCATGCTCTGACGGCAGACGACTGCCTGGTTGTAAACGGGAAGAATGAATCCAGGAAAGAATTTCGTCCCGTACTTGTCTATATTTAGCGGTCATGGTCCCTCCTGGCTTGGTGGATTACAACAGCAATCCTATTTTCGGTCATTATGCATACATGTTATTGTATCATATCGCATCATACCGGCGTAGTCGGATGCTATGATTATCGAACTTGTTGTACATACATTTTAATAAACCGCTTACATATTGTCCATACCATTCGTCAATTCACTGTACGTATGATGGATTACGAATCATCTGTAACAGATGTCGTTCAGTTTGCAGTGACACCAAAATAACTCCCTGGCGTTAAAAGAGAGTTACTTTACAAATTGCTAAGTATTCATTTTATAGTGTCTGGCTACAGTAGATGAAGCATTCTTATTGCTAAACAGGTATGTATATGCTGAATAAGCTCATCGACATCGTAAATAGACCGCATAGAAGCGCTAAGCAATTGCTGCGGATTCGTTCGCTCCTATTCTAAGTCATATTCGTTGGCAGCAGCTAATGATCGCATAAACTCACATTGTGTTCGCCCATTTCCTTCTCGAAATGGATGTATTACATGGATCTGATCTCTGCCGGATAATGCGTAGCACGTTCTACAAACTTTCAGATGAAAGTTTTGCTACATATTTTTCTACTTTTCACTGTGAGAACAATTCATTTGCCTGTGATTGTATATATTGAGGTAATGCAAAAATATGAGGTAATGCAAAAATAAACTGCTCTTTCGCGATACTTTCCGTTCGTAGCTCACCTGCAAATGAATAAATATCTTGAAACATATACTCATGAATATGTTGAAGATGTTTTAAATCAAAATCTCCTACAATAGGCATTTCTCTTAACTGAGAGATGCGCCATGTACTTAAGATGCGTTCAAACTTTTCTAAAGCTTCAGGATCGCGAATATCATGCTTATTTTTTAGTGTATCGGTTCCAAAATAGCAATATGATGATTGCTGATGATTATACTTTGACACCTGCGGCCATCTCCAGTGCTATTTTTTTAAATTCAGCCTCAGATAGTTTGCCCGTCAATTGCTTTTTAATTAGATGCTCCTCTTGCTCTGTCAAATGTATTCCTTCAACAGCTAAAGCAGCTTTTGAACCTTTAAGCGCACGTTCTGCCTGTTTTGATGTAAATCGCTTCATAATAAAATGGCTCCTTTCCTTCACTTTATAATGATCATCATATCACCATTCGTATACTATCAACATGTTATTGCCTTGCATAGCAAGGGTTTTAAATATTTTAACAAGCGATTTCAAATCAATATTCCCGTTAATATGTATAAACAAAAAGCCGCAGACGATATATCTGCGACCTGTACAATGATAAACAAGTAATAAGTAGATCAGAAACAACTATTTTACGTTCATCGCAATAACGTATCGATCTTATGCGCTGTTGCTTCTCTAACCGTCAACGAACCGCTACTTCCCTCTCACTTTTTACGTCCCGATCCAGTAGCTAACAAGCTGAGCAGCAATAATCAAAACGCCAGATTGAAGCGAAGTGCGTAGCGAAAGCCAGAGCAGTTGCTGATGGGTTTGCAAGTTGCGACGTGACTGCTTCATGCTTGTGTACATGCGGCATAGTGGCAACGCGGCCAGCAATACAATGACAGCGTAGACGGGAATGACACGCGCAATTGCACATAATGCGATACTTAATAGTGCCAGTACGAGTAGAAATACCGAGAAGCGAAACGATTTACGTTCTCCCCACATCACGACCAGTGTACGCTTGCCTACCTGACGATCGGTTTTCCAATGTAAAAAGTGGTGGTTAAAAAAGGTTAATGTCGTCAGTAACCCCATCGGTAGCGATAATAACAACAGTCTTCCATCAAAATGACCGGTTTGCACATAATATGAACCCATGACCGGAAAAATACCAAATGATAGCACATGGGCCAATTCGCTTGTGCCTTTACCGGCATAACCATAACGAATCGGTGGTACGACATAAAATAACGCCAGAAAACAGCCCAATCCGCCGAGCAGCAACACCCCCCAGCCGCTTACGATGTACAGCACGATCGCACAGGCAATCGCTATACCGAGCATCGCCCAGGTGACAATCTCAAACGTCCGCTCATTCCACTTCCCGGATGTCAAATAACCTGAATCGGTTGAGATCGCTTCCTCTGATTCATAGGCTGCCTGATCTGCACCACTGCGATAATCCCACAGATCATTAATCATCATCGAAAAAATATGTGCCGCGCACGAACCAATCATCGTAACAAGCGCAATCCACAAGCTAAATTGCCCATTCCATATCCACGCTGCCAGCGTTCCCTGTATGACACAGATCGCCATTAAAGGTACAAAATGCATTCGTGAAGCCTGGCGAAATTCCTGCCATGTGTTCATCCTATCCCCGCTTTCCGTTCCGTATATTCATCTGTATGGGACAGATGTGCATATACACCATCATTAAACGTTGAATACGAATGGGAAACGCTGGCAACCATATAGACACGCTGAAAAGGAAGTCATCCATTATAAATCGTTTGAATTAAAAAAGACTGGAGCACGCCCATTGGATGGCGAACTCCAGTCTGATCATACTAACGAGCTGATTTTTTAATTATGGCTCTCTATCTATTATTCACGAATGATTATTTATGATTTGTTATTACCACTTACACGACTCACCATTTATTAGCTATCGTCTATCGCTTATTAACTATCGTCTATCGCTCAACTCTAGCCAATATTCCGACTCAAAATATCCAAAATCTCTTCCTTACTGCTCGCTTGCAACAGCTCGGCACGGAATTCGTCATGGATCAGCTTGCGGGATAAAGCGACTAGAATTTGCAAATGCTCATTGCCTGCATTCGCTTCCGGCACACCGATCATAAAGGCCATCTGTGCAGGTTCTCCGTCAAGCGAATCCCAATCAAGCGGCTGCCCAAAACGAGCAAAACCAAGCACGGCACGCGTCACACCAGCTGATTTACCATGCGGTATCGCTACACCAAAACCAATACCTGTCGAGCTTTGCTGCTCACGCGCCATCACAGCACGTACATAATCGGCGGTATCTACTACCGCGCCTGCTGCGGTCATACCTTCAGCAAGCTGTTGAATCGCTTCTTCTCGCGTCGATACAGTCGATGGTAGAAAAATACTTTCAGGTTGTAGCAATTCACGAATATTCATGGGATAGGCTCCTTTAGCTTCTATAGGGTGTATAGTTCTACACGGCAACGACCGGATTGGGGGTCCGGTCGCTGCATGGGTAGGGTATAGATTAAGGTTTGGGATTAAAGTTGAGGGTACTTTTTCAGTCAAATATTGAACTGCGTTTAGGAATTAAAGTTTATCGTTTGTCCTAACAAGTCATGCAATAAATAATCAGATGTTAGATTGTTTAATACAGGTTGTTTAGTACAGATTGTTTATTTCAGACTGTATGAGGCAACGATGGTATACCAGTACAAGCTTTGAATTACGAAGCTACCGGCGTTTTGCGTTTCAGCAACAGTACCATCAATGCTGTTACAACCGTACCGATTGCGATCGACAGTACATAGTAACCGAGGTGATCAATTGCATTTGGAATGAACAGTACGAACACACCACCGTGAGGTGCATGTAGTCCACAACCGAACATCATTGACAATGCACCAGCTACAGCCGAACCTACCATAAAGGAAGGAATAATCCGAATCGGATCGGCTGCACCGAATGGAATCGCACCTTCGGTAATAAAGGACAGACCGAGGATCGATGCTACTTTACCTGCTTCGCGTTCTTCTTTCGTAAAGCGTTTTTTCGCGATCAATGTTGCCAGCCAGATACCGAGTGGAGGTGTCATACCTGCTGCCATAACAGCAGCCATTGGTGTGAAAATTGATGCGCCCAGCAGACCTACTGCAAACGTATACGCTGTTTTATTAAACGGACCACCCATATCGAACGCCATCATCGCGCCGAGAATGGCACCAAGCAAAATCGCATTTCCTGCGCCCATATTAGTCAGCCATGTCGTCAATTGAGCGAGCAGCCATTGAATCGGTTCACCGATTACATATACCATTAACAGACCGATAATTAGAACAGACAATACAGGAACGATCAGAATCGGTTTCAGACCTTCAAAGTTACGCGGCATTTTGATGTGTTTGATCAGCCAGTGTGCAACATAACCTGCGATAAAGCCGGCGATAATCCCACCGATGAAGCCTGCGCCCATATCTTTGGCAAGTACACCACCAACGAGACCCGGAGCGAGACCCGGCTTACCGGCGATCGAGAAGGAGATAAAGCCTGACAGAACGATAACCATCAAGCCCATTGAAGCGCCACCAATAGTGGACAATGCAGCTCCGAGTGAACCTTCTACTTGATCTACGCCACCTTTTGTAAACGCAAACAAGAAGGAGAAGGCGATAATCAGACCACCGGCAATAACGAGCGGCAGCATGTTGGATACACCGTTCATCAGATGCTTATAAAACATATTTTGTTGCTTCACACCGCTATCCGCTGGTGCCGGTGCTGCTGCGGTAGAGCTGGACGGCTGCATATTCAATGCGCGTGTGATCAGCTCACCTGGAATTTTAATCCCCTGTGCTACCGGTACGCGTACAACAGGCTTACCTGCGAAGCGTGCTTCATCCACATCGGTATCTGCTGCAATGATGATCGCATGCGCCTCGGCGATTTCCTGTGGTGTCAGTCCATTTTCGACACCGACTGCGCCACGGGTTTCAACCTTGATTTCTACATCTTTCTCTTTCGCAGCTTTGGCGAGTGACTCTGCCGCCATGTACGTGTGAGCGATACCCGTCGGACAAGCGGTAACAGCTAATAGTTTTTTCATTGTAATATCCCCTTCATCTTCATCTCTCAAATCGGTCGTTCATCAATATGTCCTGCACGACTGCGTTCCCATCGGTGCCATCCGAAATTTGGTAAAACGCTTACAAACTTGTAAAAAGGTTGTTTGCCGAATCCATCAAGCGATAATCATGTCCAGTCCCTGCTTACGGAACTGCCCTATCATAGATACGGATGTTCCCCCATCGGTAATGCAATAATCGATATCCGACAGATCTGCGAATTTGGCATAAGCAATACCGCCAATTTTGCTATGATCGGTCAGTAGAATCACCTGCTTGGAAATATCGATCATTTTACGTTTGATTGCGGCTTCGGTCAGATTCGGCGTTGTGATGCCTTCCTTAAGATGTAAGCCGTTTGTTGCCATAAATGCTTTGTCCACTCGGATCATATCGAGTGTGCGTTCTGCCATCGGCCCAACAAATGCCTGTGTATCCGGCCTGAGCAATCCGCCAATGATCGATAACTCGATGTTGCGACAATCCTTCAGTTCGCCCAGCACAATAACCGAATTGGTAATGACCCGAATGCCAGATCGACTGCGAAGCTCTCTTGCCAGCGGAAGTGTCGTTGTTCCTGAATCGAGTAAAATCGTATCTCCTTGATTCACCATTTCTGCTGCACGGCGTGCGATACGTTCCTTTTCCTCGCGATAGGAGTCTTCCTTATCTACCATATTCGGTTCAAAGTCAACACTCTGTAACGAGATTGCTCCACCATGCGTCCTCTTCAACAGCCGGCCATCTTCAAGTTCTTTCAGATCACGCCTGACTGTTGATTCCGAAACCTGAAACATTTCACCTAGCTCCTGAACCGATGCCCGTTGGTTTTGCTGCAAATACTCCACCATCTTATGCTTTCGTTCTTGCTCGAAAAGCATCGGGACATCACCACCTGTCTGTCAATTTGCTATATCATTATCCAACCTGTGATCGAGGCTGATCATGTATTATCGCTTCATGATTATTTATGATCGTTTGTGATCATCCTTGATTGATTATGATTATAATAACGCTTTCATGACTTGTCAATAACTTTATTTTTGACTTGAAAACAGGTGGGTAGTTCAGCGGCTTATGTATAGTATATCGTCTACAGATGATGTTATTTTTACAGTTTTTTTGTTAAAAAATTTATTTTTTTATCGATATTTTTGAAGTGCTTTGTGCTCGCTTATCCCTTGCCATGACTTCATTAGGAGCATTTTATACATATTATCTGAAAACAGACGAGCTAAATCTGCTGTTATGTTTTAATAACATTTGCAAAGATGGAATTGTTATCCTTATTGCTTGCATGTTACTGGCTAAAGATTGGTTTGATGATTCCATTATCTATGCACATATGATCACGACAAAACAATCATAAATGCGCATATATGCAAATATTAGCGTTTTTTTACTGCTCGATGATGCTCATCTGATCGTTAACCTGGCAATTCCCTATGCTAGCTTTATTCAATTTTACGAATATAAACAAAAAAAGAATGAATAACACTTGCTTGATGTATTGATTGATGTGTATAAGTTAAGTATACATCGATGTCATAAATTGTAAGCGTTACAACTTTAGCTCTAGTTAAAACGTTTATAAGATAGCTGCTTTCAGCAATGAATAGAAACAATGACGAAGCAGCGTCTCGATGCACAGCGATGTATCGTACAGCCAGACTACTGTATGTTGCTGCGCTGTAACTAAATATTCAAGGGGGTTATATGATGAACAGAAAGGGAAAAGATACGCAGCTAGCCATCCATTCCCGGTACGCACGAAAAAAGGTAGCTCGTCCACTTACGGCAGCCGTGCTAGCAGCAGTAATGCTCGGTACGGGTGTTGCTTTGCCATCTTCGCTACTACAGGGTGCCTATGCAGCGAGTAGCACAACTACAAGCGCCAAACAAGCAGTTAGCGCAAATACCGCACAGCGCTCGTACAATTTATTTTTACAACGTTTACAAAAGCCGAGTACACTCGGGCTGGCACGCGCGACGCTCGTTAATCGTATTAAACAATTCGATTCATATCGTGCCACTATTGCCGTATTGCAATTAGAAAATGCTTATATGAAGCATATGGATTATGCATCAAATTTAATTTACAAAGAATCGATTCAAGATGCGCTACTACGTAATTACAAAGCGAATATGACGATCAATCAAGCGGCAGCTACGCTGACGAACAAAGCCGACCGCGAGGCATTACAGCAACTCGGCGCTATGGGCTATGGACTGGAAACGAGTGAGGGTGTATTTTATCCGATCATTGATTATCCGGCATTCAGCACATTTTACAATTATATTCATGGCGACATTATAGACTACATCAACATTATGGCGGCTGAAGTCAAAGCGCCAACGTCGTATGATGCTGGAATCGTCATCTCACCGACGGAGCTGCTAAAGCGCGGACTGGCAACGGAAGCATTTTTGAATCGTTATCCTGTATCCAATCGGCGCACAGCGGTGGAAGATAATTATCGACTGATGAAGTTTTACATTTTTTACGGTTCCGACAACACGCCATTATTCGATCCGCAGACGCAGGAGATCGATCCGCTGTTTGAAGCGGGCTATCGCAAGTCGCTTAACAGTTACAGTGCTCAGCAGATTAAAAATAGCCGACTGTTAACCGATCTGTCTGATCTGCTCAAGCTCGTCGATCAAAATGGTGGCAAAGGGACAGACGCAGTCGAGCAATTTCTAAAGCAACGTGTCAGTGATTTATCATAGTGGATACGTCAACCTATATGGCAATACATCCAGCACTTGTGCGCTCGTATATTGTATAAGGGCGTGATCTAGTTGGAGCGCAGAGGTTTACACATTAGCGATATGTGTCCCCTGCGCTCTCTATTTTTTAGCTTAGTATTGATTCGTATCATCAGGTTGATATGATCTTGTGTTGCTCCATAACTTTTTCATCCTACCGTAATCTTTTTCGTACTATCGTTATTAAAGTTCGTTGTCTTCAATCCTATTTTCACATCATCTTAAGTGATAAATAAAAATCGTCCTGCTCCATTCACAAATATTTATCTATAAACTTTGCCTTGAAATGAATACTTTTGCTGTTTCGTCACACAAGCTATAATAAAGAAGTATTCAAACTAACTTACCAACTTACATAATTACATTATGCTATTTTTCCATTATCGTACAAAGGAGATCTATCTGTATGAAATTTAAACAACAAATTAGACAAACTACATCGCTTGCGCAATCAGGACGCACGGTTCGCCCACTCGCAACAGCGTTGCTGGCCGCCGCGCTATTTACTACAGGAGCCGTATTACCATCCTCCTTGTTGCACCATACAGATGCAACCAGCGCGGGTACGACTCCAGCCACGTCTAACTCGGCTGCCGCGCAAAAAGCGTACAACCTGTTCGTTCAGCAGCTACAAAAGCCCACCACACTGGCACAGGCGCGAGCTACACTGTTGAAATCCATTTCGCAATTTGATCGCTATCGCGCTACGATCGCTGTATTGCAACTAGAGAATGCTTACAACAAGCATCGTTCATTTGCCGATGATCTCATCTATTCATCAACTGTGCAACTTGCCCTGGAGAACGTATACAAGCCAGGCATGACGATGAAACAAGCGGCGGCAGCTGTCACAGGCAAAACCGCTCGTCAAGCGTTACAACAACTCAGTGACATGGGATACCGACTACAAACGGTGGAAGGCTCTTATTATCCCGATATTGATTATCCAGCGTTCAGCCCACTGCTACCTTATGTTACACCGGATATTCGTGATTATATGAATATTATGGCGACCGAAGCCAAAGCGCCAACGATGGATGACAATGGGATAATGATTACACCGACAGAACTGCTGAAACGCGGACTGATGATCGAGTCATTTGTGAACACGTATGCTACATCCAATCGCCGGGCAGAGATGGTGAGACAGTACAAAAATAGTCAGTTGAACATTTTTTATGGCGCTTTGAATACGCCTGTATTTGATGCTAATACGATGAAAATGAATTCGGAGTTTGAGGCGGATTATCGTAAAGTGCTGGCTGGCTATACTGCGGATCAGATTAAAAAGAGCGTTATCCTTACCGATTTATCCGCTTTATTCCAGCTGCTCAAGCAAACGAATGGCAAGCAACCCGACCAAGTAAAACAATTTCTGAACCAGCGACTTGGGCAAGGCAAACCGTTTTAATATGAAAGATGTTGATCCGATGTTCATCTGTTCGCTCCGATTGAAATCAGGTCGGGCAAGTAAATGGATAAAGGCTTGTATTGGCTCAGTTTAATTAAAATGATGTCAATAATCGTTTACAGGTGTGGATGTAGAGAGCTGTTGTTATATGTTAGACATAACTGGAATATGGCTGTCCTGCCTCCACTGTACTGTGAGTAGTTCACACGCTTGAAAAGCCGCCTTTAAGTAAGGCGGCTTTTGGTATACGTATTCCATTTATCCATTTGTATAGCGATACATTCAGTCTGGTATGGAGGTTGATCCGCCAGTACAACAGATGGTCAAATCATGTTCTGCATATCCGATTGTCCGCCGGATGCTCAGCTCATGTTCAATCTATCTTATCGTCCGCCGGATGCTCAGCTCATGTTCTGCATATCTGGTCGTCTGCCGGATGCTCAGCTCATGTTCAATCTATCTTATCGTCCGCCGAATGCTCAGCTCATGTTCTGCATATCCGATCGTCTGCCGGACGCTCAGCTCATGTTCAATCTATCTTATCGTCCGCCGAATGCTCAGCTCATGTTCTGCATAGCATAGTTTAGCGGCATCTATTTGTAACTAAATCGGTATGAACTTGCCTATTCTGACTCGCCTTGTCGTTGAATCTTACGTTCTGTATGACAGATGAACGGTCGAGTTCAACTTTTGTTGCTATAGCATAATGAAACTACAGACTCCATTAGATTTGCTCTTTCAGTACGAGCAATCCAGCGGCAGCGGCTGGCCAGCCCCCATAAAAGGCCAGATGCGTCATCGCAGCCGCAAGCTCAGTATCGTTCAATCCATTTTGCCTAGCCAGGTTAATATGATATGGCAATTGACCGGTATGACGACCTGTAACGAGTGCGGCGATGGTGAGTAAACTGCGTTCACGCGGACTTAACTCCGGATTCTGCCATAGATCGCCAAACAATACGTCTTCGCTATAGCGTGCAAAATCAGGCGCTAATTCACCGTATACCTGCTGAACATCAGATGCTGGCGGCGCATCTGCCTGTTTGTGCGAATGCGTGGGCGGTGTAGATGCAACAGAACAATGCTCGTCGTTCGCCTGCGACGTTGCAGTCCTTAAAAATTCTACCTGAGCATGTGCATCATTCGTGTGCATTATAGCAGTCTGAGCCTGATCTATACGATCGTATACTGCATCCGTACAACTATGTTCTCGCTGAATCATCTGCGCCTGTCCATTACCAAAACTCCAATTGTCCAGCCCTGTCTCTACCAGCACGATAAACACATCCTGCTGACGTACACCCGCCTGCTGCTCCAATAGCTCCGCAGCCCGCTTATAAAACGCCTGCTTTTGCTCTACACTGCGCCCTGAACCGAGCGTGATCTGAATGTATAACAATTGATCGCTACGCTTCACATCGAGATATTGATCATCATACATAAACTGTTCTGGCGCATGCGCATGAAACACCTGAAAATAATCTTAATCCGGCACTTGAAAATGTTCCTGTAATGCCTGCATTAATCCATCGCTGATCTGCTTTAATTGCTCGCCTGTATACACTTGCTGCTGATAACCTGTTCTTATAAAAGGCATATCGGTTGTCTCCTATCTGCGTTGTAAATGTACTTCAGTAGCTTTAGCTTTAGCTTTAGCTTTAGCTTTATCTCTATCTCTATCTCTATCTCTATCTCTATAAATAAGTGTACAGCGCTCTACTTCATTCGTATAATTGAAAATAATGAATAATGAATTCAATTTATCGAATGGAGATCATAGTATGGATTTAAAAGAATTGACAACCTTTCGGACGGTCATTCAGGAAGGTACGTTCTCACGCGCAGCGGATAAGTTACATTATGCACAATCCACCGTGACGAATCAGATTCAACGGTTGGAAAAAGAGCTGGGCATCCAGCTATTCAAGCGCGGATGGGATGCGGAGTTGACCGCAGCAGGTAAAATTTATGCAGCTGAGGTTGACCATCTGATTGCTCACTGGCAATATGTGCGCGATCAGGCACAGCAGTTACAGCAGGAAGAACGCGGGGTGTTACGAATCGGCATGATTGAGAGCACGTGCACTACATTACTGCCCGTGGTCATGCAGCGCTTTTCCCAGCATAAACCAGGGATTCAATGCGAGCTGACGATCGGCAATACCGATGCTTTAGCACAATTGTTGCGCGATGGACGAATCGAGCTGGCGATATGCGGTGAGCCGCCTGTTATCGATTTGTTACATTTTGAGCCGCTATATGAAGAACGAATCGTGTTTATCGTGCATGAGCAGCACCCGTTAGCACAGAAGGACAGTCTTACACCGGATGATGTACAGCAGTATTCACTCACCGTAGGTGGTCGAAGCTGTCTGTATCATTTGCAATTGGAAAAAGAACTCGCCAGGTTCAAGTTGCAACCTTTTACGCATACGATTAGTCAGCTGTCTGCTGTACCGCTACTTGCTACCGCCACAGGCAGCATCGGTGTCGTACTGAACTCCACCCCATTGAATGAGCAGATGGTACAGCTAGCATTCCCACTAGCAGAGCCGTTACTGCGCATCGGTATGCTTGTATCGCGTGAACAGAGCTATTTGCCATTATCACGCCGTTTATTGATGGATATCGTACGTAAGGAAGCTGGAGAAAGGCTGGGGGAATAGGAAGAGAGCCGATCGGTGTCGCTGGAGCAGTAAGCAGTAGATTCAGTGATCCGTTGCTGGTAGATTCAATGTTGTTTATCGTACTGTGAACACCCTGAATCCATTGCTTACAGTCACCATATACATAGGATCAATAAGCGTGTGATATCATTCTGTCGTTCGCTTGCCTTCTTTATCTTCTGTTCGTATCCTATGCGATTGGCTCGTTTCACTTGCGATTTTTAAGCAAAATGGTAATATCCTCTGCCGACTCCTGCATCCCTCTCGCAAACCATTCCTCAATCCAGCCAAACAATCCATAAGAGAAATAAGCCGCTACATAAGCACCAAAGTTAGGATACTCCGGCTTAGGCCCATACAGTGTTTTTAGCACCTCTTTGAGCAAATGAAATAAATTACGTTGACTGAGTAACAGATAGAAATCCCCATGCTTGCTAAAATGCGCAAATAAGCTTCCAAGCATCTCCTCTTCTGATTTTTTATCACTATTCTCATACTCCACATGCCAGCCCAGAATCAATGTATTAATATACTCTCGCAGCACATCCTCCTTTTCGGTATAGTTTCGGTAAAATGAGATCCGACTGACCTCTGCTGCCGCAACGAGATGGCTAATCGATATTGCTTTAAGCTCATTTGTCCTCAAAAGATTAAGCATTGCATCGGTAATTTGCTGCTTCACATACGTGTTTTTCACTGTGGAATCTGCCATGTTACATTTACTCCTTTATGTACCATTTTCGTCCATTATATTGTGCATCAGCTGTACAGATGCTACATTCGTTGTACCAAATGATACATTTGTAACATTGATTAAGTCAATGCAAATGATCGATACCAAAGGAGTCTGGACAGATGACTATTATGCAAAAACGCATCATTCTACTAACGATCATCGTCATTGTAGCTGCCGTTTCGGGACGGCTTGCCGTAAGAGCGGCTTTGAATGTTTTACTTGGCGGTACGATGTTTGGAGGTAACTTTTTATGAAAGTTGAACAAAAAGACAGGAGAACATGGTTATGGGGTTGTATTTATGTCGGCGCCTTTATTGTTGTATTCGCCATTTCAGTCATTATCAAAATGACATACAATCCGCTATCCGGCGAAATGAACGTAAATTGGAACGATTCGGTCGGTCGTATGTATACAGATATCGCTTATGGCGATCAGGAGAAGAACAAGTTTGATCTATACGTTCCTGCGGATCATACGAAAAAAAGCTATGGTCTTGTCGTTTATTTGCATGCAGGCGGCTTCACAGGCGGTGACAAAAGTGATGATATTAATATGCTAAAATGGCTCACTTCCAAAGGCTATGTTGCCGCAGGCATTAACTATACCCTTCGTGACGAGAAACATCCTACAGCTAGCGTTGATACGATGTCTCAGGAGATCAAAAAAAGTATGCCTATCGTCAAAGCCGAAGCGCAGAAATTAGGCTATCCTCTTGATCGGATGGCTATTGCTGGCGGCTCGGCAGGTGGAACACTGGCATTATTGTATGCATATCGGGATGCAGACACCTCTCCAATTCCAGTCAAAATGGTATATGAGATGGTCGGCCCACCCAGCTTTTTCCCGCAAGATTGGATAAGTTATGGGCTGGATCAAAATCCAGCAGCAGCGGCAGGTTTGTTCAGTGTAATGTCCGGTCATGTCATTACACCCGATATGATTGGAACCGAACGCTACAAAGAAGCTGTGAAAGGTATTTCTCCTTATATGTGGATCAACGCGAACTCTGTTCCTACACTGGCAGGTTATGGACGATATGATAAGATAGCGCCATTTGGAGCGGTCAAACACCTGATTAACGCATTAAACGAACATCATGTTCCCTATGACTATTTCGAGTTTCCACATTCAGGACATGGCCTGCAAAACGATAATAAAATCTATGCTCAATATATGGATAAGCTTAATGAATACCTGGATCGATATATGGGCAGTTAATCAACGATAAAGGACAATGAATCTATGAAACGTTTACTTAAAATATTATTAACGATATTCATCTCGCTTGTTGTGATCATTGCAGGATTATGGGCGTTCATTTCATATCGTAGCTCCCATTATTTCGACTTTGTCACTACCGATAAACCGATCGAAGCGAAATATACAGCGCCAGGTCCACATGAAGTTTCATATGTTGAATTTGATGCAGACAACGTGGTGTTCAAAAATTACGACGTGTGGTATCCTTCCGACATCAAACAAAGCACTTCTCCTGTTCCACTCATTGTTATTGCGAATGGCACAGGTAGTACAGCTTTAACTTACAAAGCTATTTTTAAACATTTAGCTTCATGGGGCTTTATTGTTGTGGGTAATGCAGATGAGAATTCCAGAACCGGTGCATCTTCGGCAGCGAGTTTAAATTTTATGCTTCGTCTAAATCAAGATCAGCAAAGCAATTTTTATGGCAAAATCGATACGGATCATATCGGTATTACCGGACATTCACAGGGCGGTGTAGCTGTCATCAACGCTGTCACTCAGCAGCAAAATGGTCATTATTACAAAGCGATGTTTACGGCAAGCGCTACATCCAGCTTCTGGGGGCAAAAAAATCAATTGGGAGAGGATTGGAGTTATGATGTCACCAAAGTCAATATCCCCTATTTTATGGTGGCCGGCACCGGAGCTTTTGATGCAGGAACAGCCACAGATATAAGCGCCCAAAAAGGGCAGGGAATCGCCCCTCTCTGGTCGTTGAATACGAATTATGCGCATATTCCCGATTCTGTAACTAAAGTTATGGCAAGGCGAGTACATGCAGATCACGGTGATATGATGACTCATGCCGATGCTTACATGATAGCGTGGTTTATGTACTGGCTTCAAAACGATCAACAAGCTGGAAATGCCTTTTTTGGTAAGAACGCGGAAATTTTGACCAATGCGAACTGGCAAAATATTCGTAAAAATAATTAACGATCTACTTTATGTAATACGATAGCTTCACCACTGCATCTGACGTAATATCTATTCAACCTGCTACGAAAATGATTAAAAATTTCTCTGCACAAAAAAGGTTATCCTTAATGGATACCTTTTTTTGTGTATTACACTATAGTTCATCATTTCTGAGGTGAAGTGTTATATTGACCTTACCCTACAATCCCCATTAAAAATCCATCATACCCCTTCTCGCCTACCGTCTGGATCGTCGTCACATGCCGCAGTCTTGGTTCCGCATGAATGACATCGTAAAATGTTCTCACGCCATGTATACGTGGATCGGTGCTATGCGGGTCGATGATCTCCCCCTCACGTACAACATTATCAGCAAAAATAATCGTACCTGGATGCGAGAAATGTAATGCCCATTTTAAATAAGCAGGATTATTCGGTTTGTCCGCATCGATGAAAATAAAGTCAAATGGCTCAACCTGATCGTCTGCCAGCTGCTGCAATTGTACAAGCGCTTCACCAGTACGCTGCTCAATACGTTCGTACACACCTGCTTGCTCAAAGTTAATTCGGGCGACAGCCGCATGATTTTCTTCTAGCTCTAACGTAACGATCTGTCCATCCTGTGGTAATGCCTGCGCCATCCAGATCGTACTGTAGCCGCCTAATGTGCCAATTTCCAGCACACGTCGTGTGCCTGACATCATAATCAATTGCTGAAGCAATGCTCCCTGTGCAGGCGATACATCGATCGGTGGTAGGTTTGCTTTTCGGTTGCGCTGTAAAATCTGTTCAAACAGACCGTGATTGAGATGAAGACGTTCATTTACATATTGATCTACTTCGTACCATTGCTGCTGTGCTGGATTCATATTTCGTTGTGCATGGGTCATAATCGTTCACGCTCCTGTTCATAGTAGGCGACGATGGGTGATCATTGATATTGAACTGTAGCTCTATGATGATAGATACTAGATCATTATGGCTGTGAATGATCGTGCTGGGCGATGGCTACCCCATCATTAAATTCAGAAGACACTTATAATAATGAAGTTAATATCGAGCTAGCTTTTATTAAATTAACCTTTGCATCGATCTGTACATCGTCTGCCTCTAAACCAAGCATAATCCTTTTGATTCGATAAATATAATATATCTTTATGCGCTAATCATAACTTTAATGTATGATTTAACTATAGGATGGAGCTATTGGAGTTTAGGATCATGAAAGGAGATTCGGATGAATCTACATGGTTTGCGGTTATTTTATACGATTGCGACGACAGGCAGTGTAACCGGGGCAGCAGCGTTGTTGACGATCAGTCAGCCTGCCATTACAGCACAGGTGAAGCGATTGGAGCAGGAGTTAGGTGTTCAACTTCTACAACCTGCCGGAAGAGGGATTCGCCTTACCTCAGCAGGTGAGACCATTTATGAAATGGCTACCCGTCTGTTTGCAGTCGAGCGACAAATCGAGCAATTTTGTATAGAAAGCGGTCAGGGTACGATCGGTTCGATTTCACTTGCCGCTACATACTTGCCGGCGCATTTTCTGTTACCCGGCTGGCTGGCGCGTTTTAAGCAACAATTTGAGCAGATTGAATTGACGATTCATACGACGAATTCTTCGGATGCACTGCGTATGCTGACCGATGGGCAGGTCGATCTGGCGATTTATGGTGGAGTCACCGAACGGGAAACAGAATGGATTCAAACAGAAGAACTATTTCGCGATGAGCTATGGTTTGTCGTCTCCCCCGAACATCATCTCGCCAATCGTCATGTTTCGCTGGCAGAGATGATGGCAGAGCCTTTTATTATGCGTGAGCAGGGCAGTTCAACGAGAGAGCGCCTGTTATCTCTCTGTCGCACGCATAATTTGCCTGCACCACGAATTGCACTGCAATTTAACGGCCTGTATGAAGCGATTCAAGCGGTCATTGCAGGCTATGGCGCTAACTTTGTCTCTGCCCTGATCGTGCGTGATGAGGTGAAACGGGGGACGTTATGTCGTGTGTATGTAGATGAAGTACAGCTGTATAATACGATTGCCGTTTGTTTGCGTAAAGGGGAAACGCCACGTGCGGCGGCAGGACATTTTATCGATAGGATTCGCCATCATATCAAACAAAAGGATCTTTTAACTAATTAGTTAAAAGATCCTTTTTACTTATTCAACTACCAGCTTCATATTTTCCATCTTATTGGCTGCGGGAGAAATTTGCGATAGTGTATAGGTATACGTTAAACGCATTCCTTTGTTGGCAAAATGGGCTTGCGCTATTGTTTCTTTAACTTTTGCACTCCCAATATTATTTAAAAATAAGGTGATACCTACTACAGGATGAATGGATGCTATTTGTTGAACAGTAGCTCCCCAATTCGAATTCAATTCTTTATACATGGTGTGTACTTCTTGAGGACTATAACGATAACTAACATCAAAAGGGACTCCATATTCTGGAACTTCAATAGCCGCTTTACTTACATGGGTTAAACTAGCTGGAGTAGCTAACGTAGCAGTTCCCGCTAGTGTAAAACAGCATGAGAAAATGATGAATGATTTTTTTAAACTATGGTTCATGAGTTAGTTTCCTCCTATTCATTTTTTGGTAAGTCATTTTATTACCCTTTTGAGTATGTTCAAAACAGGATAGCAATAAAAAAAGCTTCAAATAACACAGTAAAATAACTGTATTATTTGAAGCTTAAAGTTAACTATTAGCTATTTATTTGACGATCACTTTTTTCCAAATACCTAAAATCAAACCAGCTATGACGGCACCAATTAAAACAGCAAGTAAAAATAAAGCTGCTGCAACCAAACTACCGTTGTTAGCTAATGCAGCGACAAAAATACCGCCGTGAGGTGCAGGAATATTTAGGTGCCACAGCTGCGTCAAACCGCCAGCTACTGCGGAACCGATAATGCAAGAAGTCAGAATACGCAATGGATCAGCTGCTGCGAATGGAATCGCACCTTCTGTAATAAAGGACAGACCGAGTACATAGTTAGTCAGACCAGACTTGCGCTCTTGCTCGGTAAATTTATTTTTGAAAAATGTGGTTGCCAGTGCGATCGCCAGTGGTGGCACCATACCGCCTGCCATAACCGCTGCCATCATCATACCGTTTGTGTTGCCGCTCGATGTGAACACACCGATCGCGAATGTGTATGCCGCTTTGTTAAATGGACCACCCATATCGATCGACATCATACCGCCCAGAATCAGACCGAGAATAACCGCGTTGCCTGTACCCAGGTTGTTCAGTACGTTCACGAGCCATGTGTTAATACCACCAAAGATCGGATCAAAGATAAAGTACATAATCGTACCGGTAATAAGCAAACCAAGTACCGGATAGAGCAGGATCGGTTTCAAACCGTCAATCGCTTTTGGCAAGCCTTTGAGCAGCTTACGCAGGAAGATCACGACATAACCAGCCAGGAAACCGGCAGCCAGACCGCCGAGGAAACCAGCGTTTGAATGCACGGCCATCAGACCGCCGACCATACCAGGCATGAGGGCTGGACGATCACCGATACTCATGGCAATGAAACCAGCAAGGATCGGAATTAGGAAGAAGAATGCGCCGTCACCGCCACCGATCGTTTGCAGCAGTTTGACGAGTGCATTGTCCTGACCAAGCGTTTGCTCAAGCAGGAACGAAACAGCCAGCAAAATACCGCCGCCGACAACGAATGGCAGCATATGCGAAATACCATTCATCAAGTCTTTGTAAATTTTGCTACCTACGCTTACTCTTTCGCCAGAGCTTTCTTCACCATTCGCGGCTTGACCGGAGCTACGATAGACCGGTGCTTCACCGTTCATCGCTTTACGGATCAGTTCTTCCGGTTTACGGATACCGTCACTTACCGGTCTTTGCAATACCGGTTTGCCATCAAAACGATCCATTTCAACTTTTTTGTCAGCAGCGACGATAACTCCGCTCGCACGGCGAATTTCATCAGCAGTTAGCGGCGTACCTGCGCCTTCGGAACCGTTCGTTTCGACGCGAATCGCTACGCCCATCTCCTGTGCTTTTTTGATTAAAGCATCTTCTGCCATGAACGTATGCGCGATACCGGTTGGACATGCGGTTACGGCAACGACGAATGGCTCAGCACCTTCGCCGCCTGTGAGTGAAGCTGTCGCTTCCTGCTCGCGTGCATTTGCCTTTTGTTGTTCGGCTTCTTTAGCCGCTTTGGCCGCTTGCTTGGCTTCTTCCTTTGCATCGGCTTCCGCTTGCTTCTCATCGAACAGAGCAGCAACTTCGTCCGGTGTCGTTGTGTTCATCAATTGCGCGATGAAATCGCTATCAATGAGCAGCTTGGACAAAGCAGCCAGTGTGCGCAAATGCGTATTGGCAGCGCCTTCTGGAGCAGCAATCATAAAGAATAGATGAGCAGGCTCACCATCGAGCGATTCATATTCAACACCCGGTGTGCTTTTTGCAAACACAACGGTTGGTTCGTTGACTGCTTTTGTTTTGGCGTGAGGCATAGCGATACCGCCGCCGATACCTGTGCTCGATTCTCCCTCACGTTTCAGGATCATTTCTTTGAACAGGATCGGATCATTGATACGACCGCTCGATGTCAGGCTGGCAATCAGCTCGTCGATTGCCGCTTCCTTGCTAACCGCTTGCAGGTCCATGATCATAACTTCCTTGATCATCAGATCAGTAATTCTCATTGTGTACACTCCCTTGATCTCAATCACCGCGGGCTGCTGCGCTTCAGCATCCAGCCCCGGTGTGGATGGATTACGATATAGTTATAAACGTGTGATCGTCACTTGTGGCAACAGCTCATCAATCTTCGCACGATCTGCCAGATCATCGGAAAATGCCGTTGCACTTCCGGATGCTACGCCTGTACGGAACGCTTCCAATGGATCATTGCTCAGTACCAGTGTGCCAACAAAACCGCCAATCATCGAATCGCCTGCACCGACCGAGTTTTTCACCTGACCTTTAGGCACATTCGCATGGTAGACTTCATCTTTTGTCACCAGCAATGCACCGTCGCCAGCCATCGAAATAAGTACATGCTTCGCACCAAGTTCAAGCAGTTTACGGCCATGAGCAATCAGCTCTTCACGGCTATTGATTTCGGTTTCAAACAGCTCGGACAGCTCGTGATGATTCGGCTTCACCAGCAATGGGCCGTGAGGCAGTGCTTGCAACAATGCCTTGCCTGTCGTATCGATCACGAATTCGGCACCTTTCTCCTTACATACAGCAATCAGACGATCATAGAAGTCACCACCGAGTGAAGGGGGAACGCTACCGGATAGTACAAGCACATCGCCTTGTTGTAGCACGGATAGCTTGTTTACCAGTTGATCCGCTTCCTCTGTACTGATTGCCGGACCCAGACCGTTAATCTCCGTTTCGTCACCATGCTTTAGCTTTACATTAATCCGCGTATCATCGCCAATAAATACAAAGTCCGTCGCAATCTGATCCTGTTTCAGCTTGTCATCAATATAATGACCTGTAAATCCGCCAAGAAAGCCGATAGCTGTATTTTGCGCGCCCAGCTGGTTAAGAATACGGGATACATTGATCCCTTTTCCGCCTGGAAGCTTCAAATCACGTTTCATTCGGTTCAATTCACCAAGCTTCAGTTCGTCAACTTCCACGATGTAATCGATAGAAGGGTTGAGTGTTACGGTGTAGATCATGTTTATCCCTCGATTATCTTAGTTTTATTCAAAATGGACGGACGAGAATATTCCGGTACCGATTCGGTAATTAGCACAGCCTCCTGCAACTCCAGCAGCCTGGCAAAGGTCACCTCGCCGATCTTGCTCGAATCTGCCAGCACATACGTATGGGCTGCCAGCTCATGAGCACGCCGTTTGATCATTGCTTCCTCCGGGTCAGGTGTCGTGTAGCCCATTTCAGCATCCACGCCATTGGCCCCTAAAAAGCAACGGTCAAACCGGAAATTGTCCATACTTTGTAGCGCCATACTGCCTACGACGGCTTTGGTATGCAATTTCATCAACCCGCCGAGCAGATAGCTGCGAATTCGTTTGTTCACAAGTGCATCGACATGAGATAGTCCATTTGTAACGACGGTAATATCTTTTGCTTCGATATATGGAATCATTGCTAGCGTTGTCGTACCTGCATCCAGATAGATACATTCGCCATCCTCAATCTCATGGGAGGCTAGACGAGCAATTATACTTTTTTCTTGAACGTTTGTGAAGGTTTTTTCTTCCATGCCAGGTTCCTGATTTTTCGGATGCAGCAATGTCGCTCCACCGTGGATACGCCTGAGCAGTTGTCTTGCTTCCAGATCGATCAAATCACGCCGTATCGTTGATTCTGAAGCACCAGACACATCGACCAGTTCTTGTAATTTCACAATACCGCGTTCCTGTAAGCGCTCTATAATCAGGTTGTAACGTTCCTCTGTAAGCATATTCATTCCCCCAACTGCTCTATATACTACCACAAACCTAACAAAAAACAATCACTCTCCTTCAAAATAATCCAAAAAGTTTCAACAGTCGACGAATTTCGTTCACAAATTGGATGAGGCTGGTAAAATAAATGAGGGAATGAACGATTTGCTCTCTTTTTTACTTATCGGTTTTTTCGCAGAAACGATTACAGTATTTTACAGAAAAAAAAGAAGCCGATCCAAACGCGATGGTAAGTAGTCGCGTGGATCGGCTTCTCGTGTGTAATTGGAGCATCTACATAATTTTTTGCTGAGTCGTTATCATAACCAACTCATGTGTTTAAGATTAAGAAACGTATAGGTTAAGAAGCGAAATGAGACAAAGGAATTGCACAGATCAGGCTAGTACATGATATAGGCTAAATGATACAGCGTAGCTAAATTTTTTAAGAACCGACCGATCCGTTTAAAGTATTCTTGGTGCTCTTGGTGCTCTTGGTGCTCTTGGTGCTCTTGGTGCTCTTGGTGCTCTTGGTGCTCTTGGTGCTCTTGGTGCTCTTGGTGCTCTTGGTGCTCTTGGTGCTCTTGGTGCTCTTACGCTACAAGCTATACCATTCTATTCCACTGATCGATAACGTGGCTCTATACAGTATAGTGGTGCAGATTCCACACGGATGACCCAGCCGGGCGATAACACCTGTTGCAAGCGCTGAAACTGCGTGTCTGTAAGGGTGACATGAATCGCTTCCTGTCCCTCTTCCAGCAACATCTCTGGCTCGACGTTAAAAGCAACATGCAGCCAGCTACGCAATCCGCGAATCGTATTGTATTTAATCTGGTAACCATACTGCACAGCCTGACGATACAGTTCGGGTTGTGCATTGGCTAGCGCTGCCAGTTCGGTATAATCCCATTCGTATTCACTCGTATCGAGCGGAAGCGGCTCCAGTGAGCCAATTTCTACTAGTTGCTGCTCTGACCAGCCACGGCTGCGCAGCGATTCCAGTAATAGAGCATCCCATTGTGACAACTTCACTTGCTGTGCAGGTTCCGATTGGACGATATCATTCATAGCATAAGCACCCTTTCTTCCATTTTTGTATACCGATCTCATTTATAATCAAATGCAACAAAGTGCCCCGGACTAATTTCTTCCAGTGGAGCAGCCTGTTTATCATTGCGAATAGTCGTAAATCCATCGGGACGAATGCGTTCTGCCACTTTAGCCGGATCGGTTTCCAAAATAGACGAAAGCAGCGCCCGTGTATACGGATGCTGTGGATTCTCATATAGCTCATCGCTATTTGCCACCTCCACAAGGCGTCCACCATACATCACACCAATTCGATCGGAAATATGGCGTACCATCGACAGATCATGCGCGATAAATAGATACGTTAAGCCGAATTCTCCCTGCAAATCCTCCAGCATATTCACAACCTGTGCCTGTACAGACACATCCAACGCTGAGATCGGTTCATCACAGACGATAAATTCCGGTCGTACCGATAGCGCACGAGCGATAGAAATCCGCTGTCGTTGTCCGCCGCTGAATTCATGCGGATACCGATACAGATGATCCCGATGGAGTCCTACCTTTTCAAGCAGATCAGCAATCCGATCTTTGCGTTCTCCGGCATCACCCATCCCATGAATCTTCATCGGCTCACTAATCAGCTCCAGCACATTCAGATTCGGATTCAGTGACGAATACGGGTCTTGAAAAATCGATTGAATACGCCGCCGAAATGGCTTGAGCGCCTTCTCACTAAGTCCACCAAGTGGCTGACCGGCAAAGGTCACTTCGCCATCGGTGTAATCATACAGTCGTAGCAGGCAGCGTCCGACGGTAGACTTGCCACTGCCCGACTCACCGACCAGACCAAATGTCTCGCCACGACGAATATGAAAATGAACACCGTCCACGGCACGCTGTACGCCTGTCGGTTGTCCACGCCAATTGCGCCCATGTACAAAATGCTTTTTCAAATTGTGCACATCCACCAGAATATCACTCATGATGTTCGACTCCTTCCGCTGCGAGTTTGTGATCGTGATCGCCTGCTATCGCAGCTTCATGAGATAACCAGCACATCGAGTAATGCCCCGGCTCTGTCTCGGTCATTGGCGGCATCTGTGTACAACTTGCAAACACATGCGGGCAACGTTCGGCAAATGGACACCCTGCCGGCGGATGCAGTAGATTTGGCGGTGTACCTTCAATCGGTACGAGCCGTTCACGCGAACCACTGCCGCGTTGGGGTAGTGAACGCAATAATCCTTGCGTATACGGATGCTGTGGACGGTAGAAAATATCCTCTACACGCCCTTCCTCCATAATTAAGCCGCCATACATAACGATCACACGCGTACATACCTGTGCAACGACACCCAGATCATGAGTGATCAGTACAATAGCAGTATCTGAACGCTGTTTTAAACTTTTGAACAGATCCAGAATTTGTGCTTGAATCGTAGCATCAAGCGCAGTCGTTGGCTCGTCGGCAATGAGCAGATCAGGCTGACATGATAATGCCATCGCAATCATGACGCGCTGGCGCATCCCGCCGCTGAATTCATGCGGATATTGCCGCAATCGTGTTTTGGCATCGGAGATACCGACCTCCTGTAGCAGTCGCTCCGCCTCCTGATTCGCCTGCTGACGATCCAGACCACGGTGACGGCGAAGCACTTCGGTTAACTGCTGACCGATACGTTTCAGCGGATTGAGCGAGGTCATCGGATCTTGAAAGATCATCGAGATTCGGTTTCCGCGTAGCTTGCGCCATTCCTTTTCTGTCCATGCCAGACAATCCTGTCCACGAAATCGAATACTGCCAGCGGTAATCTGACCTGGTGGCGAGATCAAAGACATGATGGAACGAGCCGTGACGCTTTTGCCGCTGCCAGACTCGCCGACGATGCCAAGTGTCTCCCCTTTATCCACATGAAAATGAATACCGCGTACTGCCTGATTGTCTCCATCACGTGTCGCAAAGGAAACGGTTAAATTTTCCACGCTGAGCAGGCGTTCTGTCATAATCCATCCCCCCTATCTTCGATCCAGCTTCGGCTCCAAACCGACGCGCAAAATATCGCCCAGCACATTAAAGCTGAGCACGGTCAACAAAATAAGCAAGCCCGGAAATAGCGCCATATACGGCGCCTGAGCAATATATCCCTGCGCGCTGTTCAGCATACTGCCCCATGTCGCATTCGGCGGCTGTACACCAAATCCGAGAAAGCTCAGCGACGATTCCATCATAATGGCGGAAGCGATATTGTTCGTCGCCCCGACAATAATGACCGGAATCAGTCCTGGCAAAATATGATGCCAGATCATCCCACCGCCACCTTGACCGGAGGCACGTGCATACAGCACATACTCCCGTTCTTTAATACTCATCGTCTCGGCACGCACGATGCGCGCTACATTCATCCACATGAGCAGCGCAATAATAACAATAATATTGCCCACACTCGGCTTCAAAAATACACTGAGCAACAGCAGAATAAGAAACGATGGAATCGACGAAATAACGTCCAGTGCACGCATAAGCAAGCTATCTAGCCAGCCGCCAAAATAGCCACTAATGACCCCAACCGCTACACCGAGGGCAGTCGCCATAATCATCGAAGCAAAACCGACCAGTAGCGAGATACGTCCGCCATACAGCGCACGGGCAAAATAATCACGTCCATAATCATCTGTACCAAACCAGTGTGTACTATCAGGCGTACCAAACGGTTTGCCCGCATTCATCAGATTCGGATCATAAGGGGACAAAAAAGCAAAAATTGCGCCAAGTGTTAACACAATCAGCACAAACAGGGCAGCTAGACCGGGCTTACTGCTCCAAAGCTCCCGTTTCAAATGGTTCCATTTACTACGATTCATCCCGTCACCCCTTTGCCTTCATACGCGGATCTACAATGGCGTATAAAATATCTGCCGCCAGATTGCCCAGAATGAGCAGTAAAGACGAGAATAAAGTAATCCCCATAATGATCGGATAATCCATCCCGCGCACCGCAGTCATTCCGAGCGAACCGATCCCTGGCCACGAAAATACCGTTTCCGTTACAATCGCCCCTGCGACCAGATCGCCCATCGACATGCCGAGTAACGTAATGATCGGTAGCAGTACATGCTTGACCACATGGCGAAACAGAATCGTCCATTTATTTGAACCAAACGCATACTGAATTTGCACATAATCTTCTTTTAGCTGACCGATCGTACTGGAACGAATGTAGCGCAAATACCCTGCCAAAAAGCCAAATGCTAGCACCGAGCAAGGTAAAATTCCATGACGTATCACATCGCCGACCGATTCCTCGCCAATCGTCCGCATCCCCATACTCGGTAACAACGATAATTTGATGGCAAAAATATAAATCAATAAAATCGCCAGCCAGAATAGCGGTACAGAAATACCGATATAAGCGATTAAATTAATGATTTTATCGATCCAGCGATTACGATTCGCCCCCGCAATCAAGCCGAGCGGAATCGCCAGCAACACAGCAATCGCTATCGCGCTTCCCATTAGCCCGGCGGTTGCAGGCAATCGCTCTACAATCTGACCGAGCACCGGCTGATGATTTACTAGCGAATAGCCCAGATCGCCCTGTAATAGCTGTTTTAGCCATAACCCGTATTGCACATACGCAGGACGGTCGAGACCCAGATTGTGGCGAATGCGTTCGATATCATCAGCATGCATATTCGGCGTCACAAACGACAGCACCGGATCACCCGGTGCCAGCTTGATCATGGCAAAGCAGACAATAGAAACAAAAAATAATAACGGTATCGTTTGCAGCAATCGGCGGATAATCATTTGCCTCATGTTCCGCAGCTCCCTTCACCACAACAAATAAGCCGGGAAACCGGCTTATTTGCTGCTTTCATTATGAACATGGACTTTTATTGTTTTTGATAGATTTTGGACAGGTCTTCAAAAATAACGACCGGTTTCAATACCGCTTGATCCAAGCCACCATAATTTTTGGAGATCGCTACGATCGTTTTGGTGTATGCAATTGGATAGATTGGCGCATCTTCGGCAATGATCGTTTGCAGTTGTTTGTAAATCTCTGCACGTTTGCTTGCATCGCCTTCCCCTGCACCCTGTTCAAACAGCTTGTCCACCTGTGGATTCGAATAATGAGTATAGTTGGATGAAGATCCGGTTGTGAACAGAATACGGTACGCATCCGGGTCATAGCCCATAATGTAGCCGCTCAGTGCCAGCTCATAATCTGTCGCTTTGCCATCTACAAATTTCTGACCAAATGCGGTCGAGTCCATATTTTGCAATTCAACCTCAATGCCGATTTCTTTCAGCTTTTGCTGTACATAGAGCGAGACGGCTTCCTGCACTTTGTTGCCGGACTGTACGATCATACGCAGTTTCAGATTGCTAATACCTTGCTGCGCGAGAATCTGCTTCGCTTTGGCGGCATCATTGTCATAGGTCGGTACATCGTTAGTCTGGTACAAGCCATCCGGTGTTTCAAATGAATGCGCCGGGTCTGCATATTGATCCGATGTATAGGCTGTCTGAATCAGTTCCTGACGATTCAGCGCATAGCCGATAGCCTGACGAACTTCTTTTTTAGCGAGCACCCCGGTATCGCTCTTCTCATTGAACAGCAGATAAGCAAGGCGGCCTTCACTATACGATTGGATATCAAAATTGCCAGTCGCCTGAATCGTTGCTACATCGCGTGGATCGAGATATTGCACATTGATCTCGCCATTTTGCAACGCCAGATTTGCGGCATTCGCATCCTTCGCAATCCGATAAGTGACACTATCGAGATGTGGCTTACCGCCAAAATATTGATCAAAACGATCCAATGTCACGTATTCGCCAGTTTTATACTCTTTAAATTTGAATGGACCCGATCCGATCGGATTATTGTTTTTGCTGCTCTTTTCCAGATCGGTTTCACCTGCAAAAATATGTTTTGGAATCGGCGAAACTTGTACAAGTGAAGCTTCAAATGCCGGACTCACCTGCGGCAACTTGAACGCTACGGTCAAATCGTCGACTTTGGACACCTGTACCGGCTTGTTGTTAATAATAAAACCAGCACGCAGGAAGCTGTTTTGCTTTTCATCCAGAATGCTGTTAATGGTAAATACAACATCGTCAGCTGTCAGCTTTTGTCCATCATGCCAGGTCAGGTTCTTTTTCAGTTTGAGTGTATATGTAAGTTGGTCAGCGGAAGGCTCCAGGCTGTCAGCTAGATAAAACGTCTTTTTGCCATTGTTCACTTGAAATAATGGTGCGTATAGCGCCTGATCAATCGTTAAGCTCACACGATCGCCTGCATAAAGTGGATTTAAAATGACCGGATCTGCGGCTACGCCGATAATCAAACTGCCACCATCTTTCGGTGTTCCGCTATCCGCTGTCGACGAGCCAGTTGACGTGCTCGTTGATGTTGCTGTAGAACTACTATTATTGCCAGAGCAAGCTGCCAGCAATACGGTAAACAGCATCATAATAACTAAACTTTTAAATTTCGTACTCATTTTCTGTATCCCCCATCTGTAATAGTTGCTATCTTGTTTTGTATACTCTGTATAGTATATCGGTTTACTAGGAATTTCAACGCTTTAAATTTACCTTATATGGCATTATTTATGATGAGCAGCTCTAGGGGCTTGTATTTTGTTTGAGTTTCGTTTGTATTACGATTGCATTTCGCGCTTGCATTCGTTTGTATTTCGCTTGATTGCGCTTTTAATTTATTTGAATTTTATTGGCATTGTACTGTTATTCCAGCGTGGTGTTTTACTTATATTCGAGTAGGATCAAGACACAACTCTCATTTACTCGTTCACAACACAAAGTCAACAGCTGGATTTGCCCGTTCATGACAAAAAACTGTCAATAGCAGGCAAACCGTATGCCCACCATTGGCAGTCTATATGCACCATCATCACAATGTTCGTCATCCAATCCGAGCCATCATACTGCTATCCAGCAGGCTACTCATTACAGCCGTGCCTTGTATTCAAAATAACTAAAATCCGCATAACTGCTTTTAAACTGATACATATCATGAACGGCTATCCCGACAAAGTTACCCGTAAAACCGCCGGACAAAAAGGAAATATCCTCTTCCCCGTATAGCGGATTCCACTCTTCCTCTGCTACTTCCTGTGCTTCACCATCCGTCGTCTGGTAATAAAAACGAGCTGTCGTATCATGCACATCCACTGCTAGATGAATCATTTGATGCTCATCGATCGCCAGCTCCGCAGGATACACGTAAAATTGATCCGCAGCACAGCGCATCAATCGCAGCACTTTGCCATGATCGTCACGAGTCACACAGGCATATAAATAATTCTCATCATTCAAATAGAGCACCAGTCCGGCCATTTGCAAATATTGCTGTGGATCATATTGCAGTGCAGTTTCTGCTCGAAAACGATGATGCCGCTGACGCATAGCAACGATATGGTGGTTGAATAGACTCTGAATCGATTCACCACCATATAGCCGCAAATAACCTGGACGCTGCAATAACGAGCACCAATCGTCCTGTACTAGAATGCGCAGTGTATTCCATTCGGGATGCAGCTCGTTTGAAGTAAATGAATCGCGGAATACAAAGGTAGAGTCTACTTGATGGCTGTCGTGCATCTGCGTTAATAGAGACGAAGACGCACGAGTGTTTATATCTGCATTTATACTTGTGTCTGTATGCGTAAGAGTATGAGCAAGAACAAGTTCATTTCCATTCTTATTGTTATGACCGTTTACGTTATCGCGATCATCACGATCTATATTACCGTTATCGCCACTATTACTATTACTATTACTATTACTATTACTATTACTATTACTATTCACATTTCGATCTGCATTGCTATGTTCGTCACTATCATCCCCATCTTCCGGTGCAGACACTTCCAACTGTGCCAGTACACCGCCACCACGCAAACGCAACCAGCCTTCCGCATCCCAGTACACTTGCTGAATCGCCGTTTCCCGTCCAAGAATCGCATACTTTCCTTCCAGCGGCCGTGTACACAGATGAGCCATATACCATTGTCCGCTCGGTGTTTCCACCAGACTGGCGTGACCTGTGCATTGCAGCGGCCATTCGGGATGCTGACTGGAGGTCATCATCGGATAATGGGGATCGACTTCATATGGTCCCAGTAAAGTTTGCGAGCGCGCAACCGTTACCGCATGACCTGTGCCTGTACCACCTTCAGCCGTGATCAAATAATAATAGCCATTATGCTTGTACATATGGGGCGCTTCGGTCTTTTTCAGATCGGTACAATCAAATAGCTTGATCGGTTCACCGATTAAACGTTGTTGCTGGGCATCGTACTCCTGAATCACAATACCGCTCGATTTATTGCCCTCGGTAATGCGATAATCCCACAATGCGTTAAGCACCCATTTGCGCCCATCATCGTCATGAAATAACGATGGATCAAAGCCGCTGCTATTCACATAGACAGGTTCCGACCACGGCCCACGAATATCGGTAGCCGTCATGATGTAATTATGCGCATCTTTGAATGGACGACGTGTACTTTTCACATCTGTATACGCCAGGTAAAATAGTCCATCCGCATAGCTAAGCTGCGGCGCCCAGATGCTACCGTTTTTCGGATTGCCCTGTAGCTGCACCTGATCGGTTACAATATCGGTGCAATGCGACCAGTTGATCAGATCAGTCGACTCGTACACCCGCACACCGGGCAGCCATTCAAATGACGATACCGCGATATAGTACGTATGCTGTACCCGAATCATACACGGATCAGGGTTAAAGCCTGGCAGCACCGGATTGCGAATTATAGCTCGCTGAGATGATTCCCTTGTAGCTTTAGCTTTAGCTGTGTCAGTATAATCGGATGCTGTGTGTGTTTCTTTATTATTTATAGACATATGAATTTTCCTCCCAGAACACATCGCCGCCGAATACAGTTCGGCGATCCCATTGTTCCACACCATCTGCCAGACAATCTGCCCAGTCGACACGCGTGTTGCGTAGCTCATGCGCATGTTCTGGATCATATTCCTGATACACGACTGTACGCTCATTGTCCCGATTGTCCCAATTATGCCAGCCTGCCGGATCAATATGCTCACCCAGACGACATTTCACCCAGACGGTGCGCGCATATTCACGCCACGGTCGTCCTAAAAAAACAGGCGTCATGTTTTCATCGCCCGTCAGCCAGCAGCTATGAAACACATAGCCAAACGGTTGTCCCTGCGGTGTGGATGCTGCCGTAACATATGTAGGCTGATTATCATAATGACGTAAACTATGAATATGACAGTGCTCAAAATAAGCTGTCGCCCCACCAAAAATAAAATCAACCGTACCTTCGATATAACAATTCACATACAGCTGGCGATACTGATCATGCTTGTGCCGAATCTCTGCTCCGCCAAATTTGGCGCGTTCTTTCGGCTTCGGTGGCAATGGGCCGGTGAACAGCGTGTCTTGATGCGCACGCAGCGTACAATTTTGGATCACAGCACGATCGCAGTATGCGGTTAGCGCCACCGCTTGCCCGATGCCTTCACCCTGGCCTGCTGTATTGCTAATAATAAGATTGTCAATCAGCAGATCGCTACCACCAAGAAATACAGTCGGCGTCCCAAACGTTCCGATCTCCTCGCCCTGTTCATTGTGCTGAAGCGCATGGCGACTTCGTGTAATCTCCACTCGCCCGATGCCACATACACGCAGATTGGAATTGTGGATAATGACACACTCTTCATACACGCCTTCCAGAATGAAAATCGTATCGCGTTCCCGTGCTTCCGAGTAGACTTCTTTACGATCCAGCACATCTACCGCTTCCTGAATTGAATGATAATCGCAAAAAGAAGCTTTCCCTACAATTAGCTCCATCGTCTGTCCACGCGCCTTTCCTATTTACAGATACCGCCCGTTTCCTGCAATTTGGCAGAACAAACGGACGGTTACGTCATGTTGTTGTTTTATATCAATTCGTTGTGATATAGGTATGATGTTGTCACTATAATTGTGTACGTATCATGTGGTGATAGATTGACGCTGTCTATTCCGTATACAGTTTCGAATCGATACCTAGACTATTTGGCTACATGCGCATACAGTTTTGAATCTATGCGTATACTAATGAGCTAGACGCGCGTACAGCTTTGAATCTACACGTATACTACTGGGCTAGACGCGTATACAGCTTTGAATCTGCACGTATACTGTTTAGCTACACGTGCATACAGTTTTGACTCTATACACATACGTTTTTGACTACATCCATATACGGTTCCATATTCATATGCTTACTGTCCCAATTCAAACTACGCTTTGAGCTATAGCTAACCCAGCTTACATATATTTTTGCAAAAATGGCATCCACGCCGCGCGCATTTCCATCGTTTCCATATGTCCGCCACTACCGATAACCGGCTGCCAATGCTCGGCGCAACCTGCTTCCGTATACGTTTTCTGCAAACCTGCCGCCAGATGCTCTACCCCCTCCAATGGGCATAACCGATCATGACGACCTACCAGACTTAGGCGTGGACGCGGCGCAATCCGGCGCTGAATATCGAGTGTTGTATACTGCTTGAGCAGTCCTGGTACGTAGGAATAGAAACCATGATGATCTAGCCCACGCTTAGCAATCAATGTGTGTGCGTCCACCTGAGCAGCAATGTCCACAACAACCCGTACACGCTCATCGAGCGCTGCCAGCCACCATGCCATTAAACCACCCATCGACATGCCGATCGTACCGATACGGCTAGCATCGATATCATCGCGGCTACACATATAATCGAGTAAGCGACGATTATCATACAGCATCATGCCCCACAGTGTCTGTCCCTGCCAGAGCATCTCTTTCACGGTCTCACTTTCCGCACGACCACTGCGCTCCCCAAAACACCACATATCAATACAGCAAACGGCATACCCCATCGCTGTAAGTACAGCAGCAAACGAAGGTTGTTGCAAATAGGCACTGCTTTGAATCAATTCGCGCCGTCCACCTGTATAATTGCCACCATGCGAATGGTTAAAGACGATTAGTGGAAAAGGTCCCTCGCCGTCCAGCGGTAATGCAATAGATGCAGGCACTTTTTCCAGTCCGTTCAGTTCCAGCAATACCGTTTCCAGTCGGTATCCATCCTGCTCCTTGCGTTCCAGTAACTGACTCGTTATTGGCATCGTAGCCGGCAGATCGCCAAGCAGTTGCCATAATGGATCATTCGCTTCACCGAGCGCATGATGAGATAGCTCTGTCATTACGATGCACTCCTTTACTAACAAACATCGACTGTAGCTTGATTAGACGGTAGCGATTTCTTTTACCGGAATTGTACTTTGATCCGTATTGTTCTTTTATCTCTAGCGTCCTGTTAACTGCATCGTTCTTCTATCTGCATCGTTCCTTTAACTGCATTATGCTTCTATCTACATGGTTGGTAGCGAAATAGTTCTTTCATTAGAATAGCTCTTTCATCGAATAGCTCTTTCATCGAGAACGGTTCTTTTATCCGAATGAAGCAGGCGTTTCCGATTCCGCTGAAGGCTGCATCGTTACTCGCTCTACCAGCTGCTCCTCACGCTTCGTGCGGCGTGAACGGCAATCGATCACCTCAACGTCTTCACCATTTTCAATATAAAAGGCCGGGCCTTCATGATTCTCAATCGTTACGCGATTGAATCGTACATCGCGTACATTGCCGAGATAAAAGCCACGATTGTTCATATCTTCAATTCCTGCCATCATCGCAGGACGACCGGGAACGGCGTTTTCCGCCATTGAAATATCGATATCGGAAAACGTCACCTCCGACACATACTGCTCCGCCAATCCATACAAAAATCCGGCTGCCGCATGCACACGACGGGCGGTAATATGGGCAAAATGAATGCGCCGGAAGCACGGTGTTTCTTCGGTGATCGAATATGGATTTTTGTCCCATACATACTTGTCCTTGCCGCGCGGTCCACAAAAGTAGTACAGATTCATAATGAACGGACAGATCACATCCTCCATTACGATATTGCTAATGCGAATATCTTCTACGATGCCACCACGACCACGACGTGACTTGAGCCGAATCCCACGATCGGTCTGTTTGAACACACAATTGCTAATCGTCACATTACGAATGTCTCCGCTCATCTCGCTACCGATCACAACGCCGCCATGACCGTGCATCATCGTACAGTTTACGACCGTTACATTTTCACAAGGTACACGATTAGGGGTATCTTCAGTACCCGACTTGATCGTAATGCAGTCATCACCGACATCGATATGACAGTTGCTAATATGCACATTGCGGCAGGATTCTGGATTAATGCCATCCGTATTCGGTGAATCAGCTGGATTATGAATCGTAATATTGTCGACTGTGACCATCTCACAGCAGATCGGATTGACCGTCCAGCTTGGCGAATTGCGTAGCTGCACATCACGAATCGTAATCCGTGTACAATGATCGAAGCTAATCAGCTTCGGACGTGGATATTGCAGCTGCTCACGTCGATTGCGGAACAATTCCCACCACGCCTCACCATTGCCTTCCATTCGTCCGCTGCCAGTAATCGATACATTGTGCAGCTGTTCTCCATAAATACATGAAGCATGCACATGCTGATCGACACCTTCCCAGCGCGAGCGCACAGGTGGGTAATGGGCTGGATCGGTGCTAAATGATAGCACAGCGCCAGCACTCACATGCAGCTCGATATTGCTTTGTAGCCTAATCGCACCGGTATGATAGATGCCTGCCGGAATGTATACCGTTCCGCCACCTGCCACCGAAGCAGCTTCAATTGCAGCCGCAATCGCTTCGGTGGATAACGTGTCGCTATTCGGTGCGGCACCATAATTATCGATATTGTATAGATTTGGATTCATCTTTACCGTCCTCCTGTAAAGCATGTTCATATTCCGCACAGGCAAGCAAAAAGGCACCCAGTCCTTTCTGATCGTTCGTAACGATCGGCTCGCTAATGTAATAAGCGAACGAACCGTCGCGTTTCGTTGCACCACCTAGACCGGCAACCTGACAGTTTTTGTTGTAGTTGACCCAGCCTTCCTTCGTCTCCAGCACGAATTCCGAAATCATGCCAGCATAAGCCCAATCGGTAGCCTGCTGCCACTCCGCTTCCAGCAAGCCCAGACGAATACCTTTAGCCATCGCATACACAAACATCGCTGTGGCCGAAGCTTCCAGATAATTGCCTTTGCGATTACCCTGATCAATAACCTGATACCATACGCCTGTCTCAGCATCCTGATAGCGCCGAACCGCGGTCAGCGTATCATTCAGCATTCGTTGTAGCTCACCATAATGAGCATGCTCGGTCGGCAAAATTTCCAGCACATCAACGAGTGCCATCACAAACCAGCCCAGCGAGCGTCCCCAGAAGTTAGGCGATCGTCCTGTATGCGGGTCTGCCCACGGCTGCTGTTTCTTTTCATCCCATGCATGATAAAGCAGACCTGTTTTTGTATCGCGTGTATGCTGTTCACAGAGCAGGAATTGACGGGTAACATCATCCAATTCTGCTGACGGCTCATACGTTAGCAAATATTCCAGATAAAATGGTGCGCCCATATACAGCCCATCCAGCCAAATTTGATACGGATAAATCTGTTTGTGCCAGAAGGCGCCTTCCGACGTGCGCGGATGGGTTTTGAGCTGTTCGCGCAGCGATGCCGCCGCCTGACGATAACGCTCCTCCCCTGTATCACGATGCAGCATAAATAGCAGCTTGCCGTTGTTAATATGATCGATATTGTATTCATCCTGACGATAACCGCCAATCGTGCCCTCTTCATAAATAAAATGATCCATATTGTTGCGGATATATTGCCAGTATTTGCGATCTCCAGTCTGCTTCCATAGCAACTGAAATCCTTTTAAAATAACGCCGTAATCATACGACCATTTGCCATGATGCTCCGGGGCTTCATGCAAATAAGCCATACGCTGCATAATCGAATCGGCGGTACGTGTAGCCCATCGGGATTGCTCGTCAAATGTGGTCATCATAACCCTCCTGCAAAATGGATTCCTGTACATGTTGCAATCATCAACAATATATAGTTACAAAATGGTAATTCTCAAACGACTATGCCTGCCGCCATAATGGTGACAGGCATACCTTTACATACAGCAGAGCAACACAATCTTATACCGTCCTAACGAAAGGCGCTGAATGGACAGAATGTCGACTAAGCTCAGATATTAATGTCAGATGTTAATGTCAGATATCAATGATTGAATCATTTGCCCTGTGTTTGCTTGTACGCTGCCTCATATTCGGCAATAATGCTGTTACCACCAGAATTTCGCCATGTTTCCAGCGCTTGTTTGAAGCCTGCTGCATCAATTTCGCCGAGAATGTATTTGTACGTCGCGTCTGTAATAATTTTTTGCAGCTCCGAACCCTGTGTATTGTATGTTTCGGAATCAAGCGAATACGCTGGGTTTAGTACCGCATAATTGGCGTTATCTGCGATCATTTTATCTGCCTGCTGCTTGAGTGGATCGGCATCATGAATTTGAAAGCCGCTCTCTTTAGGACGACTTGCTGCAAATGGCTGTACTTCCTGTTGCCATAGATCGGTATTCGTAATCGTTGCCGCATCCTTGTCATCCACTGTATAGTGTGTACCTTCAATACCGTAGGTCATCAGTGCATAGGAATCTTCATCCAGCAGATCGTTTACGAATTGCAAAATTCGCTTTAACTGCGCTTCATCTTTCACCTCGGTACGTGGGAATGCCAGCAAACCGCCGATTCCATTGTTAGCTGCCCAGATCGCACGATCGCTTTCCTTGCCAGTCGATGTAATATCGTTCGCCATCACCAGCTGCATATTGTCCTGTACGCCTTTAGACATATTGAGCAGGTTTTTGCTATCGAACAGAGCGCCTACATAAATGCCTGCTTTGCCCTGCGCAAACTTTTGCTGCTGATCGGTTTTGGCAGTAACGGCAAAGTCTTTATTCATATAGCCTTTATCATACAGCTGCTTCATATAGTTCATCGTTTTCATGTAGCCATCGGTCATAAATTCTGGTATCATTTTGCCGTCTGCGCTCACCTGCCAGTTATTCGGTGTACCAAAATAAGAACCAAGCGTTTTGAAAGCCCCGTATACGAGATCATTGCGATCTACAAAGCCGGTCGTATCGTCCTGCCCGTTACCATCTGGATCATCCTCGGTAAACGCACGTGCCACTTCCATCAGCTCATCCGTCGTCTTCGGCACATCCAATCCTAATTTGTCGAGCCAGTCTTTGCGTAAGGTAACACCGTTACGCGCCAGATCTTTTTGAAACGGAATACCGTACAGCTTGCCGCCAATCGATGCCGATTTGATCGTCTCCGGCGATATTTTGGCGAGGTTTGGATAGTCTTTCAAATAAGGCTCCACTTCCCAGAACAGACCGGATTTGAGCGAATTACGTACTGACGAATTATCCAGCATCGTTAAGGTAACGATATCGGCTAGCGAATCGGATGCCAGTGCCGTATTGATGCGCTCTTCCTTAGAAGCATCCGGAATCCACGAAAAGGTAAGCTCGGAATTCGTTTTCTCCTCTAGCTTATTCAAAATCGTATCGGTCGGCGGAGAAGCCGTGTGCAAAATGTTCAGCCACGTAATCGTTGCTTTTGAGTTCGCGTCATATTCACCAGAGGATGCGCCCTGTCCGCCACAAGCAGTCAATGCAATTGCACTGCTCACCATCACGGCAGCCAGTCGTTTCATCGCAATCTGTCGTTCCTTTTTCATCCGTTCATGCTCCTCTCAACATATCGGTTATGAATGATACCGTGGGCAAAACGACTATAGTTTGGCTGTAATTGCTTATGACTGGGTAGGATGTAGTATACATTTAGGATTAGGATGAATGTATGAATGATTAGGACTTGCCCTGACTCGTTTTGTAAGCGGATTCATATTCTTCCGTAATACGTGTTCCACCTGCATCTTTCCAGCTTTGTACCGCCTGTTTGAAGCCTGTATCGTCCAGCTCGCCCATAATGTAGCGGAATGTCGCGTCCGTAACGATCTTTTGCAACTCGGTGCCCTGTTCGTTATTCGTCTGGGAATCCAGTGGAACCGTTGGATCAAGCACAGCATACTGGTCATTTTCCTGTATGAGATCGTTAGCCATTTGTTTACGTGGGTTGGAATCTTTCAGCTTATATGTCACTTCACTTGGACGGGAAGCAGCGAATGGTTGTACATCAGCCTGCCATTTGTCCTGATTCGTAATTTTGAATGAACCGTCTTCATCGATTTTGTAATGTTCGCCTTCAATACCGCCTGTCATATACATAAATGCTTCTTGATCGAGCAGCTTGTCTACAAATTGTAGCAGTCGTTTCAGTTCGGCTTCGGATTTCACTTCGGATTTCGGGAATGCGAGCAATCCGCCAACACCGCTGCCTTCCGACCATACATGATATTTACCATCGCCATTGGAAATTTTGTTGACCGGCACGAGTTCCATGCCTTTCTGCAAGCCCTGCGACATATTTTCCAGACTAGCGATATCGACCATACCCGTATAGATTCCTGTACGTCCCTGAGCGAATTGTTGCTGCTGATCGGTCTTCGCCGTCACCGCAAAGTCACGAGTTAGGTAGCCATTTTCATACAGCTTACGTGAATATTGCAGGGTGTCCATATACTGCGGCGTATCGAACTCCGGTGTGAATTTGCCGTTCTCATCCACTGCCCAACCGTTAGGCGTACCAAAGTAAGAACTAAGCGTTTTGAAGCTGCTATAACGCAGATCGGAACGATCGCCGAATCCGGTTGTGTCGTTTTTGCCATTGCCGTCCGGGTCATCTTCGGTAAACGCACGTGCGACATTATACAATTCATCTAGCGTTTTTGGCACTTCCAAACCAAGCTTATCGAGCCAGTCTTTACGCAAAATCAGACCGGAACGCGCCATATTTTTCTGAAACGGTACGCCGTACAAATGACCTTCGATCGAAGCGGCCGTTCGCACTTCCTGTGGAATCTTTTTCAAATTCGGATAGCTGTCCAGATAAGGACCCACATCCCAGAACAGACCGGATTTGAGCGAGTTACGTACAGTGGAGTTGGTCATCATCGTGATCGTGACCACATCGGCAAGCTGGCCGGAAGCAAGCGCGGTCGTAATACGCTCTTCTTTGGAAGCATCCGGCACCCAGCTAAAGTTGATTTTAGAATTCGTATACGCTTCCAGCTTGTTCTTGATCACATCGGTCGGCGGTGAAGCCGTATGCAAAATGTTCAGCCAGGTAAATTCCAGCTTGGAGTTTGGATCATACGTTTGATTGGCTTCGGTTTCACTGCCATTGCCACAGCCGGACAGTACCGTCGCCAGCGCGAGGCTTGCGATTAATGCCAGATTCCATCTCTTTTTCGTTTTCATGTGCATACGTAAATCCCCTTTGAATTGGAATGTACTCAAATTGGCGAATTGGAAATGTGCTTCAGCTACGTGAATTGTATTTGATATACGTAAAATGTACTTAATATACGCCGTCTTCACCGAATTTTTTGGCGAGGCGATTGGCTAGCATGATCAGAACAAGACCGACCAATCCTTTAAACAAACCGACTGCGGTACTAAAGCTAAGCTGACCATTTTTCAAACCCGCGGTATAGATGTACGTATCGAAAATTTCGGCTACTTCGCGGTTGAGCGAATTGAGCAGCAGATACATATGCTCAAAGCCCAGATCGAGCGTGCTCCCAATTTTCAAAATAAGCAGGGTAATAATAACCGGACGAATAGCGGGTAGAGTAACATGCCATGTTTTGCGCCAGCGTCCAGCACCGTCCATCTCCGCGGCTTCGTACAATTGTGTATCGACAACCGTAATGGCTGCCAGATAGATGATCGTCGACCAGCCCAGCTCTTTCCAGATGATCTGTGCCATATACATCGTGCGCAACCATTCTGGTGAGGTTAGGAAGCTGATCTTCGGTAATCCGATCGCCGCCAGCATCTCATTCACGACACCACCGTCAACCGTTAGAAAGACATAAGTAATAGATACGATAATCACCCAGGACATAAAGTGAGGGATGTAGATAATTGTCTGGATTGCATTTTTAAAATAACGATGCCGTACTTCATTGAGCATGAGCGCTAATATAATCGGTAACGGGAAGAAAATGACGATATTAAGCGCAAATAGAATGAGCGTATTACTTAATAACATAAAGAAGGTAGGTTCGGTAAACAGGCGAACAAAATGCTTCATGCCTACCCAGGGACTGTCAGAGATACCGAGATACGGCTGGTAATCCTGAAAGGAAATGATCAGGCCACCCATCGGTAAATACTTGAAAATAACAAAATAAATGAAGCCAGGCAAAATCATTAAATACAAAAATTTGTTGCGCATAATACCGTAGCGGCCTTTCTTTTTGACCGCTTTTTTGTCTTGTTCCAGCCCCAGTGCAGCAGCATCAGCTAGTTTCATTTCGTTCGACATCTTCACCGGCTCGCAGCCTCCTTTGCACATTCTCGCTTACGTGTCTAAGCTTAGAACAGGCTAGTCATTCCGTATATAATCATCTCATGATAGCGTTTGCAAAATATTGATATATCAACGTTTTCTTGGCTCGCATCTTATCTGATGATTATACTGTGAGCTAATGATCATGTCCGATTCAGCCGTCATTTCACCGATGATGTGGGCACCTGATTATATACGGAACACCAGGAGACTGGTACAGTGAAGAAGTATAAGATCACTAAGGAGGTTCACGTGCATGGAACAGACATTACGTAAAGACACAACGCTAGGGAGCAAAGTCTTCACTATCGTAAATAACACTTTATTGATTCTGATTGCTCTTGCCTGTCTGCTACCTTTTGTAAACGTTATCGCCAGTTCATTCGCTTCCACACAAGAAGTCGTATCGAAAAAGTTCATTTTGTTTCCGACTACCTTTTCACTGGATGCGTATCGCTACATTTTATCCACGCCGACGATGTTTAGAGGCTTAGGCGTATCTATTGGTACAACGCTGGTCGGTACACTCGTCAGTATGGCACTGACCGCATTTATGGCCTACGGTCTGTCTCGCAAATATCTGGCTGGACGTAATGCGATTAACTTTATCGTGGTCTTCTCGATGCTATTCAGTGGCGGAATGATCCCAACCTTTCTTATTGTAAAAAGTGTCGGTCTGATCGACTCCTACTGGTCAATGATTCTGCCGGTTGCCATCAATGCCTTTAACCTCATTATTATGCGTAACTTTTTCCAGGCACTGCCGGAAAGTTTGGAAGAATCCGCAAAGATCGATGGCTGTAATGATTTTGGTGTATTTTTCAAAATTATGCTGCCACTGGCGCTGCCTTCGATTGCTACGATCTCCCTGTTCTATGCGGTTACGTACTGGAACACGTATATGAATGCGATTCTATACCTGAATGACTCCACCAAATGGCCGATTCAAGTATTGCTGCGCCAGATCGTTATCGTTTCGAGCGGCATGCAAGCAGAAGGCAGCTCAGTTGACGTGATTCCGCCAGCACAGACGATTAAAATGGCAGTTATCGTTGTCGCGACGGTGCCGATGCTGATTGCGTATCCTTTTGTGCAGAAGCATTTTACGAAGGGTGCTTTGTTGGGTGCGGTTAAGGGTTGATGCTGGGTTGTAGTTGATGCTGAGCTGTAATAGATCAGGTGAGTGTGACGAAAGAAACCGCTTGTTTGCTGGGAGTTACACTACTGTGGGAAAGGTACCCCACTCCAAAAAGGAATAAGGGGACGGACTCAGTGGAGCCGCGGGAATCTTTTAGATTAGGAAGGAATGAAGATTCCCGCCCCTCCAAAGCAGTAAGATATTTTGCTTTGCAAAAATCACTTTTCATTGAACCTCGTGTTAGGAAATCACTAACACGGTAAATCGTCCTTTCCCTTTATTTCCCTTCCTCCGTTCTGTGCTTGTCGCAGCAAGAGTATTAGATCATAGACTACAACTACAACTACAACTACAACTACAACTACAACTACAACTACAACTACAACTACAACTACAACTACAACTACAACTATCTGAGTCTACGTAATTCGATGTCTGGAATCAAAATTTCATCTGCACATTTTCGAGTTAGATTGTAACTTTTGCGAGCATCCACATCTTTTAAATTGAATGTGCCCGTATGAGATGCACTGCATAGGAGTAATCCTTTTAGTTTGTAGCATTATATGGTTTATTGTAGTTTAGCTTACAGTAAAGCTTCTTTGCTGCATTACCTGCTATTTATCAATCATCATTCATGGCTTACCATTTGCGAAGTGCTATCTACCGAATTATTAAACTGTTATTTATCGATTATTACTTCTAATATATGACTCTAAACTTGCTTTGATATTAGGAACTCTTTATAAAACATCATCTGGCGGTATAAAGTGTGTGTATAATACCCGATATTCGTAAATGTTAATTTGAAATGGAGTAGCTGAATATTAATGTATGGTGTTTTATGTTTGGTATTTAGATTAACTAAGGATTCAAGCAAACTTATATGGATGCACACCGCACAGAACGGAAGGAAGGAAATAAGGGGTAAGGACGACTTTTGAGCATGGGAATCTACAATGTACTTCTAACTCTGTAGATTCCTGTGCGAGACGGGAGTCCGTCCCCTTATTCCTTCCTGGAGTGGTTGAAGCATTATGAAACAAGTTTGCGGGCATGCCTTAGATTAATGGTTAGGTTTATCAGGCATAGGAGCTTGGACAGTCGAATCAAGTCATCTGCCTCATTTTACGATACGTCCCCGGAGTAACCTGCTCTTTTTTGCGGAATGAGCGGATGAAGTTTTGGGGATTATGATATTGCAGTCGCTCGGCGATTTCTTTGATGGTTTGATCGGTTTCGGTCAGCCATTTTTTCGCCATTTCCAGGCGATAGCTCATCAGGTAGTCGCTGAAGGTCGTGCCGTATTCTTTTTTGAAAATGCTGCTCAGGTAGTTCGGATTATAATGCAAGCGATCGCCAATCATCTCTAGTGACAGCTCGCGATCGTATTCCTGGCGCACGATATCCGCAATCGTTTCGGAGAGACAGCGGAATTGCTCGCTCGTCTTCTCCTTCATACTGCGTACCATGGGGAAAATAACCTGCTCCACCAAAATACGCTCAACCTCTTCCGGGTTGCGAATGCTAAGCAAACGATGATATAGCGCCTGATTATCTCTGGTCAGCAGCACCTCCAAACCGAGTAGCTGTTCCAGTTGAATCAGATTGTTGACCAGTCGCACCAGCATCACTTCCAGATCCATCGAATGGCGACTTTTTTTCATGAATGCAGCCATAAGCGGATACAAACTGGAGGATACTTGCTCTTCATCACCAAGCCGAATCGCATCGAACAGTCTTGCTTCCAGCTCTGTCGGATAATGCAGCAGGACAGGTCCGGAGACCACATTCGAAATATCTTCATAAAAGATAATCGATTCCTTACCCAGATTCAGTCGCTGGTGCAACGCCTGTTTACTCATCTCCACCGCTTCTTTACTGGACAGCAGACTGTCATACGTGCGGCTAATGCCTACACTAACCGACAGTTTGAGATAGTCACGCACACTACGCACCATGAGCTTCGCATATGCGATCACCTGCTTGCGAATCTCCTGCTCATTTAGATCAGAGAACATAAGAATTGTTGCCTGTGTATCATCGTTCAAAATGATCGGTAATAGCCGCTGCTCTGCTGGAATGAGTTCTTCGGCAATTTTGTTCATGGCGAGCATGAGCACATCGCGATCAGCGACACTACGTTTGCCCAAATTATCGAGCTGCACAAGCATCGTGACATAATGACGTCCATCCAGTCTACTGTAGCCGAGACGTGCTAGTTGACCTTCCAATTCATCTGCCTTGATCCGGTTGCGGAACAGATTAAGCACAAGCTGCGTCTCCAATTGCGGTTGTTCCGCTTCAATTAACGTTTCCAAACTTTGCTTTTCGGTCAAAATATGATTGATAGACGACAAAATCCATTCGATTTCATTTTTGGACTGCACATGTGCAGCCGTTGGCAAGCTATGGCGAATTTGCTGAATCGGCTTTGTAAAATAAAGTGCAATCCCGTAAGCGACCATCACAATTAGCAAAATCAGCACCAGCTCGATCGCAATTAAACCATAACGTGTCGTTTGCAGCGCAGCAGCGATTTCAGCCGGGTCCAGTACCGTGAAATAGACCCAGTTGTTATAAGCAGATTTGGCATAAATAAGCTGTACAGGCTTGTTTGCTTCATCATCTAGCGTCAGCATACCAACCGACTGGTCATTGCCAATCGTGCCCGGTAGCTCTTGCACCCGCCCATTTGCGAGCACATTAGCATTGTTGCCAGTATCATACATGAGTTCACCCTGCCGATTCAAAATAAACACAGGCGAATTGTCCTCCGTATGCAGCGTGCGATTCAACGTATCCGCTGAAATATCGGATAGCGCAATCGCCTGCTTACGTGTAGAGAAAACCGGCAATGTGTTTACAAATCGGATACCCGAATCGGTCTTCACCCAGAACAGGCTCTGATCCTGACTGTCTACATATTCCCGATACAGCTGCTCGCGCTGCGGAGCGGTTAAATGGGTCAAGCGCCCGCTGGAAATTTGCCAGTTTTGATTGAGACTGATCAGAGAATATTTGGCACCATCCAGCCCCATCGTGGCGATATAATTGAGCTGAGTGTTCACATCCCGATAAGCGATAAAGTCACGCTCGGTAATCGGGTTATTCACCACTTCACTAAACGAACTCGTTGTGCTATATGTATTGAAAGCGTATTCAATAGTACGTATCTTTTGCTCCACATTGTTGCGCATTTGCATCATGTACGTCTGCTTGTTGGTCGCGATGCTATCCGTAACCGAATGCACGGTGCTGAAATAGATGTAAATACCGAAGCTAATCGACAAACCAATGCCAAGCACTAAAATAGGAATAAATATCTTATAAAACATAATCCCTTTTTTCATCATTTTCCCCCATTGGTTCAGTCATCAGCTTCATACTTTTCTTTATTATGCGTGAGTCGATCGCAGTGGACAAGAACTATTATACCCTTTTCATATTATGGATGTTAAGGATTTCTTTAACAAAAACAGTTTGGCCAACCCTTATTTTTGATTTAGGGTTACCATTATCCGGCAAAGGAGCTGACGACCATGTCGATTTTGCACATTACACTCGATTCGGAAATATGTACAGACAGTAATCGTTTCACACAAATCTTTGATAGCAGAAGCGAAACCAACTCACAGAGCACGCTCATGCTGAACGGAATACCCGTTCAGCCACAGCATAAGTATACAATCGATACAAATAACTCCTCACCTATACCCCATCACTCAGCTCACGCAATATCCAAACCTGATCATAAACTAGCCCAACTGGTACTTTATCCGGTCTCCCTCACAAATGCTACAGCACGTCCGTGTATCGTTATATTGCCAGGCGGTGGCTATCATCATCTGGCAGAACACGAAGGCGCACCGATTGCACGCTGGCTCAATGGACTTGGTATTCACGCAGCGGTATTGCATTACGATACGTACTCCGATTACGAACAACAGATGGAGCCTTGTTCCACTCTGCATCCTATCGAGAATGACACTGTAGCTCAGGATGCTCATACAGCTACTACAGAACAAGCTACCAGACAAGCGGAAGCGCCTGTCATTCAGCCACAGCTGCTTATGAAGCAGGTCGAAGCAGCACTGCAAGCCGTCCAACAACAGAGAACTGAGATCGGCTGGCATGTGCTGCCGGATCGTATCGGATTAATCGGCTTCTCGGCTGGCGGACATCTGGCTGCACTTACTGCCACGTTAGGTACGATCCGTCCCAATCTGCTGCTGCTCGCTTACCCCGTCATTACGATGAACGATCCTTATGTGCATCAGGGAAGCCGACAGTTCCTGCTTGGCACTCAACCGAGTATAGAACAAATCTGCCTGTACTCGCCAGACTGTCAGGTCGATGAACGTACTCCCCCTTCTTTTATCTGGTCAAGTGCAGATGATACAAGCGTACCTGTACAAAATAGTTTATCTATGGCTGGAGCATTAACAGCGGCTGGTATTGAACATGAACTGCATGTGTTCCAGCAGGGACGACACGGTTTGGGATTGGCTGAGGATCATCCGTATTGCGGCATATGGACTGAACTTGCCGCCCGCTGGCTGCAACGTCATGGATATGTAAATGAGGCGGTGAACGAGCAAACGTTGATTACCGAGGTTTCTGTTCCGAGTTCGAGTTCGAGTTCGAGTTCGAGTTCGAGTTCGAGTTCGAGTTCGAGCAATTATACAATTGCAGCAATACATACACCAGCAGATGTTACCTCTGTCTTACCTGCTATACATCTAGTAGGCGATTCTACTGCTGCGATCAAAGGGGCAACCGAGAAACCGATGAGCGGTTGGGGTGAATATGTGGGCCATGATATGCGGCCTGGTATAGCGCTTCATAACCATGCGGTCAACGGACGAAGCACGCGTTCTTTTATTACAGAAGGACGTTTGCAATATGTAGCGGATCAGCTCCAAACTGGCGATTATTTGTTGATTCAGTTTGGTCATAATGACAGCAAGGCAGAAGATCCGACGCGCTACGCTGATCCAGCGCGGGATTATCGCCATTTTCTACGACAATATATCGATACGGCTCGTGCTAAAGGTGCATTTCCTGTACTGCTCACTTCGGTCAGTCGCCGTCTATATTTGGAAAATGGGCAGCTTGATCCTCACGCACTTGGTCCGTATCCCGAAGCGATGCGGGAGGTCGCAGTAGAGACGGATACACCACTCGTGGATTTATTTCAGCACAGTCAACAGTTATATCGTCAACTCGGTGAGCAACAGTCCTTGCGTTTATTTATGCATCTACGTACCGGCGCACATCCAAATTATCCTGATGGTGTTAGCGATAATACGCATTTCTCCGAATACGGTGCACACTATATAGCGCGCCTGGCTGTCCAGGCAATTCGTCAGCATCCACAGCTAACCGAGCTGGCAAAGCTGTTATTACCAGAAAAGGACGTACCGCCTGATCACTCCTATCCACTCATTTAAAGATTGCTCGCCTATCTTAATACGTTCACTATCTTCATAGTTTAATCATATTAAATTCCAACTCTTATTGTGTGTTCGTATGGCTATATTTCAGCACTGGAAGCAGATTTAAAGTTAAAATTAAGCTCGGTCAAGGTACGATGTAATTATAGAGTTGCAACTGCAACTGCAACTGCAACTGCAACTGCAACTGCAACTGCAACTGCAACTGCAACTGCAACTGCAACTGCAACTGCAACTGCAACTGCAACTGCAACTGCACAAGTGTGACGACCACTCCTGAACAAAGCAAACTCATGCTAGTTAACAAACCTAGCAGACTAACATCATAGCAAACAGGGTTTTCTCGCTTCGCCACCATACGTGAGCAAGAAAACCCTGTTTTATTTTATATCCCATTCGTCTCTAAACCATATGTCCAATCTGTAACCAATGATCTACTCATCTTTTGCTAAACAATCATACTTTTTCTAAACAATTATACTATCGTCTTCCCTCGCTAAACGATGCCGTCCTTAACTCAGTTCTTCAATTAAGCCTGCACCACCTTAGGCCAACGACCTACAAACTCCGGTTCATTATATGCAAGGAAACGACTCAAAATTTCCTGTTTATCATCCAAAAATAATTGATCCGCTATCGCTGTTACGAGCTTAGGTACAGCATTTTTGGTGCCGGAGATGGCGGAAGCCGATAGACCACAGCTTGCCAGCGCCGAATAGTTAAACACAAATAGACCATGCAGCAGCTTCTCCCCCTGCTCACTACGACTTTGAAAAGCAAAGCCTGGACTCAAGTAAGGATGCGCATCCAGCAGCTCATTGGCTATCTCAGCAGGCGCTACGTATCGATCCTTCCAGCGTGCAATATAATCAGCTACAAGCTGAAGCTCTGGACGAAGCGCTGGATCACTGAGCAGCCCTGTACTCACAATCAGAAAATCAAAATAAAACTGTCCATGTGGCGTAGTGACGATGGCACCTTCTCCATGCTGCTCTACATTCAACCACGGCGATCCAAGATGCAGCTGGAATCCCGGCCATGCGGCTGCACGCTCAAATGTATCATTGGTCGGAGGCTGATTAAATTTGAAGAAATGGGAGATCGTCCTATACTTCTCCTCATCGTTCAGAGCGTGGAAACGTTCGATCATCCCCGACACTTCCATCTGCCGAATCGGATTCACGCTTGGCAGCACTTCCCGTCGTACAAATACATGCGCCTCCGCCACCCCTTCCGTGAGCGCATAGTTCGCATTATCAAAAGCAGACGCACCTCCACCAAGCACAGCGATCTTTTTCCCTTTTAGCGTATCAAAATCAATCGTCTTCGATGTGTGTGCATAGAGATGAGCAGGCAGATGTTCCGCAACTATTGGCGGTACATGCCATTCTCCACCACCTTGAATCCCCGTTGCCAGCACAACTTTACGTGCTAACACTACACTAGATGGAGCACCTCCCCCTTCCAGATGCAAACGATGAACACCTTGCTCCAGCGGCTCAATCAGCTTTAATGTGGTGTCATTTACAACAGGCAGATCGAGCACACGGCGATACCAGCGCAAATAATTCATCCAGTCTCCACGCGGAATTTTGTCTACTTTTTCCCAGCCTGCTTGTCCGGTCTGCGCTTCCCACCAGGAGCGAAAGGTCAATGAAGGAATGCCCAGATCGACTGAAGTTAGATGCTTCGGGGTACGCAGTGTTACCATACGCGCATACGTTTCCCACGGACCTTCCTGTCCTTCTGCATTTTCATCAAGTACGAGAATATTCGATATACGCTCACGTAATAGCCCAAATGCGGCGGCAAGTCCACTTTGTCCACCACCAATGATGACCACATCATATACATGGCCTTCCGGATGCTCTACCGGACGCACCCAGTCCGCTCCACCATAAGCGAGATAAGCCAAATCCTGTTTCACTCGTGTATTCAACATTTCCAAACTCATAGCCCTCATACCTTTCGTTTGTAGCATAGATTATAAAAAGCAGGTAATATTGTGTCATATTAAATCACATAGATGTTATTCATTTAATACTTATTCCATGATCATTCATCATGTATTTATTGTTCATTTTTATTACTCATTCAGCATAGGCATCGCATCGTATATGGATCGCCACAGCTCACTCTATACATTGATAATTTCTACGCGGAAGGAGTCTTTTCCCATTTTAAAAACTATTTTATGCACTCACTGCATCCATTCATTTTGAAATATGTTTTATCATCAAACTGTATTCAGCCTGTCTTGAATTATTCCCATTATAGCGATATTCGTTTTATTTTCGATAGTATATGTTAATTTTATTGTCATGTCATCCAAAATTAAAACTATGATTTGTATGATAAAACGAATAAACCTGCGATTGATGTAATAAAAAATAACTTATGCTTGCCAATTGATTCTGTTTCCTCTAAAATAATGCTAATTTATTCTTATGTAGGTCATATCGTTGTACGCATAACTGTCTTTCGTATAACCCCGATAATATGGGCCGGGGGTCTCTACCAGGAACCGTAAACTCCTGATTACGAAAAAATGCTGCCGTCTGTCTGTCATGCATTTTTTTGTGATCGGGATTTTTGCATTCAGAATTACTGGTATAGATTACTAGTATGGACATGCTAACCATTTGTGGCTATTTCTGAATGATTGCTGATCCCGTTACATGTCATGCCGCATGACAGCCAGTCGGACAAACTAATTTCTATCAGAGGAGTGTGTGCTATGCAATGGAATCAAGCTGCATTAACCCGTAGAATCGAAGTCGCTGCTCACCATCAGTCTGCCGATCTGGTCATCCGTGGCGGGCAAATCGTCAATGTGTTCAGTGGAGAAATAATGGAGGCGGATATCGCCATCGTGGATGGCGTGATCGCTGGGATTGGAAGCTATGAAGGTAAAGAGATTATCGAGGCAAATGGCAAATGGATTATTCCCGGACTGATCGATGGACATGTGCATATTGAAAGTTCACTGCTATCCCCAAAGGAATTTGCCAGAGTCGTGCTACAGCATGGCGTAACAAGCGTCATTACCGATCCGCATGAAATTGGGAGCGTTGCAGGGGTTGAAGGTATTCGTTATATGCTGGAGCAATCGGAAGGCTTACCGATGGATCAATTTGTTATGCTTCCTTCCTGTGTGCCAGCGACTTCATTTGAGAGCTGTGCGGCACATTTGACCGCAGCGGATTTAGAGCCATTTTATAATCACCCGCGTGTACTCGGTCTGGCAGAGGTGATGGATTATGGTGCACTGGCTGGAGCCGATCCTGATATGGTGGATAAGCTTGCCTCAGCTCATGCCTATAGTAAACGAATCGACGGCCATGCAGCCGGCATCGCTGCCGATCAACTTGACGTGTATGCAGCAGCAGGCATTCGTACCGATCATGAATGTATTAACGCCGAGGAAGCAAAGCAGCGGCTGGCACGCGGTATGTATGTGATGATTCGCGAAGGAACGGCGACCAAAGATCTCGAAGCGATTTTACCAGCTGTCACACCCTATAATGCACGTCGCTGTGTATTTGTCACCGATGATAAGTTAACCGACGATCTACTGGATGAAGGTAGTGTCGATCATAATGTGCGGTTAGCGATTCGTTATGGTCTTCCTCTTGTTACCGCTATTCAGATGGCAACACTCAATACGGCGGAATGCTTCGGTCTACGGGATCGCGGTGCGATTGCACCCGGCTATATCGCTGATCTGGTGCTGCTCGACAATCTGGAGGAACTAACGATACACAGCGTATATAAACAGGGGCGTGCTGTAGTGATCGAGCGGCACTTACAGGAATCCGTATTCCCTGCGGCTGCTTCAGCTCGTGATGCTAATTCGGCTCGTGATACTGGTGCAGCGGCGCTTGCGCGCGGTCATATGGCTCCACTGGAAGCACAACATCTCGCCTTACCGCTCAGCTCAGAACTGTGCAATGTGATTGAAATTATTCCGCAATCGATCGTTACGCGTCATGCACTGGAACGAGCAGATATTGCAAACGGTCACTTCGTACCGTCCATAGAGCGCGATTTGCTCAAGCTTGTTGTCGCAGAGCGTCATCAAGGAACCGGCCATATTGGACGTGCGATTGTGAAAGGTTTTGAGCTGAAGTGTGGAGCAATTGTATCGACCGTGGCTCACGATTCGCATAATCTAATTGCTGCGGGTGCATCAGATGAAGAGTTATTACTGGCCATCCGTCATGTGACCGAGCTGGGCGGCGGACTTGCTGTCGTGGCTGGCGATCAAGTGCTTGCGTCTTTGCCATTATCGATTGGTGGGCTATTATCCAAACTTCCATATGAACAGGTGTATATACAGCTCCAGCAGCTTCAACACGCACTCCAGCAGATTGGAGCGGCACAGCATTTCGATCCATTTTTAACGCTGTCCTTCCTTGCGTTGCCTGTCATTCCAACGCTCAAGTTGACCGATCTCGGATTGTTTGATTTTGCAGCGGGGCGCCATATTTCTGTAGAGGCTGTACAGCAGCCACATTCATTGCCGCAGACATAATATAGAGAACAGTACAGTTAATCGCTATCAGAATAAGGGATTTTTTTACAAATGATAATTAAAGTTGCTCGCCTCTCTAATCTCAGCATATCCCCTGACCGATATACATCTAAGAAACTTTCCTATTACAACGAACAAAGGGGAATGCAATAATGGTATGGCTTAAAACACTACTACTCACATTAGGTGCGTTTATCGTGGGTGGAGCGGCTGTTTTTCTCGCATTGTATCTGGACAACGGCCCTTTAGAACAGGTATTCGGCACACAGACTCGTACAGAAGCAGAATCACCTGTAGCAGAGCATCACGCTTCCTCTCCACCAGCACCACTATCGGAAAGTGAATTACCACCTGTAGAGCAATTCAATCACATTCCGAAAACGAAGCTGTATGACGATCATGTAGCGGTACTGATGTACCACGATATGAGTTCAACAGAAAAAGGCGGCGATATTATTACGCCGGACTTGTTCGCAGCTCAACTTGATTTCTTACGTTCAAAAGGTATGAATTTTATTACATTAGAGCAGTTCCGTTCTTTTATGGAAGGTGCTGCTGTACCGGAAAATGCCGTTCTGGTTACATTTGACGATGGTTACGAAAACTTTTATACAACCGCGTATCCGATTATGAAAGAACGTGGCATTTCTGGCGTTAGCTTCGTCATCACTGGCGACTTTAGCAAAAAAGCAATGGTATACACGCCGCATATGACCCGGCAGGAAATCCAGAGTATGCTTGCTGCCGATCCGAATACAGAAGTGCAGCCTCATACGAACCATCTGCATTACAAAACAAGCGAGACGACCGATGCGTTGACCGCACCGCTTGTTAAAGATGGCGTGAAGGAATCACCGGGAGAGTACATCACTCGTATTAGCGGTGATCTGGCTACCTGTATCGATCAACTAAAAACGCTGAACAAACGTCCTGTCGATTCGTTTGCGTATCCATATGGCTTGTACACACCGGAAGTGGAGCAAGTTGTAAAAGATGCAGGCATCAAATACGCCTTCACGACTACACTCGGTCTAGCTTCTCGCAACGACAATCCGCTGGCAATCCCGCGCATTAATGGCGGTTCACCACTCGTCAGCCCACAGCGTCTGTTTGCCTCGATCTATTGGGAAAACAAACAGCCTGGACATAATCTGTACTTGCCAGATGAAGTACAGCATAGCGGACGTGAGGATATCCGTTCGGTGGATGTTCATCGTTAATGGTTTGGGTGTTGGATGTGTACGCAAATTGTTTTGGATGAGACAGGCACCACTCCGGGAAGGAATAAAGGGACGGACTCCGGTCTCGCACGGGAATCTACGGAGTAGAAATGAATGGTAGATTCCCGTGCTTGGAAGAGGTAAGATATTTTGCTTTGCAAAAATCACTTTCGATTGAACCTCGTGTTAGGAAATCACTAACACTAGAAGA